>NZ_CP106881.1:2090000-2690000 GCF_023634805.2 Comamonas endophytica
GTGTCCGGTAGGCAAATCCGCCGGGCTTAGATGAGGGGTGATAACGAGGCTGCTTGCAGCCGAAGTGAGTGATACCCAGCTTCCAGGAAAAGCCACTAAGCTTCAGCTACACACGACCGTACCGCAAACCGACACTGGTGCGCGAGATGAGTATTCTAAGGCGCTTGAGAGAACTCTGGAGAAGGAACTCGGCAAATTGATACCGTAACTTCGGGAGAAGGTATGCCGCAAGTAGGTGATCCTGCACAAGGGGAGCCCAAAGCGGTTGCAAAAAA
The DNA here is from genome assembly GCF_023634805.2 of Comamonas endophytica. Lineage (NCBI taxonomy): Bacteria > Pseudomonadati > Pseudomonadota > Betaproteobacteria > Burkholderiales > Comamonadaceae > Comamonas > Comamonas endophytica. Next base: position 2,090,276 of record NZ_CP106881.1, read on the forward strand.
TCGGTGGCTGCGACTGTTTAATAAAAACACAGCACTCTGCAAACACGAAAGTGGACGTATAGGGTGTGACGCCTGCCCGGTGCTGGAAGATTAAATGATGGGGTGCAAGCTCTTGATTGAAGTCCCAGTAAACGGCGGCCGTAACTATAACGGTCCTAAGGTAGCGAAATTCCTTGTCGGGTAAGTTCCGACCTGCACGAATGGCGTAACGATGGCCACACTGTCTCCTCCAGAGACTCAGCGAAGTTGAAATGTTTGTGATGATGCAATCTCCCCGCGGAAAGACGGAAAGACCCCATGAACCTTTACTGTAGCTTTGTATTGGACTTTGAACAGATCTGTGTAGGATAGGTGGGAGGCTTTGAAGTGAGGACGCTAGTTCTCATGGAGCCAACGTTGAAATACCACCCTGGTGTGTTTGAGGTTCTAACCTAGGTCCCTTACCGGGATCGGGGACAGTGCATGGTAGGCAGTTTGACTGGGGCGGTCTCCTCCCAAAGCGTAACGGAGGAGTTCGAAGGTACGCTAGTTACGGTCGGACATCGTGACGATAGTGCAATGGCATAAGCGTGCTTAACTGCGAGACTGACAAGTCGAGCAGATGCGAAAGCAGGACATAGTGATCCGGTGGTTCTGTATGGAAGGGCCATCGCTCAACGGATAAAAGGTACTCTGGGGATAACAGGCTGATACCGCCCAAGAGTTCATATCGACGGCGGTGTTTGGCACCTCGATGTCGGCTCATCTCATCCTGGGGCTGTAGTCGGTCCCAAGGGTATGGCTGTTCGCCATTTAAAGAGGTACGTGAGCTGGGTTTAAAACGTCGTGAGACAGTTTGGTCCCTATCTTCCGTGGGCGCTGCAGATTTGAGGAAGCCTGCTCCTAGTACGAGAGGACCGGAGTGGACACACCTCTGGTGTATCGGTTGTCACGCCAGTGGCATTGCCGAGTAGCTAAGTGTGGAAGAGATAACCGCTGAAAGCATCTAAGCGGGAAACTCGTTTCAAGATGAGATCTGCCGGGGGCTTGACCCCCCTGAAGAGTCGTTCGAGACCAGGACGTTGATAGGTTGGGTGTGGAAGCGCAGCAATGCGTTAAGCTAACCAATACTAATTGCTCGTGAGGCTTGACCCTATAACTTTGATCCCCAGCGGATCGAAGACAGTTATGCCAAAGATGGCGCAGTCAAAATAAATCTGATTTCAGTCTCTATGAATTCGCCGACCTGATCAACAAACCGATCAGGAAAGCAAAAAGTTATGCCTGATGACCATAGCAAGTTGGCTCCACTCCTTCCCATCCCGAACAGGACAGTGAAACGACTTTGCGCCGATGATAGTGCGGGTTCCCGTGTGAAAGTAGGTCATTGTCAGGCTCTTACAGCAAGCAAACCCCCAGCGCCCCAAAGGCCTGGGGGTTTTGTTTTTCTGGGCTGCTTTATCTTGCGCAATGCCCTCGCACATAGGCTGCCGCCAGGAACGGAGCGCTCAAAAGACCTGCTCCACTACCAGAATATTCCCCGTGCATGCAATCTCCATGCTGGGCGGCTGCAATACCTTTGGCCAACACAGTACCGCTGCGTGAATGCTCCCCTGACGGCCTGTTGGGGGGCATGAGATCAATGGCTTTATTGGACGGCTTCACTTGCTGAGCGGCTTTACGCATCGTCTCTGGGTCAAGTTTCAGCGGGGGCGGTACGCTGTTGGTGGTGTTTACCGCTGTGTTGGCCTCGGGAGCATGCTCAGTGGGAGTATCCGCCGCTGTGCTGGTCGCGGTCGCATGATCAGTGGCGGAAGCCATCTGCTGCATTTGATGCGGTGTAGCAGCGCGTGACCGCCGGGTAACAAAGCCAGGTACGGCGGAGGTTTTTTGGGCTGTCACTTTCACTGGGGACGGTGCAGCGGGAGGGGGTATCGTGCGCACCGCTGTGACTTCAATCAGTTGCATGGCTTCGCGTCGTTGCGCTAAGTCCTGATCTGGCCTGATGGGTGTATGGACGGCAATGGCCACCAACAATGCGCCATGTGCCGCCGCCACCAGCAGCCCGACCACCGGTTTGCGCAGGCGGTGCCATCTCGAGCGCTTATGGCTTGGCATGCAGCGCTTTCGTAGTGCAGGCGCTTATCGATGCTTATGCAAGCCGAGAAAAGCTGGGTCCGTGCATGCAAGCGCAGTTCCACAGGGTGGGCACGGGTGCACTTTGCTGCCGAGAAATGGATGTCGGAAAGCGCGTCATAAATATATGAAATTGATTATTTAATTTGATAGTTATATTAAATTTCCAATGTCGTTGTCAATGCATGTCTGGTTGGCGGAAACAAAAAGAGAGCGCTGTGCGCTCTCTTTTTGTTTCGCCGTTGTCTCAGCGTAGGGCAGGAGACGGAGGCGACAGGCAGGTGCCATTGACAAATACCTTCAGCTCGCCAGAGTTGAAAGGCGTCCATTCCTCGTTTTTGGTCAGGGGAGCCGTGACGATGATGGCGACCTTGTCGTTGGGCGTGGTTTCCGCGGAGAAATCGACGCTCAGGTCCTCGTCCGCGAGGTGGGCATGCGTGAATGGATAACGGCGCTCGGTGTAGCACAGCGCCGTGGTGGCATGCGCCCACAGGGCTTCGCCGTTGGACAGCAGGAAGTTGAAGGTACCGTGCGGCGCGATGCGCGCGGCCAGTTCGCGCAGCGTGTGAGTCAACTCCTCGATGCTGGGCAGGCCGGCGTGCGATTTCCACAACTCCTGCATGATCCAGCAGAAGGCACGCTCGCTGTCGGTGTCGCCCACGGGGCGGAAATGGCTGTGCAGCTTGGGCGCGTATTGCTTGAGGTCGCCGTTGTGCGCGAAGACCCAGTTGCGGCCCCAGAGCTCGCGTACGAAGGGGTGGCAGTTCTGCAGGCTGGTCACGCCCTGCGTGGCCTTGCGGATATGGGCAATGACGTTGCAGCTCTTGATCGGATATTCGCGGATCAGCTGGGCCACGGGGGAGGTGACTGCGCGCTGATGGTCCACGAAGTGGCGCAGGCCCTTGTCTTCGAAAAATGCAATGCCCCAGCCATCGGTGTGATCGCCGGTGTTGCCCGCACGCTGCGCAAAGCCGCTGAAGCTGAAGCGCACGTCGGTCGGGGTATTGCAATTCATTCCAAGAAGCTGGCACATGGTGGGGTCGAGAGAAAACAGGGGAAAAGCGCAGGACGGGCCTATAGCCTAGCGCCAGCTGCGCGTTCTGTGCGCAAAAGCGTGTGAATCGGGGTGAAAGTGTGCGCTCGGTGCGCCGAGGCCTTGCCGGTCCCCAAGCTGCCGCGGGGGCGGCAGTCCCGTCCCGGCCTTGCGCCAGGACGTTGTGGTGCGGCACCGTTCAACTGCGTTCCGACCAGAGCACGCCGCCAGTGGACCAGTTTTCGCGCTTGACATCGGTGATGAGGACATCGACCGATTCGGGTGAACCACCGAGCACTTCGACGCTGACGCGGGTGATCTCGGCGACGAGCTTCTTCTTCTGTTCAACCGTACGGCCTTCGAGCATTTCAATGTGGTAGGTGGGCATGAGAACTCCAAGTGAAAAAACAGGAATCATATCGGCGCGCACGGATGGTCGGGGCCTTGACGGGCGGCACAGGCTGGGCACAGACAGGACTGGTCCAACGCTTCTTTGGGGATCGACGCCAGCACTGCGGGCGCGATGGTGGCGTCCATGCACCAGCAGTCCTCGGGCGGCATATCTGCGCTGATCGCGCACTGGTTGCTGCGGCCGCACAGTGGGCAGCGGGTGGGATCGGGAGAGGAGGGCACTACAACACGGGGCATGCCGAAGTGTAGAGCCTTGCCCATTTATTGAAGGGGGCCGTCCACCCTTCGACAAGCTCAGGGCGAACGGATTGGAACAAGTTCAGGGCGAACGGATGAGAGGCCATCTGCCCTTCGATCCTTCGACGGGGCTGCCCAGGCAGGACAGACGAATTAGACCGCCGCCTTGACCTTCTGACGCCAGGCGTGCAGCAGGGGTTCGGTGTAGCCGGAAGGCTGCTCCAGGCCCTTGAAGATCAGGTCGCAGGCGGCGCGGTAGGCGTAGGAAGTGTCGAAGTTGCCCGCCATCGGACGGTACAGCGGATCGCCGGCGTTCTGCTGGTCGACCACGGCGGCCATGCGCTCCAGGGTGGCGCGCACCTGGGCTTCGCTCACCACGCCATGCAGCAGCCAGTTGGCGATGTGCTGGCTGGAGATGCGCAGCGTGGCGCGGTCTTCCATCAGGCCGACGTCGTGGATATCGGGCACCTTGGAGCACCCCACGCCCTGGTCGATCCAGCGCACGACATAGCCCAGGATGCCCTGCACGTTGTTGTCGAGCTCCTGCTGCCTTTCGGCATCGGTCCATTGGGCTTCCATGACCACCGGCACCTGCAGCAGACCTTCCAGCAGATTGTCGCGCTCGGCGTCTGCGTCGGTTTTCTCCAGCTGTGCCTGGACCTCGGCGACATCGACCTGCTGGTAATGCAGCGCATGCAGCGTGGCGGCCGTGGGCGAGGGCACCCAGGCGGTGTTGGCGCCGGCCTTGGGATGGGCGATCTTCTGCTCCAGCATGTCGGCCATCAGGTCGGGCATGGCCCACATGCCCTTGCCGATCTGGGCACGGCCGCGCAGGCCCAGGCCCAGGCCGACCAGCACGTTGTTGCGCTCGTAGGCGGGCAGCCAGGCGCTGGCCTTCATCTCGGCCTTGCGCACCATCGGTCCGGCGTGCATGGCGGTGTGCATCTCGTCGCCCGTGCGGTCCAGGAAGCCGGTGTTGATGAAGGCCACGCGCGCGGCAGCGGCGGCAATGCAGGCCTTGAGGTTGACGCTGGTGCGGCGCTCCTCGTCCATGATGCCCAGCTTGACGGTGTTGGCCGGCAGGCCCAGCACCTGTTCGACGCGGCCGAACAGTTCATTGGCAAAGGCGGCTTCGTCAGGGCCGTGCATCTTGGGCTTGACGATGTAGACCGAACCTTCGCGGCTGTTGCGGATGCCGGCCTTGCCCAGGCCCTTGAGGTCGTGGATGGCGATGGCCGTGGTCACCACGGCATCGAGGATGCCTTCGGGAATTTCCTTGCCCTCGGCGCCCCAAAGGACCGCGGGGTTGGTCATCAGATGCCCGACATTGCGCACGAACATCAGCGAGCGGCCGTGCAGTTTCAGCGGCTGGCCGTCGGCGCCGGTGTATTCGCGGTCGGGGTTGAGCCCGCGCGTGACGCTCTTGCCGCCTTTCTGGAAGGTGTCGGTGAGGGTGCCGTTGAGGATGCCCAGCCAGTTGCGGTAGCCCAGCACCTTGTCCTCGGCGTCCACGGCGGCAATCGAGTCCTCGAGATCGAGAATCGTCGACAGCGCGGCTTCGAGCACTACGTCGCTGACGCCGGCGGCGTCGCTCTGGCCAATGGCAGTGCTGCGGTCGATGCGGATGTCGAGGTGCGAGCCATGGTTCTTCAGCAGAATCGACGAGGGCGCATCGGGGCTGCCCTGGTAGCCGACGAATTTGGAGGCGTCCTGCAGGCCGGTGCTCAGGCCGGCCGACAGCGTGACGCTCAGATGGCCGTTCACCACGGCGTACTTCGTCGCCTGCTGGTGCGAGCCGGTAGCCAGCGGGGCGGCCTGGTCCAGCACATCGCGCGCGAAGGCAATGACCTTGGCGCCGCGCCTGGGGTTGTAGCCCTGGCCCTTCTCGCAGCCATCAGCCTCGCTGATGGCGTCTGTGCCGTAGAGCGCGTCATACAGCGAGCCCCAGCGCGCGTTGGCGGCGTTGAGCGCGTAGCGCGCGTTCAGGATGGGAACCACCAGCTGCGCGCCGGCCTGGGTGGCGAGTTCGGCATCCACACCGGAGGTCGTGGCCTGCACGTTCTGCGGGGGATCGACCAGGTAGCCGATGCGGGTGAGGAAGGCGCGATAGCCCGCCATGTCGGTGATCGGGCCGGGGTGGGCCTTGTGCCAAGTGTCGAGCGCGGCCTGCAGGCGGTCGCGCTCGGCCAGCAGCGCGGCATTGCGCGGCGCCAGGTCGTTGACCAGGGCGTCGAAGCCCTGCCAGAACGCCTCGGGCGCCACGCCCGTGCCGGGCAGCACCTCGTCGTTGATGAATCGGTGTAGTTCGTTGGCTACCTGCAGGCCATGGACGGTGGTGCGATCGGTCATGAATAAACCTTGGAATGGAAAAAGAGGCGTCGGCAGAAGATGAGCTACTGTATTTGAATTGTTTGCAGTTATAAACCGCCTGGAAAGTACAGAACTCGTGACTTTTATGCAAAAGTGCCGGAGGCGGCGCGCGGCGAGGTCCAGCTTTTTGTCCATAATCAGAGCATGGACAAACTCAAGGCGTTCGAGTCATTCGTGTCGGTGGCGACCAAGGGCAGCCTCACGGCCGCGGCCAAGGCCGAAGGCGTGGCCCCAGCCATCATGGGGCGGCGGCTGGACGCGCTCGAGGAGCATCTGGGCGTCAAGCTGATGGTGCGCACGACGCGGCGCATCTCGCTGACCCATGAAGGCAGCGCTTTTCTCGAAGACTGCCAGCGGCTGCTGTCGGATGTGGCCAACGCCGAAGCCAGCGTGTCGGCAGGTGGCGTCAAGGCCACGGGCCATCTGCGCATCACTGCCCCCGCGGGCTTCGGCCGGCGCCATGTGGCGCCGCTGGTGCCGCGCTTTCGCGACCTGCACCCCGAGGTCAGCATCTCGCTGAACCTCAGCGACCGCGTGGTGGACTTGGCCGGCGAGGGCTTCGACTGCGCGGTGCGTGTGGGCGACCTGCCCGACTCCTCGCTGGTCAGCGTGCGCATTGCCGACAACCGCCGCCTGTGCGTGGCCACGCCGGCCTATCTCGCGCGCCGGGGCGTGCCCGAACACCCGAGCGAGCTCGCGCAGCACGACTGCCTCACGCTGTCGAGCGATGCCTCGCAGACCCGGGGCTGGGCATTCCGCATTGCGCAACCCGACCAAAGCACGCACGATGTGGTGCATTTCAAGTCGGGCGGACCGCTCGACTGCTCGGATGGCCAGGTGCTGCATGACTGGTGCCTGGGCGGCTGGGGCATTGCCTGGCGCAGTACCTGGGAGGTCGAGGCCGAGATCGCGGCCGGCCGGCTGGTGGCCGTGCTGGAGGAGTTCGCGGCGCCGCCCAACGGCATCTATGTGGTTTTTCCCCAGCGCAAGCACATGCCGCTGCGCGTGCGTCTGTGGATCGACTATCTGAAGCACCATTACCAACAAGCCGAATTCTGGAAGAACGGAGTATCCCCATGACCCTCGAAGCACTGCTCGCGGCCCTGCATCTGGTGGCCATCCTGACCCTGGTGGTCTTTCTTTCGAGCCAGGCGGCGCTGTGCCGCAGCGAATGGATGAATGCCGCGGTGGTGCGGCGGCTCGCGCGCCTGGATGTGATCTACCTGTTTGCCGCCGTGGCCTTGCTGCTGACCGGGCTGGCGCGGCTTTACTGGGGCACCAAGGGCATGGCGTGGTATGTCTCGCAGCCGCTGTTCCACGTCAAGATGACACTGTTCGTCCTGGTGGGGCTGCTGTCGATCAAGCCTTCGCTGGCCTTCCGCCGCTGGGTGCGTAACCTGACCGAAGGCCAGGCACTGCCTGATGCGCAGGAGGTGGCAAGCACGCGGCGCTGGATCATGCTGCAGGCGCATCTGGTGCCGGTGATTGCGGTGGTGGCGGTGTTTTGGGCACGGGGGATGTAGGGCTGCCCAGGGACCAGGCGCTGGTTCCCTTCGACAGGCTCAGGGTGAACGGGCACGGCGGCTGACGTACATGCGCCACGGTCGAATCTTCGTTGGCGGCATAAAGCGAAGCGGGCACGTAAAATCCTTCGATGCTCTCCGTCAAACAGGAATTGCTCGCGGCTTTGGCCGCCGAGCTGGATAAATTGTCGCCCGGCGCCGGTGCGCGCGCCGCTTTCGAATCTCCCAAGGTGGCCGCGCATGGCGATTTCGCCTGCACCGCCGCCATGCAGCTGGCCAAGGCCGCCAAGCAAAATCCCCGGCAGCTGGCGCAGGCGCTCAGCGATGCGCTGATGGCCACCCCCGCTTTCGCGCGCTGGGTCGAGGCGCTGGAGATCGCCGGCCCCGGCTTCCTGAACGTGCGGCTCAAGCCCGCCGCCAAGCAGGAAGTCGTGCGCGAGGTGCTCTCGGCCAAGGAGGCCTTTGGCTTCCAGCCGCGCCGCGCCGAAAAGCTGCTGGTCGAGTTCGTTTCCGCGAACCCCACCGGCCCGCTGCATGTGGGCCATGGCCGCCAGGCCGCGCTCGGCGATGCGCTGTGCAACCTGTTCACGACCCAGGGATGGGACGTGCACCGCGAGTTCTACTACAACGACGCGGGCGTGCAGATCCAGACGCTGACGAACAGCACGCAGCTGCGCGCCAAGGGCTTCAAGCCCGGCGACGAGTGCTGGCCCGTCGATCCCGAGAACCCGGCCAGCAAGGCGTTCTACAACGGCGACTACATCCAGGACATCGCCAACGATTTCCTGGCAAAGAAGACCGTCAAGGCCGACGACCGCGAATTCACCGCCAACGGCGATGTCGAGGACCAGGACAACATCCGCCAGTTCGCCGTGGCTTACCTGCGCAACGAGCAGGACAAGGACCTGCAGGCCTTCAACCTGCGCTTCGACGAGTACTACCTCGAGTCCAGCCTCTACACCTCGGGCCGCGTGGACCGCACGGTCGAGCGCCTGATGGCCAACGGCCATACCTATGAGCTCGATGGCGCGCTGTGGCTCAAGTCGACCGACTACGGAGACGACAAGGACCGGGTCATGCGCAAGCGCGACGGCGGCTACACCTACTTCGTGCCCGATGTGGCCTACCACATCGCCAAGTGGGAGCGCGGCTTCACCAAGGTCATCAACATCCAGGGCACGGACCACCACGGCACGATCGCGCGGGTGCGCGCCGGCCTGCAGGCCGCCGATGTGGGCATCCCCCAGGGCTATCCCGACTACGTGCTGCACACCATGGTGCGCGTGGTGCGCGGCGGCGAGGAGGTCAAGATCAGCAAGCGCGCGGGCTCCTACGTGACGCTGCGCGACCTGATCGAGTGGACCAGCAAGGATGCGGTGCGTTTCTTCCTGCTCAGCCGCAAGCCCGACACCGAGTACACCTTCGACGTCGACCTGGCGGTGGCGCAGAACAACGACAACCCGGTCTATTACGTGCAGTACGCGCATGCGCGCATCTGCTCGGTGCTCAAGGCCTGGGGCGGCGATGCGGCCACGCTCAAGGACGTGGACCTGTCGGCGCTGGAAGGCCCGCAGGCCCAGGCGCTGATGCTGCAGCTGGCCAAGTACCCGGACATGCTCACAGCCGCCGCGCAGGGCAATGCGCCGCACGACGTGACCTTCTACCTGCGCGACCTGGCCGCGGCCTACCACAGCTACTACGATGCGGAGCGCATCCTGGTCGACGACGAAACGGTGAAGCTGGCACGCCTGGCATTGATCAGCGCGACCCGCCAGGTATTGCACAATGGCCTTGCGGTGCTGGGCGTGTCCGCTCCAGAACGCATGTAAACCGATCACATCATGAAGACACAGCAACGCGGCGGCACCGTTCTCGGCATCATTCTCGGCATCATCTTCGGCCTGGGCGCGGCCCTGGGCGTGGCGGTCTATGTCAGCAAGGTGCCGATGCCCTTCCTGAGCAAGGCCAAGAACGCCGACCAGGACGCGGCCGAAGCCAGGAAGAACAAGGACTGGGATCCGAACTCGCCCCTGTACGGCAAGAACCCGGCGCGCATCACAGTGCCGGCGGCACCCGAGGTGGCAGCGCCTGCCGCGGATGGCGTGGCGGCCGCGCCGGCGCCGGATGCAGCGCCGGCGACGACTGCGGCATCGCAACCCGTGGCACCGGTGACGTTGCCGCCCAAGCCCGAGCCCAAGACCAGCACAGCGGGCAAATCCAGCGATCCGCTGGGTGATCTGGTCAAAGCCAAGTCGGCCGAGGCCAGCGCGGCCGAGAGCTTCAATTACTTCGTGCAGGCCGGTGCCTTCCGCAGCCCCTCCGATGCCGAGGCGCAACGCGCCAAGCTGGCGATGCTGGGCTGGGAGTCGCGCGTGAGCGAGCGCGAGCAGAACGGCCGCACGGTGTTCCGCGTGCGCGTGGGTCCTTTCGGCAAGCGCGACGATGCCGAGCAGCTCAAGACCAGGCTCGAGGGCGCAGGCGTGGATTCCGCGCTGGTGCGCGTGCAGCGCTGAACTTTTTGGCGCGCCACCCCTCTGACTTACGAACCGAACCAGGAGTGTTGTTCCATGAAACGCCGTGATTTTTCCCTGGCTGCCGCTGCCGCAGCTTCCGCATCCGCTCTTTCTTTCGTGGCCACGCCCGCGCTGGCCCAGGCTGCGTTCAAGGAAGGCAAGGATTACGCCAAGCTGGGCAAGCCCGTCGCCACCACGGCCGGCGCCGGCAAGGTCGAGGTGCTCGAGTTCTTCTGGTACAGCTGCCCGCATTGCCATTCCTTCGAGCCCGCGTTCGCGGCCTGGAAGTCAGCGGCGCCCGCCGATGTAGTGGTGCAGCGCGTGCCCGTGGGCTTCAACGCCAGCTTCATCCCCCAGCAGAAGCTCTACTACGCGCTGCTGGCCATGGGCAAGCTCGATGAAGTGCACCCCAGGGTGTTCCGTGCGATCCACGTCGAGCGCAACCGCCTGGCCAAGGACGAGGACATCTTCGAATGGGTCGGGAAGCAGGGCGTGGACGTGAACAAGTTCAAGGAAAGCTACAACTCCTTCACGGTCTCCAACCAGGTGCGCAAGGCGACCCAGCTGCAGCAGGAATACAACGTCGAGGGCGTGCCCTCGATCGGCGTGGCCGGCCGCTACTACACCGATGGCACGATGGCTGGCAACATGGCCAACGTGCTGCGCGTGACGGACCATCTGATCGCCCTGAGCCGCAAGGGCTGAGGCCACGCGGGGCCGCGGCCCCTGCATGACGGGCCCGCCTTGCGCGGGCTTTTTTGTGCCTGCTGGCGCCATGGACTTGCCGGGCGGGGCCATCCACGCACGGGGTTCCAGGCGGTGCCTGGGATTTAATGGGTCACACGCCCTACAATGGTCGCAAGATTCGTGCCCTCCATGAAAAAACGCCTACTTCCCCTTCTCCTGCTTTCAGCCCTTGCCTGCGGCGCGGTGCAGGCCGAAAGAGCCGATCGCAACAAGCCCATGAACATCGAGGCCGATGCGCTGCGCCACGATGAACTGCAGCAGACCAGCGTCTTCACCGGCAACGTGGTGATGACCAAGGGCTCGATCGTGCTGCGCGGCGCGCAGTTGGACGTGCGCCAGGATGCCCAGGGCTACCAGTTCGGCACGGTGAAGGCCGAGGCGGGCAAGCGCGCCTTCTTCCGGCAAAAGCGCGATACCCAGCCGGGGCAACCCGATGAATTCGTCGAGGGCGAGGCCGAGGTCATCGAATACGACGGCAAGGCCGACAACGTCCGGCTGATCCGCCGCGGCGAACTGCGCCGCCTGCGCGGAACGGCGCTGACCGACGAGATCACCGGCGCGGTCATCGTCTACAACAACCTGACCGATGTGTTCACCGTGGACGGCCAGGCCCGTGCTCCGGGTGGCGCCACCGGCGCCGCATCCGGCGGGCGCGTGCGCGCCGTGCTTGCCCCCAAGGAGCTGCCGCCGGCCGCGGCGCCCGCGCCGGCCACGAACCTTCGGCCCAGCACCACCCTTCCCTCGAACCAGTGAGCGGCGCTTCCGTGAACGCAACCTCCCCGCAGCCCGAATCCAGCCGCCTCGAAGTCAAGCATCTGGCCAAGTCCTACGGCAGCCGCAAGGTGGTCAAGGACGTCTCGCTGGCGGTGCAGAAGGGCGAGGTCGTGGGATTGCTCGGCCCCAACGGCGCCGGCAAGACCACTTCCTTCTACATGATCGTCGGCCTGGTGCGCTGCGATGCCGGCGACATCTTCATCGACGACCAGGCGGTCGGCAACATGCCGATCCACCAGCGCTCGCGCCTGGGGCTGTCGTACCTGCCGCAGGAAGCATCGATCTTCCGCAAGCTCAGCGTGGAGGACAACGTGCGCGCCGTGCTCGAGCTGCAGCGCGACGAGCAGGGCCGGCCCCTGACCCGCGACGAGATCGAGCGCCGCCTGCTGGCGCTGCTGCAGGAACTGCGCGTGGACCATCTGCGCGCCTCGCCCGCGCTGGCGCTGTCGGGCGGCGAGCGCCGGCGCGTCGAGATCGCGCGCGCGCTGGCCACGCAGCCGCGCTTCATCCTGCTGGACGAACCCTTTGCCGGCATCGACCCGATTGCCGTCATCGAGATCCAGCGCATCATCGGCTTCCTCAAGGCACGCGGCATCGGCGTGCTGATCACCGACCACAACGTGCGCGAGACCCTGGGCATCTGCGACCACGCCTTCATCATCAGCGACGGCCATGTGCTGGCCCAGGGCACGCCCGCCGAGATCGTCGAGAACGCCGACGTGCGCCGGGTGTACCTCGGCGAGCACTTCAGGATGTGAGCGCCATGTCCATCAGCCTGTGCCGGTTCGGAGGGGAACGCCGTTGAAGCCGGGTCTGTCGCTACGGGTATCGCAACACCTCGCCCTCACGCCGCAGTTGCAGCAATCGATCTGGCTGCTCCAGCTCTCGACGCTGGAGCTGAGCCAGGAAGTCGAGCACATGCTCGACGACAACCCCTTTCTCGAACGCACCACGGAAGAAGCCGAGCGCGAGGAATTCGGCCTGGCGCAGTCCGACGTGCCGGCGCAGCGCGACGACTATGCCGAGGATGCGCAGCATGCGTCGGCAGAGATGTCGGGCAGCAGTGGCGATGCCGACGCCGGCGAGGTCACTGCGCCGGCCGATGCCGCGCCCGATTGGGAAGGCGACGGCAGCAGCGATCTCGCGCCCGATGACAGCGAGTGGGGCGGCGAGGCGCGCGCGCGCAATGGCAGCAGCGAGGACGACGCCGAGGCCCAGGACCTGGCGCACGGCCACGAGTCGCTGACCGATCACCTGCACCGCCAGGCGCTGTCGCTCAGGCTGGGCGAGGTCGATCGCGCGGCGCTGCGCTTTCTCATCGAGTCGCTCGATGACCATGGCTATCTGGAGGATTCGCTCGAGGAACTGGCCGCGGGACTGGCCGGCGCGGATGCACTGGAGGAGCAGGAGGAACTGGTGCACCGCTTCACGGTGGCGCTGCGCCTGCTGCAGTCGCTCGAGCCGGTGGGCGTGGGAGCGCGCAACCTGGCCGAATGCCTGACCCTGCAGCTGCAGCACCTCGCGGCGCAGGACGACGACCAGACCGACGAGGCCACCGTGCAGACCGCGCTGCGCATCTGCGCGCAGCCCATGGACCTGCTGGCGCGCCGCGACGTGCGCCGCCTGATGCAGGCCTGCGCGGCCAGCGAGGAGCGCGTGCGCGCGGCCATGGCGCTGATCGCGCGGCTCGAGCCGCGGCCCGGGCGGCGCTTTGCCGACGTGGAGCGCAACCTGGTCGTGCCCGACGTGATCGTGCGCAAGATGGCGCGCAGCCGCGGCGACGGCCAGCCGCAGTTCAGCGTGCAGCTCAATCCCGAGGTGATGCCGCGGCTGCGCGTGCATGACATCTATGCCAACGCGCTGCGCGGCCACAAGGGCAGCGAGGGGCACGCGGCGCTGCAGCAGCGGCTGCAGGAGGCGCGCTGGTTCATCAAGAACATCCAGCAGCGCTTCGACACCATCCTGCGCGTGTCGCAGGCCATCGTGCAGCGGCAGAGGAACTTCTTCACCCATGGCGAGCTGGCGATGCGCCCGCTGGTGCTGCGCGACATCGCCGACGAGCTGGGGCTGCATGAATCGACCATCAGCCGCGTGACCACGGCCAAGTACATGGCCACGCCGATGGGCACCTACGAGCTCAAGTATTTCTTCGGCTCGGGCCTGGGCACGGAGACCGGCGGCAATGCCTCGAGCACGGCGGTGCGCGCGCTGATCAAGCAGTTCGTCGCGGCCGAGAATCCGCTCAAGCCTCTCTCGGACAGCCAGCTGGCCGAAATGCTCAAGGAGCAGGGCATCGAATGCGCGCGCCGCACCGTCGCCAAGTACCGCGACGTGCTGAAGATCGCGCCGGCCAATCTGCGCAAGTCGCTATAGCGCGCGGGGCCGGCAAGATGCCCTCCAATGCGCGCATTTGACGGCAAACGCGTATCCTTGGCGCCCTGCTATGAACCAACTGCAACTGTTTTTGCCCTGCGCCGCCGGCGTGGAGGACTATCTGGCCGACGAGGCCCACCGCATCACGGGCCTGACCGGGCACGACCTGCTGGTCGGGCGCGGCGGCGTGATGCTGCGCGCCTCGTGGCGCGACGCGCTGCTGCTGAACCTGCACAGCCGCCTGGCGCAGCGCGTGCTGGTGCAGCTTTCGACCTCGATGTACCGCAACGAGAACGACCTGTACCGCGCGGCCAGCGAGGTGGCTTGGGAGATCTGGTTCAGCCCGCGCGAGAGCTTCAAGATCGAGTTCACCTCGCAGCACAGCCCGCTGACCAGCCTGAATTTCGCGGCGCTGCGCGTCAAGGACGCGATTGCCGACCGCTTCCGCGCCAAGACCGGCGTGCGTCCCGATGTCGAGACGCGCTACCCGGACGTGCGCGTGCACCTGCACCTGACCACGGACGAGGCGACGATCTACATCGACACCTCGGGCGAGGCGCTGTTCAAGCGCGGCTGGCGCGAGGACAAGGGCGATGCGCCGCTCAAGGAAACGCTGGCCGCGGCAATGATTGCCGCGACCGGCTGGGACCCGCATGGCGACAATCCGCAGCCGCTGTACGACCCCTGCTGCGGCAGCGGCACGGTGGTCATCGAGGCGGCGCAGATCGCCTGCCGCATTCCGCCGGGCATCCAGCGCCGCTTTGCCTTCGAGAAGCTGGTGCCGTTCCAGCCGCATGTCTGGGAAGCGATCCTGCGCCAGGCCGAGGCGGCGATCTGCGAGAGTCCGGTCGGCATCTACGGCTCCGATGTCTCCCACCGCATGGTGGATTTTGCCGAACGCAATGCCGAGCGCGCGGGCGTGGCCAGCGCCGTGAACCTGCGCGGCGGCGACGCGCTGCAGCGCATGCCGCCGAGCGAGCAGCCCGGCGTGATGGTGCTCAACCCGCCCTATGGCGAGCGCATCGCCGCGGCCGGCTCGGCCGGGCGCAACGCGGCCGAGCGCATGGGCCAGGTCGAACGGGCCGGGCGCGAGACCGCGCAGACCGAGGATGGCGTCGAGTTCTTCGGCCAGTTGGCATCCCACTGGAAGAAGAACTACAGCGGCTGGCAGGCCTGGATGCTCACGCCCGACCTGAAGCTGCCCGGCAAGATGCGCCTCAAGGAGTCGCGCCGCGTGCCGCTGTGGAACGGCCCCATCGAGTGCCGCATGTTCCGCTTCGACATGATCAAGGGTGCCGTCAAGCCGCGGCGCAGCACCGACGGCGGTGCAGGCAGCCAGCCCGCATGAAGATCGTGCTGCGCTGGCCGCATTGCAATCCTGGGGCCGGCCACCCGGGCCCCGGGCCGCGTCCCCTGGTGCTCGACACCAACATGGTGCTGGATCTGCTGGTCTTCGACGACGCGGCCATCGCACCGGTGCGCGCGCTGCTGGCCGAGGGCGCGCTGCGCTGGATCGCCCATGCCGCGCAGCGCGTGGAGCTCGAGCGCGTGCTGGGCTATCCGCAGATCGCGCCGCGCGTGGCCTTCTACGGGCTGAGCACGGACAGCGTGCTGGCGGCCTTCGACAGCGCAGTGGAGTATCTGCCCGAGGCGCCGGCGATCCGCGTGATCTGCAAGGACCCGGACGACCAGCATTTCCTGGCCCTGGCGGCGCAGCACCAGGCGCTGCTGCTGAGCAAGGACAAGGCGGTGCTGACGCTGCGCAAGCGGCTGGCGCCGCTGGGGGCGACGGTGGGCAATATCCTGCTCTGGACGCCCGAGGCTGACACTGCACCTGTCTGCGCACCCGCCGAGGCTGTTGCCGCTTGAGTGCGGCGCGTGGCAAGCCGGGATACTCCCATGCCCGGCTGTGGCTATGCCGGACGGCTACACTGCGCGCAATCGCCTGCTGCACGGCGCCTGCAGGCCCCAGCCCCGGCCCTGACCGGGGCCCCATGAAAGATTCCAAATGACCGAACAGACCACCCCCAGCTCCGCCGACGAGGCGCTCGAGCCCACCAATGAAAACGCTCCCGCGCTGGACATCGACCAGCTGGAAGAGCTGGACCTGATCCTCGAAGATTTGCGCACGCGCGAGGAAGAAGTCCCGCAGTGGGAGTTCTGCGATGGCTTCCTCACGGCGCTGGTCTGCACGCGCCGCCCCATTCCTGCCGCCGAATATCTGCCGATGCTGCTGGGCGATGGCGTCGAGCTGGAAGTGGCCGAAGGCGCGCCTCTTCCGAAGCTCGATGTGTTCAAGGACGAGGCGCAGCAGGAGCGTTTCCTCGCGCTGTGGCAGGCACGCTGGGATGAGGTCGTGCGCCAGCTGGACGCCGACGTGCGGGCGCTGGACGACGAGCGCTGCTTCCACCCCGAAGCCATGGACATGCGCGGCGCCATTGCCGGCCTGCCCGAAGACGAGCGCGCGGAAATGGAAGGCCAGGAAATTCCTTCCTATGGCCAGGTCTGGGCATTGGGTTTCATGTTCGCCGTGGAGAACTGGCCCGAGGAATGGGCCGCGCCGCGCGACAAGGAAGCCGCGCAGTGGCTGGACGCGGCGCTGGAATCGGTCGTGGCCCTGACGGAAGACGACACCGGCAAGCCCGAAGTCAGCATCTATGACGAGAACGGCCCGGCCAGCACCAGCCGCGCGCGCGTGGAGACCTATGGCGATGCCATCTGGGGCATCTACGACCTGCGCCAGCTGTGGAAGAGCATGGGCCCGCGCCAGGAGACCATCGTCAAGGGGGAGCAGCCGGGGCGCAATGATCCTTGCCCTTGCGGCAGCGGCAAGAAGTTCAAAAAGTGCCACGGGGCATAACACCCCTCTGAGCGGTGCGCGTGCCTGGGTTTCCGGGCCCTAAGATAGCGTTTTTTGTTTTCCTGCAGGGCGCGCTTCGGCGCGTTCATTGTTATGGCCACCCCCATGCTTGCCCGACTGCGCGCCGAATGGGCGCCCAGCATTCCGCGTGAACTGCTGGCCGGTGCGGTTGCGACCTTTGCGCTGATTCCCGAAGTCATCGCGTTTTCCTTTGTCGCCGGGGTCGATCCGGCCGTGGGGCTGTATGCCTCGTTCGTGATCAGCATCGTCATTGCGTTTGCCGGGGCGCGCCCGGCCATGGTGTCGGCGGCCGCGGGATCGGTGGCGCTGGTGGCCGCGCCGCTGGTGCAGTCGCATGGCCTGGCGTATCTGCTGGCGGCGGGCCTGCTGGCGGGCGTGGTGCAGATCATTTTCGGCTGGCTGCGCATGGGGCTGCTGGTGCGCTTCGTTTCGAGTTCGGTACGCACCGGCTTCGTCAACGCGCTGGCCATCCTGATCTTCAGCGCGCAGCTGCCGCATCTGCGCAATGCCAATGGCGCGGGCTGGGCACTGCTGGCGCTGGGGCTGGCGTTGATCTATGGCCTGCCCTGGGCCGCGCGGCGCATGGGCCGGCCGGCGCTGGCGGCCATTCCCTCGCCGCTGATCTGCGTGCTGGTGCTGACGCTGCTGGCCGCGGGCCTGGGCCTGCCGGTGGCCACCGTGGCCGACCTGGGCCACCTGCCCGATGCGCTGCCCTCCTTTGGGCTGCCCGAGGTGCCGCTGGCCTGGGAGACGCTGCGCATCATCGCGCTGCCTGCCATCGCCATTGCCATGGTCGGGCTGCTGGAGTCGGTGCTCACCGCCGCGGTGGTCGACGAGATGACCAGCACGCCCAGCGACAAGAACCGCGAATGCACCGGCCTGGGCCTGGCCAATGTCGCGGCCAGCTGCTTTGGCGGCATTGCCGGCTGCGGCATGATCGGCCAGGCCGTGGGCAACGTCACCTATGGCGGGCGCGGAAGGCTTTCAACGTTGTTCGCCGGGGTGTTCCTGCTGCTGCTGATGGTGCTGCTCGAGCCCTGGGTGGCGCGGGTGCCGGTCGTGGCGCTGGTGGCCATCATGGTCACGGTGTCGGTCGCCACCTTCCACTGGGGCAGCCTGCGCCAGCTGGCGCGCCATCCCAGGACTTCGACCACCGTGATGCTGGCCACGGTGGTGCTGACCCTGGCGACGCACAACCTCGCGGTGGGCGTGGCCGTGGGGGTGCTGCTCAGCGGCGTGTTCTTCATGGCCAAGGTATCGCAGCTGCTGCAGGTGCGCTGCGAGGACGACGACGCAGCGGGCACGCGCACCTGGACCATCACTGGGCAGGTGTTCTTTGCCTCGGCCGATGCGCTGGTGGATGCCTTCGATGTGCGCGGCGCCGAAGGGCGGGCGGTGCGCATCGATGCCCGCGGCGCGCATTTCTGGGATATCACCAGCATCGCGGCGCTGGAGAAGGTGGTGCAGCGGCTGCGCTCGCATGGGTGCGAGGTGGAGGTGGTGGGGATGGGGGAGAGCGGGAAGGAGTTGATGGAGCGCGCGAAGTAGCGGGATTAACGGTGAAGTGGCGGTTTTATCGGACAGGCCGTCCATCCTTCGACAAGCTCAGGACGAACGTTTTTACCGTTCGGGGTGATCCTGAGCTTGCCTGGGCGGCCCCGTCGAAGGATCGAACCATGGACGGCCTGCCCTCAAGAAATCCCGTCAACCCGCGCCAAGCCGCCCTGCGCCAAATTCTTCACGACTCCCGCAAGCGCCGCACCAACCCCTCGAGCGCATGCTCCACCGTCGCCTCCCGCACCGCCGCCCGATCCCCCTCGAAGCGCACGCATTCCGCATCCGCCCGCCCATCGACGCACCACCCGAACCAGACCGTGCCCACCGGCTTGTCCACGGAGCCACCACCCGGTCCAGCCACGCCGGTCACAGCCAGGCTGCACTGAGCCAAGGAATGCGCCACCGCGCCGCGCGCCATCGCCAGCGCAACGGCTTCGCTGACGGCGCCATGGGCTTCGATCAATGCGGCATCGACCCCCAGCATCTCGGTTTTGGCCCGATTGGAGTAGCTGACGAAACCGCGCTCGAACCAGTTGCTGGAGCCGGCGACATCGGTGCAGGCGCCTGCGATCAGCCCGCCGGTACAGCTTTCCGCCGTGGCCATCTGCGCACCGCGGGAGAGCAGGGCGGCGGCCAGTTCGCTGACGAGAAGTGTGGGCATGGCGTTCAGAAGAAGAAGTGGCGCCACAGCGCGATCACCAGCAGCGTGCAGCAGGCCGCGACCAGATCGTCGAACATGATGCCGAAGCCGCCGCGCCAGCCGAAACCCTTGAACAGCCGATCGGCCCAGCGCACCGGCGGCGGCTTGGCGGCGTCGAAGAAGCGGAACAGCAAGAATGCGCACAGCTGACCCCACCAGCCCATGGGCATGCACATCCACAGCACGAGCCAGATGGCCACGATCTCGTCCCAGACGATATGGCCGGGATCGGCCACGCGCATGTGCTGCGCGGTGACCGTGCAGGCCCACCAGCCTAGCACCGCGGCAAAAAGGATGGTCCAGCCGATCTCTGCCGGCGTGAACCACAGCTGCAGCAGCAGGAAGCTGGCCCAGCCCCAGAGGCTGCCCGCCGTGCCGGGCGCTACCCGGCCCAAGCCCGAGCCCTGCCCCAGCGCAATGAAATGCGCGGGGTGGGCCAGCATGAAACGCACGCTGGGACGGTAGGCGGCTGGAGGGCGCGGGTGGAGGCGTTGGTTGCCCCGCACATCGGCAGCGGAGTCGGGAAAGCGTGGCATATGTTGATTGAGCCTGTGCAAGTGCTTGATAGCTTAATTCTATGGCACCTGCGGGCAGCGCTTGTGGGTGGGGATCCTGCCCGGTTGTCGCTCAGGTAGAAAAATGGTCGAACGATGCGTAGCGTTGTACCAGTTCCTGCCCCTCGCTGCCCAGCAGGCGCAGGCCGGCCTGCGCCTGCACGCTGCCAATGTGCGTGACCGGTGTGCCGCTGGCATGCGCCGCAGCAGCCACCTGGCCACGCCGTTCAGGCGCCGCGGTGAAGCACAGCTCATAGTCATCGCCGCCGGCCAGGGTGCATTGGCGCACCAGTTCGCTGTCGAAATCCCCGCCCGCCGCCAGCAGCGGGCTGCTCAGCCGTGTGTCGATGCAGGCGCCCACGCCCGATTGCGCCAGGATATGCCCCAGGTCGCCGAGCAGGCCGTCGCTCAGGTCGAGCGCGCTGCTGGCAATGCCACGCAAGGCCTGGCCCAGTGCCACGCGCGGCTGCGGCATCTCCAGCCGCAGCCGCGCCGCCGCCAGCGTGGCGGGGGGCAGTTGCAGCTTGCCTTGCAGCGCCTCGAGCGCCAGCCGCGCATCGCCCAGGCTGCCGCTCACGTAGATGTCGTCGCCGGCGCGCGCGCCGCTGCGCAGCAGCGCCTGGCCCGCCGGCACCTCGCCGAAGACGGTGATGCAGATGTTCAGCGGTCCCTGCGTGGTGTCGCCGCCCACGAGCTCGCACTGGTGCGCGTCGGCCAGCGCCAGCAGCCCCTGGGCAAACGCCCCTGCCCAGGCCGCGTCGGCGCGCGGCAGCGACAGCGCCAGCGTGAACGCCAGCGGCCGCGCGCCGCAGGCCGCGAGGTCGCTGAGGTTCACGGCCAGCGCCTTGTGGCCCAGCCGCTTCGGGTCCACATCGGCGAAGAAATGGCGGCCTTCCACCAGCATGTCGCTGGACACCGCCAGCTGCATGCCGGGGGCGGGCGCCAGCAGCGCGCAGTCATCGCCCACGCCCAGCGCGGCGCGGCGCACCGGGCGCGTGAAGAAGCGGCGGATCAGTTCGAATTCACCCATGTCAGACAGTTTGACCTCGGAAACGGAGAGCGGCTTGCCGGCTGGTTTCCGCCAATAGCTGTTCCTCGCGCTGGCGTTCGCGCAGCCAGCGCGCGTCGTTCTGGCCGGCTTCGACATCGCTGCGCAGCAGGTGCAGCGCGGGCGCGGCGCCCTGGCGCGCGGCGTGCCCCGCGATCTGGTCGAAGGTGTGCAGGATGTGCTCCGCCAGCGGCTGGTGGCGGCCGGTGCCGGGGTCCACATAGACCGCATCCAGCCCGAAGCGGCAGGCCTGGAAGCGGTTATAGGTGTAGACCAGGTAGTCGTCCTCCTGCGGCGTGAACGGCTGGGTGTCGAGGAACCAGGCTGCGAGCGACTGCACGAAACCCGAAAGCGCGGCCGCGCGCTCGATGGTCAGCGGGGTGTCGAACACGCGGATCTCGATCGTGCCGAACTCGGGCTTGGGCCGGATGTCCCAGTAGAAGTCCTTCATGCTCTTGACCACGCCGGTGCCGGTCATCTTGTCGAAGTAGTTCTCGAACTCGCCCCAGGTCAGCACGCAGGGCGCGCGCCCCGACAGCGGAAAGGCGAACACCGAGTTCAGCCGCGCCGAGTCGAAGGCCGTGTCCTGGCCCTGCACGTAGGGGCTCGAGGCCGACAGCGCGATGAAGTGCGGGATGTAGCGCGACATGCGGTGCAGCATCAGCAGCGCGGCGTCGGCATCGGGGCAGCCGATGTGCACGTGCTGGCCGAAGATCGTGAACTGCTTGGACAGGTAGCCGTAGAGGTCGGACAGCTCGCGAAAGCGCGGCTTGTCGTAGATGCGCTGGCGATGCCACTTCTGGAACGGGTGCGTGCCGCCGCCCGCGATCGCGATGTTGAGCTTGTCGGCGCTGCGCACCAGCGCGTCGCGGATCGGCGTGAGCTGGCCCAGCACCTCGGAGGCCGAGTGGCACACGCCGGTGGAGATCTCGATCATGCTGCTGGTCATCTCGGGCACCACGCTGCCGGGCAGCGGGGTCTTGGCCATCAGGCGCAGCATGTCCTCGGCGTAGGGCGCGAGGTCGTAGTCGTGGGTGTTGAGCAGCTGCAGCTCGAGCTCGACGCCCAGCGTCAGCGGTTCGGAATTGTGGAAAGCTTCAAGGCCCATTGCGGTCTCCGGGAACGGGGTTGCGCTCGAGCAGGCGCAGCGTCTTGGCGCTTTCGCGCGCGCGGTGGAAGGCCAGGCTGGCGAGCACGGCGCCGAACACTTCCATCATCAGGATCATGGGCAGCGCGATGCGGGAAATCATCTGGCCGCCGTCCGGCGCGGCGGTCACGAACTGCGAGGCGATCAGCAGCGCCACCGAGGACATCGGCGCCATCGCGCAGCTGACCCACAGGGCCTGGCGCCAGCTGGCGCCGCTGCCGACATTGCCCAGGCCCACGCCCACGGCCTTGGCCAGCAGGCGCACGACGATGACGGCAAACACCACGCCGGCCAGCGGCAGGTTCCAGTCGGCCTGCGCCGCCACCGTGGACACCAGCACGAACATCATCATGTTCAGCAGCGTCGAAGCCGTGCCGAGCTGGCGCGGCCAGGCCCAGGGGCGCGGGTGCAGGTGCTTGAGCAGCATGCCGCCGAGCAGCGCGGCCAGCGGCGCCGAGCCGCCCAGGTGGGCCGTGACGGCGGTGCTGGCGGCAATCAGCGCCAGCACCAGGATCGAGGTGTTCTCGCTGTTCGGGCTCATGAATTGCAGCGCCAGCCGCATCAGCAGCGACAGCACGGCCGCCACCAGGATCGACACGCCCAGCACCACGGCCACGGCGGAGGTGCTGTCGAGCAGCGTCTGCGCCGGGCGCAGGAAGACTTCGGACTGGGCGCTGCCCAGCGTCAATGCATAGAGGGTGGACAGCGTCGCCAGCACCATCGCGCGGTCGGTCACCGCGCCCGCGGCACGCAGGTCGGTGATGACGCGCGACAGCACCAGCGGCGAGGCCGCCATGGCGATCATGGCGATCGGGTTGGCGACATCGGCCGGCGTGTTCAGCCAGCGCAGCACCCACAGCACGGAGAAATAGGTCAGCGCCGCCTCGGCAATGCTCTGCACCAGCACCATGGGGTTGTGGCGGAACCAGCGCAGCGGAATGCGCCCGCCGCACTCGAACAGCACCAGCGACACGCCCAGTTCCAGCAGGAACAGGCTGATGCCCTGCAGCGGCCAGGGCGCGCCGCTGAAGCCGGCGAAGCCGACCAGCGCCCCCACCATGGAGTAGCCGACCACCTTGGGCAGGCCGACATAGCGCTGGCACAGCGAGCCGCCAATGGTCGCCAGCGCCAGCAGCAGCGACCATTGCAGCGTCACCAGTCCGGCCGACGGGCGCAGCCACTGCGCCCAGAAGCCCGTGAGATTTTCCATCTTCTTCTCCTGCAGATAGTTCCATGCCGCCCCGCCGGATGTTCCGGCTCCCTCGGCAGCTGCCTGGGGACTTTATCCTGTCATCGGCGGGGGGCAGTGCAGGACAAATGCGTCTTAAGGCCTGAAGAAACTCATGGGGGCATGGCGCAGGCGCGCAAGGATGGTGCGGTAGATGCGCGAGCGGTCCACGCCGCTGACGTTGTGCGCACGCACCGCCAGGCGGAAGGCCAGCAGGAAGCTGACGATCACGTTCAGCGCGCCATTGAAGGGCAGCATGGCGACGGCCCACCAGAAGGCGCTGTCGTGCAGCGCCTCCAGGCCCAGCGTGGTGCTGGCCACGCCGATCTGGCCGGCCGACAGCGTGATGTGGCGCACTTCCAGCCCCAGGCCGAAGAAGCCGACGAACGCCGGCACCAGCCCCAGCATCAGGCCCAGCGAGATGTTGGCGGCAAAGCCCGAGATGTTGCGGTGCAGGAAACCGGCCCAGCGCTTGGCGCGCGCCGGACCCAGCACGCGCATGATGCGCGGGTTGTAGCGGATGGCCGAGTCCATGCGCCGCAGCACGAACCAGTTTTCCGCCCAGCCGGCGATCAGGCTGCTGGCGAACAGCAGCACGCCGGTGAACGCCGCGAACAGCACCGAGGGCCCGAGCAGGCTCAGCGAATCGAGCACCTGCTCGGCATGCGCCGCATCGAGCGGCGGATGGCCGAAGGCCTTGAGGAACAGCAGGGACAAGCCGACCGCCGCCGGCACCACCACCAGCACATTGCCCAGGATCGCCGCGACCTGCGAGCGCGTGAGGTTGGCGACCTCGGTGACGAAATCCTCCACCGACTGCTGGTCCGGCAGCTCCTTGAGCTTGGCGGCCATGGCCGGCGCCGTCATCGCCGGCTGCTTGGTGGCCACGGTGAAGTGCAGCAGTTGGATCAGCACGAAGCTCAGCGCGTAGTTCATGCCGGCCAGCAGGCCGCCCCAGAAGGCCGACAGCGCCAGCGCGGCCAGCGCGAATTTCATCAGCGTGGTGAAGGCCATGACCAGGCCGCCGCCCGCGGCCCGGGCGACCATGGCACGGTACTCGCGCGGATTGCGCGTGATATAGCCGGCGCCGGTTTCGGCGCTGCGCTCGACCACCTTGGCGGCCAGCAGCGAAGAATTGGCCGACAGCAGCGCGCGCAGGCTGCGCCGCTCGCGCGCCACGCCCACCAGGTGCGCCAGCAGCGGCGCGGCTTCGGCCACGGGCCGCTCGGAGGTCAGGCAGTCGAGCAGCCGGCGCACGCGCACGATGCGCTCGCGCAGCTGGCGCAGCCGGAACACCAGCCCGACCGAGATGCCCTCGGATTCGAAATGCGAGTACACCGTGGCCGTGGCCGCGCGGCAGGCATCGAGCCGTTCGCGCAGCCGCTGCTCCGCGGCCAGCAGGCGGTCGGGCGTGCGCAGCGCCAGCATCACTTCGACGCGCAGGTTCTCCACGTCGTGGATCAGCGCATGGAAGGGCTGGGCCAGGCGCGCGCTCTCGTTCATGCGCAGGCGCAGCTCGGGCGCGAAGCCGGTCGACAGGATCTGGCCGGCGCAGTAGGTGATGGCGCTGAGCAGCGTGCGCTGCCAGTAGGAGGGGCCGTCCTGCTGCGACGAGACCAGCACGCGCAGCCGCGCCAGCAGCTCGGCGTCCAGCGCGTTGAGCCAGAGCGCATCGAATTCGTCCGGCAGCGCCAGCATGAACAGCTCGGAGGCATCGATGGTCTCGGGGCTCGCCGGCAGCAGCTTGTAGCGCAGGCGCTCGTTCAGCTCGCTGGCCAGCGCGGTGCGCGGCGCGAAGCCGAAGTCGGCCAGCAGCGTGGTGAGGTCGACGGTTTCAACGAAGCGCTCCCACCAGGCCTGCATGCGCGCGCGCGCCGCGGGGTCGGCCTCGAGCGCATCGACGAACTGGCGCACGCGCTCCACCGCGAGCTCTACCGAGGGCGCGGGCGCGCGCACCCAGTCGAGCAGGTGGATCAGCCACAGATGGCGGTGGGCCAGGTCGGCGTGGGGGTCGAGTTCCAGCAGCAGCAGCGGCAGGTCGTAGGCGGCGCGCTTCATTCAGTGCAATACGCGTTCGCTCAGGGGGGCCGTGCCGGCACCGGGTTCGAAGGCTTCGAGCATGAACAGGCGGATCGGGGCGCGGAAGGTCTCGCCCTGGTCCGTCACGCACAGGTAGCTGCCGTGCATGGTGCCGCTGGGCGTGCGCAGTTCGCAGCCGCTGCTGTACTGGAAGGCCTCGCCGGGCTGCAGCAGCGGCTGGTGGCCGATGACGCCCAGGCCCTTGACCTCCTCGGTGTGGCCGTTGCTGTCGCTGATGATCCAGTGGCGTGCAATCAACTGTGCGGGCGTGCGGCCCGTGTTGGTGACGGTGATGGTGTAGGAAAAGCGGAACACGCCGGCTTCCGGCGCGGACTGCTCCGGCAGGTATTCGGGCTGTACCTCGATCTGAAAGTCGTTGGTCGGCATGGTGCAATGGTACCTGCGACAATCGGCCCATGAGCCGCACCTTCCGCATCGCCCCCTCGATCCTGTCCGCCGATTTCGCCCGCCTCGGCGAAGAAGTGAGCAACGTCATAGCTGCCGGCGCCGACTGGATCCACTTCGACGTCATGGACAACCACTACGTGCCGAACCTGACTTTCGGCCCCATGATCTGTGAGGCCTTGAAGCCCCACGCCAAGACCGCCGACGGCACTGCCGTGCCCATCGACGTGCACCTGATGGTGCAGCCGGTCGATGCGCTGGCCCAGGCCTTCGCCCAGGCCGGCGCCGACTACATCAGCTTCCACCCCGACGCCTCGGCCCATGTGCACCGCAGCGTGCAGGCGATCCGCGCCAGCGGCTGCAAGCCGGGCCTGGTCTTCAACCCGGCCACGCCGCTCGACGTGCTGGACTGGGTCATCGACGACATCGACCTGATCCTGCTGATGAGCGTCAACCCCGGTTTCGGCGGCCAGAGCTTCATCGACAGCACCTTCCGCAAGATCGAGGCCGCACGCAAGCGCATCGAGGCCTCGGGCAAGGACATCCGCCTGGAAGTCGACGGCGGCATCAAGGGCGAGAACATCCGCCGCGTGGCAGATGCCGGTGCCGACACCTTCGTGGCCGGCAGTGCGATCTTCGGCAAGCCCGACTACCGCGCCGTGATCGACGGCATGCGCTCGGCACTCGCCTGATCACGCCATGCTCCTGCGCCATCCCGCTCTCCAAGCCTTTGATTTCGACGCCGCCATCGTGGACCTGGACGGCACCATGGTCGACACGCTGGGCGATTTCAGCGCCGCGCTCAACGGCATGCTGGCCGATCTGCAGCTGCCGGCCATCGATCCGGCAGCCATTGAAAACATGGTCGGCAAGGGCTCCGAGCATCTGATCCGCAGCGTGCTCGCCTATGTGGAGGTAGCCGATGTCGAGGCGCGCTACCCGCAGGCCTGGGAGCGCTACCAGCACCATTACCTGGCGATCAACGGCCAGCACGCCACGGTCTACGATGGCGTGCGCGAAGGCCTCGAGGCCTTGCGTGCCCAGGGCCTGCGCCTGGCCTGCCTGACCAACAAGCCGCTGTCCTTTGCCCAGCCGCTGCTGCGTGCCAAGGGGCTCGATGGCTTTTTCGAATGGGTGTTCGGCGGCGATTCCTTCGAGCGCAAGAAACCCGATCCGCTGCCGCTCATCAAGACCTGCGAGGCGCTGGGCACGGCGCCCGCGCGCACGCTGATGATCGGCGACTCCAGCAACGACGCCAAGGCC
Organism: Comamonas endophytica; assembly: GCF_023634805.2. NCBI lineage: Bacteria > Pseudomonadati > Pseudomonadota > Betaproteobacteria > Burkholderiales > Comamonadaceae > Comamonas > Comamonas endophytica. Next base: position 2,117,234 of record NZ_CP106881.1, read on the forward strand.
GCGCGCGCCGCGGGCTGCCCGGTGGTGCTGGTGGACTATGGGTACAACCATGGGGAGCCGGTGCGGGGGGTGGATGCGGATGGTTGGGTGGGGAGTCTGATGGAATTGACAGCGGCGGTGGTGCCGCTGGGGGCTTGACTCGAGAGCGGCCGTTCATGGTTCGACGGGCCCGCCGAGGAAGGCTCACCACGAACGGTTTTGATCCGTTCGCCCTGAGCTTGTCGAAGGGTAACGGGCCAGAACTCAAGATAGTAGCTAAACCCCACCGCCTCCCAGCCTCCACCCCAGGTTTGCTACACTGCCCCCCATGTTCATTCACCGCACGTTCACTGCAGGTTGCAAAGACCGGGGAGCCTGGCCCTGGCGCAAGCCTGCACATCTGAACGACTGATGGCACCTGGGGCACGTCCCAGCGTGCACCCGTGGCCCCTGGCGGGCCGTTTGATTGAACTGCGGCAGCATCCGCCTGCCGCCTGAGCTGGGACTCTTTTCCGTGATCACAGAACTCGAATTCAAAAGCCTGTCCGCGCAGGGCTTCAACCGCATTCCCCTGATGATCGAGGCCTTTGCCGACCTCGAAACCCCTCTTTCCCTGTACCTCAAGCTGGCGCATGGCCAGGGCGACGGCAAGTACAGCTTCCTGCTGGAGTCGGTCGTCGGCGGCGAGCGCTTCGGGCGCTACAGCTTCATCGGCCTGCCCGCGCGCAGCCTGCTGCGCGCCAGCGGCTTCGGCGCCGATGCCAGGACCGAGGTCGTGACCGACGGCCAGGTGGTGGAGACCCACCAGGGCAATCCGCTCGACTTCATTGCCGCCTACCAGCAGCGCTTCAAGGTCGCGCTGACGCCGGGCATGCCGCGCTTTTGCGGCGGCCTGGCGGGCTATTTCGGCTATGACGCGGTGCGCTATGTCGAGAAGAAGCTCGAGCACTCCTGCCCGCCCGACGACCTGGGCTGCCCCGACATCCTGCTGCTGCAGTGCGAGGAGGTCGCGGTCATCGACAACCTCTCGGGCAAGCTCTACCTGATCGTCTACGCCGACCCGGGCCAGCCCGAAGCCTATGCGCGCGGCAAGAAGCGCCTGCGCGCACTCAAGGAGCAGCTGCGCTACTCGGTCAGCGCGCCGCAGCTCAAGGCCAGCGAGAACCATCCCGCGCAGCGCAGCTTCGCCAAGGCCGACTACCTGGCTGCCGTGGAGGAAGCCAAGGAGCTGATCGCCGCCGGCGACTTCATGCAGGTGCAGGTCGGCCAGCGCATCCACAAGCGCTACACGCAAAGCCCGCTGAGCCTGTACCGCGCGCTGCGCTCGCTCAACCCCAGCCCCTACATGTACTACTACCACTTCGGCGATTTCCACGTGGTGGGGGCCAGCCCGGAGATCCTGGTGCGCCAGGAGAAGACGCCCGAGGGCCAGAAGATCACCATCCGCCCGCTGGCCGGCACGCGCCCGCGCGGCGCCACGCCCGAGGCCGACAAGGCGACCGAGGTCGAGCTGATCAACGACCCCAAGGAACGCGCCGAGCATGTGATGCTGATCGACCTGGCGCGCAACGACATCGGCCGCATCGCGCGCACCGGCAGCGTCAAGGTGACCGAGGCCTTCGCGGTCGAGCGCTACAGCCATGTGATGCACATCGTGAGCAATGTCGAGGGCCTGCTCAACGAGGGCATGACCAGCATGGACGTGCTCAAGGCGACCTTCCCCGCGGGCACGCTGACCGGCGCGCCCAAGGTGCATGCGATGGAGATCATCGACCGGCTCGAGCCCGTCAAGCGCGGCATCTACGGCGGCGCCTGCGGCTACCTGAGCTTTGCCGGCGACATGGACGTGGCCATCGCGATCCGCACCGGCGTGATCAAGGACGGCATGCTCTACGTGCAGGCCGCGGCCGGCGTGGTGGCCGATTCGGTGCCCGAGATGGAATGGCGCGAAACCGAACACAAGGCGCGCGCGCTGCTGCGCGCCGCCGAACTGGTGGAGGAAGGACTGGAATGAGCCGCGCAATCGACAAGGTGCCGCACTGCACCACAATGACCGAAGTGCGCCAGGGCGTGAATGCCCTGGACGACATCCTGGTGCCGCTGCTGGTGCAGCGCAGCGGCTTCATGACCCAGGCGGCGCGCGTGAAGAACGACGCGCAGCTGGTGCGCGACGAGGCGCGCATCCAGGCCGTCGTGGACCGCGTGCGCGAGCGCGCCGTCGCCGAGGGCGGCGATCCGGCGCTCATCGAGCAGCTGTACCGCGGCATGATGGAGCTGTTCATCGCCTATGAGCACCAGGAACTGGCGCGCCAGCGTGCCGAGGGTCTCGCGCCCAAGAGCGGCCAGGAGTGATGCAATGAAACTGCTGATGATCGACAACTACGACAGCTTCACCTACAACATCGTCCAGTACTTCGGTGAACTGGGCGCAGAGGTCAGCGTGGTGCGCAACGACGAGATCACGCTCGAGGAGCTGCAGGCGCGCATGCAGGCCGAAGGCATCGAGCGGCTGGTGATCTCGCCCGGCCCCTGCTCGCCGGCCGAGGCGGGCATCTCGGTCGAGGCGATCCGCCATTTCGCCGGGAAGATGCCGATCCTGGGCGTGTGCCTGGGCCACCAGAGCATCGGCGCGGCATTCGGCGGGCGCATCGTGCGCGCGCAGCAGCAGATGCATGGCAAGACCAGCGTCATCACCACCACGCAGTCGGGCGTGTTCGCCGAGCTGCCGCAGCAGTTCACCGTCAACCGCTACCACTCGCTGGTCATCGAGCAGGACAGCCTGCCCGAGGTGCTGGAAGTCACCGCCACCAGCGAAGATGGCGAGATCCAGGGCGTGCGCCACCGCGAGCTCGCCATCCAGGGCGTGCAGTTCCACCCCGAAAGCATCCTCACCGAGCACGGCCACGCGATGCTGCGCAATTTCCTGGAACAGAAGGCTTGAATCCCGGCATGAAACACATCACCCCCCAGGAAGCGCTGCAGCGCACCATCGAGCACCGCGAGATCTTCCATGACGAGATGCTGCACCTGATGCGCATGATCATGGGCGGCGAGATGTCGCCGCTGATGACCGCGGCCATCCTCACCGGCCTGCGCGTGAAGAAGGAGACCATCGGCGAGATCACGGCCGCGGCCCAGGTCATGCGCGAGTTCTCGCTGCGCGTGCAGGTCGCCGACACCACCCACCTGGTGGACATCGTCGGCACCGGCGGCGACGGCGCCAACACCTTCAACATCTCGACCTGCTCGATGTTCGTGATCGCCGCGGCCGGCGGAAAAGTGAGCAAGCATGGCGGGCGCAGCGTCTCGAGCAAGAGCGGCAGCGCCGATGCGATGGAGGCGCTGGGCGTCAACCTGAACCTGTCGGCCGAAGCCATTGCCGAATGCATTGCCGAGGTCGGCATCGGCTTCATGTTCGCTCCCAACCACCACCCGGCGATGAAGAACGTGGCCGCGGTGCGCAAGGAGCTGGGCGTGCGCACGCTGTTCAATATCCTCGGGCCGCTCACCAACCCGGCCAGCGCGCCGAACATCCTGATGGGCGTGTTCCACGAGGACCTGGTCGGCATCCAGGTGCGCGCGCTGCAGCGCCTGGGCGCCGAGCATGCGCTGGTGGTCTACGGGCGCGATGGGCTCGACGAGATCAGCCTGGGCGCCAGCACCCTGGTCGGCGAGCTGCGCGACGGCGCGGTGCATGAATACGAGATCCACCCCGAGGACTTCGGCCTGCAGATGGCCAGCACGCGCTCGCTGCGCGTCGAGAATCCCGAGCAGTCGCAGGCCATGCTGCGCGGCGTGCTGCAGGGCGCGAAGGGCCCGGCGCGCGACATCGTCTGCCTGAATGCCGGCGCGGCGCTGTATGCCGCGAACGTCGTGCCCAGCATTGGCGAGGGCCTGGCGCGCGCGCAGCAGGTGATCGACAGCGGCGCGGCGCAGGCCAAGCTCGAGCAGCTGGTCGCCAAGTCGCAGGCGCTGAGCACGCCCGCTCTTTGAATTCCCGAAACATCGAAAGCCAGACATGTCCGATATCCTCAACAAGATCGTCGCCGTCAAGCGCGAGGAACTTGCCGCCGCCCAGAAGAAGATGCCGCTGGCCGAGATGCGCCGCGATGCCGAAAGCCGCGTGCTCACGCGCGATTTCGAGGGCGCGCTGCGCGCGAAGATCGCCAAGGGCCAGGCGGCGGTGATCGCCGAGGTCAAGAAGGCCAGCCCGTCGAAGGGCGTGATCCGCGCCGATTTCATTCCCGCCGACATCGCGCAAAGCTACGCCGAGGGCGACGGCAAGGTGAGCGCCGCCTGCCTGTCCGTGCTGACGGACAGGCAGTTCTTCCAGGGCAGCGTCGACTACCTCAAGCAGGCGCGCGCCAGCTGCCTGCTGCCGGTGCTGCGCAAGGATTTCCTGATCGACCCTTATCAGGTCTACGAATCGCGCGCGATGGGCGCCGACTGCGTGCTGCTGATCGCCGCCTGCCTGGAAGACGCGCAGATGGCCGAGATGGAAGCCGTGGCGCACAGCCTCGACATGGCGGTGCTGGTCGAGGTGCATGACGCAGCGGAGCTCGAGCGCGCGCTGCGCCTGAAGACCGCGCTGCTGGGCATCAACAACCGCAACCTGCGCACCTTCGAAGTCAGCCTGCAGACCACGCTGGAGCTGCAAAAGCAGGTCCCGGCCGACAAGCTGCTGGTCACGGAATCAGGCATCCTGACACCGGCCGATGTGAAGCTGCTGCGCGGGGCGGGCGTCAATGCCTTCCTGGTGGGAGAAGCCTTCATGCGTGCCGACGAGCCAGGCGAAGCCCTGGCGAAGTTATTCGCCTGAACACCCAAGACGCCATGCACCCATCCTCCGACAGCCCTGCCACCCAACTGCAAAGCGCCAAGCCCAACGACTGGCCCGTGGCGCCAGGCTGGCAGCCGCTGGTGGACAGCTTCTTCGCGGGCGCGGTCGGGCAAAAGCTGCTGGCCTTCCTGCAGTCGCGGCTGGATGCGGGCGCGGTGATCTTCCCGCCGCAGCCGTTGCGCGCGCTGGAGCTCACGCCGCCAGAGTCGGTGCGCGTGGTGATCCTGGGGCAGGACCCGTATCACGGCCGCGGCCAGGCCGAGGGGCTGGCGTTCTCGGTGGCGCCCGGCGTGCAGCTGCCGCCGTCGCTGCGCAATATCTTCAAGGAGATGCAGCGTGACCTGGGCACGCCCATGCCGGCCTTTCCCGTGCCCGGCGGCAGCCTGGCGAAGTGGGCCACGCATGGCGTGCTGCTGCTCAACACCTGCCTGACGGTGGAGGAGGGCCAGGCCGCCAGCCACAGCAAGCGCGGCTGGGAAGTGCTCACGGACGCCGTCATCCGCCATGTGGCCGAGGGCCCGCATCCCGTGGTCTTCATGCTCTGGGGCAGCCATGCGCAGTCCAAGCAGGCCTGGATTCCCGCCGATCGCGGCCATCTGGTGCTGACCAGCAACCACCCCTCGCCGCTGTCGGCGCTGCGCCCGCCGGTGCCGTTCATCGGCAACGGGCATTTCGGCAAGGCGCGCGCGTTCCGGGACGCGCAAAACGGTTCAGCGTGATTCGCGCAGGCTGAGCCACATGCTGGCCAGCCCGCACAGCACCACCCCTGCCATGCCGATCAGCGACAACTGGTCCGGCACCTGCCCAAAGAACAGCCAGCCCATGGCCATGGCAAAGCCGATCTGGCTGTAGAGAAAAGGCGAGACCGTCGCCGGCGTGGCCTTGCGGTAGGCGATCAGCAGCAGCAGGTGGCCGACGCCGCTGCACACGCCCATGACCAGCACCGCGCCCCAGAGCTGCCAACCGGTCACGCTCTGCCAGAACCAGGGCAGCAGCGGCGCCGTCAGCAGTACCGGCAGCCAGGTCGTATAGAGCTGGGTGGTTGCGGGTTCGTCCAGGCGCGCCAGGCGGCTGCCCAGCAGCTGGTAGCCAGTGCCGCACAGCAGCAGCGCCATCGGCAGCAGGCTGCGCCAGCCCAGCGGCTGGTCGGTGCTCTCGGGGCGCACGATCAGGATCACGCAGGCCAGGCCCAGCAGCAGCAATACCAGCCGCGCGCCGCTGACGCGCTCCTTGAACAGCCAGGCCGATGCAACGACGATCAGCAGCGGGCTGGCGGACCAGATCGCGGTGAAATTGCCCAGCGGCATGCTCTGGATGCAGAAGAACGCCACGCAGGAAGTGAGAAAGCCGAATGCCGAGCGGCTGAGCTGGAAGCGCGGATGCTGCGTGCGCAGTATCGACCAGCCATGACGCGGCAGCACCAGCACCGCCGTGACCAGTGCCTGGGCGGCATAACGCAGCCAGACCACGAGCAGCATGGGCAGGTACTGGCCGCTGAACTTGGTGGCGCTGTCCAGCAGCGCAAACAGCGCGCAGGCGCATACCGTCAGCCCGATGCCGGCCAGCGCCGAGCGCATGGGCTGGGACAGTCCCGCAAACCAGGAGGACATCGCTCCCACCCTCTCTTTGAATGAATTGGCCGCGACCTCGGGGCCAGAACGCATTCTAGGCCCTGGTCGGCACCTCAACCATGAACCTCTTGTGGGTCCATTGGCCTACGGGTCAACCCTGGTTTTGCTTCACGGACATAATGATAATTGTTCGCATGTGGGGCGCCTGGGGTACAGGCCGTGCCTTCCATCGCGGACCATTTTTTTGCCAGTCAATGTGAGAAGGACCGGGTTATGACGTTTTCCGTGGCGCGCCGCCAGGCGCTGGGACGCTTGGGACAGTGGGGTGTGGTGTTGGGCATGGCCGGCGGCGCTGCCGCGGGATGGGCCGCCGAGACCGTGACCGTCAAGGACAACACGGGCGAAGTGCGCGTGCCGCTGAAGCCGAAGACCGTGCTGGTGCTGGATCTGGCGGCGCTGGACATCATCCAGGCGCTGGGCGCCGAAGTCCAGGGCATCCCCAACCAGAAGCTGCCGCCGCTGTTCGACCAGCGCTATTCCGACAGCGCCAGGTACCCTCACATCGGCAGCCTGTTCGAGCCGGACTATGAAAAGATCCGCACGCTCAAGCCCGACCTGATCATTGCCGGCAACCGCTCGCTGCCGAAGATCGAGGAGCTCCGGAAGTTCGCGCCGGTGCTGGACGTCACGGTGGACAACCAGCAGCAGCTCGACCATGTCTACCGCAACATCCGCGCGATTGCCGCCATTTACGGCCTGAAGGACAAGGGCGAGGCCGAGATCCAGTCCGTGGAGAAGGCCGTGGCCGATCTGCGCGTGAAGGCGGCCCGGCAGGGCCCGGGCCTGTTCCTGATGACCAATGGCGGCAAGCTCAGCGTCTATGGCCCGGGTTCGCGCTTCGACATGCTCTACACGGTGTTCGGCCTGAAGCCGCTGCCGCAGAAGATCGAGGTCTCCAAGCACGGCCAGGCGGTGTCCTTCGAGTACCTGCTCAAGGCCAATCCCGAGTGGCTGTTCGTGCTGGACCGCGACGCCGCCATCGGCCGCGAAGGCGCTGCCGCGCAGAAGCTGCTGGACAACAGGCTGGTGCAGGCGACCAAGGCCTGGCGCAACAAGCAGGTGGTGTATCTCAATGCCGCCAACTGGTATCTGCTTTCCAACGCCGGCCCCAGCGCTTTGAAGGCCAACATCCAGCAACTCTCGGATGCCTTCTCCCGCAGTTAAGCCGCCCGCAGCCAAGCTGCCTGCAGCCAAGCTACCTGCAGCCCAGCTGCCCGCAGCCCGGCCGGGCGCCACTGCGCCCGGCTCCTTTGTCACGGCGTGGGCCGGGGCCCTAGTGGCCCTTCTTGCATTGGCGCTGTGGAGCCTGTCGGTCGGGGTGAGCGACGTGTCGTGGAACACGCTGTGGTCCTCGAGCGAGGACGACATGGTCGCCCAGGTGCTGCTCTACAGCCGCGTGCCGCGCACGCTGGCGCTGGTGCTCGCGGGCTCCTCGATGGCCGTGGCCGGGCTGCTGATGCAGATGCTGGCGCGCAACCACTTCGTCGAGCCTTCCACGGTGGGCACGGTCGAGTCCGCGACGCTGGGCATGCTGATGATGGCGCTGTGGGCGCCCGACTGGTCGGTCTGGGCCAAGATGGGTTTTGCGGCGCTGATGGCGCTGGCGGGCACGGCGCTGTTCCTGGCCGTGCTGTCGCGCGTGAAGCTGCGCTCGGCCTGGATCGTGCCGCTGGTCGGCCTGGTGCTGGCCGGCGTGATCGATGCGGGAGCGACCTTCTTCGCCTACCAGCACGACATGATCCAGTCGCTGCGTGCCTGGGCCAATGGCGACTTTTCGGTGGTGGTGGAGGGGCGCTACGAGATGCTCTGGCTGTCGCTGGGCGTGACGCTGCTGGCCTGCCTTGCGGCCGATCGCTTCACCGTCGCCGGGCTGGGCGAATCCTTTGCCACCAATCTCGGGCTGAACTACCAGCGCCTGGTCTGGCAGGGCCTGGTGGTGGTGGCCGTGGTCACGGCCTGCGTGGTGGTCACCGTGGGCAGCATTCCCTTTGTCGGGCTGATCGTGCCGAATGTCGTGCGCCTGATCGTTGGCGACAATGTGCGCCGCAGCGTGCTGTGGGTGGCGATGGCCGGCGCCGGGCTGACGCTGCTGTGCGACCTGATCGGCCGGCTGGTGATCGCGCCCTATGAGATCCCCGTGGGCACGGTGATGGGCGTGGTGGGCAGCGCGCTGTTTCTCATCCTGATCGTGCGCCGACGTCGCATAGGCTGAAATGGAAAACACAACGCAAATCGCCGCGCCGCGCGCGCCGACCTGGGCCGGGCGCTGGCAGATGCCCGGGTTCCGCCTGGGCCTGCTGGCGCTGCTGGCCGTGCTGGCGGGCGCGGCCTTCATGACGGTGGGCGTGCAGACCGACTGGGCCTTCGTGCTCGGGCACCGCGGCGTCAAGCTGCTGACGATGCTGGTCGTCGCCGGCGCCATCGGCATGTCCACCGTGGTCTTCCAGACCATCACCCACAACACCATCCTCACGCCCTCGATCATGGGGCTCGATGCGCTCTACCAGTTCCTGCAGGCGCTGCTGGTGCTGCTGCTGGGCGCGTCCGGCGTCGTGGCCTGGGGCGTGCTGCCCAAGTACCTGCTGGAGATCGGGCTGATGGTGGGTTTCAGCGTGCTGCTGATGCGCTGGCTGTTCACCGGCCACGCCAGCAGCCTGCACCTGATGCTGCTGGTCGGCATGGTCGGCGGCATCCTGCTGCGCAGCCTGACCAGCTTTGCCATGCGCATGATCGATCCGAACGAGTTCGCGACGCTGCAGGACCGGATGTTCGCGAATTTCAACTCCATCCAGCTGCAGCTGCTGTGGCCGTCCATGGCGCTGATGCTGCTGGGCACGGCCTGGATCTGGCGCCGGCGCCATGTGCTGGACGTGCTGGCGCTGGGCCGCGACGTGGCGGTGAACCTGGGCGTGAACTACCAGCGGCAGGTGCTGCAGCTGCTGGTGGTGATGGCATGCCTTGTCGCGGTCTCGACGGCGCTGGTCGGGCCGGTGACCTTCTTCGGGCTGCTGGTGAGCAACATGGCCTACCAGTCGATGGGCACGCGCCGCCACCGCTGGGTGCTGCCCGCGGCGGTGCTCTGGGGCGTGGTGCTGCTGCTGGGCGGCCAGGTGATTCTCGAGCAGGTGTTCGCGTTCAACACCGCGCTGTCCATCGTCGTCGAGTTCCTCGGCGGCATGGTGTTCATTTATTTGCTGATGCGCAAGGGCAAGACATGATCGACGCACGCGATGTGGTCAAGCGCCACGGTGGCACCACGGTGCTGCACGGGGTGTCGCTGCAGATTCCCAAGGGCAAGTTCACGGCCATCATCGGCCCCAACGGCGCGGGCAAGTCGACGCTGCTGTCGCTGGTCAGCCGGCTTATGCCCATGAGCGGCGGCTCAGTGAGCGTCGACGGGCTGGATGTGGCGACGACGGCCAGCGATGCGATGTCGCGCGTCATGGCCATCCTGCGCCAGGACAACCAGTCGGCGCTGCGACTGACGGTGCGCGATCTGGTGGGCTTCGGCCGCTTTCCGCACAGCAAGGGGCGGCTCACCGTGGAGGACCTGCGGCATGTGGAGGATGCGCTCGACTACCTGCAGCTGCAGCCGCTGGCCGAGCGCTTTCTCGACGAGCTCTCGGGCGGCCAGCGCCAGCGCGCGTATATCGCGATGGTGCTGTGCCAGGACACGCCCTACATGCTGCTGGACGAGCCGCTGAACAACCTCGACATGGCGCACGCCGTGGCCATGATGAAGCTGCTGCGCCGCGCTGTCGAGGAACGCGGCAAGACGGTGGTGGTAGTGCTGCACGACATCAATTTCGCATCCTGCTATGCCGACCACATCATCGCCATGAAGGACGGAGCGGTGGCGCATGAAGGCCCGCCGTCACAGGTGGTGCAGGGCGGGGTGCTGTCGGCGCTGTATGGGATCGATGTGTCGGTGCATGAGGTCAAGGGGCAACGCTTGTGTCACTATTTCGCGTAATGGCCGTCCATCCTTCGGCAGGCTCAGGACGAACGGTGGTTGTCCGTTCGTCCTGATCCTGAGCGTGTCGAAGGATCGAAGGGCCTGTCCTAAAGTAAACCCCTGCCGTCCCGCCACGCTCAACGCTGTCGTTCCAGCAGCATCGAGTCCCCATAGCTGAAAAACCGGTAGTGATGCGCGATCGCCTGCTGATACAGCGACATCACCTGCTCGTACCCCGCCAGCGCGCTGACCAGCATCATCAGCGTGCTCTTGGGCAGATGGAAGTTGGTGACCAGCATGTCCACCACCTGGAACTCGAAGCCCGGCGTGATGAAGATGTTGGTGTCGCCCTGGATGCGGCCGCTCTTGGCCCAGGATTCCAGCGTGCGCACCGTGGTCGTGCCGACGGCGATCACGCGGCCGCCGCGCTGGCGGCAGCGCTCGAGCGCGGCGAGCGTTTCCAGCGGGATGTCATACCACTCGCTGTGCATCTGGTGCTCGGCCAGGTTCTCGGTCTTGACCGGCTGGAAGGTGCCCGCGCCCACATGCAGCGTGACGCTGGCGCGCTCCACCCCGCGCTCGGCCAGGCGCGCCAGCACGGCTTCATCGAAGTGCAGCGCGGCCGTGGGCGCGGCCACGGCGCCGGGCTTGCTGGCAAACACCGTCTGGTAACGCTGGCTGTCCTCGGCCGCATCCGGGTCGTTGCCCTCCGACTGCTGGCGCTCGATATAGGGCGGCAGCGGCAGGTGGCCGTGGCGCTCCATCAGCTCGTAGGGCGTCTCGCCCGCCGGGCCCTGCAGCGCGAAGCGGAACAGCGGGCCATTCTCGTCGGGCCAACGGCCCAGCAGCTGTGCGTCGAAGCCGCCGCCGTGCAGGCCGCCGCACATGTGGATGCGCGCGCCGGGCAGGGGCTTCTTGCTGACACGCATGTGGGCGACCACCTGGCCGTTCTCCAGCACGCGCTCGATCAGCAGCTCGAGCTTGCCGCCGCTGGCCTTCTCGCCAAACAGCCGGGCCTTGAGCACGCGGGTGTCGTTGAACACCAGCAGGTCGCCGGCTTCGAGCAGTTCGGGGAGTTCGCGGAAGATGCGGTGGATTGCCGGCGAAGTGCGGCCGTCGAGCAGGCGCGAGGCGCTGCGTTCGGGCGCGGGATGCTGGGCAATGAGGGATTCGGGAAGCGCGAAGTCGAAGTCGCTGAGCGTGAAGGCGCGGGAGCTGGAAGACATGTGGTTCTTGAGGGCCGGACAGGGCCCGTTCCAAGGAGCAAAAAAGGAGCCGGGATTGTCGCAAAGAAATGCCGGTCCGCAGCCCATGTTGTCTTTGGGCGCGTGACGCGCCGCCGTGCTCAGGCCAGCGCCGCCTCGGCCCTGGCCACGTGCCCGCCCCACAGCGCGTCGAGGTCGTCGAAGGGCCAGTTGGCGGGGTCCTCGTGGGTGACGATGCGCTCGCTGCAGTCCGGCGCCGCGAGGTCCAGCACATGGGTCGGGATGCGCTGCTGCGGCCGTATCGCGTAGAACACCTTGACGCGCGGCGCCAGCAGCGAGACCTGCGAGGCCTCCACCACCACCGCCAGCCGCTGCGACTGCAGCCGCACCAGCGAGCCCACGGGATAGATGCCCACGGTCTGCACGAAGGCCTGGAACAGCTTGTGGTCCAGCTGGGTGCGGCTCCACTGCGCCATGCGGCGGATGGCCTCGGCCGGGGGGCAGCCGCGCGTGTAGGGCCGGTTGGAGGTCACCGCGTCATAGACGTCGCAGATCGCCGTCATGCGCGCCAGCAACGGAATGTTCTCGCCTGCGAGCTGGTGCGGGTAGCCGCTGCCATCGATGCGCTCGTGGTGGTAGAGGCAGGCATCGCGCACCGCCGGATCGATATCCATGACCTGCAGCATCTGCCAGCCCTTGGCCGAATGGGTGCGCATGATCGCGAACTCATAGTCGTCGAGCGGCCCGGGCTTGTGCAGGATGTCCTGGCTGATGGCGGCCTTGCCCAGGTCATGCAGCAGGCCCGCGAGCGCGGCCTTGCGCACGCTGTGGTCGTCGAGCCCCAGGCGCCGCGCCAGCGCCGCCATCAGCGCGCAGACCGCCAGGCAGTGCAGGTAGGTGTACTGGTCGATTTCCTTGAGGCGCACCAGGCTGGTCAGCGCACCGGGGTTGCGTTCGATGGAGTCGGTGATGTCCTCGACCAGGCGGTAGACCGGCGGGATGTCGAGGCCGCCGCCATCGCGCGCCTGGGCGAACAGCTGGCTGAGCGCCGGGTGCGCGCGCTGGCACAGGTCGGCGGCGCGCTGCAGTTCCTCTTCCATGCTGCTGCTGCGCGCGCTGCGCGCCGAACGCGGACGCTGCGAATGGCCCGAGTGCGCGGGGTCGACAAATGACGCGGTGTCGGGGTCATAGACCAGGCAGTCAATGCCGGGCGGCACGTCGGCGCCCTTGCGCACGTCGATCCAGACTTCCTGGATGCTGCCCTTGTGCAGCTTGGCCAGCTCCTCGGGTGTCTTGATGAGGAAACGGCTGCGCCAGAAGGGGTGGGCGAGCCAGGAGCCGCAGAATTCGTGCAGATACATGCCCTGCGAGAGGTGCTGGACATTGAGGCGCTTGAGCATGGGGGCGGGGCGTGAAAGGTAACCTGACGTAAGTGGACCGGCACATGGTAGCCTTTTTACCCAGGCTGTCGCGCCGTATCGCGGTGCGCGGTGCGCGCGAGCGTTGCTTTATTGTGCCTTTCCCTTTGACCGAGACTATCCGACCTACATGCCTGCCCCGCCTTCCGCTCCAGCCAAGACCCCCGCCAGCAGCGCGCAAAAGGCGCTGCTGAAGCTCGGATTGGCGCGCGACATCGATCTGGCGCTGCACCTGCCGCTGCGCTATGAGGATGAAACCCGGATCACGCCGCTGCGCAACGCACGCGACGGAGCCGTGGTGCAGATCGAGGCCACGGTGGTTTCCAGCGAGGTGCAGCTGCGCCCGCGGCGCCAGCTGGTGGTGCAGGTCGAGGACGGCACCGGCAGCTGCGAGCTGCGCTTCTTCAGCTTCTATCCCTCGCACCAGAAGACCCTGGCCGTGGGCGCGCAGCTGCGCATCCGCGGCGAAATCAAGGGCGGCTTCTGGGGGCGGCAGATGATGCATCCCGCGTTCCGTCCCGCCGGCGGCGAGCTGCCGGCCGCACTGACGCCGGTCTATCCCACGGTGGCCGGGCTGTCGCAGCCCTATCTGCGCCGCGCTATCGCCAGCGCCCTGCTGCGCGCCGACCTGAGCGATACCCTGCCGCCGAACGCCGATCCGCCGGTGCAGCGCAGCTGGGGCGAAGGTGGGCTGCAGCCGTTGTACAGCCTGCGCGAGGCGCTGAAGTTCCTGCACAACCCCACGCCGGACGTGGCGCTGGCCACGCTCGAGGACCACAGCCATCCGGCCTGGCAGCGGCTCAAGGCCGAGGAGCTGCTGGCCCAGCAGCTGTCGCAATACCAGTCCAAGCGCGAACGTGCCCGGCTGCGGGCTCCGGCGCTGGCCATGCCGGCACCGGTACCCGGCGTCGTGCCGCTCGATGCGCAGTTCCTGGCGCAGCTGCCCTTCGGCCTGACGCGCGCCCAGCAGCGCGTATGCGCCGAGATCGCCGCCGACATGGCGCGCCCCGTGCCCATGCACCGCCTGCTGCAGGGCGACGTGGGTTCGGGCAAGACCGTGGTGGCGGCGCTCTCGGCCATGACCTGCATTGCCGCGGGCTGGCAGTGTGCGCTGATGGCGCCCACCGAAATCCTGGCCGAGCAGCATTTCAGCAAGCTCGTGGGCTGGCTGGAAACCATCCTCGAACCGCTGGGCAAGAAGGTCGCCTGGCTGTCGGGCGCGCAGAAGAAAAAGCAGCGCACCCAGATGCTGGAGCTGATCGCCAGCGGCGAGGCGGCGCTGGTGGTCGGCACCCATGCCGTGATCCAGGAGCAGGTGCAGTTCCACAACCTGGCGCTGGCGGTCATCGACGAACAGCACCGCTTCGGCGTGGCCCAGCGCCTGGCCCTGCGCCAGAAGCTCGCGCATACCGGGCTCGAGCCGCACCTGCTGATGATGAGCGCCACGCCCATCCCGCGCACCCTGGCCATGAGCTATTACGCCGACCTGGATGTGTCGACCATCGACGAGCTGCCGCCCGGGCGCACGCCGATCGTCACCAAGCTGATTGCCGACAGCCGCCGCGACGAGGTCATCGCGCGCATCGCGGCGCAGGTCGCGGCGGGCCGGCAGGTCTACTGGGTCTGCCCACTGATCGAGGAAAGCGAGGCGCTGGACCTGTCGAACGCCACCGCCACCCATATGGACCTGAGCGAGGCGCTGCCCGGCGTCATGGTCGGCCTGCTGCACTCGCGCATGCCCACGGCGGAGAAGAAGGCCGTGATGGAGCTGTTCACCGCGGGCACGATGGGCGTGCTGGTCAGCACCACGGTGATCGAGGTCGGCGTCGACGTGCCCAATGCCTCGCTGATGGTCATCGAGCACTCCGAGCGCTTCGGCCTGAGCCAGCTGCACCAGCTGCGCGGGCGCGTGGGGCGCGGCGCGGCGGCCTCGGCCTGCGTGCTGCTGTACGCGGTGAACGACAACGGCAAGCTGGGCGAGACCGCCAAGGAGCGCCTGCGCGCCATGGCCGAGACCAACGACGGCTTCGAGATCGCGCGCCGCGACCTGGAGATCCGCGGGCCCGGCGAGTTCCTCGGCGCACGCCAGTCGGGCGCCGCCATGCTGCGCTTTGCCGACCTGGAAACCGACATCGCGCTGCTGGAATGGGCGCGCGAATGCGCACCTCAGATGCTCGACCAATTCCCGCAGCTGGCAGAGCGCCATGTCGCGCGCTGGCTTGGTGGCAAGGCGGAGTACCTCAAGGCGTGAACGCAGCTGACGTCGGTTACCGTCAATTTCAGACATGCGCGGTGCAATATGTGCTGTTTATGCCAAAGTGCCGCGACAATAGCTATTCCGCATGGCACAGAATTTACATTCATGACACTCACCGAACTCAAGTACATCGTCGCCGTGGCCCGCGAAAAGCATTTCGGGCATGCGGCGGAAGCATGCTATGTGTCGCAGCCCACGCTGTCGGTCGCCATCAAGAAGCTCGAGGAAGAGCTTGACGTCAAGCTGTTCGAGCGCAGTGCCGGCGAGGTGTCGGTCACGCAACTGGGCGAGGAAATCGTGCGCCAGGCGCAAAGCGTGCTGGAGCAGGCCGCCGCCATCAAGGAAATCGCCAAGCGCGGCAAGGACCCGCTGGCCGGTGCCCTGACGCTGGGGGTGATCTACACGATCGGCCCCTACCTGCTGCCCGAGCTGGTGCGCCACGCCATCCAGCGCACGCCGCAGATGCCGCTGATGCTGCAGGAGAACTACACGACCAAGCTGCTGGAGATGCTGCGCACCGGCGAGATCGACTGCGCCATCGTCGCCGAGCCCTTCCCCGACACCGGCCTGGCGACGGCGCCGCTGTATGACGAGCCCTTCATGGCCGCCGTGCCCAGCACCCACGCGCTGGCGCAGCAGGATTCGGTCTCGACCATCGAGCTGAAGAACGAAACCATGCTGCTGCTGGGTTCGGGCCATTGCTTCCGCGACCATGTGCTCGAAGTCTGCCCCGAGTTCGCACGCTATGCGAGCAATGCCGAAGGCATCCGCCGCACCTTCGAAGGCTCGTCGCTGGAAACCATCAAGCACATGGTGGCGGCCGGCATGGGCGTGACGCTGGTGCCGCGCCTGTCGGTGCCGCGCGATGCGCTGGAAAACCACGTGCGCCGGCGCAAGAACGACGAGCCGCACATCCGCTACCTGCCGATCCGCACCGAAGACGGGCTGCCCACGCCCAACCGCCGCGTGGTGCTGGTCTGGCGCCGCAGCTTCACGCGCTACGAGGCGATTGCCGCGCTGCGCAATGCCGTGTACGCCTGCAATCTGCCTGGCGTCGAACGGCTTTCCTGAGCCGCGCAAGCGGCCGCCAGGACGGGGCAGGCGCTGGCCCCGTCCATTTTTCACCTGCGCAGGCACCGGCGCATGGCCTTTCCCGCTGCCGGGTCAGCGCCACCCTGTGACCGGCGCCCCGTTTCGCACCTGGACCCGATGTCACCTGTTGCTTCTCCCCCATCCCCGCCGCCCGCTGCGCCACGCTCGAAACTGGCGCTGTACCTGGACCTGATCCGCTGGAACCGCCCCGCGGGCTGGCTGGTGCTGGTCTGGCCGACGCTGGCGGCGCTGTGGGTCGCGGCCGAAGGCTTTCCAGGCTGGCATCTGCTGCTGGTGTTCGTGCTGGGCACGGTGCTCATGCGCAGCGCCGGCTGCTGCATCAACGACATCGCCGACCGCGATTTCGACCGGCATGTGAAGCGCACCACGCAGCGCCCGATCACTTCGGGCCAGGTATCGGTCAATGAGGCGCTGGTGCTGGGCGCGGTGCTGGCGCTGGTGGCGCTGGGCCTGGTGCTGACCACGCGCCGGGAAGCCGTGGCCTGGTCGGTGCCGGCGGTGCTGTTCACCATCCTCTACCCCTTCACCAAGCGCTTCTTCTCCATGCCCCAGGCCTTCCTGGGCATCGCCTTCAATTTCGGCATCGTCATTGCGTTCGCTGCCGTGCTGGGCAGCGTCACCGCGACCGGCTGGGTGCTGTGGCTGGCCAACATGTTCCTGGTGCTGGCCTACGACACCGAATACGCGATGGTCGACCGCGACGACGACCTGAAGATCGGCATGAGGACCTCTGCCATCACCCTGGGCCGCTGGGACGTGGCCGGCATCATGCTGTTCTTCGCGCTGTGCTGGCTGCTCACGCTGTGGGCGCTGTGGCCCTACGCGCTGGGCTGGCCCTTTGCGCTGGGCATGGCGGCGGCGGCCGCGCAGATCGCCTGGCATTTCACGCTGATCCGCGAGCGCACGCGCGCCGGCTGCTTCACTGCATTCAGCAAGAGCCACTGGATCGGCGCCACGCTGTTTGCCGGCATCGCGCTGGGATTCGCGTTGCGCTGAATCAGCGGCCGAATTCCTTGGCCAGTTCCTTGGCGCGCTGCTCGGCAGCGCGCATGGCGGCCACGAACTGCTCGGGCAACTGTGCCTGCTGCATGTGGCTGATGGCCGCATGGGTCGTGCCGCCCTTGCTGGTCACGCGCTGGCGCAGCACCTCGGCCGGTTCGCTCGAGCGTGCCGCCAGTTCCGACGCACCCTGGAAGGTCGCCACCGCGAGCTGATAGGACTGGTGCGCGCCCAGGCCCATCTCGACGCCCGCCCGGGTCATGGCTTCGAGGAACAGGAACACATAGGCCGGGCCCGAGCCCGACAGCGCGGTCACCGCATCGAGCTGGGCCTCTTCCTCCACCCACAGATGCTTGCCGGTGCTGGCCACCGCCTGCTCGACCAGCGCCCGGGCCTCGGCATCCACCGCCGGCCGTGCATACAGCCCGGTGATGCCCTGGCCGATCAGCGCCGGCGTGTTGGGCATGGCGCGCACGATGCGCTCGCTGCCCAGCCACGCGGCGATGCTTTCGGTCGTGATGCCCGCAGCCACGCTCAGGTGCAGTGCATTGCCGGTATGCGGGGCCACGGCGGCAGCCGCTTCCTTGAAGGTCTGCGGCTTGACCGCCCAGACCACCAGCTGCGCGCGCGCCAGCGCCGCGCTGGCCTCGGGCCGTGCCTGGATGCCGAACTGCTCCTTCAGCGCCGCGCGCGCGGCCTCGAAGGGCTCGACGACTTCGATCTGCCCGGCAGCCAGGCCCTGGCGCAGCAGCCCGCCGATGATGGCGCTGGCCATATTGCCGCCGCCGATGAAAGCAATGGTGGAGAGTGTGCTCATGTGAAGCGCTATAGGTAAGAAGAAGATCAGGCAGGCAGCGACGCCTGGGCCACGGCATGCTCCCAGCGCGCCATCAGCTCCTGCGCGCGCGAAGGCGCCAGGGTCGGCATGAAGCGCCGCTCGGCGGCCCACAGTCCGGTCAATTCCTCGGTGCCCTGATAGACGCCGGAGGACAGGCCCGCGAGATAGGCCGCGCCCAGTGCCGTGGTCTCGACCACAGCCGGGCGGACCACCGGAATGCCCAGCAGGTCGGCCTGGAACTGCATCAGCAGGTTGTTGACGCAGGCGCCGCCATCGACGCGCAGTTCGCTGACCGGCGCGCCGCCGCTCTGGACCGCGTCGCGGCTCATGGCCAGCAGCAGCGCCGCGCTCTGGTAGGCAATGGATTCCAGCGCGGCGCGCGCGATGTGCGCCATCGTGCTGCCGCGCGTGAGGCCGGTGATGGTGCCGCGCGCATCGGGTTTCCAGTAGGGCGCGCCCAAGCCGGTGAACGCCGGCACCAGCATGACGCCGCCCGAATCGGGCACGCTCTCGGCCAGCGACTGCACCTGGCCGCTGTGCTCGATGGCTTGCAGGCCGTCGCGCAGCCACTGCACCACCGCGCCGCCGATGAACACGCTGCCCTCGAGCGCAAACGCCGGCGTGGCGCTGGTCTGCGCGGCGCTGGTGGTGAGCAGCCCGTTGTGCGAGGTCTGGAAATTCGCGCCGGTATGCATCAGCATGAAGCAGCCCGTGCCGTAGGTGTTCTTGGCCATGCCGGCCTTGAAGCAGGCCTGGCCGAACAGCGCGCTCTGCTGGTCGCCGGCCACGCCGCCGATGGCAATGCCGGCGCCCAGCACCTCGGCCGCGGTCTGGCCGAAATCGCTGGCCGAAGGCAGCACCTCGGGCATCAGCGACCTGGGGATGCGCAGCAGCGCCAGCAGCTCGTCGTCCCACCGGTTGGCGTGCACATTGAAAAGCATGGTGCGCGCCGCATTGCTGACATCGGTCACATGGCGCTTGCCCTGCGTGAGCTGCCAGATCAGCCAGCTGTCCACGGTGCCGAAGGCCAGTTCGCCGCGCTCGGCAGCGGCGCGCGCGCCCGGCACCTCGTCGAGCAGCCACTGCAGCTTGGTGGCCGAGAAGTAGGCGTCGATGCGCAGGCCGGTCTTCTGCTGGATCATGTCCGCATGCCCGCCCTCGCGCAGCCGGGCGCAGGCGGGCTCGGCGCGCCGGTCCTGCCAGACGATCGCATGGTGGATCGGCTGGCCGGTGCGGCGGTTCCAGACCACGGTGGTCTCGCGCTGGTTGGTGATGCCCAGCGCGCGCACCTGGCTGGCTTCGACGCCGGCCTGCGCCAGCGCCGCGCGTGCCGTGCTCAGCTGGGTGCGCCAGATCTCCATGGGATCGTGCTCGACCCAGCCCGGACGGGGATAGATCTGCGGCAGCTCGAGCTGGGCCTGGGCCACGATGCGGCCGCGCGCGTCGAAAAGAATGCTGCGGGAACTGGAAGTGCCCTGGTCGAGGGCCAGCAGGTAAGTCATGTCGATAGGGGGATTCAAAGGGCTACGGTGCATTGCACTCCGGCTTCTTCCAGCAGCGGAACGAAGGCCGGCGGCGGTGGTGCATCGGTGAACAGGCGGTGGATCTGGGCCAGCGTGGCCAGCTGCACCATGGCCTGGCGCTCGAACTTGCTGTGGTCGGCGGCCAGCCAGACTTCGCGCGACTGGGCAATGATGGTCTGGGCCACCTTGACCTCGCGCAGGTCGAAGTCGCGCAGCGAGCCATCGGCTTCGATGGACGAGATGCCGATCAGCGCGATGTCGACCTTGAACTGGCGGATGAAGTCCACGGCCGCCCCGCCGACGATGCCGCGGTCGCGCGAGCGCACCACGCCGCCGGCAACGATGACCTCGCAGTCGGTGTTGCTGCTCAGGATGGCGGCCACGTTCAGGTTGTTGGTGATCACGCGCAGGCCGCGGTGCTGCAGCAGCGCCTGGGCGATGGCCTCGGTGGTGGTGCCGATGTTCAGGATCAGCGAGCAGCCATTGGGCACGGCTTCGGCGACGGCACGCGCGATGCGTGCCTTGCCATCGGCATGCAGGCCCTGGCGCTGCGGGTGGGCCAGGTTCTCGACCGTGGCGCTGGGCACGCGCACGCCGCCGTGGAAACGCACCAGCAGGCCCGCGTCGGCAAGCTTCTGCACATCGCGGCGCACGGTCTGCAGGGTCACGCCGAGCTGAAGCGCCAGCTGTTCCACCGTGGCGGACTGCTGCTGGCGCACGGCATCAAGCAACTGGAGTTGGCGGGGATTAGAGTGGTTCACGCGACCTGCATGTAGGTTAAATACTAAAATCGAATCAAAACGCGCTCATGTGAACATGGTATTCACAAAAACGAAACAAAAAGCGCGAAAATCTCGCCATTGATTGTGACGCACATTGTCCGTTGCCAGCCTGACAGGATTCCAGGTCGCAACGGTCACGCCCTGCGCTGCACGATTTTCACCTTTTCACGCTGCCAAACCCGCTTATGACCACTTCTTCGCATCCCCTGGATACAGACCGCGCCGCACTGCTGGCGCGGCTGGCAGAACCCGTCGTCTATGACCTGGCGATCATCGGCGGCGGCGCCACGGGCCTGGGCGTGGCGCTGGACGCGGCGGCGCGCGGCTTCAAGGTGCTGCTGCTCGAGTCGCATGATTTTGCCAAGGGCACCTCGTCGCGTGCAACGAAGCTGGTGCATGGCGGCGTGCGCTACCTGGCGCAGGGCAACATCGCGCTGGTGCGCGAGGCGCTGCACGAGCGCACCACCTTGCTGCGCAATGCACCGCACCTGGCGCAGCGCCTGGCTTTCGTCATGCCCTCGTACCGGCTGCTCGACACGCCTTTCTATGGCGCGGGGCTGAAGATGTACGACGCGCTGGCGGGCAAGGCCGGCCTGGGCGCCACCGAATTCCTCAGCCGCGACCGCACGGTGGCGCTGCTGCCGACGGCACGCACCCAGGGCCTCAAGGGCGGCGTCAAATACTGGGACGGCCAGTTCGACGATGCGCGCCTGGCATTGGCGCTGGCCCGCACGGCCGCGGCCAAGGGCGCGCTGCTGGTCAATTACTGCCCCGCCAGGGAACTGCTGCACGAGAACGGCAAGGTCACCGGCGTGGTCTGTGAAGACGCGGAAACCGGCACGGTCTACCAGGTGCGTGCCAAGTGTGTGGTGAATGCAACAGGTCCCTGGGTCGATCTGTTCCGCCAGCTCGACGGCAAGGCGCTGGGCCGCGAGATCAAGCCCATGGTTGCGCCCAGCCAGGGCGTGCATGTGGTGGTGGACCGCGAATTCCTGCCCACCGACCACGCGCTGCTGATTCCCAAGACCGCCGACGGCCGCGTGCTGTTTGCCGTGCCCTGGCTGGGCAAGGTCATCCTGGGCACCACCGACACGCCGCGCAATGACCTGGCGCGCGAGCCGTTGCCCTTTCCCGAAGAGGTCAACTTCATTCTCTCGGAAGCCGGCAAGTACCTGGTGCGCCAGCCCACGCGCAGCGACGTGCGCAGCGTCTGGGTCGGCCTGCGCCCGCTGGTCAAGCCGCAGGACGACGACGGCGAGAACACCAAGAAGATCAGCCGCGAGCACACGGTGATGAGCAGCCGCTCGGGCTTGGTCACCGTCACGGGCGGCAAATGGACCACCTACCGCGCCATGGCCGAGGACGTGCTGCGCGAATGCTTTGCCACGGGCCAGCTGCCCGAGCGCGCCGGCGGCGTCACGGTGGATCTGCCGCTGGTGGGCGCGCCTGAAGCGGGCACGCCTGCGGCCGGCGAGCTGCGCCACGGCATGAACGCGCCGCAGGGCCTGCATTCCTATGGCACCGAAGCCGATGCCGTGGCGGCGCTGCCCGGCGCCGACGCCTGGCTGGTAGAAGGCCTGAGCGAGGCCATGGTGCGCTTTGCCGTGCGCCATGAATATGCGCGCAGCGTGGAGGACGTGCTGGCGCGGCGCAGCCGCCTGCTGTTCCTTGATGCGCAGCGTGCGCTGCAGATCGCGCCGCGCGTGGCGGCGCTGCTCGAGGAAGAGCTCGGCCGCGATGCCGGGCTGGCCGCCTTCCAGAGCCTGGCGCTGCAATATCTGCCACGCGCCCAGTAGGGTGGAACCGTGGGCAGTCAGCTCGGCACATGGCGGGCTGCTCACTTTATTGCATCGCTTCGCCAGACTCCATGCGGAGCGAATGCTATCGGTTCGATAGCGTTCTTGCGCAGCCTGGAGATCGCCTGCAGCCGCTGTCCGGACACTGCGACACAGGCCTGTGCCGACCTGCAACGCAGCAGGGACAAAAGCCGCTAAGCGGTTGACGCGCAAAGGAAATTCTGCGAGAATCGAATGCTTCACGTTTAATGCGTGAGGTTTCTGCCCAGCGGGAAGCGCAGCAAAATGGTTTGCGGCGTGGACGACGGGCCCAAGACTGACTGGCTGGTCGCAGCCCTTGAGAAGTACTCTGGGGCTGTTTCCGAGCTGGTGCAAGTTGGGAATATTGAAATGATCCAAACAGAATCTCGGTTAGAGGTTGCCGACAACACCGGCGCTAAGTCCGTCCTGTGCATCAAGGTGCTGGGTGGTTCGAAGCGTCGCTATGCAAGCGTTGGCGACATCATCAAGGTGAGCGTGAAAGAAGCTGCTCCACGCGGCCGCGTCAAGAAGGGCGAGGTCTACAGTGCAGTGGTCGTGCGCACGGCGAAGGGTATTCGCCGCGCTGACGGTTCGCTCGTGAAATTTGACGGCAATGCAGCAGTCCTGCTCAACGCCAAGCTTGAGCCCATCGGCACTCGCATCTTTGGACCCGTGACGCGTGAACTGCGTACCGAGAAGTTCATGAAGATCGTGTCCCTGGCGCCTGAAGTTCTCTAAAAGGAAGCGCAATGAACAAGATTCGCAAGGGCGACCAAGTCATCGTGCTGACTGGCCGCGACAAGGGCAAGCAAGGCGTCGTGACGCTGCGCAAGGATGATTCCTACCTGGTGATCGATGGCATCAACCTGGTCAAGAAGCATGTCAAGCCGAACCCCATGAAGGGCACCACCGGCGGCATCGTGGAAAAGGCCATGCCTATCCACCAATCCAACGTGGCTATCTTCAATGCTGCTACTGGCAAGGCCGACCGCGTGGGCATCAAGCTCGCCGACGGCAAGCGCGTTCGCGTGTTCAAGTCCAGCGGCGCTGAAATCAAGGCGGCCTAAGGGGTAAAACATGGCACGACTGCAAAAACTGTATCGCGAAAAGATCGCGGCTGAACTCAAGGAAAAGTTCGGCTACACCTCCGACATGGAAGTGCCCCGTCTGACCAAGATCACCCTGAACATGGGTGTGAGCGAAGCCGTGGCCGACAAGAAGGTGATGGACAACGCCGTGGCTGACCTGACCAAGATTGCTGGTCAAAAGCCCGTCGTGACCAAGGCCAAGAAGGCTATCGCCGGCTTCAAGATCCGTGAAGGCCAAGCCATTGGCTGCATGGTGACCCTGCGTGGCGTTCAGATGTACGAATTCCTGGACCGTTTCGTCACCGTGGCTCTGCCCCGCGTGCGTGACTTCCGTGGTATTTCGGGCCGCTCGTTCGACGGCCGCGGCAACTACAACGTTGGCGTCAAAGAACAGATCATCTTCCCTGAAATTGAGTACGACAAGGTCGACGCACTGCGCGGTCTCAATATCAGCATCACCACTACTGCGAAGAACGACGAAGAGTGCAAGGCACTGCTCGCCGCTTTCCGCTTCCCCTTCAAGAACTGAGGTAGCGCATGGCAAAAGTAGCATTGATCCAGCGCGAACTGAAGCGCGAAAAGCTGGCAGCCAAGTACGCTGCCAAGTACGCCGAACTGAAGGCCATCGCCGGCGACGCAAAGCGTAGCGACGAAGAGCGCGACGCAGCCCGCCTGGGCCTGCAGAAGCTCCCGCGCAACGCCAACCCCACGCGTCAGCGCAACCGTTGCGAAATCACCGGTCGCCCCCGTGGCACGTTCCGTCAATTCGGTCTGGCACGCGCAAAGATCCGTGAACTGGCTTTCGCAGGCGACATCCCCGGTGTCACCAAGGCCAGCTGGTAAGCAAGCAGGAGAGATTAAACATGAGCATGAGTGATCCCATCGCTGACTTGCTGACCCGCATCCGCAATGCACAAATGGTCGCCAAGACCACCGTGACGGCTCCTTCTTCCAAGGTGAAGGTTGCCATCGCCCAGGTGCTGAAGGACGAAGGCTATATCGACGGCTTCCAAGTGAAGACCGAAGACGGCAAGGCTGAACTCGAAATCACCCTGAAGTACTACGCGGGTCGTCCCGTGATCGAGCGCATCGAGCGTGTGAGCCGCCCCGGCCTGCGCGTGTACAAGGGCCGTGATGCAATTCCACAAGTCATGAATGGCTTGGGCGTGGCCATCGTGACCACCCCCCGCGGCGTGATGACCGATCGTAAAGCACGTGCCACCGGTGTCGGCGGCGAAGTGCTTTGCTATGTGGCCTAACGTGACATTGAAGGAGAAATACTGAAATGTCTCGCGTAGCAAAAACACCCGTGACCATTCCCGCTGGCGTGGATGTGTCCATCAATGACGCACAGATCAGTGTCAAGGGCACCGGCGGCACGCTGTCGCTGGCCCAGAACGCACTGGTCACTGTGACCAATGCCGACGGCAAGCTCTCTTTCGAGCCCGCCAACGACTCCCGCGAAGCCAACGCCATGAGCGGTACCCAGCGTCAGCTGGTGAACAACATGGTGACTGGCGTGACCAAGGGTTTCGAGAAGAAGCTGACGCTGATCGGCGTGGGCTTCAAGGCCGCTGCTTCGGGTTCCAAGCTGAACCTGGCCATCGGTTTCTCGCACCCCGTGAACTTCGAGATGCCCGCCGGCATCACCGTGGCCACCCCGACCCCGACGGAAATCGTCATCAAGGGTTCGGACCGCCAGGTGGTGGGCCAGCTGGCCGCTGAGATCCGTGCCGTTCGTCCTCCCGAGCCCTACAAGGGCAAGGGCATCCGCTATGCGGACGAAAAAGTCACGATCAAAGAGACCAAGAAGAAATAAGGAGCTGCAACATGTTGACCAAGAAAGAGCAGCGTCTCCGTCGTGCCCGTCAGACCCGTATCCGCATTGCACAGCAAGGCGTGGCGCGTCTGAGCGTGAACCGCACGAACCTCCACATCTACGCCAGCGTGATCTCTGGCGACGGCACCACGGTGCTGGCCACTGCCTCCACCGCGGAAGCCGAAGTGCGCACGTCGCTCGGCGGCTCCGGCAAGGGTGGCAACGCCGCCGCTGCATCCCTGATCGGCAAGCGCATTGCTGAGAAGGCCAAGGCTGCCGGTGTCGAGAAGGTTGCATTCGATCGCGCAGGTTTCGCCTACCACGGCCGCGTCAAGGCCCTGGCCGACGCAGCCCGTGAAGCTGGCCTGCAGTTCTAAGCGGAGCGGATAAAAATGGCTAAATTTACCCCCAAAGTGCAAGACGAAGGTCGTGACGACGGTCTGCGCGAAAAAATGATCGCGGTGAACCGCGTCACCAAGGTTGTGAAGGGTGGTCGTATTCTCGGCTTCGCTGCACTGACCGTGGTTGGCGACGGTGACGGCCGCGTTGGCATGGGCAAGGGCAAGTCCAAGGAAGTGCCCGCCTCCGTGCAGAAGGCGATGGAAGAAGCGCGCCGCAACATGATCAAGGTGTCCCTGAAGAACGGCACGATCCATCACATGGTCAACGGTCACCACGGTGCCGCCTCGGTCATGATGGCTCCCGCTCCCAAGGGTACCGGCATCATCGCCGGCGGCCCGATGCGCGCCGTGTTCGAAGTGTTGGGCATCACGGACATCGTGGCCAAGAGCCATGGTTCCTCCAACCCTTACAACATGGTCCGCGCCACGTTAGACGCCCTGACTCGTTCCACGACCCCTGCGGAAGTGGCATCGAAGCGCGGCAAGTCGGTCGAAGACATCTTCGCCTGATTGGAGTCCACATGACGACGCAACAAACTGTCAAGATTCAACTGGTGCGCAGCCCTATCGGCACCAAGGAATCGCATCGCGCCACCGTTCGCGGCCTGGGTCTGCGCAAGCTCAACAGCATCAGCGAGCTGCAAGACACGCCCGAAGTCCGTGGCATGATCAACAAGATCAGCTATCTGGTCAAGGTCCTCTGAAAGGATTGATGATGGAACTCAATAGCATCAAGCCTGCAGACGGCGCGAAGCACGCCAAGCGCCGCGTTGGCCGCGGCATCGGCTCCGGCCTGGGCAAGACTGCCGGCCGTGGTCACAAGGGTCAGAAATCGCGTTCGGGCGGCTACCACAAGGTCGGCTTCGAAGGCGGTCAAATGCCTCTGCAACGCCGTCTGCCCAAGCGCGGTTTCAAGTCGCATCTGCTGAAGTTCAATGCAGAAGTGACCCTGACTGCCCTCGAGCAACTCGGTCTGGCCGAAGTCGATCTGGCTGCCCTCAAGCAGGCTGGCCTGGTCGGTGAAATCGCCAAAGTCGTGAAGGTCATCAAGAGCGGCGCAATCACCAAGGCTGTCAAGCTGAACGGTATTGCTGCTACAGCGGGTGCCAAGGCAGCTATCGAAGCTGCCGGTGGCAACGTGGCCTGATCAAGTTCTGAAAGAAGACATCCGTGGCTACTAGCGCAGCTCAAATTGCAAAAACCGGAAAATTCGGCGATTTGCGTCGCCGGCTGGTTTTTCTGTTGCTGGCGCTGGTCGTATACCGCATCGGGGCGCATATCCCCGTGCCGGGCATCGATCCAGCGCAGCTGCAGCAGCTGTTCAATGGCCAGCAGGGCGGCATTCTCAACCTGTTCAACATGTTCTCGGGTGGAGCGCTGTCGCGCTTCACGGTGTTTGCTCTGGGGATCATGCCGTACATCTCGGCATCGATCATCATGCAGCTGATGACCTATGTCGTCCCGACGTTCGAACAGCTGAAAAAGGAAGGTGAAGCGGGTCGTCGCAAGATTACCCAGTACACCCGCTACGGCACGCTGGCCCTGGCAATTTTTCAGTCCCTTGGGATTGCAGTGGCTCTGGAAAGCTCGGCAGGGCTGGTGCTCAGCCCAGGCTTCGGCTTCCGCCTCACGGCGGTGGTGAGCCTGACCGCAGGCACCATGTTCCTGATGTGGCTCGGTGAACAGATCACGGAACGTGGTCTGGGCAACGGTATCTCGATCCTGATCTTCGCTGGTATTGCCGCAGGCCTGCCCAGCTCGATCGGTGGATTGCTGGAACTGGTGCGCACCGGCGCGATGAGCATTCTGGCTGCGATCTTCATTGTTCTCGTGGTGGCGGGCGTGACGTATTTCGTCGTGTTCGTCGAGCGGGGGCAGCGCAAGATCCTGGTGAATTACGCACGCCGTCAAGTCGGCAACAAGGTTTATGGCGGCCAGTCCTCGCACCTGCCGCTGAAGCTGAACATGGCCGGGGTCATTCCTCCCATCTTCGCTTCCTCGATCATCTTGTTGCCCGCCACGGTGGTGAACTGGTTCAGCGCTGGAGAATCGATGCGTTGGCTGCGTGACATCGCAGGCGCCCTGACCCCTGGTCAGCCGGTGTACGTGATGTTCTATGCGGCGGCCATCATCTTCTTCTGCTTCTTCTATACGGCCCTGGTCTTCAACAGCCGGGAAACCGCCGACAATCTGAAGAAGAGCGGTGCGTTCATTCCGGGTATTCGCCCAGGTGAGCACACGGCGCGCTACATCGATAAGATCCTGGTTCGCCTGACCCTGGCTGGCGCGGTTTACATCACCTTCGTGTGTCTGCTGCCCGAGTTCATGATCCTGAAGTACAACGTTCCGTTCTACTTCGGTGGCACATCACTGCTGATCATCGTGGTGGTGACCATGGACTTCATGGCACAGGTGCAGAACTACATGATGTCGCAGCAGTACGAGTCGCTCCTCAAGAAAGCGAACTTCAAGGGTACGCCGGGCACTTGAGAAAAAGTCATGGAGGCTTCGGGCGGTGCCCGCAGCCTCCAGCCCAAAGTTAGTAGATTGTCCCGAATGGGGACGCCACAAGGTTCCGTGCAGATTGGCCGGAACGGATGCAAAGTTTTAGGAGAATTGGAATGAGAGTTTCGGCTTCGGTCAAGAAAATCTGCCGCAACTGCAAGATCATCCGCCGCAAGGGTGTGGTGCGTGTGATCTGCACAGACCAGCGCCATAAGCAGCGCCAGGGTTGATTGAAAGTATAGAGGACGCATATGGCACGTATCGCTGGCATCAATATCCCGCCGCATCAGCATGCTGAAATCGGCCTGACCGCTATTTATGGTATCGGTCGTACCCGTGCTCGCAAGATTTGCGAAGCATGCGACATCGCATATTCCAAGAAGATCAAGGATCTGACGGATAGCGATCTCGAGAAAATCCGTGACGCGATTGCCCAGTTCACCATCGAAGGTGACCTGCGCCGTGAAACGACGATGAACATCAAGCGCTTGATGGACATCGGCTGCTATCGCGGTTTCCGTCATCGCCGTGGCCTGCCCATGCGCGGCCAGCGCACGCGCACGAATGCCCGTACCCGCAAGGGTCCGCGCAAGGGTGCAGCGGCTTTGAAGAAATAAAGAGATTGAAAGATCACCATGGCTAAATCTCCCGCCAACAACGCAGCGCAACGCGTGCGCAAGAAGGTTCGCAAGAACATTTCTGACGGCATCGCCCACGTGCACGCATCGTTCAACAACACGATCATCACCATCACCGACCGCCAGGGCAACGCCCTGTCGTGGGCTTCGTCGGGTGGCCAAGGCTTCAAGGGCTCGCGCAAGTCGACGCCTTTCGCAGCCCAGGTCGCTTCCGAAGTGGCTGGCCGTGCCGCGATCGAACAAGGCATCAAGAACGTCGACGTCGAGATCAAGGGCCCCGGTCCAGGTCGCGAATCGTCGGTGCGCGCTCTGGGTGCCCTGGGCATCCGCATCACTTCCATCTCGGACGTGACGCCCGTGCCGCACAACGGCTGCCGCCCGCAAAAGCGTCGTCGCATCTAATTTTTTATAAGCCCACCGCCACCTGCATGGTTCTGCCAGGCAGGTGGCTCCCGCAATGCACTTGCGGAAGATGACACAAGGAAGATCAAGTGGCACGTTATATCGGCCCCAAGGCCAAACTTTCCCGCCGTGAAGGCACCGACCTGTTCCTGAAGAGCGCCCGCCGCTCGATCGCGGACAAGTCGAAGTTCGACACCAAGCCCGGTCAGCACGGCCGCACCTCCGGCCAGCGCACTTCGGACTACGGTCTGCAACTGCGTGAGAAGCAGAAGGTCAAGCGCATGTACGGCGTGCTGGAAAAGCAATTCCGCCGCTACTTCGAAGCTGCCGACAGCAAGAAGGGTAACACCGGTGCCAACCTGCTGTCGCTGCTGGAAAGCCGCCTGGACAACGTCGTGTACCGCATGGGCTTCGGCTCCACGCGTGCAGAAGCCCGCCAACTGGTGTCGCACAAGGCGATCACCGTGAACGGTCAATCGGTGAACATCGCCTCCTACCTGGTCAAGGTCGGCGACGTGGTTGCCGTGCGCGAAAAGTCCAAGAAGCAGGCCCGCATCGTCGAAGCCCTGCAACTGGCACAGCAAGTGGGCTTCCCCGCTTGGGTCGAAGTCAGCCTGGACAAGGCTGAAGGCACCTTCAAGAAGGCTCCTGACCGTGACGAATTCGGCGCAGACATCAACGAATCCCTGATCGTTGAATTGTATTCGCGTTGATTTTTTCGGCTCATTTTCGCTAAACCGTCCCTGAACCGCGAGGCATCGCGGTTTAGGCGCTTCACCAGCCTTACCGGTGTAACGAGCCGGGGGTATTGAGAGGAAGTCTGCATGCAAACCAATTTGCTGAAACCCAAGGCAATCAATGTCGAACAACTTGGCCACAACCGTGCCAAGGTTGCACTTGAGCCGTTCGAGCGTGGTTACGGCCACACGCTGGGCAACGCCCTGCGCCGTGTGCTGCTCTCGTCCATGGTGGGTTACGCAGCGACGGAAGTCACGATTGCGGGTGTGCTCCACGAGTACTCTTCGATCGACGGCGTTCAGGAAGATGTGGTCAACATCCTGCTGAACCTCAAGGGCGTGGTGTTCAAGCTGCACAACCGCGACGAAGTGACCCTGAGCCTGCGCAAGGATGGCGAAGGCGTCGTCACGGCGCGCGACATCCAGACCCCGCACGATGTCGAGATCGTCAACCCTGATCATGTCATTGCCAACCTGTCGCAAGGCGGCAAGCTGGACATGCAGATCAAGGTCGAAAAGGGCCGTGGCTACGTGCCGGGCAACGTGCGTCGCTATGGCGATGAATCCACCAAGTCGATCGGCCGCATCGTGCTGGACGCCTCGTTCTCCCCCGTGAAGCGCGTGAGCTACACGGTGGAAAGCGCACGTGTCGAGCAGCGTACCGACCTCGACAAGCTGGTGGTGGAAATCGAAACCAACGGTGCCATCACGGCGGAAGACGCAGTGCGCGCTTCGGCCAAGATCCTGGTCGAGCAGCTGGCTGTGTTCGCGCAGCTCGAAGGCGGCGATCTGGAAGGCATCACGGGCAGCGCTGCTCCGCGCAACAACGCGAGCTTCGACCCGATCCTGCTGCGTCCTGTGGACGAACTGGAACTGACGGTGCGTTCGGCCAACTGCCTGAAGGCCGAAAACATCTACTACATCGGCGACCTGATCCAGCGTACCGAAAACGAGCTGCTCAAGACCCCCAACCTGGGTCGCAAGTCGCTCAACGAGATCAAGGAAGTCCTGGCTTCCCGCGGTCTGACGCTGGGCATGAAGCTGGAAAACTGGCCCCCGGCTGGTTTGGACAAGCGTTAAGCTATAATTCGCGGCCCGCTTCGGTGGGCAGTGCCTCGGGCAGTACCTGATACGGCTGCCTGATTTAATTACATATCAAGGAAAAAGCACCATGCGTCACGGTCACGGCCTCCGCAAACTCAACCGCACTTCTTCGCACCGCCTGGCGATGCTGCAGAACATGATGAATTCGCTCATCGAGCACGAAGCCATCAAGACCACCGTCCCCAAGGCCAAGGAACTGCGCCGCGTGATCGAGCCCATGATCACCCTGGCCAAGGTCGACACCGTCGCCAACCGCCGCCTGGCTTTCGACCGCCTGCGCGACCGCGACAGCGTGACCAAGCTGTTCAACGTGCTGGGTCCCCGTTTCAACGCCCGTCCTGGCGGCTACACGCGTATCCTGAAGATGGGCTTCCGCGTGGGCGACAACGCTCCCATGGCCTACGTCGAACTGGTGGAACGCACCGAAGAAGTGCAAACTTCCGACGCAGCAGCCTAAATCTGCTGTACAATAACTACATACCGCGCGATGGAGCAGTCTGGTAGCTCGTTGGGCTCATAACCCAAAGGTCGAAGGTTCAAATCCTTCTCGCGCAACCAAACATTCAACGCCCACTTTTCAGTGGGCGTTTTTGTTTTTGCGCCGCGCTTGCGGCGCTTGCGTTTTCCTTGCCTTTGCGGCCCTCCGATCGATGATTTCTTCTTTCCCCAGCACCCTTGGCATTGATTTCGGCACCTCCAATTCGGCCATGGCGCTGCGCAGCGCGGGCGGCCCGGCGCGGCTGATTCCGCTGGAGGGGGAGCAATTGGCCATGCCCACGGCGCTGTTCTTCCATGCCGAGGAATTGACCACGCATTTCGGCCGCGATGCCATGGCGCAGTACCTCGAAGGCGAGGAAGGGCGGCTCATGCGCTCGCTCAAGAGCCTGCTGGGCAGCGCGCTGCTGCAGGACAAGACGGTGGTGCACGGCAACCTGGTGAGCTACCAGGACATCATTGCGCTGTTCCTGCGTCACCTCGCGGCGCGCGCGCAGCAGGAACTCGGGCAAATGCCCGAGCGCGTGGTGCTGGGCCGGCCGGTGCATTTCGTCGATGACGATGCCGCGCGCGACGCGGCGGCCGAAAGCGCGCTGCGCGAGGCCGCACACCGCGCCGGGTTTGCGCAGGTGCAGTTCCAGCTCGAGCCGATTGCCGCGGCGCTGGATTACGAGCAGCGCCTTTCCCGTGAGTCGGTGGTGCTGGTGGTCGACATCGGCGGCGGTACCTCCGACTTCACGGTCGTGCGCCTGGGGCCCGAACGCATGGCGCACGCGGACCGCAGCGCCGACGTGCTGGCAACGACCGGCGTGCACATCGGCGGCACCGACTTCGACCAGCGGCTCAATCTCGAGCTGCTGCAGCCACTGCTGGGCCTGCGCCACCATGGCAAGAGCGGGCGCGAGGTGCCCAGCCGGGTGTTTCACGATCTGTCGACCTGGCATCTGATCCAGTGGCTCTACACCGCCAAGGCAGTGCGCGAGGCACAGGCCCTGCGCACGGATTACAAGGACGAGCGCCTGCATGCGCGGCTGATGACGGTGCTGGAAGAACGCCTGGGCCACCGTCTGGCCAACACCATGGAGCAGGGCAAGATCGCGGTGTCGCAGACCGGCATGGCGCAGACCCTGGACCTGGGCTGGCTCGAGGCGCAGCTGCAAGCCGAGGCCACGCCCGAGGCGCTGGCCCTGCATCTGCAGCCGGCGCTGGCACGTGTAGTGGCCTGCGCCGGGGAATGCCTGCGCCGCGCGGGTGTGGCTGCGGATGCGCTCGATGCGATCTATCTCACGGGCGGGTCCTCGGCGCTGCGGCCGCTGCGCAGCGCCTTGCGCGCGGCGTTTCCGGAGACGGAGCAGGTCGAAGGGGATCTGTTTGGCGGGGTGGCTTCGGGATTGGTTTACACGCAGGGGTGAGGGGGCTCGTCTTGTCTCGAAGGCAGGACGTTCATCTTTCGACGCGGCCACTCTAGCCGGAAGGGAAGGTCGTTGCGTTATCTCGAGCACAGGACGTTCATCCTGCGGCGAGCTCAGGACGAACGGGGGGTAATCCGTTCGCCCTGTGCCTGCCTGGACGGCACTTTCGAAGAATGACTGGCGCCGATGAGGGGAGTCACTCCTCTTCAGTCCCCTCGCGTCTTATCTCCAGCGCTGCGTCATAAAGCGCATTGCGTGGCGCGCCCGTGATCTCTGCGGCCAGGCGCACCGCGGCCTTGGTGGGGAGCTCGGCCAGCAGCAGGCGCAGCACGCGCAGGCCCTCGCCGCTGTCATCCTGCAGTTCCACGGGGTGCAGCACGACGACGAATTCGCCGCGCGAGCGTTGGGGCGAGCCGTCCAGCCAGGCGGGCAGTTGCTGCGCGGGCTGGGTCACGATTTCCTCGAACTGCTTGGTGATCTCGCGCGCCAGCGTGACCGGGCGCGGGCCCAGCACGGCCAGGGCCTGCGCCAGCTCGCCGATGCGGTGCGGCGCCTCGAGCAGCACGCAGCAGCGCGCTTCCTGGCCCAGTTGCTGGACCTGGGCCGTGCGCTCGGCCTGCTTGCTGGCGAGGAAACCGGCAAACAGGAAACCGCTGCTGGCCTGGGAATGCGCCACCGCGCCGGCGACGCTGAGCGCGGCGGTGATGCTGCTGGCGCCGGGCAGGGGAATGGTGCGCAGGCCCGCGGCCTGCACCGCCGCGGCCAGGCGCGCGCCCGGGTCGCTCACGCCGGGCGTGCCGGCGTCGCTGACATAGGCCAGGCGTTGACCTTGCTGCAGACGCGCGATCACCTGCTGCGCGGCTTCGGCTTCGTTATGCTGGTGCAGCGCCAGCAGCTGGCTGCCCGGGCGCTCAAGGCCGTAGGAGCGCAGCAGGCCCTGGGTGTGGCGCGTGTCCTCGCAGGCAATGCCGTCGACGAGCTGCAGTACATGCAGCGCGCGCAGGCTGATGTCGGCCAGGTTGCCGATCGGGGTGGCGACCACATACAGCGCGCCCGGCGGGTAGTTTTGCGCCGAGGCTGCGTCGTGGGCAGCGCTCAGCGCGGAGGCGAAAGAGGCACTCAATGGGTTTCCTTAAAAATCCTGCCGCAGCGCAGGCGGCGCCGGCCACCACGCGGCAGCGGGGCCAGGCCGGTGAAGACCGGGCGCTGCGCTGCCTGCAGGGGGCGGGCCTGCGCCTGGTGGAGCGCAATTATCGGACGCCCGGACGTGGCGGTGGTGAAATTGACCTCATCATGCGCGATGCCGATGGCACCCTGGTGTTCGTCGAGGTGCGCAGCCGTGGCCGCCCGGGCTATGGCGGCGCGGGCGCCAGCATCGGCGCGATCAAGCAGTCGCGCATCGTGCACGCGGCGCGGCATTACCTGCAGCGCTGGCCGGCGCCGCCTCCCTGCCGCTTCGACGTGGTGCTGATCGAGGCCGCGGGCGTGCAGTGGCTGCGCGCGGCCTTCGACAGCGCCGCACTGCCCGGGTAACCGCGGGGCGGCAAAAGGTTAGTGGCCGCGCAGTTATCATCGGGCCTCCATGCTTGAGCAACGAATCCAACAGCATTTCATCGACAGCGCCGACCTGAAGTACCAGGCGGCGCAGGCGCTGAGTCTCCCAATAGCTTCCGCCGTGCAGGCCATGCTGGCCTGCGTGACCAGTGGCGGCAAGGTACTGGCCTGCGGCAGCGGCCCTTCCGTCACCGACGCGCAGATGTTTGCCGCGCTGTGCGTGACGGGCTTCGAGCGCGACCGGCCCGAGCTGGCCGCGCTGGCGCTGACGGCGCAGGGTGGGCTGCTGGGCAATCTGCCGGTGTCGGGCGGCGGGGGCAATGCACAGCATTACCTGGCGCGCCAGGTGCGCGCGCTGGGCCAGGCCGGCGATCTGCTGGTGGTGCTGTCGGTGAGCGGCGACGACCCCTGCGCGCTCGAGGCGGTGGAAGCCGCGCACGAGCGCGACATGATGGTCGTGGTGCTCAGCGGCCGCACCGGCGGTGCGCTGGCCGCGCGCATGCGCGAGACCGATGTGCTGGTCTGCGTGCCGCACGACCGCGCGGCGCGGGTGCGCGAGGTGCATGCGCTGGTGCTGCATTGCCTGTGCGATGGCGTGGATGCCCAGTTGTTAGGTGAACAGGAGATGCCTTTATGAAGATCGAGATCCGTCGTGCCCTGTGTTCGGGTTTGGCCTGTGTGCTGCTGGGAGGCGCGCTGTCCGCCTGCGTTCCGCTGGTCGTGGGGGGCGGCATGGTGGCCGGCACGCTGGTGGCCGTGGACCGGCGCACGGCCGGCACGGTGGTCGAGGACGAAAGCATCGAGGTCAAGGCCGCGAACCGCATTCGCGAGACCATGGGCGACAAGGCACGCATCAATGTGACCAGCTACAACCGCCAGGTGCTGCTGACCGGCGAAGTCGGCAACGAGACCGACAAGCAGGCGCTGGGCCGCCTGGTGCAGTCCGTCGACAATGTGCGCGCGGTGGTCAACGAGACCGCGGTCGCGCCCTTCACCGCGACGCTGAGCCAGCGCTCGGGCGACACCTTCATCACCGGCAAGGTGCGCGCCAGCCTCATGGACGCCAAGGACCTGCAGGCCTCGGCCTTCAAGGTCGTGACCGAGAACAAGATCGTCTACCTGATGGGCATCGTCACGCCGCGCGAAGCCAAGCGTGCCGCCGAGATCGCGCGCGGGGTCAATGACGTGACCAAGGTGGTGCGCGTGTTCGAGGTGGTTTCCGAGGACGAGCTGGCACGCTACCAGACCAAGCCGGCGCCGGTCACGACCGATGCGGCCCCCGTGTCCACGCCCGCGCCCTGACGTTCCGCGCCCAGGAAAAAGCCGGCAGTGCCGGCTTTTTCGCGTTCAGCGCAGGCGTTTGATCAGGCTGGACGTATCCCAGCGGTTGCCGCCCATCTGCTGCACGTCGGCATAGAACTGGTCCACCAGGGCAGTGACCGGCAGCCGTGCGCCGTTGCGCTTGGCTTCGTCGAGCACCAGGCCCAGGTCCTTGCGCATCCAGTCGACGGCAAAGCCGAAGTCGAACTTGTCGGCAATCATGGTCTTGCCGCGCTGGTCCATCTGCCAGCTCTGCGCCGCGCCCTTGCCGATCACCTCCAGCACCTGCGCCATGTCCAGCCCGGCCCTGCCGCCAAAGGCAATGGCTTCGGACAGGCCCTGGATCAGCCCGGCCAGGCAGATCTGGTTGACCATCTTCGCCAGCTGGCCCGCGCCGCTGTCGCCCAGCAGCGTGCAGGCGCGCGCGAAGGCCATGGCCACGGGCTGCACCGTGGCGAATGCCGTGGCGTCGCCGCCGCACATCACGGTGAGCTGGCCGTTCTGCGCGCCGGCCTGGCCGCCCGAGACCGGCGCGTCGATGAATTGCAGGCCCAGCGCCTGCGCGGCGGCATTGAGCTCGCGCGCGACCTCGGCCGAGGCCGTCGTGTGGTCGACGAAGATCGCGCCCGGGGCCATGCCGGCCAGTGCGCCCTGGGGACCGAGCACGACCGAGCGCAGGTCGTCGTCATTGCCGACGCAGCAGAACACCAGTTCGGCGCCCGCGGCGGCTTCGCGCGGCGTGGCCGCCTGGCGCGGCGCCGGAGTATCGGCGTATTCGGCGCACCACTGCGCAGCCTTGGCCGGGGTGCGGTTGTAGACCGTGACGCGGTGGCCGGCGCGCGCCAGGTGGCCGGCCATGGGGTAGCCCATCACACCCAGGCCCAGGAAGGCGACGGAACGTGGCGGTACGGCAGAGCTAGACATAGAAAAAATCTCCAACGGAAAACAGCCCGGGGACGGGCAGGATGGGGGCGAGGCCTGCGGCCTCAGACGATCGCGAAATGCTCTGTGCCGGAGGACAGGTCTAGATTGCGCGCGCGCTGGCTGTTGAGCTTGATCTGCAGGCGCAGGTCGTTGACCGAGTCGGCATTGCGCAACGCATCCTCGTAGGTGATGTGCTGGGCCTCGAACAGATCGAACAACGCCTGGTCGAAGGTCTGCATGCCCAGCTCGCGGCCCTTTTTCATGACTTCCTTGATCTCGGCGACCTCGCCCTTGAAGATCAGGTCGGAGATCAGCGGGGTGTTGAGCATCACCTCGATGGCCGCGATCCGGCCCTTGCCGTCCTGCTTCGGGATCAGGCGCTGCGACACCAGTGCGCGCAGGTTCAGCGACAGGTCCATCAGCAGCTGCGGGCGGCGCTCCTCGGGGAAGAAGTTGACCACCCGGTCCAGCGCCTGGTTGGCGCTGTTGGCGTGCAGCGTCGCCAGGCACAGGTGGCCGGTCTCGGAGAACGCGATCGCGTGCTCCATGGTCTCGCGGTCGCGTATCTCGCCCATCAGGATCACGTCCGGCGCCTGGCGCAGCGTGTTCTTTAGCGCCGCGTCCCAGCTTTCGGTGTCGAGGCCGACCTCGCGCTGGGTGACCACGCAGTTCTTGTGCGGGTGCACGAATTCGATAGGGTCCTCGACGGTGATGATGTGGCCGTAGGAGTTCTCGTTGCGCCAGTCGACCATGGCCGCGAGCGTGGTCGACTTGCCCGAGCCTGTGGCGCCGACCAGGATGCACAGGCCGCGCTTGGCCAGCGAGATTTCCTTGAGCACCTGCGGCACGCCGAGCTTGTCGATGGTCGGCACGTTCATGGGGATGGTGCGCATGACCATGCCGATGCGCCCCTGCTGCATGAAGGTGTTGACGCGGAAGCGCCCGATGCCCGCCGGCGAGATCGCGAAGTTGCTTTCCTTGGTGCGCTCGAAGTCGGCGATCTGCTTGTCGCTCATGATCGAGCGCGCCAGCGTCAGCGTGTGCAGCGGCGTCAGCGGCTGGGGCGAAA
Organism: Comamonas endophytica; assembly: GCF_023634805.2. Taxonomy (NCBI): domain Bacteria; kingdom Pseudomonadati; phylum Pseudomonadota; class Betaproteobacteria; order Burkholderiales; family Comamonadaceae; genus Comamonas; species Comamonas endophytica. The sequence goes on from NZ_CP106881.1 coordinate 2,155,059, forward strand.
CCTTGGTGACCTTGCCGTCGACCTTGATGGCCGGCGGGAAGTCGGCGGTGATGAAGAGGTCGCTGCCATTGCGGCTGACCATCAGCTGGAGCAGATCGTTGATGAATTTACTGGCCTGGTCTCGTTCCATGGAATCTCCGGTGGCTGGGCAGGGCCTGGAGGGCGCTGCCGGATAGGGGGCTCAAGGCGACTGGGGCCCCAGCCGGCTGCTCACGGCGCGCAGGCGCACCGAGAGCTTGCGGGCGAGGATGGCGATCAATTGGGCGGCCAGTGCCGGATCGTGCAGCAGCATGTCGTCCAGGGCTTCGGCGCTGAGCACCGCGAGTTCGCTGTCCACCAGGGTGGTGCAGCTGGAAAAGCGCTGGCCGCTGTCGAGCAGCGACATCTCGCCCAGCAGGTCGCCCGGGCCGGTCTGCGCCAGGCGCAGCGATTCGCCCCAGGGCTGGCGGCGGTTGACGACCAGCTCGCCGCTGAGCACCACCACCATGAAGTTGCCGTATTCGTCCTGATGGATGACGTCGCGCTGGGCCTTGACGGCGGCAAAGTGCAGGTAGCGCTCCAGGCGCGCGAGCGCCTCGGGGGTGAGGGTCGCCAAATGGCGGTCGTGCGCCCAAAGCGCCTGCAGCTTGCGCCGCGCGGCGCGCGCCGCGAGCGGCTTTGCGCCCAGCTCGACCGCGCGCGCCTCCCAGGGCACCAACGGTCCGGGATGGCCCTCGTGCCAGACGGTGCTGAAGAACGCGGACTCGGCCTCGAGCCGCGGCGCATCGCTCTCCGGCGTCTGGCGCAGCCGCTGCAGGATGCGCATCACCATGCGCTCCCTGCCGTGCCGCGGCAGTGGCAGGCATGGCAAAAGCGCTGGCGCGGGCTCATGGCAAGTTCTCAACCGGGGAAGTTGTCCGGGATCTTGGCCTTGGTGCGGGCTTCGGCGGCGCTGATGAGGTTGCGCCGCACCAGGTCGGTGAGGTTCTGATCCAGCGTCTGCATGCCGACGTTCTGGCTGGTCTGGATGGTCGAATACATCTGCGCCACCTTGGCCTCGCGGATCAGGTTGCGGATGGCGCTGGTGCCGAGCATGATCTCGTGCGCCGCCACGCGGCCCGTGCCGTCCTTGGTCTTGCAAAGCGTCTGCGAGATGACCGCCTGCAGCGACTCCGACAGCATGGCGCGCACCATTTCCTTTTCCTCGGCGGGGAAGACGTCGATGATCCGGTCGATGGTCTTGGCGGCGCTCGAGGTGTGCAGCGTGCCGAACACCAGATGGCCGGTTTCGGCGGCGGTCATCGCCAGGCGGATGGTTTCCAGGTCGCGCATTTCGCCCACCAGGATGGCATCGGGGTCTTCGCGCAGCGCCGAGCGCAGTGCGGCCGCGAAAGAATGCGTCATCGGGCCGACCTCGCGCTGGTTGATCAGGCACTTCTTCGAGTCGTGGACGAACTCGATCGGGTCCTCGACGGTGAGGATGTGGCCGTACTCGGTCTCATTGAGGTAGTTGACCATGGCCGCCAGCGTGGTCGACTTGCCCGAGCCGGTGGGGCCGGTGACCAGCACCAGGCCGCGCGGCTTGAGCGCGAGCTCGGCGAAGATCTTCGGTGCGTTGAGCTGCTCGAGCGTCAGGATCTTGCTGGGAATGGTGCGGAACACCGCCGCCGCGCCGCGGTACTGGTTGAAGGCGTTGACGCGAAAGCGCGCCAGGCCTTCGATCTCGAAGGAGAAGTCGATCTCGAGGAATTCGTCGTAGACCTTGCGCTGGGCGTCGTTCATGATGTCGTAGATCATGGCGTGGACGGTCTTGTGGTCCAGCGCGTCGACGTTGATGCGGCGCACGTCGCCATGCACGCGGATCATCGGCGGCAGACCGGCCGACAAATGCAGGTCGGAGGCCTTGTTCTTGACGCTGAACGCCAGCAGTTGGGTGATGTCCACGAGAGACCCTTTGTCGTTTGGTACGCTTGGCGCTGATTATGACAACGATTGCTATCAACCTCCACCAGATCCGGACGCGCCTGCAACAGGCCTGTGTGGATGCCGGGCGCGCGCCGGACAGCGTGGCGCTGCTGGCCGTCTCCAAGACCTTCGGCCCCGACGCCGTGCGCGAGGCGGCGCTGCAGGGCCAGCGCGACTTCGGCGAGAACTACATCCAGGAGGCCGTCGAGAAGATCGCCATCCTGCGCGAGATGGACTGGGAACAGCCGGCGCTGGCCTGGCATTGCATCGGGCCGATCCAGAGCAACAAGACACGGCTGGTGGCCGAGCATTTCGACTGGGCGCACAGCGTGGACCGGCTGAAGATCGCGCAGCGCCTGTCCGACCAGCGGCCTGACGGCATGGCGCCGCTGCAGGTCTGCCTGCAGGTCAACCCCGACGGCGGCACGACCAAGTCCGGCGTGCCGCTGGAGGAGGCGCTGGCGCTGGCCCGGGCCGTGGCGCTGTTGCCGAAGCTGCAGCTGCGCGGGCTGATGGCCATTCCCGATGAGGCTGGGGATTTCGCGGCGCAATGCGCGGTGCACCGGCGTGTCAGGCAGCTCTTCGACAGCATTGCCGCCAGCGGCGCCCCGGGCCTGGCGGCGTTCGATACGCTGTCGCTGGGAATGACCGGCGACCTCGAGGCGGCGGTGCAGGCGGGGAGCACGATGGTGCGGGTGGGGCGGGGGATTTTTGGCGGGCGGGCAAGGGCGGCTTGAACGCAGCTCTGGAGGACAGGCCTTCGATCCTTCGACGGGCAAACGGATTGCAGGGCGGCGCGCTGGCAAGCCGCCCCATCCTGTCCCCGTCCGTCGTTCGCCCTGAGCTTGTCGAAGGGTGTCTTGCGCTTGTCGCGGAGCCAGTCCATCCTTCGACTGGCCCAGGACGAACGGATGTGCCGCTCTACGGCGTCAGCGTCAGCAGCGCCGCGCTGGAAGCCGGCAGAGACAGCACCACCTGCCCGTTTTCATCGGCCTGCAGGATCTCCCCATAGGCGGTGCCGATGGGTCGGCCGTCGCGGCTGCCGTCGAAGGTCTGGCCGGCCAGGCGCAGGGGCGCGGCGGTGGTGAGCCGCGTGACCACGGCCTGGCGCATGCCGGCGGGCAGCTGCACGTCGACCGTGCCTGACTCTCCCGGGTCGCGGTGGATCAGCGCGACGCGCACCGACTGGTTGCGCTCGTCGCGCACGGCCCAGGCCCGCAGTCTCACGCTGGTCTCGAGCTGCGTTGCCAGCCACCGGCCCTGGGCGCCGGCAAACTGCGCGAAGAACAGCATGCCGTAATACCCGGGCCCGACGTCCCGTGCGTCCTGCAGCGGGCCCTGCAGGTTCACGCCGGCCGCGCCCCACTGGGCATAGTCCAGCAGCATCTCCGCGGTCCACAGCGCGGAAGCGGCGCCGTGGGCCGCATCGGCCGCGGCCGTGCAGCGCACGGCGCTGCGGGGAGGCTCGGCATGCGCCAGCTGGTCCACAGCGGGACAGGTGCCGGTGCCTGGCGCACCGGCGCGCAGCGGCCCTCCGCCATAGTTCTCGAGGTTGCGCAGCAGCTGGCGGTTGCGGCCGTCGGCCGCTCCCGCGCCCTGCGCCAGGCCCAGGAAGCCTTCGGCGATCGGGCTGCCCACGGGGTGCCCCTCGATGCGCAGGCTGGCCAGCGGCTGGGCGGCGGGGCGCACTTCCACGGTGGTGCTGGCGCTGATGGGGTCGCCGCTGGGCGCGGGGCCGCTGAGGGTATAGGTCGTGGTCTGGGCCGGGTGCACGAGCACGGCGCCGGGCGGGGTTGCGGTGAGGCCGCTCATGCGCAGGCTGCTGCCCACGGGCGCGTCCCAGGACAGCCGTGCGCTCTGGCCCGCGTCGATGCGCGCCGGCTGCGCGGACAGCGCGGGGTGGGTGTAGGTCTTCGGGGCATGCTGGCAGCCGGCCAGCAGCGCGGCGCCTGCCAGCGTCCAGGCCAGGGAGCGCAGGGGCGGAAAGTGCAGGGGGAAGGTTGTGGGCATGGTCTATCCGGTGGTCTGGCCGCCGCGGGCAAGGCCGGCGAAGGCAGGTTTCACAAGGAGCGCAGCCGCCCGCAGGCTTGGCGCAGGGCTGGCTGGCATTGTGGCCAGAGGCTGCGCCGCGGGTTGTACGACAGCGCCGCGTCCGCGGGGCCGAATCCCTGCGGCCGGCGGAAAACACCTGCCCATGCGGCGCGATGGCCCATGCTAAGCTGGACTTCCTGCGGCTGCATGCCCGCAGCTGTCAAACGAACCGATTCAGGAAATTTCATGCCAGGACTTTTGCCCGAGATCGATCCCGATGGATTGCTCGAGTTCTCGGTGGTCTATACCGACCGCGCTCTCAACCACATGTCGCAGCGTTTCGTCGGCGTGATGCAGGACATCCTGGGCACGCTCAAGGAAGTCTATGCGGCCCAGACGGCGGTGCTGGTGCCGGGCAGCGGAACCTTCGGCATGGAAGCCGTGGCGCGCCAGTTCGCCAACGGCGAGAAGGTGCTGATCGTGCGCAACGGCTGGTTCAGCTACCGCTGGACGCAGATCTTCGAGGCCGGCCGCCTGGCGGTGGGCGAGGAGGCCGTGGTCTGCAAGGCACGCAAGCAGGGCGAGGGCGCGCAGGACCCGTGGGCGCCGTGCGAGGCCGAGGTGGTGGCGCAGGCCATCCTGCAGGAAAGGCCCAAGGTGGTCTTTGCGCCGCACGTGGAAACCGCCAGCGGCATCCTGCTGCCCGATGACTACCTGCGCACCGTGGCCGAGGCCGCGCATGCGGTCGGGGCGCTGTTCGTGCTCGACTGCGTGGCCTCGGGCGCGATGTGGGTCGACATGCGGCAAACCGGCGTGGACGTGCTGATCTCGGCGCCGCAAAAGGGCTGGAGCAGCTCGCCCTGCTGCGCGATGGTCATGCTCAGCGCGCGCGCCCGCGAGGCCATCGAACACACGCAGAGCTCGAGCTTTGCCTGCGACCTGAAGAAGTGGATGCAGATCGCCGAGGGCTATGAGAAGGGCCAGCATGCCTATCACGCGACCATGCCCACTGACGCCTTGGTACGGCTGCGCGACGTGATGCTCGAGACGCGCGCCTATGGCTTCGAGGCCGTGAAGCAGGAGCAGATCGCGCTGGGCGCCAAGGTGCGCGCGCTGCTCGAATCGCGCGGCTTCCCCAGCGTCGCGGCGCCGGGCTTCGAGGCGCCGGGCGTGGTGGTGAGCTACACCACCGACCCGGAGATCCAGAGCGGCAGGAAATTCCTGCAGGTCGGCCTGCAGACCGCCTCGGGCGTGCCGCTGCAGTGCGACGAAGGCCCGGATTTCCGCAGCTTCCGCATCGGCCTGTTCGGGCTGGAGAAGTGGCACCATGTGGACCGCACCGTCGAGCATCTGGGCGCCGCGCTCGATGCGCTGGGCATTCCTGCCGCCTGATGGGTTGTTTTCAAGGAGTTTTCATGACCCGATTCATTCCCGCCGCACTGATCGCGGCTGCCTTCCTCGCCACGGCCGCCCAGGCGGCCGAGCCCGTCACCACCAGCAGCGGCCTGGTCTACCAGAGCCTCAAGGAAGGCACGGGCGCCACCCCCACGGCGCGCGATACGGTGCGCGTGCATTACCGCGGCTACTTTCCCGATACCGGCAAGGAATTCGACAGTTCCATCCAGCGTGGCCAGCCGATCGACTTCCCGCTCAACGGCGTGATTCCCTGCTGGACCGAGGGGCTGCAGAAGATGAAGGTCGGCGGCAAGGCCAAGCTGACCTGCCCGGCATCGATTGCCTATGGCAGCCGCGGCGCGGGCGGGGTGATCCCGCCCAACGCGACCCTGAATTTCGAGGTCGAGCTGCTTCAGGTCAAAGGCAAGTAAGGCTCAGGGCAGGCTGCAGCCAAGACGCTTGGCAAGCCGCTGCAGGTTTGCCCGGTCCATCCGAAGAGTTCGCGCCGCGGCCGCCCAGTTGCCCTGGTGCTGCGCCAGGGCCTGCTCGATGCTGCGGCGCTCGAAGGCTTCGACGGCGCTGCGCAGGCCCTGCGCCAGGCTTTGCTCGGCCATGGGTGCCGCCGCGGGCGCCGGCACGGCGGCCAGGCCGCCCGCGGCATCGGGCCATAGATCCTGCACCGTCAACGTCAGCACGCGCGGGCGCTTGCCATGGCGGCTCAGCGCCTTGAGCACGCCGCGGCTGATCAGGTGCTCGAGTTCGCGCACATTGCCGGGCCAGGAATGGGACAGCAGCGCCGATTGCGCCGCTGCATCCAGCCGCGGGGTGCCGAGCTGCGCACCGACGGCCAGCCCCAGGCGCGAGCGGTTCTCCTCCAGGAAATAGCCGCACAGCAGCAGGATGTCGCTGCCGCGCTCGCGCAGCGGCGGCACCGCCAGCGGGTAGACGCTGAGCCGGTGGAAGAAATCGGCGCGCATGCGGCCCGAGCGCACTTCTTCCTCGAGCGGCCGGTTGGTGGCGGCGATGACGCGCACGTCGACACGGTGTTCGCGGTCCGAGCCCAGGCGTTGCAGCTGGCCGCTTTGCAGCACGCGCAGCAGCTTGGCCTGCACCGCCAGCGACAGCTCGCCGATCTCGTCGAGAAACAGCGTGCCGCCATCGGCGCGCTCGAACTGGCCCTGGCGCTCGCCGACGGCGCCGGTGAAGGCGCCGCGCACATGGCCGAACAGCTCGCTTTCCACCAGCGTGTCGGGCAGCGCCGCGCAGTTCACGCTGACCAGCGGCCGGCCCGCGCGCAGCGACTGGGCGTGCACCGCCTGGGCCACCAGCTCCTTGCCCACGCCGGTCTCGCCGGTGATCAGCACGTTGAGTTCGCTCGGCGCGACCAGGGCGATGTCCTTTTGCAGCTGCCGCAGCGCCGGGCTCTGGCCCAGCAGCGGGCGGCGCGCGGCGTCGGGCAGCGCCGCCTGGCGCCAGCTCTCGGCGCGCTGGCGCGCGTCGTGCGCGCTTTGCTCCAGCTGGCGCATGCGTCCGGCGGCGGCCACCGTCGCGGCGGCAAGATTGCTGAAGGCCTGCAGCGCCTGCAGATGCGCCGGGTCGGCGAAGCGGCCGGGCGCGAGCGCATCGAGCGTCAACAGACCCCAGGTGCTGCCGCCCACCACCAGCGCGCAGCCCATGCAGTCGTGCACTTCCAGCGGCCCGGCGTGCTCGACCAGGCCGTCGTAGGGATCGGGCAGCGGGCTGTCCGGCGCGAAGCGCAGCGCCTGTCGATGCGCCAGCAGTGCGGCCAGGCGCGGATGCTCGGCGACGCGAAAGCGCCGGCCCAGCGTGTCGCTGCTCAGGCCGTCGATGGCGATCGGCTCCAGCACCTCGCCCTGCAGGCGCAGCAGCGCCGCCGCGTCGCAGGGCAGCAGGCTGCGCAGCGCCTGCAGCAGGCGGCGGTAGCGCTCGCGTTCGGGCAGGTCTTCGGCGAGATCGGCGACCAGCGGCACCAGGCTGCGCAACAGGCTGTGGGTGGGTGTCATTTTGACTCTCTGCTATGTCAAATCGACTTGATTTTGCCAGGGTCGAATTGACGCATGACAAGCCAAGCCATTGATTCCTAAGAGGTTGGCCGCTGGCACGCCGCTTGCACCTGTCAACGCAACCGGGCTGTTCCCGAAATTCCAGGAGTCTGCATGCTGACCGCCGAACAACGCGCCATCGTCCAATCCACCGTTCCGCTGCTGGAAGCCGGCGGCGAGGCGCTGATCACCCATTTCTACCAGCGCCTGCTGGGCGAGCATCCCGAGGTGCGTCCGCTGTTCAACAGCACACACCAGAAGACCGGCGCCCAGCCGCGCGCGCTGGCCTTCAGCGTGCTGATGTACGCCAAGCATATCGACCGGCTCGAGAACCTGGGCAATCTGCCCGCGCAGATCATCAACAAGCACGTGGCCTTGCAGGTGCAACCCGAGCACTATCCGATCGTCGGCCGGTGCCTGCTGTCCTCGATCCGCGAGGTGCTGGGCGCCGAGATCGCCACCGATGCGGTGATCGATGCCTGGGCCGCGGCTTATCAGCAGCTGGCCGATATCCTGATCGGCGCCGAAGCCCAGGCGTACGACCGCAACGCCAGCGCCGAAGGCGGCTGGCGCGGCGCGCGCGCCTTCCGCGTGGCGCGCAAGCAGGCCGAGAGCCCGGAAATCACCTCGTTCTATCTCGCGCCCGTCGATGGCGGCGCCGTGATGGCGCATCTGCCGGGCCAGTTCATCGGCCTGCGCGTGATGGTCGATGGCCAGGAGCAGCGGCGCAACTATTCGCTGTCGGCGCTGGCCAACGGCCGCGAGCTGCGCATCAGCGTCAAGCGCGAAGCGCAGGGCGTGGTCTCGCGCCATCTGCATGACGTGGTGCAGGAAGGCGACGTGCTGGAGATCTTCCCGCCCGCGGGCCATTTCACGCTGGCCGAGGGCGACAAGCCGCTGGTGCTGATCAGCGGCGGCGTGGGCATTACCCCGACCCTGCCGATGCTGGCGTCGGCGCTGGGCAGCGCGCGGCCGGTGGTCTTCATCCACTGCGCGCGCACGCCCGAGGTGCAGGGCTTTCGTGCACGCCTCGATGCACTGGCGCTCGAGCACCCGCAGCTGCAGTGCCACTACCTCTATGACGGGACGGACGCGGGCACGCCGCAGCGCATCGGCGTCGAGCAACTGGCCCGCTGGCTGCCCGCGTCGCGCGACGTCGAGGCCTATTTCTGCGGCCCGCAGCCCTTCATGGCGGCGGTGCAGCAGGGCCTGCGCGCGCTGGGCGTGCCCGCGGCGCAGACGCACCACGAGTTCTTCGGGCCGAGCCAGGCGCTGGCGTAGGCCCAGGTACGGCATGGCCGGGCCCGGCCAGCGCATCCGCGCATGGCTTCTTGCCCGGCACCATGATGGCGCGCCCGGAGCTGGCCGCGGCGCGCCCGCAGGCAGACCATGCGGATATGCATGATCTCCTCGCACCCATCGAGCCCCCATGCCGGCGCCTGGGCATACAGCCGGGAGCGGGCGCATGAGGGTTGCCGGGCCTGCAGCGCTGATGCCTGCGTTGCCCGCACCCCCCACGCGCCAGCCCGCCGCCGAGGCCGGATTCCGTCGCCCTGCAGCGCCGGCCACGCGCACCCTGAACACCGCGCAGCTCATCAACCAGCAGGAGGAGCTGCAGGCGTCGCTCTCTGCCGAGATGGCCGCGGCGGCCGCGCATTGGGAAACCGATGCGCGCCAGGCGTTTGCGGCGCGCGCGGCGACGATGGTCAACGATGTGGTCAGCGACTGCATGTATCCCGTGCACAGCGCGATGATCGACAGCCCCGGCCACACCGTACGCCGGGAGGCCTTCGAGGCGGCGGCGGCGCTGGCCCGCAGGCAGGTCGAGCGGCACCAGCAGGTCGCGCTGTCCCTGGAGCCCATGCGCGACCCGGTGCCGACGGTGCAGAGGCTCGATTCGGGCCGTATCCTGCTGCTGCGCCCCGCGCCGGCCATCGAGAACCTGGTGCTCAGCGGGGGCGGCGCCAAGGGCATGGCCAATGCGCCGGCGCTGCGCGCGCTCGACAACCTCGGGCTGCTGTCGCAGCTCAAGCAGGTGGTGGGCAGCTCGGTCGGGGCGATGACCGCGGTCCTGATGGCCAGCGGGATGTCCGCGAAGCGCTTCCAGCGCCTGCTCAACGGCAGCAAGATGCTGTCGATGCTGGGTACCCCCGAGGATTTCGCGCGCCTGTACCCGCAGGTGAAGTTCGCGTGCCCGGGCTTTGCCGGAGGCGCGCTGGTGCAGATGCTGGACCGGCAGACAGGCGAGACGGTGGCGCGTCATCTCCGGGAGCATTGGGCGCAGCTGGTGCGCGAGCCGGCGTGGGCGCAGTGCACGGCGCAGGAACAGCAGCGCCTGGGGCAGCTGTGCGCACCGGATTTCTCGCAGCCGCGCAGCACCCAGATGGTGACCTTTGGCGACCTGCACCTGCTGCACAGGATGGCGCCGCAGCATTTCAAGGAACTGGTCGTGACCGGCTGGAACCGGGAAGAGCGGCGCGTGGGCTATTTCTCGCACCGGACCCATCCCGATCTTCCCGTGGCGCTGGCCGGCCGCATCTCCGCCAGCGTCCCGGTGCTGTTTGCCGACGTGATCCTGCAGGGCCAGCACTGGACCGATGGCGGCGTGGGCAGCCTGATCCCGGCCGAGGCGGTGCTGGGGAGGCTGAGCGGACAGGCGCTGGCCGAGACCCAGGCGCGCACCCTGCTGATGACCTTTGCCGACCATGGCCGCGCGGACAAGGTCATGCACGCTCCGCCCCAGCCGCATTTCCTGCCTGCGGCCTGGCTGCTGGCGATCCTGTCGGGCAATCCGCAGTTCGCAAAGCACAACGGGGAAGACCTGCTCAAGGTGCGGGCCGCCGGGCTGATGGCCATGCCGGTGCGCCACGGCGACCTGGGCATCGGTTCGTTCCATGCCTCGGCGCAGCGCATCGACAGGGCCAAGCGTGAGGCCCTGAAGCAGGCGCTCGCGCATATCGAGCTGAGCCGGCACAACTACCGCCATGACCTCGTGGATGATGTGCAGGCCGCGGCTGCGCTGCTGTCGCCTGCCGAGCAGGCACTGTTCCTGGCGCGGCATGCGAACGATGCCACGCCGCTGCACGCCCAGCTGCGCGCGGCCATCGGGGCGCTGCAGGGCCAGCCCGCGCCCGCGCAGGAAGCGGCCCAACGCGCGGCAGCGCTGGACTGGGCACGGCGCGATCCGGTTTGCCAGGCCCCGGCGGCGCCCATGCCCGGCACCCTGCGCGCCTGATCCCGGGCCCCATACTCCCGGCCTGCTCTTGTACGACTCCTTCAGCCCGCGCCGGCTGCCGGCGTGGTAGCGTTGCGCCTGCGGCAACCATCCTGAGGAAAGAGCGGAGCATGCAAGCCCAGACCCTGGCATTGAGACGTGCGAAACGGCAGGCCCTGGGCCTGCTGGTTGCGGTGGCGCTGGTCTTTGCGGCGACGGGCTTCATGGCCCCCAGCCTCGGCGTGCGCTGCCTGCAGGCCGTGACCGAGGCCGCAATGGTCGGCGCGCTGGCCGACTGGTTTGCCGTCACGGCGCTGTTCCGGCGCATTCCGCTGCCCTGGGTCGGGCGCCACACGGCGATCATTCCGCGCAACAAGGACCGCATTGGCGACAACCTGGCGCATTTCGTGCGCGACCGCTTCCTCGACCCGGCCTCGCTGCTGGCGCTGATCCGCAGGAACGATCCCGCGCAGTGGCTGGCGAGCTGGCTCACGGCGCCGGCGAACAGTGCGTTGCTGGGCCGGCAGGTGGCGCGGCTGGCGCTGGCGGCGCTGGAGATGGTGCAGGACCGGCAGGTGCAGCGCTTCCTGATGCAGTCGTTGCGCGCGGTGCTGGCGCAGGTCGACCTGTCGCGCGCCGCGGCCTCGGTGCTGACCACGCTGACGCAGGGCGGGCGCCACCAGCAGCTGCTCGACGATGTGCTGGCGCGCATCGCCACCACGGTGCAGGCCGGGCACACGCGCGAGTTCATCGCCGCCAGCATCATCGAGTGGCTCAAGCGCGAGCACCCGCTCAAGGAAAGGATGCTGCCCAGCGACTGGCTGGGCGGCAAGGGCGCGGAAATGATCGCGCAGGCGCTCGAGAGCCTCTTCGACGACATCGCGCACAACCCCGAGCACCGGGTGCGCGAAGCGCTCGACGCGGCGGTGGCGCGGCTCATCGAACGGCTGCGCACCGACGCCGGCTTCGCGGCCCAGGCCGAGCAGCTGCGCCACTATCTGCTGCATGACGAGAAGCTGTCCGGTTACCTGCAGACGCTGTGGGGGCAGCTGCGCCAGCGCCTGCAGACCGACCTGGCCGACGAGCACTCGCACATCGCGCGCAAGGCTGCGGCCATGGGCCGCTGGCTGGGGCAGTCGCTGGCCAGCGACCCGGCGCTGCGCCAGTCGATGAACGCGCGGCTGGAGCGCTGGGCGGCGGCGCTGGCGCCGGACATGGCGCAGTTCCTGGCCGAGCACATCAGCGATACCGTCAAGCGCTGGGACGCGCGGGAGCTGTCGCAGTTGGTGGAACTGCACATCGGCAAGGACCTGCAGTTCATCCGCATCAACGGTACCTTGGTCGGCGGCGCCATCGGCCTGCTGCTGTTTCTCCTGGCACAGCTGCCGCACTGGTGGGGGCTGACCTGAGCCTGCATGCCTAGAAGCTTTGCGCACAGTGAAAGTCGATTGTCAAGGGTAGGACAATTGCACAGGGTTATGTCGGTGTTGTAACCGCTTGGTAAATAATAATGCGATTGATTCTCAAGAAGAATCCGTATTTTTTTCATTTACCGGACCTGACCATGCATTCGCTTCGTATCCCGTATCCCACCCTTGCCGCGGCCATCATGGCCACTGGTTTCAGCGCACTGGCCGCTGCCCAGGAGACCAAGGCCATGGATACGGTGGTGGTGACGGCTGCCGGTTACGAGCAGCAGATCAAGGAAGCGCCCGCATCGATTTCCGTGGTCACGCGCGAGGAGCTGGAAAAGCGCGCCTACACCAACCTGCATGACGCGCTGCGCGACGTGCCCGGCGTGATCCTGACGCCCTCGGACAACAACTCCAACGACATCAGCCTGCGCGGCATGGGTGCCAACTACACGCTGATCCTGATCGACGGCAAGCGCTCGAACACGCGCGAGACCCAGACCAACGGCAGCACCGGCACCGACCAGAGCTGGATTCCCCCGCTGGAAGCCATCGAGCGCATCGAGGTCGTGCGCGGCCCCATGTCGTCGCTGTACGGCTCGGACGCCATGGGCGGCGTGATCAACGTGATCACCCGCAAGGTGGCCAAGGAGTGGCATGGCTCGGTGCGCACCGATGCCACGCTGCAGGAACGCTCGAGCTCGGGCGACGCCTACCAGGGCAACTTCTACCTGTCGGGTCCGATCCAGGACGAGCTGCTGGGCCTGAGCATCTACGGCAACTACAACAAGCGCGAGGAAGACCGCATCCTGCAGGGTTTCAACGACTATGAAAACCGCGCCATCAACGTGAAGCTGGCGCTGACGCCCAACAAGGACCACGACGTGATCCTCGAGCTGGGCACGGCCCGGCAGCATTTCATCTCCTCGCCCGGCATGACGCTGGCGCCCACCGCCGCGCTCAGCGACCGCAAGTTCGAGCGCGACAACTACTCGCTGCAGCACAAGGGCCGATTTGGCTGGGCGACCTCGGACACCTACCTGCAGCAGGAGGAAACGAAGAACCTGTCGCGCGACATGACGATCAAGAACACGGTGTTCAACAGCAGCTGGACCATGCCCCTGGGCAACCAGCACCTGCTCACGACGGGCGTGTTCTACAACAACCAGGACCTCAAGGACACGACCACCAACACGCTGCGCGGCTCGACCCGCGACGCGGCCGACCGCAGCCAGTACGCGGTGTTTGCCGAGGACGAATGGCGCCTGCGCGAGGACTTCGCGCTGACCGGCGGCCTGCGCTACGACCATGACAGCCAGGCCGGCGGCCATGTGAGCCCGCGCCTGTATGGCGTGTGGACCGTGGACCCGCGCTGGACCGTCAAGGGCGGCGTCTCCACGGGCTTCCGCGCGCCATCGCTGCGCCAGACCCTGGGCGACTGGGGCCAGTCCAGCCGCGGCGGCGACATCTACGGCAATCCCGACCTGAAGCCCGAGACCTCGCTGACCAAGGAAATCGGCGTGCTGTTCGACAGCGGCACCGGCACCACCGCCGGCGTGACGCTGTTCGACAACGAGTTCGAGGACAAGATCACGCGCATAGCCTGCCCGACCTGCGGCCCGCTCAATTCCTCCGGCCGGATTCCCACGACCAACGTGAACGTCGACAAGGCCATCACGCGCGGCCTCGAAGCCTCGCTGGGCACGCTGCTGACCCGGGACCTGCGCCTGACCTCGAGCTACACCTTCACCAAGTCCGAGCAAAAGAGCGGCGAGTTCGCCGGCCTGCCGCTGAACCAGCTGCCACGCCACCTGCTGAACGTGGGCCTGGACTGGAACCCCACCGGCCAGATCAACGCCTGGACCAAGCTCTCGTACCGCGGCAAGGAAAGCGACAGCCCGGGATCGGCCTCGTCCGGCAGCTTCAACCAGAAGAGCTATGCGCTGCTGGACCTGGGCGGCTCGTACAAGTTCAGCAAGACCGTCACGCTCTACGCGGGCATCTACAACCTGCTGGACAAGGAAGTGCTGTATGACGGTGTCAACTACGACTCGGTGCAGGACGGCCGCCGCTACTGGCTGGGCATGAACGTGAAGTTCTAAGCATTCCGCCATGGCTTGCCATGGCACCTGTGCCGCGCAGCTTCGGTTGCGCGGCTTCGTCATTTCCTACCGGATGAAACCCATGAACTTCATGACTTCGCGCCGCAGCGTGACCATTGCCCTGACGGCCGCCGCCTGGGGCCTTTCGGCCCCGGCCATGGCTGCCGCACCGGCGCAGCCCGCCCACATCACCGTCCAGCATGCCAAGGGCACGGCCACGGTGCCGCTCAAGCCGCAGCGCGTCGTGGTCTATGACCTGGCGGCGCTCGATGCGATGCAGGCCCTGCAGCTGCCCGTGGCCGGCGTGGCCAAGGCCCAGTATCCCGACTACCTCGCGGCCTATGCCGATGCGAAATACCAGGCTGCGGGCACGCTGTTCATTCCCGACTATGAAGCGCTGAGCCGCATCCAGCCCGATCTGATCGTGGTGGCGGGGCGCTCGGCCGCGCAGTACGAGGTGCTGTCGAAGATCGCGCCCACGCTGGACCTGAGCGTCAACAACCAGCGGCTGCTGGACGACATGGAGCGCAATGTCACCACGCTGTCCAGCCTCTGGGGCAAGCAGGCCGAGGGCCGGCAACTGATGGCCAGGGTGCGCGGCGAGGTCGACAGCCTCAAGGCGGTTGCCGCCCAGGCGGAACCCGGCCTGCTGGTGCTGGCCGTGAACCGCAACATGAGCGCCCAGCCGCCCGGCGCGCGCTTTGGCCTGCTGCACGATGTGCTGGGCATCAAGCCGGGGATTCCCGCCGATCCATCGAAGCCGCGCGGCGTGCCGGTGAAGATGGAGGACATCGCGAAACTCGACCCCGCCTGGATCTACGTGATCGACCGCAATGCCGGCACCGGCACGCAGACCGACAAGGACGGCAAGCCGGTGGTGCCCTCGAAGCAGCTGTTCGACAACGCGCAGATCCGCGCCACCCAGGCGGGGCAGAAGGGGCGCGTGGTGTTCCTCGATCCCAAGGGGTGGTATCTGCTGGGCAGCGCCGGGCCGACAGCGATGCTGCGGAATGTGGGGGAGATCAAGGGGGCGCTGCAGGCGGGGAGGTGAGGGTTTAAAACCGCGCGCTCCAACTCCCGCACACCGTTCGCCCTGAGCTTGTCGAAGGGCGTTTCAGGGCGCAATCCTGGTTCGGGCCTCATACTTGAGGACAGGCCGTCCATCCTTCGACAAGCTCAGGACGAACGGTTTTTATGACCATCCTTCGACAAGCTCAGGACGAACGGTTTTTATGACCATCCTTCGACAAGCTCAGGACGAACGGTTTTTTGCGCCCAAGCTTTAATTTTTCGACGCCTCTTCCGCCCCCAGCTGCTGCAAATGCTTCGCCAGCTGCATCCACGCCTGCGCCGCCTCCTCGTTCTTCGCCCACGCATGGCAGCTTGCCGCCATCATCGCCGTCGGCGCATGGTCGGGTTGAAGGTCGAACGCGCGCTCGCACTGGGCCGCGGCATTGGTCCACATGATGGCGGCATTGGCCGAGCCTTGCTTTTGCAGCGCGTGGGCCTCGGCCATCCAGGCCTGGGCCAGGCGCAGCGCGGCGGCGTGCTGCTCGGGGTCGGCCTGGTGCGCCTTGGCGAAGAAGGCGCCGGCCTGCTGCCAAAGCGCGCGGGCCTGCGCGAAGTCCTGGGTGGCGACGGCCTGGGCCTGGGCCACCAGGTCGTTGCCGGATTGAAGAAGCGAGGCGTAGTCGGCAGCAGCAGTCATGGCGGGCGCAAATCGGCGAAACGGAAATGCGGCCGATTGTGCGCGAAAAGCGCCAGCCGCAGCGCTCAGTGCAGTTTCAGCCGCGGATCGGTGCGCCGGCCGATGCGGTCGCTGAGCATCAGCAGGCCGGTGCGGAAGAAGCCGAACAGCGCCACCTGGTGCATGCGGTACAGCGAGATGTAGAACATGCGCGCCAGCCAGCCCTCGACCTTGACCGAGCCCATCAGGTTGCCCATCAGGTTGCCCACGGCCGAGAAGCGCGACAGCGAGACCAGCGAGCCGTAGTCGCGGTAGCGGTAGTGCGGCAGCGGCTGGCCCTGCAGGCGCTTGACCAGCGACTGCGCCAGCAGCGAGGCCTGCTGGTGCGCCGCCTGGGCACGCGGCGGCACGTTCCTGCCGCTGCCGTCGTCCATGGGGCAGGCGGCGCAGTCGCCGAGCGCGAAGATGTCGTCGTCCAGCGTGGTCTGCAGCGTGCTGCGCACCACCAGCTGGTTGATGCGGTTGCTCTCCAGGCCGTCGAGGCCCTGCAGGAAGTCCGGCGCCTTGATGCCCGCGGCCCAGACCTTGAGGCTGGCGGGAATGACGCGCCCGTCCTTGGTCTCGAGCTGCTCGGCCGTCACGCGGCTCACGGCCGCTTCGGTGATGACCTGCACGCCGAGCTTTTCCAGCGTCTGGTGCGCATCGCGGCCGATGTGCTCGGGCAGCGCCGGCAGCACGCGCTTGCCGGCGTCCAGCACGGTGATGTGCAGGTTCTCGGGCGCGATATTGCCCAGCCCGTAGCCGGCCAGCTGCTGCGCGGCGTTGCGCAGCTCGGCCGCCAGCTCGACCCCCGTGGCGCCCGCGCCGACGATGGCGATGCGCAGCTCGGCCTGGGTATTGCTGCCGGCGTGCGCGGCGAGGTATTTGGCCAGCAGCTGGCGGTGGAAGCGCTCGGCCTGCTCGGGCGCATCGAGGAAGATGCAGTGCTCGGCTGCGCCGGGCGTGTGGAAGTCATTGGTCACGCTGCCGATCGCCATGACCAGCGTGTCGTAGGCCAGCCGGCGCGCGGGCGCGGCTTCGCTGCCGTCGTCGTTGAGCAACGGCGCGAGCTCGATGGTCTTGGCCTTGCGGTCCAGGCCGCACATGCGGCCGATCTGGAACTGGAAGTGCTTCCACTTGGCCTGCGCGATGTAGTTGAACTCGTTTTCCGACTGGTTCAGCGAGCCTGCGGCCACTTCGTGCAGCAGCGGTTTCCACATGTGCGTGAGGTGGCTGTCGACGAGGATGATCTCGGCCTGCCGGCGCTTGCCCAGGCGCTGGCCCAGCCGCGTGGCCAGCTCCAGCCCGCCGGCGCCGCCGCCGACGATCACGATGCGATGCGTCATGGATGAATTTCCTTGGTTGCCAGATGGCATGCACCCCCATGGTTGCCGCCATTGCCCTCGGTGAATGTAAGGGAAAACCCTAGATTCTGCACTGTCCATGGAGGCGGCTCCATGGCAGGGCCATTGTCAGAACCGCGGCAGCTCCGGGTGCTTGATCTGCCCGCCACGCACCAGCATCCTTCCGTATTCGGCGCAGCGGTGCAGCGTGGGAATCACCTTGCCCGGGTTCAGCAGGCCCTCGGGATCGAACGCCGCCTTGAGCGCGAACATCTGCGCGTTTTCCTCGGCGCTGAACTGGGTGCACATCGAGTTGAGCTTCTCGATGCCCACGCCATGCTCGCCGGTCACGGTGCCGCCCATCGCCACGCTGGTCTCGAGGATGTCGGCGCCGAACAGCTCGCAGCGGCGCAGCTGGTCGGGGTCGTTGGCGTCGAACAGGATCAGCGGGTGCAGGTTGCCGTCGCCGGCATGGAACACGTTGGCGCAGCGCAGCTGGTACTTGCGCTCCATGTCCTGGATGGCGAGCAGGATGTCGGCCAGGCGCTTGCGCGGGATGGTCGAGTCCATGCACATGTAGTCGGGGCTGATGCGGCCGCTGGCGGGAAAGGCGTTCTTGCGCCCGCTCCAGAAGCGCAGGCGCTCGGCCTCGTCGGCGCTCACGGTGATGGCCGTGGCGCCCGCATCGCGCAGCACCGCGCTCATGCGCTCTATTTCCTCGGCCACTTCCTCGGGCGTGCCGTCGGACTCGCACAGCAGGATGGCCTCGGCCGTGAGGTCGTAGCCGGCCCTGACGAAATCCTCCACCGCCGCGGTCATCGGCTTGTCCATCATCTCCAGCCCGGCCGGGATGATGCCCGCGGCAATGACCTGCGCCACCGCGGCGCCGGCCTGGCGCACGTCGGCGAAGCTGGCCATGATGCAGCGCGCGAGCTGCGGTTTGGGAATCAGCCGCACCGTGACCTCGGTGACCACGGCCAGCATGCCCTCGCTGCCGATCACCGCCGCCAGCAGGTCGTAGCCCGGCGCGTCGAGCGCCTGGCTGCCGAAGGTGACGGGCTCGCCGGCCATGGTGAAGCCCTTGACCTCGAGCACGTTGTGCACCGTCAGGCCGTACTTGAGGCAGTGCACGCCGCCCGAGTTCTCCGCCACGTTGCCGCCAATGGTGCAGGCGATCTGGCTGGAGGGATCGGGTGCGTAATACAGGCCGTGGGGCGCGGCGGCCTCGCTGATCGCCAGGTTGCGCACGCCGCACTGCACGACCGCGGTGCGGCTGAAGGCATCGACCTGGAGGATGCGGTTGAACTTGGCCAGCGACAGGACCACGCCCAGCGCATGCGGCATGGCCCCGCCCGACAGCCCGGTGCCCGCGCCGCGCGCCACGACCGGCGCCCGCAGCGCGTGGCAGGCCTTGAGCACGGCCTGCACCTGTTCATAGGTCTCTGGCAGGCAGACGACCAAGGGGCGCTGGCGGTAGGCGGTGAGGCCGTCGCATTCGTAGGGCGTGGTGTCCTCGCTGTGCCACAGCAGCGCATGCGCGGGCACATGCCTGCCCAGCGCCTGCACGATCTCGGCTTGGCGGCGTGCGCGCTCGGCGGTCGTGGGCGCGTCGGGGGAAACGGTGTTCATGGTCTCGGACTTTAGGCGATGGCGCGGCGTTGCAGCGTGAGTTTTATTGCATCGGCCCGTGAAACTTTGCGCCTCGCCCTCTGGACAATAATTGCAGCTGCTCCCTCAACGTCTATCCCCATGACCGCCACATCCGCAAATTCCTCCGCCCAGCTGCTGCAGGGCCTGCGCGCCATCGTCGGCGACAAGGCCTGCATGGAAGCTGCTGACGACATGCAGCCCTTCACCACCGACTACCGCAAGCTCTACCATGGCAAGGCGCTGGCCGTGGTGCTGCCCGCCACGACGCAGCAGGTCAGCGAGGTCATGGCGCTGTGCTTTCGGCACGGCGTGCCGGTGGTGCCGCAGGGCGGCAACACCTCGCTGATGGGCGGCGCCGTGCCCGATGCCGCGGGCGACGCGGTAGTGCTGAACCTGCGGCGCATGAACCAGGTGCAGGAGATCGATGTCGTCAACGACACGATGACGCTTTCGGCCGGTGTGACGCTGCAGGCGGCGCGCGCCGCGGCGCAAGAGGCCGGACGGCTGTTCCCGCTGCGCATCGGCTCGGAGGGCTCGTGCCAGATCGGCGGCAATCTCTCGACCAATGCCGGCGGCACCGCGGTGCTGCGCTACGGCAACATGCGCGACCTGACGCTGGGCATCGAGGCAGTGCTGCCCGACGGCCGCATTTACTCGTCGCTGCGCGGCCTGCGCAAGGACAACACCGGCTACGACCTCAAGCAGCTGTTCATCGGCTCCGAGGGCACGCTGGGCATCATCACCGCCGCCGTGCTCAAGCTGATGCCGCTGCCCGGCGCCACGGCCGCGGCCTGGATCGCGGTGCGCGACCCGCATGCGGCCGTCGAGCTGCTGACCGAGGCCAAGCGCGTGGCCGGGCAGGCGGTGACGGCCTTCGAGCTGATCTCCGGCCCGGCGCTGACGCTGGTGCTGGAATCCATGCCGCAGCTGAGCGCGCCGCTGCCTGAAACGCACGACTGGATGGTGCTGATCGAGCTGACCTCGGGCGGCGACGCCGAAGGCCTGGACGCGATGCTGATGGGCATCCTGGAGCAGGGCCTGGAGCGCGGGCTGGTGACGGACGCGGCCATTGCTGCCAGCCTGGCCGACACGCGCGCCTTCTGGCAGCTGCGCGAGGAGATCTCGGATGCGCAGACGCGCACCGGTGGCAGCATCAAGTGCGACATCTCGATTCCGCTGTCGAAGATCGCCGATTTCATTGCCGAGGCCTCGGCGCAGGTGCTGGCACTGGCGCCCGACGCGCGCATGGTGATCTACGGCCACATGGGCGACGGCAACGTGCACTTCAATCCGCTGCGGCCCAAGGACATGGCCGCGGCCGAATTCCTGGCGCAGAACTATGCGCGCGTCTCGCACGCCGTCGACGGGCTGGCCACCCGGCAGAACGGCTCGATCTCGGCCGAGCATGGCATCGGCGTCGCCAAGCGCGACGACCTGCTGGAATGCAAGTCGCCGGTGGAGCTGGAGCTGATGTGGCAGATCAAGCGGGCGCTGGATCCGGGGAATCTGCTGAATCCGGGGAAGGTGCTGCCGGGGGCGAAGGGTCTGGTTTGAATATGCGCGCGGGACGGGCATCAAAAACGTTCGTCCTGAGCTTGTCGAGGGATGGACGTCCGGCGTCTTGTTGAACCAAGGCACCTCCTTGCGGCGCATCAATCAAACGCAGATTGCGCCCCAAAACGCCCTTCGACAAGCTCAGGGCGAACGGTAGTTATTTGCTTGGAGCTCAGGGCGAACGGTAGTTATTTGCTTGGAGCTCAGGGCGAACGGTAGTTATTTGCTTGGAGCTCAGGGCGAACGGTAGTTATTTTGCTTGGAGCTCAGGGCGAACGGTAGTTATTTGCTTGGAGTCGGGGCGAACGGCACTTGCTTGCCTGGGGCGTCAGCGGTCAGCTTCCAATCATGACACCGCCTGCCCCAGCCACTGCGCAAACGCCGCGCACTCCCACCGGTCCATCGTTCCCGTATGCCAGCACAGATAGTGCGCATGCGGGCTCGGCACATCCAGGGGGAACAAGCGCACCAGCGTCCCATTGTCCAGCCACGGCGCCCCCAGCTTGAGGCGCACCGGCGCCACGCCCATGCCCGCGGCCGCGGCATCGCACAGCAGGCCGATGTCGTGGAACTGCGAGCCCTCGGCGGGCTCGGGCCAGTCGAGGCCGGCGGCCTCGAACCAGTTGCGCCAGGGCTCGAGCGGGCTGCGCAGCAGCGGCAGGCCTTCGAGGTCGGAGGGCTGCTCGAAGGGGCCATGGGCGCGCACGAAGGCCGGCGAGGCCAGCGGCGTGAGCACGTCGCGCGCGATCTCCATGTGCTCCATGTCGGCGTAATGGCCCGGGCCGAAGCGCACCGTGAGGTCGGCGTCCTCGGCCACCACGTCGAGCAGCGGAATGCTCACATGCAGCGCCAGATCGATCTCCGGATAGGCCTCGGTGAACTGGCTCAGCCGGGGAATCAGGATGCAGCGCGCGAAGGTCGGCGTCACGGCCAGCTTGAGCCGGCGCCGGCCGGGAACGCCGGCGCTGCCGGGAAAGCGCTGCAGCGCCCCGAGCCCCTCGCGCACGTGCGACAGGTAGGCGCTGCCCTCGCTGGTCAGCGAGAAATCGGCGCGCCCGAACAGCCGGCTGCCGAGCATCTGCTCGAGCTGGCGCACGCGGTGGCTGACGGCGCTGGGCGTCACGCACAGCTCATCGGCGGTCTGCGTGACGCTGCGCAGCCGCGCCAGCGCCTCGAAGGTCAGCAGGCACTGGATCGGCGGAATGCGCCGCGCCGCGCCGGGTGCAGGGGCCGCCGCCATGCTGCGCCCTTCAGCGGAAGACGACGGTCTTGTGGCCGTTGAGGATGACGCGGCGTTCGCTGTGCCACTTGACGGCGCGCGCCAGCACCTGGCTTTCGGTGTCGCGGCCGCGGGCCGTGAGGTCCTCGACGGTGTCGGTGTGGTCGGCGCGCGCCACGTCCTGCTCGATGATCGGGCCTTCGTCGAGGTCGGCCGTCACATAGTGGGCGGTGGCGCCGATCAGCTTCACGCCGCGGTCGTGCGCCTGGTAGTAGGGCTTGGCGCCCTTGAAGCTGGGCAGGAAGCTGTGGTGGATGTTGATGGCGCGGCCGGCGAGCTTGGTGCACAGGTCGTTGGACAGCACCTGCATGTAGCGCGCGAGCACCACCAGCTCGGCGCCTTCTGCCTCGATAATCTCGAACTGGCGCGCCTCGGCCTGGGCCTTGGTCGCTGCCGTCACGGGAATGTGGTGGAAGGGCACGTTGTAGCTGGCCGCGAGCTGGTAGAAGTCGCGGTGGTTGCTGATGATCGCGCGGATGTCGATGGGCAGCAGGCCGGACTTCCAGCGGAACAGCAGGTCGTTGAGGCAATGGCCCTCCTTGCTGACCAGCAGCACGGTCTTCATGCTCTCGGCCTGGGAATGCAGGCTCCAGCGCATGTCGAAGCGCGCGGCGAGTTCGGCCAGGGCGGTCTTGAGCGTGGCGGCGTCGGTCTGCGTGCAGGCGAACTGCAGGCGCATGAAGAACAGGCCGGTGGCGCTGTCGTTGAACTGCGCGGCTTCCTCGATGTTGCCGCCATGTTCCAGCAGGAAACCGGAGACGGCATGCACCAGCCCCAGTCGGTCGGGGCAGGATAGGGTAAGAATGTAGGCTTGGGTCATAGCCCTGCGATTGTCGCAGCAAGGGCCATTGGTTGTGGATTGAGGAAATAGATGCGAAAACAGGGCGCAGCCCGCCAGGCATGGCCGTACTGGATCTTGGGGCTGTACACGCTGACCGCACTGCTGTGGCTGGCGGGCAGCGGCACGGTGCTCGCGCACTGGAGCCAGGATCCGTGGCAGATCGCGCGCTGGAAGGATCTCCAGGGCTATGTCTCCATCGTGCTCAACGCCCTGATGGGCGCCTGGCTGCTGCGGCGCCTGCTGCGCTCCGAGGCGGTGCGCCGCGCGGCGCTGGAGCGCAGCCAGCGGCGCGAGCGCCAGGAAGAGGAGCGCCAGCGCCTGGCGGCCACCGTGGTCGACAACACCATCGAGGGCGTGGTGGTGACCGATGCCAAAAGCACCATCCTCTCGGTCAATGCGGCCTTCACGCGCCTGATGGGCTACTCCGAGCAGGAGATACTCGGCCAGACGCCGCGCATGTTCAAGTCCGGCCTGCATGACCAGGCCTTCTACGACGCGATGTGGGAGAGCATGCGCCGCACCGGCCACTGGCAGGGCGAGATCTGGAACCGGCGCAAGGATGGCGAGGCGTTTCCCGAGCGCATGTCGCTGAGCGCGGTCCACGACGGCACCGGGCGCGTGACGCATTACGTCTGCATGTTCACCGACATCTCCGCGGAGAAGGCACAGGCGCAGCGCCTGGAATACCTGGCGCACACCGACCCCCTGACCGGGCTGAACAACCGCGCCTGGTTCTGCCACCGGCTGGAGCAGGCGCTGCAGGGCGCGGCGGCCGCGTCCAGCCCGCTGACCGTGATGCTGCTCAACATCAGGCGCTTGCGCGATTTCAACGACAGCTACGGCCATGCCGTGGGCGACCAGGTGCTGTGCCATGTCGCCGCGCGCATGCAGGAGGTGCTGCGCCCGGGCGACCTGATCGGGCGCATGGCCGGCGACGAGATCGCCGTGGCCGCGCCGGGCCTGGGCAGCGAGGTCGACGCCGCGCAGCTGGCGCGGCGGCTGATCGCGGCCGCCGCGCAGCCCTGGCACACGCCCGGCGGCATGGAGGTGGTGGCCGGCGTGAGCGTCGGCATGTGCCTCTACCCGCACCATGCGGGCACGGCCAATGCGCTGCTGCAGGGCGCGCATTCCGCGGTGCATGCCGCGCGCCAGCACAACGGGCCCGACGCCTGGTGCTTCTTCCAGGAAGCGATGACCCATTCCGCGCGCGAGCGCCTGGAGCTCGAGGCGCGGCTGCGCCAGGCATTGGCCGAGGGCCACCTGCAGCTGTACTATCAGCCGCAGGTCGATATCGCCACCGGCCGGATCACGGGCGCCGAGGCGCTGCTGCGCTGGCTCGATCCGGTCGAGGGCCTGATCTCGCCCGCGCGCTTCATTCCCGTGGCCGAGAGCTCGGGCGTGATCGGCCCGATCGGCGAGTGGGTGACGCGCGAGGCCTGCGCGCAGGGCCAGCGCTGGCGCGAGATGGGGCTGCCCGGAATCACGCTGGCGGTCAATGTCTCGCTGCACCAGTTCCTGCTCACCGACCTGGTGGGCAGCACGCAGGCGGCGCTGGCCGACGCGGGCTTCCCGGCCGAGCAGTTCGAGCTGGAGATCACCGAGAGCGCGCTGGCCCAGGAGCCCGAGCAGGCGCTGCAGGTGCTGCGGCGCCTGCGCGGCCTGGGGCTGCGGCTGGCGATCGACGACTTCGGCACGGGCTACTCCTCGCTGGCCCATCTGAAGCGCTTTCCCCTCGACGTGCTGAAGATCGACCAGGGCTTCATCCGCGACATTCCGCAAAGCGCCGACGACATGGCGATCAGCGCCGCCGTCATCGCCATGGGCCACAGCATGGGCCTGACGGTGCTGGCCGAGGGCGTGGAGACCGCCGAGCAGCTGGAGTTCCTGCGCGCGCGCGGCTGCGACCATTTCCAGGGCTATCTGTGCAGCCGGCCGCTGCCGGCCGAAGGTTTCGAGCAACTGCTGCGCAGCAGCGGCGGTGTGGCGCTGGCGGACCGGCCATGCGCGTGAACTTCGCGCTGCGCGTCGTGCTGACCGGGGCCGGGGCCTGGGCCGCGGCCGAGCTGTTCCGCTGGTGGAACACGCCGCTGCCCTGGATGCTGGGCCCTCTGATCGCCACCTCGCTGGCCTCGATGGTCGGGGCGCAGACCGCCAGCTGGGGCGTGGCGCGCAATGGCGCGCAGTGGACCATCGGCGCGGCGCTCGGGCTTTATTTCACGCCGGCCGTGACCGCGCTCGTGGCCAGCATGTGGTGGGTGATTCTTTTGAGTATTGGCTGGGCGCTGCTGCTGGGCTGGCTGCTCGGCCTGTGGCTGTACCGCGTGCACGCGCCGCGCATGCCCGGCGTGCCGGCGCAGCGCATGCGCGCCACCTGCTATTTCGCGGGAGCGATCGGCGCGGCTTCGGAAATGACGCTGCTGTCCGAGCGCGAGAAGGCGCTGACCGAGCTGGTGGCATCGAGCCACACCCTGCGGCTGGTGATCGTCACGCTGGTGATTCCCTTCGCGCTGCAGTGGAGCGGCCTGCATGGCTCCTCGGGAGAATGGGCGGCGGCGCGCGCGGTGCATGGGCCGGGGCTGGCACTGCTGGCGCTGTGCACCGGCCTGGGGGCCTGGCTGATGCTGCGCCTGGACCGCGCCAATCCCTGGTTCCTGGGCGCGCTGCTGGCCTCGATGGGCCTGGCGATGTGCGGTCTGGAGCTGTCGGCCGTGCCGCAGCCGATGATGAATGCCGCCCAGCTGCTGATCGGCGTGAGCCTGGGCGTGCGCTTCCGGCGCGACTTCCTGCGCACGGCGCCGGCCTGGCTGGGCACGGTGGCCGTGGGCACCCTGGTGTTGATGGCCCTGTGCGCGGGATTTGCGGGCGCCGTGGCCTGGGCCACCGGCCAGCCGTGGGTCACCATGGTGCTGGCGACGGCGCCTGGCGGCATTGCCGAAATGGCGATCACCGCCAAGGTGCTGCAGCTGGGGGTGCCGGTGGTGACGGCGCTGCAGGTGTGCCGGTTGATGGCGGTGCTGTTGCTGGTGGAGCCGGTTTATCGGTGGCTCCATAAAGCGGGGCGGGAGGAAAGGCTGCCGGGATAACTGTAGGGCAGGCCCTTCATCCTTCGACGAGCTCAGGACGAACGGATATGGGACCTTCATCCTTCGATCCTTCGACAAGCTCAGGATCAGGACGAACGGATTATTCATAGCGCGGCGTTGCCTGAACCGTTCGCCCTGAGCTTGTCGAAGGGTGAACGGCCTCCTTCAAAAAGGATGCGCCGCTCTCAAGCCTATCACTCGCTCAATGAACCAGCACCGGGTTCTGCGCCAGCCCCGCATAGCTGTCCAGCGTGCTCTCCACCTCTTCCTGGGTGGGCGTCTGCTGCTGCCAGCCAAGGATGATCTTCTGGAACATCTCCGCCCAGGAGCCATCGAGATAGACCTCTTTGCCCGAGCGCTTGTCGACGATTTCAAAACCGTGGCGTGGCATCTGGATCTGCGTGGTGGCAAGCTCCTCGGCGGATTCGCCCTCGTCCATGGCCGGCAGGTCGGGCCGGATATGGAGCACCGCAAAAGTGTCGGAGTCGTATAGCGTCTGCATGGTGGTCCCCCCTGGTTGCAAAGTCTGGCTGTTGACAGTCATATGGCTGCAAAACGCCAGACTTCAAGCACCGCCGGCGGGGTCGCCGGCAAAAGGCGCTTGACCTCAGTATTCCACGGAATGGATCAGCGTGTGGCCTGCCCTGTATCAGGGCGGCGCGTGCGACTGTAGGCGCAGGTCGGCAAAGTTGCCGTCGCCCTGGGTCAGCCGGATGCGCGCCGGCAGATAGCCGAGCGAGGGCGCGAGCCACAGTGCGGCCTGCTGGTCGCGCGCGTGGCGCGGCAGGCGCTCGAGGTGCAGTGCCGGCAGCCTGCCCGCGGGCAGCTCCAGGTTCTCGATGGCGTGCACGCGGAAGGTCCAGCGCTCGGCATCGTTGCTGCCCACGGTGGTGAAGCTGATCTCGCTGCCCGGCGGATAGCGCTCGGGCGCCGCGGCCAGCAGCGCCGAGAGCTGGAAGAACACGCTGAGCCGGTCCTGCGCGCCGGGGCCGATGGGCGCGGGCGTGGCGGCGGGGGTGAAGCGTGCCTGCTGCGCGGCAAAGTCCAGCTCGGCGGATTTTTCCCGGCGGCCCTGGTCGGTGAAGCGCTGCGGCACCAGGCCCGCGGCCGTGATCTGCCCGCGGCTGCCCTGCGCGCGCGTGCCGACCAGGAAAGCCTTGATCTGCTGGCGCGCCTCGTAGCTGTGGCCGTCATGCTGCCACAGCAGTTCGGCGCTGGCGCGGTAGTCGAAACGCTGGGCCCGGCCCGCCACTTCAAACGTCAGGCGTGCAGGCGGCGGCAGCTGCACTTGCGCGCCATCGAGCGGTGCCGCCTTGCCGCCGGGGGCGGCCAGCTGCACGCCTTGCAGGGTTTCAGGCGGTGGCGGGGCCTGGGCTTCGGGGGGCGCTGCCGATTGCGCTGCAGCCACCTCGCTCGTCTCGGTGGGCGCAGCGGCTTCGGTGGACAGCGCTTCCTCGGGCGGTTCGGACGCAGCCGCTTCGGGCGCAGCTGCCGATTGCGCATCCTCCGGCAGCGGTGCCGGCAGGACGGGCGCAGCGGCCGGTTCCGGAGCCGCAACCTCCGGCGGTGCGGGCGGTGCGGGCGGTGCGGGCGGTGCGGGCGGTGCCGGCGGCTGAGGGCGGGGCTTGGCTTGCGGCACAGGAGCCGGTGCAGGAGCTGGAGGCGGCGGCGGTGCTGGAAGGGATACTGGAGGCGGCGGCGCAATGCTGCGCGTCATGAACGCCGGCGCGTCTGCCTGGATCTGTTCAGGAATGGCAGACGCGCTGGACCAGGCCGGCAGTTGCCACAGCAGCCATGCATGCGCCGCCAGCACGGCGGCGGTCAGGGGCAGCAGGGCACGCGCGCGCATCCAAAGCCTTCAATGGCCGGTATGGCCCAGGCCGCTATGGCCCAGGCCATGATGGCCCAGATCTGCCGACAATTGCTGCGCCGCCATGCGCAGCCGCGCGTCGATGGCGCCGCCATAGGCCGGGTCGAAGGTGGCAGCCGAGCCCAGCGTGGTGATGCCCATCACGATATGGCCCGAGGAATCGAACACTGGCGTGCAAAACGCCACGATGCCGGGCAGCAGCGTGTCGACCACGCGCGCCGTGCCCTGGGCGCGCACTTCACCCAGCATGGCCTGCAGGCCTTCGGGCGTGAGCGGCAGGTCGCTGCGGCCGAGCTGGCGCGCGCGCCGCGTTTCTTCCTCCAGCATGGGTGCGGTGATGTCCGCGGGAAGGTGCGCCGCAAAGCAGCGGCCCGTGGCCGACGACAGCAGCGGCATCACGTCGCCCAGGCGCAGGTTGGCGGTGACCGACTGCGCCGATTCCTCCCAGTGCACGATGGTCGGCCCATGGTTGCCCCAGACCGCCAGCGCCACGGTGTGCTGCAGCGCCTCGCGCAGCGCCGGCAGGCGCTCGCGCGCCAGGCGCACCGGATCGAGCCGGGTCAGCGCCGCCAGACCCAGCTGCAGGCTGGCCGGCCCCAGATCGTAGCGCGATGTGCTTGCATCCTGCACCACCAGGCCCAGGCGCTGGAAGCTCACCAGATAGCGGTGCGCCTTGGCGGCGCTCATGCCGGCCGCGGCCGCAGCCTCCTTGAGCATCAGCGGCGCGCGCGCCTGCGCCAGCCCCTGCAGCAGCGCAAAACCCACCTCGACCGACTGTATGCCCGCGCGTTCCTTGTTCATTGCACTAAAATCCACTCGTTTTGTTTAGGTAAACTGATTTACCCTATCGTAATTCGATTGCTGCCCCTGGCAGTTCCCTTTGCCCCTTCACGTTCAGCCTCCATGAAACTCGCTACTTACAAAGACGGCTCGCGCGACGGCCAGCTGGTTGTCGTCTCCCGCGATCTGGGCCTGGCCCATTATGCGACCGGCATCGCCAGCCGCATGCAGCAGGTGCTGGACGACTGGAACTTCATGGCGCCGCAGCTGCAGGACCTGTACCAGCAGCTCAACGCCGGCAAGGCGCCGCATGCCTTTGCCTTCAACCCCGAGCAGTGCATGGCGCCGCTGCCGCGCGCCTACCAGTGGGCCGATGGCTCGGCCTACCTGAACCATGTGGAGCTGGTGCGCAAGGCGCGCAACTCCGAGGTGCCGGCCACCTTCTATACCGATC
Source organism: Comamonas endophytica (assembly GCF_023634805.2). Classification (NCBI taxonomy): domain Bacteria; kingdom Pseudomonadati; phylum Pseudomonadota; class Betaproteobacteria; order Burkholderiales; family Comamonadaceae; genus Comamonas; species Comamonas endophytica. The sequence continues at coordinate 2,183,800 of NZ_CP106881.1, forward strand.
CGCTGATGTACCAGGGCGGCGCCGATGATTTCATCGGGCCCTGCGACGACGTGGTGGTGCCCAGCGAGGCCATGGGCATCGACTTCGAGGCCGAGATCGCGGTGGTCACGGGCGACGTGCCGATGGGCAGCACGCCCACGCGCGCGCTGCAGGGCATCCGGCTGGTGATGCTGGCCAACGACGTCTCGCTGCGCAACCTGATTCCCGCCGAGCTGGCCAAGGGCTTCGGCTTCTTCCAGAGCAAGCCGGCCACGGCCTTTAGCCCGGTGGCGGTGACGCTCGATGAGCTGGGCGACGCCTGGGACGCGGGCCGCCTGCACCTGACGCTGGAGTCGACCTGGAATGGCCGCAAGGTCGGCATGTGCGAGGCCGGCCCGGAGATGACCTTCCATTTCGGCGAGCTGATCGCCCACATCTGCAAGACGCGCAACGTGCGCGCCGGCAGCATCGTCGGCAGCGGCACGGTGAGCAACAAGGGCGTGGGCGAGGGCAGCGCCATGCAGTGGCCCAAGGGCTACAGCTGCATTGCCGAGAAGCGCTGCATCGAGACCATCCAGAGCGGCCAGCCCGCGACCGAGTTCATGAAGTTCGGCGACACCATCCGCATCGAGATGAAGGACCGTGCCGGCCAGAGCATCTTCGGCGCCATCGACCAGGCCATCGTCGCGCCCGAATCCGCCGGTTCCGACGACTGACGCAGCGCGGGCGCGCAGGACCGGCACCGCAGAGTGCCGGCCAGCGCCACCGGAGACCGCATTCACCGGCCCACGCAGCCATTTTTTCCCGAGGAGACAAACCATGCAACGCAGACATTTCCTGGCCGCGCTGGCGGCCGCTGCCGCCGTGCCGCTGGCGCAGGCGCAGAACTGGCCGGACCAGCCGATCCGCTGGGTCGTGCCCTATCCGCCGGGCGGTGGCACCGACGTGCTGGCGCGCACCGTGGCCGAGGCCATGCGCCCGGCCCTGGGCCAGAGCATCGTGATCGAGAACAAGCCCGGCGCCTCGACCAATATCGGTGCCCAGCAGGTGGCGACGGCGCGCCCCGATGGCTACACCATCATGTCGGCGGACAATGCCGTGCTGGCCTACAACGAGCATCTGTTCGGCAAGCTTCCCTTCAGCCCGGAAAAGGACTTCACCTATGTGGGCGGCATCAGCCGCTTTCCGCTGGCGCTGGTGGTGCACCCGGACTTCCAGGCGAAGACGCTGCAGGAGTTCCTGGCCTACGCGCGCGCCAACCCGGGCAAGGTGAACTACGCCTCGCCCGGCAACGGCTCGCCGCACCACCTGGCGATGGAGATGTTCAAGGCGCGCACCCGCACCTTCCTCACGCACATCCCCTACCGCGGCGCGGCCCCGGCCGTGGCCGATGTGATGGGCGGCCAGGTGCCGTGCATGTTCATCGACCTGGCGGCGGGCCTGCCGATCATCCAGTCGGGCAAGCTGCGCGCGCTGGCCATCGGCTCGGCGCAGCGCATTGCCAGCCTGCCGCAGCTGCCGACGCTGGCCGAGGCCGGCGTGGCCGACACCGAAGTGTTCGCCTTCCAGGGCATCCTGGGACCGAAGAACCTGCCCGCGCCCATCGTGCAGCGGCTCAACGCCGAGCTCAACAAGGCGCTCGCCAGCCCGGCCGTCGTCAAGCGCATGCAGGACTTCGGCATGGAGGCACTGCCCGGTACGCCTGAACAATTCCGCGCCATGGCGCGTGCCGAGGCCAAGCGCTGGGGCGAGGTGATCCGGCAGGCCGGCATCAAGCTCGATTGAGTCTGCTCCCTGCGAGAATGGGGTTTGGGCGCGGCTTCGGCTGCGCCACCATTTCCAGGAGAGCCAGATGCTGAATTTCGATTTCACCAACCCCACGCGCATTGTTTTCGGCGAGGGCGTCATCGCCCGGCTGGGCAAGCTGCTGCCCGAGGCGGCGCAGGTGCTGATCGTGACCGGCAGCGGCAGCGCCGAGAAGAACGGCACGCTGGCCGAGGTGCGCGCCGCGCTGGGCGAGCGCCGGCACGAGACCTTCACCGGCATCGAGCCCAACCCCACGCTGGAAACCGCAATGCGCGCCGTCGCGCAGTTCCAGCAGGGCGGCTTCGACTACCTTCTCGCCGTCGGTGGCGGCTCGGTGATCGATGCCGTCAAGTTCATTGCTGCAGCCGTGCGCCTGCCCGGCGCCGACCCGGCTGCCGCCTGGGAGCTGGTGCGCAAGGGCGGGCGCAGCGTGGCCCAGGCCGCGCCGCTGGGCGTGGTGCTGACGCTGCCGGCCACGGGTTCCGAGATGAACAACGGCGGCGTGCTGACCCACGCGGCCGAAGGCGCGAAGCTGCCGTTCTCGAACCGACTGCTGTTTCCGCAGTTCGCGCTGCTCGACCCCACCAAGACCTATACCCTGCCCACGCGCCAGCTGGCCAACGGCGTGGTCGATGCCTTCGTGCACACCATGGAGCAGTACCTGACCTACCCGGTCGATGCGCGCGTGCAGGACCGCTTTGCCGAAGGCCTGCTGCAGACGCTGATCGAGATCGGCCCGCGCGTGGTGCAGGCCGAGACGCCCGACTACGCCGACCGGGCTAACCTGGTATGGAGCGCGACGCTGGCGCTCAACGGCCTGATCGGCGCCGGCGTGCCGCAGGACTGGTCCACGCACATGATCGGCCACGAGATCACGGCGCTCCACGGCATCGACCATGCGCGCACGCTGGCGATCGTGCTGCCGGCGATGATGGACGCGCGCCGCGACCAGAAGCACGCCAAGCTGCTGCAGTACGCCGAGCGCGTCTGGGGCATCACCGAGGGCTCGGAGGAGGGGCGCGTGAACGCCGCGATCACGCAGACGCGCAACTTCTTCGAGGGGCTGGGGGTACCTACGCGGTTGTCGGCTTATGACCTGGGGCCTGAAACTGCAGACGCGGTGGTGGCGCAGCTGGAGAAGCACGGGATGGTGGCGCTTTCGGAGCATCGGGATATCGATGCGCGGAAGGCAAGGGAGATTCTGGGGCTGGCGATTTGAGGCTGCGCGCTCCATTGGAGGCGGGGCCGTCCATCCTTCGATCCTTCGACAAGCTCAGGATCAGGACGAACGTTCAAGAACCCGTCCAGCCTTCGATCCTTAGACAAGCGCAGGCTCAGGGCGAACGTTCAAGAACCCGTTCGTCCTGAGCCTGTCGAAGGATGTCTAAGTTCAAAAGGAAGGCTCAGGCCACCGCCACCTGCACTGCACAGTCGTAAAAACTCGGCGCCCGCCCCAGGTCCGTCAGGTGCTGGTGCGTCAGCTCATTCACATTGGTCCCGTTGGCCCCATCCTTGCGCCACCAGATCCCCAGCCCGATGACCAGCCCCTCGCGCGCGCGGCCGTTGAGGCTGGCGTGGCACAGGTGCTCGCCGCGCGCGTTGAACACGCGAACCAGCGCGCCGTCTTCGATGCCGCGCGCGGCCGCGTCCCGCGGGTGCATCTCCAGCAGCGGGCGGCCTTCGGCGTTGCGCAGCTGGCGCACGTTCACGAAGGTGCTGTTGAGGAAGTTGCGCGCCGGCGGGGAGATCATGGCCAGCGGGTAGGGGCCCTGCGGGTCGGGCAGCTCGTGGTTGGGCAGGTAGTCGGGCAGCGGGTTGATGCCCTGCGCCTCGAGACGCGCGCTGAAGAATTCGCACTTGCCCGAAGGCGTGGCGAAGCCGCCCTCGGCAAAGGGCGCGTCGGGCACGGGCAGATGCGCGAAGCCGGTGGCCAGCAGCTGCTCGTAGTCGACCTGGGCGGGATCGAGCGCCTGGCGGCACAGCGCTTCATCGCTGTCGGCAAAGCAGGGCGCGGCAAAGGCCGGGTCGTGCGCGGCCATGTGTGCTGCCAGTTCGCGGAAGATCTGCGCGTTGCTTTTCGCCTCTCCCACGGGCGCGATCGCCGGGCGGTTGAGCAGCACGTCGGTATGGCCGTAGCTGCCGTGGATGTCCCAGTGCTCGAGCTGCGTCGTGGCCGGCAGCACGTAGTCGGCGTGGTCGGCGGTGTCCGTGAGGAAGTGCTCGATGACCACCGTGAACAGGTCCTCGCGCGCAAAGCCGCGCGCCACCTTGGCGGATTCGGGCGCGACGGCCACGGGGTTGCTGTTGTAGACCACCAGCGCCTCGATGCGCGGGCCGAATTCCGCGCCGCCGGGCTCGAGCAGCGCGTTGCCGATGGTGCTCATGTTGACGGTGCGCGGGCGGCGCGCGCCCAGCAGCTCGGGCATCTGCAGCGCCGCGCGGCGCGCCGGCAGGGCCGCCGATGACGACAGCAGCAGCCCGCCGGCGCGATGCCGCCAGGCGCCGGTGAGCGCCGGCAGGCAGGCAATCGCGCGCACCGCGTTGCCGCCGCCGCGCGCGCGCTGCACGCCGTAGTTCAGGCGGATCGCGGCGCGCGCGGTCGTGCCGTAGGCGCGCGCCAGTTCGATGATCTGTTCCACCGGCAGGCCGCAGACGGCCGCCGCGCGCTCGGGCGGCCATTGCAGCGCGCGCTCGCGCAGTGCCTCCCAGCCCAGCGTGTGGCGCGCGATGTAGTCGTGGTCGAGCCAGTCGTTGCGGATCAGCTCGTGCATCAGCGCCAGCGCCAGCGCGGCGTCGGTGCCGGGGCGCAGCTGCAGGTGCTCGTGGCATTTCTCGGCGGTCTCGGAGCGGCGCGGGTCGATGCAGACGAGGCGCGCGCCGGCGCGCTTGGCGGCCTGGGCGTAGCGCCAGAAATGCAGGTTGCTGCCGATGCTGTTGCTGCCCCAGATCACGATCAGCTGGCTCTCGGCGAAGAACTGCACGCGCATGCCGATCTTGCCGCCATAGGTCTGCATGAGCGCTTCGCCGCCGGCGCTGGCGCAGATGGTGCGGTCGAGCAGCGAGGCGCCGAGCTGGTGGAAGAAACGCCGGTCCATGCTCTCGCCCTGCACCAGTCCCATGGTGCCGGCGTAGCTGTAGGGCTGGATGGCCTCGGGCGCGCGCTGCGCGATGGCATGCAGGCGCCGCGCGATGTCGCCCAGCGCCTCGTCCCACGACACCGGCGTGAACTGCCCGCTGCCCTTGGGGCCCGTGCGCTTGAGCGGCGTCAGCACGCGCTCTTCGTGGTAGGTGCGCTCGGGGTACTTGCTGACCTTGGCGCAGAGCACGCCGTCGGTCTGGGGATGGTCTGGATTGCCCTGCACGCGCGTGGCCACGCCATCGACCACGGTGGTCAGCAGGGCGCAGGTATCGGGGCAGTCATGCGGACAGGCGCCGCGCACGTGGGTGGCGGGGCCGGAAAGGGCGGACGGGCTGAGAGTGAAGGACATGGTGCGGAGCGTGCGAGCGGTCGAAGCGCCGCCATTGTCCCGCATGCGCGGCACCCGGGGCAGCATGGTCGGGAATGGGGGTGGCGGCCGCCGCTTGCCGCGACAATGGCCGCAGGAGGTTTTTTCCGCATGCCGTTGATTGAAGAGATCGTTGAAGAGGCCGGGGAGATGGCGGCGCTGCGCCGTGACATCCACGCCCATCCCGAACTGAGCTTTGAAGAGGTGCGCACCGCCGACCTGATTGCCGCGCGGCTCGCCGAGTGGGGCATTCCCGTGCACCGCGGCCTGGGCAAGACCGGTGTGGTTGGCATTGTGCATGGGCGCGACGCGGGCGCCTGCGGCCGCGCGCTGGGCCTGCGCGCCGACATGGACGCGCTGCCGATGCAGGAGGGCAACCGCTTTGCGCACGCGAGCCGGCACGCGGGCAAGATGCATGGCTGCGGCCATGACGGGCATGTCGCGATGCTGCTGGCCGCGGCCCGGTATCTGGCGCGGCACCGCGATTTCGACGGCACGATCTACCTCATCTTCCAGCCGGCGGAGGAGGGCGGCGGCGGCGCGCGCGAGATGATCCGCGACGGGCTGTTCACGCGCTTTCCGATGCAGGCGGTGTTCGGCATGCACAACTGGCCCGGCATGGCCGAAGGGCAGATGGCGGTGAGCCCGGGACCGGTCATGGCGTCGAGCAACGAGTTCCGCATCACGGTGCGCGGCAAGGGCGGGCATGCGGCCATGCCGCACCTGGTGCTCGACCCGGTGCCGGTGGCGGCGCAGATCATCCTGGCGCTGCAGACCATCGTCAGCCGCAACCTCAAGCCCGTCGATGCGGGCGTGATCTCGGTGACCATGGTGCATGGCGGCGAGGCCAACAATGTGGTGCCCGACAGCGTGCAGCTCGAGGGCACGGTGCGCACCTTCTCGCTGGCCGTGCTGGACATGGTCGAGCAGCGCATGCGTCAGGTGGTCGAGGGCATCTGCGCGGCGCAGGGCCTGCAGTCGGAATACGCGTTCGAGCGCGAATACCCGCCGACCATCAATTCCGCGCCCGAGGCGGCGCTGGCGCGCAAGGTGATGCAGCGCGTGGCGGGCGCGGATCAGGTGCTGGACCAGGAGCCGACCATGACCGCCGAGGACTTCGCCTTCATGCTCCAGGAAAAGCCCGGCGCCTACTGCTTCATCGCCAATGGCGCGGGAGCGGGCGCCCACCGCGCGCCGGGGCATGGCGCCGGGCCCTGCATGCTGCACAACCCGAGCTATGACTTCAACGACCGGCTGATTCCGCTGGGGGCGACGTTCTGGGTGGAGCTGGCAAAGGAGTGGCTGGCGGAGCCTACGCGCTGAAAATATCGCCTCGTTCCGGGTTTTCAGGAGTCATGGCGTAACTCGGACATGCTTGGTTTGTTGCAGGGCCGCACGCTATCCATCCGTTCGTCTGATCCTGAGCCTGCCTGGGCGGCCCCGTCGAAGGATCGAAGGATGGACGGCCTGCCCTCTATCGGAGAGCAGGACGTTCATGGTTCGACGGGCTCACCACGAACGGTTAGGCCTGCGCCAGCAACTCATCGAACTGCGCATTGATCTTGGACTCGATCTTGTCCTTGAACATCGCCGCCAGGAAACCCAGCTCGGCCTGCAGTTCCAGCGCGCTGGCCGTCACGCGCAGCTGGCCGTCGACGCCGTTGCCGCTGAAGCGCAGCAGGTCCTCGGTGTCGCCGCTGGCATAGTCGCATTGCACGCCGAATTTCTCGGTGGCCTTTTCGCCCCAGCGCCGGGCCTGCGCGCGGGCGGCGGCAAGGCCCAGGGTGTGGGTGCGGGAAATCTGGATGTCAGGCAAGGGTTAGTCCGGGTGAAGTGGCGGTTGGGGCTGCGCGCAGCGGTGGCTACACTCGATCTGTCGCATCCACCGATTCTAAGGAGCAACCTGCATGTCCGAACTGAACACTGCCTTTGAAGACGCCGTGGCCCGCTCGAAGGACCTGAGCGAGCGCCCCGACAACGCCACGCTGCTCCGGATCTACGCCCTGTACAAGCAGGCCACGCAGGGCGACAACGAGGACGACAAGCCCAGCTTCAGCGACATGGTGGCGCGCGCCAAGTGGGACGCCTGGGAAAAGCTCAAGGGCACCGACAGCGATGCCGCGCGCGAGCAGTACATCGAGCTTATTGACTCTTTGGGCTGAGGGGCGCGGCGCCCGTGTCGCACTGCGCGGGCGGCGCATCCGGCATCAGCGCGCACAGCGCCTGCAGCCGCGCGGCTTCGGGCTGGCGTGACAGTTCCTCGACCGCGCGGTGGAACGCGGCCCAGGGCTCGGCCTGGGCCGACTGCTGCGCGAACAGCGCGGTGAATGCCGGCACCCAGAGGTCGTAGGCCGACAGTGCGCCAAAGGAGGCATTGTTGGCCTCGGCCACCCAGCGGTCCAGGCGCTGCAGCGACTGCGCGGCGGCATCCGGGCGCGCGGCCAGTTCGGGCGCTGCCAGCCACTGCGCGCGCAGCACCGCGTATCGCGCGCGGAAATCCTCCAGGATGGCGGCCTTCGCGGCCAGCACATCGGCGGGCGGCTGCGCATACAGCGCCTCCAGCGCCTGGCGCGTGCCGTGCGCGAGGGCGCGGTATTGCGTGCGCCGCTGCTGGGCGGCCTGCCAGGCGGGCGTGGCGGCGGCCGTTGCCGTGGCCGATTGCCGCAGCCAGGCCTGGGTGCCCAGCTGCTCCACGGCCGTGGCATAGGATTCGTTGAACGCCATGTCCCCGGGCAGATAGACGCGCTGGTGCGCCAGCTCGTGGAACAGCAGGCCCACCAGTTCGCCCTCGGGCCAGCGCACGAAGGTGTCGAGCAGCGGATCGCCGCCCAGCCAGTTGAAATAGCCCAGCGTCGAATACGCGGGCACCGGGTAGACATGGACATCGAGGCCGCGCGCCGCCAGCAGCGCGCCCTGGGCCTGCGCATCGGCCAGCGCGAAATAGCCGCGGTAGCCCACGCAGCCGGCCACCGGGAAGCACCACTGGTGCAGCTCCAGCGCATCGGGCGGCGCGGCCGTGACGTTCCATACCGCAGCCGGGCGCTGCAGCGCGGCATAGCGGCGGTAGCTGGCGTTGTCGGGCAGGGCCAGCGCCTGGCTGGCGAAATCGCGCGCCTGGCGCGCCAGCAGCAGCTGGCTGCGCAGCGCGGGCGCGAGGTCCTGCTGCTCGAGCCAGTCCGCGACCGGCCGCGCCGCATGCAGCATCTGCAGCTGGCCGCGCGCGCCCTGCCAGTAATAACCGATATCCGGCACCGCGCAGCCGGCCAGCAGGGCGCAAAACACGGTTCCCGCCAGGGCTCTGGCGCCGCGCTGCGCCCAGGGCCTGACTACACTCATGGCTTCATTCACGCTGTTTTCCCCCGATCCGATGGACTTCTTCACGTTGGCAATCATTGTCACCATTGCCGTTTATGTGCTCAAGCGCCAGGACCAGCGCCGGCGCACGCGCCTGCTGGCCGAATACCTGGGCCGGCTGCAGATCGAAAAGCTCATGGGCAGCCTGATCGAAGGCTACCTGCGCGCGCTGGGCGAGAGCGACCTGCAGCGCCGCACCCAGGTCTGGGCGCTGCTGGAGGGCACGGAAAAGAGCCTGGCCGACCAGTTCCAGCGCTTCGCCGAGGACTTCGCGCGCGCCCCGGCCGAGCAGGTGCGCGTCAGCACGCTGCCGCTGGCGCTGCCCTACGTCGAGCGCATCTATCCGCAGGGCAGCTTCGACATGCGCGACATGGTGAAGCTGCATGCCCGCAGCATCGGCGCCGTGCAGGTCCATGCCGCGCAAGACGACGAGGAGCGCCGCCGGCGCGCCTTCATGCTGACGGCCGAGATCTTCCTGATGCAGCACAGCTGCCACTGGTTCTGCAAGTCGCTGACGGTGGCTTCCGTGCGGCTGCTGGCGCGCCACCAGACCAGCTACGAACAGGTGCTGGCCGCGGTCTCGCCGGCCACGCGCAAGAGCTATCTGCAGCTGATCGGTAAGCGTTAACGCGGCGCGGGTCTGCCGGACAAAGCCGATCGTCGCCTCAGGTTTGCCGCAATTGCCGGCGCCTGCATGCCCGCCAGAATGGTGGCGTCATGAAAAACCTCATCGATACCCTCGAGTCCCGGCTGGCCCCGCTGCCTGTCGCCATGGCGGTGGAGCTGCCCTCGGGCAAGCGGGTCGGCAAGCCCCAGGCCGAGGTGACGCTGCGTTTTCGTTCGCTGGCGCCGCTGACGGCGCTGGCCGCCGGCCATATAGGCACGCTGGGCGCGGCCGTGGTCGAAGGCCAGGTGGAGCTCGAGGGGCGCGTGCGCGACATCATGCGCGCGGCCTCGGCGCTGCTGCAGTCCGACCCGGTGCGCGGCACGTCCGGCTGGTGGTCGCAGATCATGGCGCGCACGCGCTCGATGGCGCTGCATACGCTGGCGCGCGATGCCGAGCAGATCGAGTTCCACTACGACCTGTCCGATGATTTCTATGCGCTCTGGCTGGATCCGCGGCGCGTCTATTCCTGCGCCTATTTCCGGGAGCCGGGCATGGGCCTGGCGCAGGCCCAGGAGGCCAAACTCGACCATATCTGCCGCAAGCTGCAGCTGCGCGCGGGCGAGAGCTTCCTCGACATCGGCGCGGGCTGGGGCGGTCTGCTGCTGTGGGCCGCCGAGCATTACGGGGTGCAGGCCCGGGGCATCACGCTGTCGCGCAACCAGCACGCCTACGTGCAGCAGCTGATCGCGGCGCGCGGGCTGCAGGAGCGGGTGCGGATAGAGCTGCGCGACTACCGCCAGCTGCCGCCCGACACCGCCTTCGACAAGATTGCCTCGGTCGGCATGTTCGAGCATGTGGGCCACGCGCAGATGCCGGCCTACGCGCAGACCGTGCACCGTCTGCTGCGCCCCGGCGGGTTGGCGCTGCTGCACGGCATCACCGCGGGCGGCGTGGACAATGCGCAGGTCGGCGCGGGCATGGGCGAATTCATCGGCCGCTATATCTTTCCCGGCGGCGAGCTGCTGCACGTGAGCCGGGTGCTGCACGCGTTTGCGCAGGGCGGGCTGGAGATGTGCGACACGGAGAACCTGCGGCCGCATTACGCACGCACGCTCTGGGCCTGGTCCGACGCGCTGGAAGCCCGGCTGCCCGAGGCACAGCGTATCCTTGCCGAACAGACCGACAGCGAGCGCGGCGCGCGCGCGCTGCGCGCCTACCGGCTGTACCTGGCCGGCTGCGCCATGGGTTTCGAGCGCGGCTGGATCGCGCTGCACCAGATGCTCGTGGCCCGCCCCGACGGCCAGGTGGACGGCGGTGCACTGCCCGGCGCCCGGTCGGAGTACCCTTTCAACCGCGAATACATGTACCGCAAAGGAATCGCATGCCCTACAAGTTCAAGTCCCGTGCCACCGCCGATCTGATCATGCTGGACGCCACCGCGCGCCGCCTGCTGGATATCCTCGGCAAGGACACCACTGGCCACGGCATCATCACCGTGGAGCAGATCCCGGGCGCCATCGCCGCGCTGGAGCAGGCGGTGCAGCGCGAGGAGGAGCAGCGCGCCGCGGCCAAGGAAACGCAGGATGCCGATGAAGATGCGCAAAGGGACGAGGCGCCCGCGGGTGCCTGGGACCCGGTAAGCCTGCGCCAGCGCACGGCGCCGTTCCTGGACATGCTCAAGCGCAGTGCGGCACAGGGGCGGGAGGTGACTTGGTGAGGGTGAATCTGTAGAGTCGACTTCACCACAGGGAAACCATGCGCGCGTTCTTGAGGGCAGGCCCTTCACCCTTCGACGGGCTCAGGCGAACGGTCGAACCGTTCGTGGTGAGGCTGCCTGGGCGGCCCCATCGAACCATGAACGGCCTGCCCTCAGGATCAGTATCTGCTTTTCCTTGGTGGCGCCGGACTCACATGTCTCCGGCAAAAAAAAGCCAGCCCGAAGGCTGGCTTTCCTGAAATGAAACGAGATCAGTCCGCGTAAGCACCCGCAGCCTGAATCACCTTGCCCCAGGTCGCAATCTCCGACTGCACGAACTTCTTGTGTCCTTCGGGCGTGACGCGGTCGTCCGAAGCGATCACCGCGCCCAGCTGCTCTTCCTTGCGGATGAAGTCGGCTTCCTTGAGCGCCAGGCGCATCGCGTCGTTGATCTTCTTGGTCACGGCGGCAGGCGTGCCCTTGGGCGCGTACAGGCCGTGCCACACGGTGACCTGGAAGTTCTTCAGGCCGCTTTCGTCCAGCGTGGGCAGGGACTTGAGCGCCGGCGTGGTCAGGCGCTTGGGCGTCGTGACGGCATAGGCCTTGACCTTCTTGGACTCGATCTGCGCCGTGGTGTTGGTGGTCTGGTCGCACAGCAGGTCGACCTGGTTGCCCATCAGATCGGCAATCGCGGGGGCCGCGCCCTTGTAGGGCACGGGGGTCATTTCGGTCTTCAGCGTCGACTGCAGCATCAGGCCGCACAGGTGCGAGGCCGAGCCGACGCCGGCGTTGGCCAGGTTGACCTTGCCCGGGTTCTTGCCGATCCAGCTGATCAGGTCCTTGTAGTTGTCGGCGGGCAGCGTGGGCTTGCCGATCAGCGTCATTGGCACATCGTTGATGATGCCCAGGTACTCGAAATCGTTGACCACGTTGAACGACAGCTTGCGGTACAGCGAAGGCACGGTGGCCATGCCGATGTGGTTGAGCAGCAGCGTGTAGCCGTCGGGATTGGCGCGCGCCACTTTGGCGATACCGATGGCGCTGCCGGCGCCGGCGGAGTTGTCGATCACGATGGTGGCGTTGTTCAGATGCTTGCGCATCGACTCGGCCAGATCGCGCGCCACGCGGTCGGTCGGGCCGCCGGCGGTGAAGGGCACCACGATGGTGATGCTCTTGCCCGCGGCGGGGAAGTCCTGGGCTTGAACTCCGGTGGCGGCAACGGCAGCCAGGGCGATAGTGGCCAGCTTAAACAACTTCTGCATGAATAGGCTCCTTAGGGGATGCTCATGATAAGAACGTTTGTTCGATTTACTTACATCGAAAAATAAGTGTTTTCCCTGTAAGTACCCACTTCGAACAGCTCATTTCAACGGAAACTCAGCGGTAGCTTCTTGCGTCCTCGATCACCACGCCGTCGTTGGGCAGCGCGCCGGGCGCCAGCGGCTGCACTTCGCAGCGCAGTTTGGTCAGTTCACGCACGCAATCTCCGATCTGGCGCAGCAATCCGGCGTCGGATTCCCGTGTCTCCACCAGCAGTTCCATCGTGTCGCTGGCCATCTCGCCGCGCACCACGAGGCGCGCGCGCAGTACCTGTTCGAAGCGCTGCACGACCTGGTTGACCTGCGAGGGATGCACGAACATGCCGCGCACCTTGGTGGTCTGGTCGGCACGGCCCATCCAGCCGCGGATGCGGGTGTTGGTGCGGCCCGTGGGGCAGGCGCCGGGCAGCACCGCCGACAGGTCGCCGGTGCCGAAGCGCACCAGCGGATAGCCGGGGTTGAGCGTGGTCACCACCAGTTCGCCAACCTCGCCCTCGGGCACGGGATCGTTCGTGCCCGGGCGCACGATCTCGACGATCACGTTCTCGTCGACCACCAGGCCCTCGCGCGCCGAGGTCTCATAGGCGATCAGCCCCAGGTCGGCCGTCGCATAGCACTGGTAGCCCTCGACGCCCCGCTCCGCCAGCCAATCGCGCAGCGAAGGCGGGAAGGCCTCGCCCGAGACCAGCGCCTTGCGCAGGCTCGGCAGCCCCTGGCCCTGGCTGTGCGCCTTCTCCATCAGGATGCGCAGGAAGCTGGGCGTGCCGATGTAGCCCGCAGGGCGCAGGTCGGCAATGGCCTGCACCTGCTGCTCGGTCTGGCCCGTGCCCGCCGCGAACACCGTGCAGCCCAGCGCCTGGGCGCCGGTCTCCATCATCGCGCCCGCGGGCACGAAGTGGTAGCTGAAGCTGTTGTGCACCAGCTCGCCGGCGCGAAAGCCGGCGGCATGGATGGCGCGCGCCATGCGCCAGTAGTCGCGCCCGCAGCCCTCGGGCTCGTAGATGCCGCCGGGGCTGGAAAACACGCGCGGCATCCGCGCGCCAAAGGCCAACGCGCTGAAGCCGCCAAAGGGGCCCTGAGCGCGCTGGGCCAGCTGGCGCTCGAGCAGTTGCGATTTGCGCGTCACGGGCAGCCTGGCGAGCGCGGCGCGCGAACTCACGGTTGCAGCGTCGATGCCCCGCAGGATCTCGGCAAACGCGGGCGAGGCCTGCTGGGCGTGCGCGATCTGGCGCGGCAGGGCGGACATCAGGGCCTGCTCGCGTTCCTCGGGGGAGCGCGCTTCAAGAGCGTCGTAGTGGTCGGTCATGGACAAATTCCTTGCACCCTTCGACAAGCTCAGGGTGAACGGCGGAGGGGAAGCAGTCTCGAGGCGAGCGGTGGTCTAGCCGTTCGTCCTGAGCCTGTCGAAGGATGAACGTCCATGCTCGATGCAAAGACATATACGGCTCACGCCAGCCAGCGCTTGCGCCGCTTGTAGCTCTTCACATCCCTGAAGCTCTTGCGCTCGCCGCCGCCCATGCCCAGGTAGAACTCCTTGACATCCTCGTTGTTGGCAAGTTCCGAGGCCGGGCCGTCCATGACGATGCGGCCGCTTTCCATGATGTAGCCGTAGTCGGCGTAGCGCAGCGCCATGCTGGTGTTCTGCTCGGCCAGCAGGAAGGTGACCTGCTCGCGCGCGTTCAGGTCCTTGACGATGTTGAACACTTCCTCGACGATCTGCGGCGCCAGGCCCATCGAGGGCTCGTCGAGCAGCACCATGCGCGGGTTGCTCATCAGCGCGCGGCCGATAGCGCACATCTGCTGCTCGCCGCCCGAGGTGTAGGCGGCCTGCGAATGGCGCCGCGTCTTGAGCCGCGGGAAATAGGTATAGACCTTCTCCAGGTTGGCGGCGATCTCGCCCGCGTCGCTGCGCGTGTAGGCGCCGGTGAGCAGGTTCTCCTCGATGCTCAGGTGCGCGAAGCAGTGCCGGCCCTCCATGACCTGCACCACGCCGCGCCGCACCAGGTCGGAGGGCGTGAGGTTTGCTATCTGCTCGCCCTCGAGCGCGATCGTGCCCTTGGTGACTTCGCCGCGCTCGCCCCTGAGCAGGTTGGAGATGGCGCGCAGCGTGGTCGTCTTGCCCGCGCCGTTGCCGCCAAGCAGCGCGACGATGCTCCGGCGCGGCACCTGCAGCGACACGCCCTTGAGCACCAGGATCACATGGTTGTAGATGACCTCGATGCCGTTGACCACAAGCAGCGGCTCGGCAGGGGGCGTAGTTGTTTGGGACATGGTGCGGCCTCTGGAGAATGACGGAAAGCAGGGGGCGCCGGCCCGCTGGAGGACCGGCGCCGGCCGCCCTTAGTTGCAGCTGCGTGCCTTGACGTTCTTTTCCCTGGCGTACTTGTCGGCGTACTCCTTGACCAGCGGCTCGACCATGCTCTTGTCGCCCTGGTACCAGTCGGAGACCACGTTCCACTTGGCTCCGTCCCACTGCGCGATGCGCGACCAGTCGGTGCCCAGGTGGTTGGAGCAGCTGGTCTGGATCGGGCGCAGGATCTTGCCGAAGCCCAGCGCGTTGAGCCTGTCCTGCGTCAGGTTCAGGTTCTCCAGGCCCCAGCGCACCTGCTCGGGCGTCATGACCTTGCCCTTGCCGTATTTCTCCTGCGCGGTGCGGATCGCCTCGACCTGCAGCATCGAGATCACCATGCCGCGCGTGTGGGCCATGCTGCCCACGCTGGCGACATTGGCCGCCGTGCCCTGGCTCTTGTCGTAGACCAGGCTCTTGACCTCGTCATGCACCTTGTCGCGCTCGGCCGTGTTGTGGATGGTCACGGTGTTGTAGCCCTTGGCGCCCGCGCCGATGTCCTTGACGTCGTGGTCCGAGCCGGCCCACCAGATGGCATAAATTTTGTCGCGCGCGAAGTTGGTGGCCTGCGCTTCGCGAATCGCCGTGGGCGTCATGACGCCCGCCGACCACAGCAGCACGTAGTCGGGGCGCTGCTGGCGCACCTGCAGCCAGGTCGACTTCTGCTCGACGCCGGGCGCCGTCACCGGCAGCAGCATCAGCTGGAAGCCCTCCTTCTCGGCGCGCTTTTGCAGCAGCGGAATCGGCTCCTTGCCGTAGGGCGAGTCGTGGTAGACCAGCGCGATCTTCTTGCCCTTGAGGCTGCCCTTCTCCTTCTTCAGGATGTCCTGGATGATGGAGTCGGCCGCGGTCCAGTAGTTGCCCAGCAGCGGGAAGTTCCACTCGAACACCGCGCCGTTGGCCGACTGCGACAGGCCGTAGCCGACGGTGACGATGGGGCGCTTGTCGCCCGGGGCCTTGTCGCTCACCGCGAAGGTGATGCCGGTGGATTGCGGATCGAACCCGGCGGCGCCGCCGTCCTTGTTCTTCAGGCGCTCGTAGCATTCGACGCCCTTGGCCGTGTCGTAGGCGGTCTCGCACTCCTCGTAGGCGATCTTCACGCCATTGACGCCGCCCTTGGCGTTGACCAGCTTGAGATAGTCCTGCTTGCCGTCGGCCCAGGGAATGCCCAGCGGGGCGAACTGGCCGGTGCGGTAGACCAGCAGCGGCACGAACTGGTCCTGCGCGTGGACCATGGGGGCCGCCGTCAGCGCCCCGAATCCCAGGGCGGCGGTGGCGGCGGCAAGCGCGGCTTTCTTCAACATCATGCTTTGTCTCCTGAATGGTTTAGGGATCACAAGGGCGCGAGGCACTTCTGCGAGTGCTTTGGGGCAAACGGCTCAATGCGGGAAAGGCCAGAGCCGCAGTTTCTGCTTGGCGGTGGACCACAGCCGGGCCAGGCCGTGGGGTTCGACGATCAGGAAGAAGACGATCAGCGCGCCGAACACCATGTGTTCGATGTAGGTCGCGCTGGCCGTGGAAAGGGGCAGGCCGAGCCAGTGCGGCACATGCGTGAGCACCAGTGGCAGCAGCACGAAGAAGGCCGCGCCGAACAGGCTGCCCATGATCGAGCCCAGGCCGCCGATGATGATCATGAACAGCAGCTGGAAGGAGCGGTCCAGGCTGAAGGCCGCGGGCTCCCAGGCGCCCAGGTGCACGAAGCCCCAGAGCGCGCCGGCGATGCCGACGATGAAGGAGCTCACGGCGAAGGCGCTGAGCTTGGCGTAGACCGGGCGGATGCCGATCACGGAGGCGGCGACGTCCATGTCGCGCATTGCCATCCAGTTGCGGCCGGTGGCGCTGCGCACCAGGTTCTTCGCCAGCAGGCCCAGGATGCACAGCAGGCCCAGGCACAGCAGGTATTTCTCGGCCGGGGTGTCGATGACCCAGCCGGCAATGGACAGCTGGCCGGCGCTGACCGAGCCCGAGGAGGAATTGTTGGTGACCCACGGCGCGCGGCTGGCCAGCCAGTCCATGAAGAACTGCGCGGCCAGCGTGGCCACCGCCAGGTACAGGCCGCGGATGCGCAGGCTGGGCAGCCCGAACACCACGCCGAAGGCCATCGCGCACAGCCCGCCGCCGAGCAGCGACAGCAAGAGCGGCATGCCCTCGATGCGCACCTGCAGGTTGTAGGCGGCGTAGGCCCCGACGGCCATGAAGGCGCCCGTGCCCAGCGAGATCTGGCCGCAGTAGCCGACCAGGATGTTCAGGCCCAGGGCGGCCAGCGCCATGATCAGGAAGGGAATCAATACCGCCTGGAAGGTGTAGTCGCTCACAGTCAGCGGCACGGCGACGAAGGCCAGCAGCAGGATGGCGAGGATGGCGATGCGGTCCTGCGCGATCGGGAAGATCTGCTGGTCGGCCGCGTAGCTGGTCTTGAACTGGCCGTTTTCACGATAGAACATGGGTTATCTCCTGGAACGGTCAGACGCGGTCGATGATCTTGTCGCCGAACAGCCCCTGCGGGCGCACCAGCAGGAAGGCCAGCGCCAGGCCGTAGGCAAACCAGGTCTCGATGCCGCCGCCGACCATCGGGCCGATGTAGACCTCGGAGAGCTTCTCGCCCACGCCGATGATCAGCCCGCCGACGATGGCGCCGGGAATAGAGGTCAGACCGCCCAGGATCACCACCGGCAGGGCTTTGAGCGCCACCAGCGACAGCGAGAACTGCACGCCCAGCTTCGAGCCCCAGATGATGCCCACCACCAGCGCCACGCCGCCGGCCACCGACCAGACGATGACCCAGATGCGCGACAGCGGGATGCCGATGGACTGCGCCGCCTGGTGGTCGTCGGCGACGGCGCGCAGCGCGCGGCCGGTCTTGGTCTTCTGGAAGAACAGCGCCAGGCCGATCACCAGCAGCGTGGCGATGCCGGCGGCGTACAGATCCTCCTGGCTGATCAGCAGGCCGCCCTCGAACAGGCCGCCCAGGATGAAGATCGGGTCCTTGGGCATGCCGACGTCGATGCTGTAGACCGCGCTGCCGAAGACCAGCGGGCCCAGGCCGTCGAGCAGGTAGGCGATGCCCAGCGTCGCCATCAGCAGCGTGATCGGCTCCTGGTTGACCAGGTGGCGCAGCGCCAGCCGCTCGATCAGCCAGGCCACCGCGACCATCAGCGCCAGCGCCACGACGATCGCCAGCAGATTGCCCAGCAGGCCCGGCGCGATGCCCAGCCACTGCGGGATCCACTCGGAAAAGCGTGCCATCGCCAGGGCCGAGAACAGCACCATCGCGCCCTGCGCGAAGTTGAACACGCCCGAGGCCTTGAAGATCAGCACGAAGCCCAGCGCGACCAGCGCGTAGAGCATGCCGACCATCAGGCCGCCAAAGAGGGTTTCGAGGAAGAATGCCATGGGACTGCTCCTGTGCTCAGTGCGCGTTGCCCAGATAGGCGCGGATGACGTCGGGGTTGGAGCGCACTTCCTGCGGCGCGCCGTCGCCGATCTTCTTGCCGTAGTCGAGCACCACGACGCGGTCGGAGATGTCCATCACCACGCCCATGTCGTGCTCGATCAGCACGATGGTCGCGCCGAACTCGTCGTTGACATCGAGGATGAAGCGGCACATGTCCTGCTTTTCCTCGACGTTCATGCCGGCCATCGGTTCGTCGAGCAGCAGCACCTGCGGCTCCATCGCCAGCGCGCGGCCCAGGTCGACGCGCTTTTGCAGGCCGTAGGGCAGCTGGCCCACGGGCGTCTTGCGCCAGGCCTGGATTTCCAGGAAATCGATGATGTGCTCGACGAACTCGCGGTGGCGCGCCTCCTCGCGCGCCGCCGGGCCGAGGTGCAGCGCCTGCATCAGCAGGTTGCTTCTGATCTTCAGGTTGCGCCCGGTCATGATGTTGTCGATGACGCTCATGCCCTTGAACAGCGCCAGGTTCTGGAAGGTGCGCGCCACGCCCATCTCGGCGACCTGGCGGCTGTTCATGTGCGAGAAGGTCTTGCCGCGGAAGGTGATGCTGCCTTCCGACGGGGTGTAGACGCCGTTGATGCAGTTGAGCATCGAGCTCTTGCCCGCGCCGTTCGGGCCGATGATGGCGCGGATCTCGTGCTCGCGCACATCGAACGAGATATCGGTCAGGGCCTTGACGCCGCCGAAGCGCAGGCTGAGGTTCTGGATGTCGAGGACGACATCGCCAATGGGTTGGGTGCGCATGCGTTTCCTTCGGGCGATGTCAGGCGGCGGCCTTGGCGGGAGGGAAGGTCTTGGCGTCCAGCAGCTTGAGCGTGGCGCTCAGGCTGCCGGTGCGGCCGTCCTCGAACTTGACCTGGGTGGTGATGAACTGCTCGCTGCGGCCCGCATAGAGCGCGTCGACCAGCACGCCGTATTTGTCCGCAATGAAGTTGCGCCGCACCTTGCGCGTGCGCGTGAGCTCGTCGTCGTCGGGGTCGAGCTCCTTGTGCAGCACCAGGAAGCGCGCGATCTGCGTGCCGGCCATGCCGTCCTCGCTGGCCAGGTCGGCGTTGACCTTGGCGATGCACTCGGCGACCAGCGCCTGCACCTGCGGCTTGGAGGTCAGATCGACATAGCCGCCATAGGGCAGGCCCTGGCGCTCGGCCCAGTTGCCCACGGCCTCGAAGTCGATGTTGATGAAGGCGCAGACCTGGTCGCGCTGGTGGCCGAAGCACACCGCCTCCTTGATGTGCGGGAAGAACTTGAGCTTGTTCTCGATGTAGTTGGGCGCGAACATCGCGCCGGCGTTGGTCTTGCCCACGTCCTTGGCGCGGTCGATGATGCGCAGATGGCCGTCCGCGTCGATCACGCCCGCGTCGCCGGTGTGGAAGTAGCCGTGTTCGTCGATGGCCTCGGCCGTCGCGTCGGGGCGCTTGTAGTACTCCTTGAGCACCGACACGCCCCGCACCAGCACCTCGCCGTTGTCGGCGAGCTTGAGCTCGATGCCCGGCGCGGCCGGGCCCACGGTGTGCAGCTTGACCTGGCCGTTGTGCTGGATGCAGACATAGGCGCAGGTCTCGGTCTGGCCGTAGAGCTGCTTGAGATTGATGCCGATGGAGCGGAAGAAGCGGAACAGGTCGGGCCCGATGGCCGCGCCCGCCGTATAGGCCACGCGGATGTGCGACAGCCCCATCACGTTGCGCAGCGGCCCGTAGATCGCGAGGTCGCCCAGCCGGTAGCGCATGCGGTCCAGAAAGCTGACGGGCTTGCCGTCGAGGATGTCCGAGCCGACGCGCTGCGCCAGCCGCATGCAGCGCTCGAACAGCCAGCGCTTCGGTGCCGCCGCGTCCTCCATGCGTATCGACACCGAGGTCAGCATGCCCTCGAAGATGCGCGGCGGCGCGAAGTAATAGGTCGGGCCGATCTCGCGCAGGTCGATGGACACCGTGGACGCGGACTCGGGACAGTTGATGGTGAAGCCCGCGACCAACCACTGCGCCAGCGAGAACAGATGGTCGCCGCACCAGGCCGGCGGCAGATAGCAGATCACGTTGTCGCTGGCGTTCAGCCCGTCGACCTGCACGCCGCCCATGGCCGCCTGCACGAAGCTGGCATGGGTCTGGCACACGCCCTTGGGCTTGCCGGTCGTGCCCGAGGTGTAGAGGATGACCGAGATGTCCTCGGGCCGCAGCTGCGCCAGTCCCGCCTCCCAGGCGCCGGGGTGCTCTGCATCCCACTTGGCGCCGCGCTCCATCAGCTCGGCGGTGCTGACCAGCCCTGGCTGGTCGTAGTGGCGCAGGCCGCGCGGATCGTCATAGATGATGTGGCGGATGCCGGGCACCTGCTCGCGTATCTCGAGCAGCTTGTCGACCTGCTCCTGGTTCTCGGCAAAGGCATATTCGATGTCGGCGTCCTGCAGCACGAACACCATTTCCGCGGCCACCGCATCCTGGTAGAGCGGGATCGGCACGCCGCCCAGGCTCTGCACCGCGACGAAGCCCATGTAGACATGCGGACGGTTGTCGCTGATGAGCGCCAGGTTCTGGCCGCGCGCGAAGCCCAGCGCTGCCAGGCCGCAGGCGAGGTGGCGCACTTCCCGCGCCACCTGCCGCCAGTTCCAGGTCTGCCAGATGCCGTATTCCTTCTCGCGCAGGGCGGGCGCGTCCGGGCGTTCGGCGGCATGCTTTTGCAGCAGGTGCGGGAACGTGGTGGTCATTGCGTTTCCTCGGAAAGTGGACGGGCCCGGGCCAGATATTGCGGGGGTTGAGGACAATGTTAGGAAGCGGTTTGACGTCCTTTTGTCCTGGCGGCGACATTCCAGGGGAAAGTCCTGTGCGGGAAAACGCGCCCGGCGTCCGCTGTTGCGGCGGTGGCCACTGTGGGAAATCCCCGATCGGCAACCGGGCATTCGCGCGCCATGCTCATGCCCATGAGCCAAGACCTGTCCTTGCACCAGCGCCGCAGAGAACCCACGCCCGAGGAGATGCGCAATATTCCCTGGCTGAACGTGCTCCAGCCGCACGAGCGCGCACGCGCCGAGGCGGCGCTGCTGGTGGGCGATGCGTTGCCGGGCGACTACGTCTGCCGCGTCGGCCGGCCCGTGACCTACTGGTTCGGCCTGGTCGAGGGCCTGCTCAAGATCCATGCCGACAACGCCCAGGGCCAGACCGTCACCTTCACCGGCGTGCCGCCCGGCGGCTGGGTCGGCGAGGGCACGGTGGTCAAGCGCGAGCCCTACCGCTACAACATGCAGGCGCTGCGCAAGAGCGTGGTCGCAGGGCTGCCGAGCGACACCTTCCACTGGCTGCTCGACCACTCGCTGACCTTCAACCGCTTCGTGCTCGACCAGCTCAACGAACGGCTGGGCCAGTTCATCGCGGCGCGCGAGAACGACCGCATGGGCAGCCCCGAGGTGCGCGTGGCGCGCAGCCTGGCGGCCTTCTTCAACCCGGTGCTCTATCCCGGCATGGCGCAGGTGCTGCGCATCACGCAGCAGGAGCTGGCCTATCTGGTCGGCCTGTCGCGCCAGCGCGTGAACGAGGCGCTGGCCAACCTGCAGGAGCAGGGCGCGATACGCATCGAGTATGGCGGCCTGCGCGTGCTCGATCTCGCGGCGCTGCGCAATGCGCAGTTCCGGGCTGCGGCCCCTGCCGGGAGCCTGGTGGCCAGCGGCTGACGCCCGGCTGCATGCCGCTTTTCGCAAGGGCCAATGTCTGCGGCGCTGCAGGGGAAGAGGCGCCGCTATGGCCGGGCAGCGCCATGGCATAACAACTGGTAGCAAGCAGTTTCGAGGCAGGACGGCGACAATAGCGGCAAATGTCTTCCTCTCCATCTTCCCCCCGCACGCCTGGCTCCGGCCCGCGTGCCACCCTGCGCATTTCTCCCAAGCCGGCCGCGCCGGCACCCGCTTCCCGGTCCCCGGGCGGCGCGGCAGGCGGACGCGCGGGCAAACCCGGTGGCAGCCGCGATGGCGCCGCCCGTTCTTCCGCTCCCTATGGCGACCGCCAGCGCGGGCCCTCGGGCGCAGTGCGCTCCGAGAACCGGGGCGGCCCTGGCCGCGATGATCCCCGGGGCGGACCGCGCCAAGGCGGTCCACGCCAGGAGGGTCCACGCCAGGGGCCGCGCGAGGGCGGCGGCTTTGGCCGTTCGGATGGCGCACCGCGCTTCGAGGGGCGGGCCGGCCCGCGCCGGGATGACTTCCGTGGCGGCCCGCGCCAGGGCGGTCCTCGCGAAGGTGGCGGCCGCGAGGGAGGCGGCTTTGGGCGCCCCGATGACGCACCCCGTTTCGAGGGGCGTGCCGACCCGCGCCGTGACCGCGATGACTTCCGTGGCGGCCCGCGTCAGGGCGGCCCGCGTGAGGGCGGTGGCCGTGAAGGCAGCTTCGGCCATGCGGATGGCGCCCGGCGTGACGACCGCGGTGGCGAGCGCCGTCCCGCACAGCGTGTCGACGACCGCCGTTCGGGCGGCGGCGAGCGCGCACGTCCCGCCGGCCGTTTCGAGGGCCCGGGCGCTGGCCGCGGCGGCCGCGACGAGCGCAGCGACGAAGCGCCGCGCCGCCCGTTCACCGGCATCCGCACCTACCAGGTGCCCGCCGGCGAAGACGCGCGCAAGATCCCCGTCAAGCGCCCGCCCCAGGCTGCCGCAGTGCAGGAATCCGCGCCCGGTTCGGTGCGGATCAACAAGCGCATGGCCGACATGGGCCTGTGCTCGCGCCGCGAGGCCGACGACTGGGTGGAAAAGGGCTGGGTGCGCGTGAACGGCGAGGTCGCGGAGATGGGCGTCATGGTCCTGCCAAGCGACCGCATCACCGTGGATGAAGCCGCCAAGGGCGTGCAGGACCAGCAGGTCACGATCCTGCTGCACAAGCCCATGGGCTATGTCAGCGGCCAGGCCGAGGACGGCCACACGCCCGCCGTGGCGCTGCTCAATGCCCAAAGCCGCTGGAACCAGGACCACAGCGCGACGCGCTTCAACTTCTCGCAGCTCAAGGGCCTGGCGCCCTGCGGCCGCCTGGACATCGACTCCGTGGGCCTGCTGGTGCTGACGCAGGACGGCCGCGTCGCGCGCCAGCTGATCGGCGAGGACTCGGAGATGGAAAAGGAGTACCTGGTGCGCGTGACCTATGGCGATGTACAGGTCAACGTCCAGGAGCGCTTCCCCGCCGAGCAGCTCGCGCGCCTGTGCCACGGCCTGTCGCTCGACGACCAGCCGCTCAAGCCGGCCAAGGTCGAGTGGCAGAACCCCGAGCAACTGCGCTTCGTGCTCACGGAGGGCAAGAAGCGCCAGATCCGCCGCATGTGCGAGCTCGTCGGCCTGAAGGTCGTGGGCCTCAAGCGCATCCGCATCGGCAAAGTGGTGCTGGGCAACCTGCCCGCGGGCCAGTGGCGCTATCTGGGCGCGGACGAGAGCTTCTGAGGCTGCGTTGCCGGACTGAAGAAGGGAGCGCCTGGCGCTCCCTTTTTTTCGCTTGCCGTGCCGGCACGGGCACCCGCTGGATTCATCTGCGCTTTGGATCGCTTCATCCGGAATATGGAATTCCCATCCAAAGACGGCGCCCTTAGAGTGGCCGTGGCGGTGGAGCGCCGGACGAGCGCGCGCCTTCGCCGTGTTCCACAACGAGGAGACAAGATGACAAAGCGCAGATTTTCCCGCTGGCCCACGGTGGCCGCGCTGGGCCTGGCCGGCCTGCTGTCGGCCTGTGGCGGCGGCGGCGCGCAGGATGCCCCCGCCCCGGCCCCCACGCCACAGCCGCAGCCCGAGCCGCATCCGCAGGCCCGCGCCTGCACGCCCGAAGCCTTTGCCGACGTGCGGATTCCGGGCGCCGTGCTGCAGACCGCGGCCTCGGTGCCGGCAGGCACGCACCGCGGACAGGCCGACCTTCCGGCCTTCTGCCTGATCACCGCCAAGGCCCAGCCCACGAGCCAGTCGGACATCAACTTCGAGCTCTGGGTGCCCGAGGGCGATGCGTGGAACGGCAAGCTCGTCGCCACCGGCAATGGCGGCTACAGCCCGGCGCTGAGCTACGGCGACATGGCCTACGCGATGCGCCAGGGCTATGCCGTGCTCGGCGGCGACACCGGCCACCAGACCGAGGACATGCTCTGGGGCGTCAACAACCAGGAAAAGATCATCGACTGGGGCACGCGCTCCATCAACAGCATCACCGTGGCCGGCAAGCAGTACCTCAGCGAACTGCGTGCCGAGCCGGCAAAGCGCTCCTACTATCTCGGTTGCTCCACCGGAGGCCAGCAGGGCTTTGCCGAAGCCCAGCGCTATCCCGAGGATTTCGACGGCATCATCGCCGGCGCGCCGGGCAACAACCGCACCGCGCTGAACATCGAGTTCATGTGGCGTTTCCGCGCGAACCGGCCCGACAACGTCAACAACGTGAGCTATCTCAGCAATGCCAAGCTGCAGTTCCTCACCAGCCGGGCGGTGGCGGCCTGCGATGGGCTCGATGGCGTGATGGATGGGGTGATCGACGATCCGCGCCAGTGCACGACGGCCAGGTTCAACCCCGACGCGCTGCTGTGCACCGGCGCCGAGACTTCCAGCTGCCTGACCGCCGAGCAGCTGAACGCCGCGAAGAAGATCTACCAGGGACCGCGCAATCCGCGCACCGGCGCTCAGCTCTATCCCGGCTGGCCCGTGGGCGGGGAGTCGGGCTGGGGCAGCT
This sequence comes from Comamonas endophytica, assembly GCF_023634805.2. Classification (NCBI taxonomy): domain Bacteria; kingdom Pseudomonadati; phylum Pseudomonadota; class Betaproteobacteria; order Burkholderiales; family Comamonadaceae; genus Comamonas; species Comamonas endophytica. Next base: position 2,208,523 of record NZ_CP106881.1, read on the forward strand.
ACATGGGCGGCACCGAGCCGACGCGCGCCGACTTCTGGCGCTACTGGACCTTCGACGATCCGAAGTGGAACTGGTGGAGCTTTGACTTCGACCGCGATGTGAGCTACGCCAACGCGAAGATCGCGCCCCTGGTGGACCAGACCAATCCGGACCTGTCGCGCTTCAAGGCGTCCGGCGGCAAGCTGCTGGTCTATCACGGCTGGAACGATCCCGTGGTCAGCGCCTACGACAGCATCAACTACTACGAACAGGTGCGCGCGCGCCAGGGCTCCCAGGCTGCGACCGACGAGTTCTACCGCCTGATGCTGGTGCCCGGAATGGGCCATTGCTCGGGCGGGCCGGGCGCGACCACGCTGCGCGCCGATGGCACGCTGATCCCCAACGATCCCTCGCGCGACCTGCTCGGCGCACTCGACCGCTGGGTGGAGCAGGGCCAGGCGCCGGACGATCTGGTGGCAGCGCGGGTGACCCGCAATGCCGTCGAGCGCACCCGGCCCCTGTGCTCCTATCCAAAGCAGGCGGTGTATTCGGGGGCTGGCGACACCAACGCCGCCAGCAGCTACCGCTGCCAGTGAGCGCCCGGCTGGCGCAGGGCGCCTGCGCCAGCCTGCGGGATTGCCACCCTTGATAATGGCGGCCCTGGCATTACATGCTGGCAGTTGTTGCAACCCGCAGAAATATTTCATCCTATGAGCAAGCAAACCCATTCCTTCCAGGCCGAAGTCGCGCAGCTGTTGCACCTCGTGACGCATGCGCTGTACTCCAACAAGGAAATCTTCTTGCGCGAGCTGGTCTCGAACGCCTCCGACGCCTGCGACAAGCTGCGCTTCGAGGCGCTGAACAACACCGCGCTGTATGAGGACCAGCCGCAGCTGGAAGTGCGCGTGTCCTTCGACAAGGAAGCGCGCACGCTGACCATTGCCGACAACGGCATCGGCATGAGCCAGCAGGAAGCCATCGAGCACCTGGGCACGATTGCCAAGAGCGGCACCAAGGACTTCATGCGCAAGCTCTCGGGCGACCAGAAGTCCGATGCGCAGCTGATCGGCCAGTTCGGCGTGGGCTTCTACTCGGGCTATATCGTTGCCGATCGCATCACCGTGGAATCGCGCCGCGCGGGCCTGCCGGCCGAAGAGGGCGTGCGCTGGGCCAGCGCCGGCACGGGCGACTTCGAGGTCGAGCAGATCACGCGCGCGCAGCGCGGCACGGCCGTCACGCTGCACCTGCGCGAGGACGCCGACGAATACCTCAACGCCTGGAAGCTCAAGCAGATCATCGGCAAGTATTCCGACCACATCAGCCTGCCGATCCTGATGGAGAAGGAAGAGTGGAAGGACGGCGAGCTGCTGGTGCCCGGCGACGAGAACGGCGGCCGCCAGCCCGGCGGCATGGTCAAGACCGGCGAATGGGAAACCGTCAACCAGGCCAGCGCGCTGTGGACCCGCCCCAAGAAGGACGTGACCGAGGAGCAGTACCAGGAGTTCTACCGCGCGATCAGCCATGATTCCGAGAACCCGCTGACCTGGGCGCACAACCGCGTCGAGGGCAATGCCGAGTACACGCAGCTGCTGTTCATTCCCGCCAAGGCCCCGTTCGACCTGTGGAACCGCGACAAGAAGGCGGGCGTGAAGCTCTACGTCAAGCGCGTGTTCATCATGGATGACGCCGAGGCGCTGCTGCCGAGCTACCTGCGCTTCGTCAAGGGCGTGATCGATTCGGCCGACCTGCCGCTCAACGTCAGCCGCGAGCTGCTGCAGGAAAGCCGCGACGTGAAGCTGATCCGCGAAGGCTCGACCAAGCGCGTGCTGTCGATGCTCGAAGACCTGGCCAAGCACGACCGGCATGAAGCGGCTGCGGCCGATGGCGAATCGGCCAATGCCGACAGCGTCACCGATGTGGTCAGCGAAGAAGACAAGGCCAAGGAAGGCAAGTACAGCGCCTTCTACGCCGAATTCGGCGCCGTGCTCAAGGAAGGCCTGGGCGAGGACTTCGCCAACCGCGAGCGCCTGGCCAAGCTGCTGCGCTTCGCCTCGACGACCAGCGATTCCGTGAGCGTGTCCTTCGCCGACTACAAGGCGCGCATGAAGCCGGGCCAGGAAGCGATCTACTACATCACCGCCGACACGCTGGCGGCTGCCAAGAACAGCCCGCAGCTGGAGGTCTTCAAGAAGAAGGGCATCGAGGTCCTGCTGATGACGGACCGCGTCGACGAGTGGGCGCTGAACTACCTGACCGAGTTCGACGGTACCCCGCTGCAGTCCGTGGCCAAGGGCGCGGTCGATCTGGGCAAGCTCCAGGACGAGGACGAGAAGAAGGCCGCGGAGGAAGCCGCCGAAGCCTTCAAGCCGCTGCTGGCCAAGCTCAAGGAAGCACTCAAGGACAAGGCCGACGACGTGCGCGTGACCACGCGCCTGGTCGACTCCCCGGCCTGCCTGGTGGTCAAGGACGACGCGATGAGCAACCAGCTGGCGCGCCTGCTCAAGCAGGCCGGCCAGGCCGCGCCCGAGGTCAAGCCGGTGCTGGAGGTCAATGCCGAGCATCCGCTGGTGAAGAAGCTCGACGGCTCGGTGCATTTCCATGACCTGGCGCATATCCTGTTCGATCAGGCGCTGCTGGCGGAAGGCGGGCTGCCGGAGGATCCGGCGGCTTATGTGAAGCGGGTGAATGCGCTTCTCGTCTGACTTCCGGCTCTAAGCTCCGGAATCCCCCGTCTCTTTGGGTCGGGGGATTTTTTGTTTCTGGGGCCCCATCTCAAGTGGCAGCAGGGCGTCGGCCAAGGACTACCGCCCAACATCCCCACCTGCTGCAAAATCTCCCCATGCGAAAACAAACCCTCCGCCTCGCCACCGCCACCCTGCTGCTCGCCCTCGCCGGCTGCAGCTCCGTAGGCGTGGGCGTCGGCATTCCCGTAGGCCCGTTCTCGGTCGGCGTGGGCATGGGCAGCGGCGGCCCCAGCGTGGGCGTGGGCACGGGCGTGGGGCCGGTCGGCGTGGGTGTGGGCGTGGGCTCCGGCGGCCGGGTGCTGGGCCATGCCGGAGTGGGCGTCGCCGCGCCCGTGGGGCCGGCTTCGGTGGGCGTGGGCGTGGGCCGCTCCACGGTGCTGCATGACCCGAATGCGCGCCCGCCCGCGGCGCCCGTGCCCGAATCCGTTCCCGCACCGGGCGGCGTGCAGGAATGGCAGGACAGCCAGGGCAGGGCGGTGCCCGACTGCCAGGTCTACGGCGGCTGCAGCCTGCACTGAACGCTCAGAGATCCAGCACCAGCCGCTCGCCCAGGCTGCGCGAGCAGCAGATCATGATGGTCTTTTCCTGCGCATGTTCCTGCGGCGTGCGCACGCTGTCGAGGTGCAGCGGCTCGCCTTCCAGGCAGGTTACTTCGCAGGCGCCGCAGACGCCCTGTTCGCAGGAATACATGACATCCATGCCGCGCTCCTTGAGCACTTCCAGGATGCTTTGCTCCGGCCCGACGGGCACGCGCAGCCCCGAGCGCGCCAGCACCACTTCGAAGCCTGCTGCGGCGCTCGCATCAACGGGCACCGGCGCCGCAAAGCGCTCCATGTAGATGCGGCCGCTGCGCCGGCTGGCATCCAGCGCCGCCAGCTCGTCCAGCATGGATTGCGGGCCGCAGGCATAGACGTCGGCATCGGCATGCGCGGCCGCCACCACTTCGGCGGCGCGCGGTGCCTTGCCCTGCGCCGCCACATGCAGCTGCACGCGCGAATCCGCGCCCAGCTGCCCAGCAAACAGCATCTGCTCCAGCGACCGGCCCCAGTAATGCAGCTCGAAGGTCCGCCCCTGGGCTTCGAGCGCGTGCAGCATCGCATACACCGGCGTGATGCCGATGCCGCCAGCCAGCAGCAGCACCGGGGCCTGCGCGCCGTTGTCCTCGCGCAGCGCGAAATGGTTGCGCGGCGCCGAGATCTCCAGCGCCATGCCGACGCGCGCGGCCTCGTGCAGCCATTGCGAGCCGCCGCGGCCGGCCGCGTCGCGCTTCACGGCAATCAGATAGCCCCCGGGCCCGGAAGAGGGCAGCAGCGAATACTGCCGCACCAGGCCATTGGGCAGATGCAGGTCCACATGCGCGCCGGCTTCCACGGGCGGGAATTCCTGCGCGTCCAGCGGCACCAGCCGGTACTGGCAGATGCCCTCGCAGCCATGTTCGATGGCCTGCAGCCGGGCGCGCAGCCGGCCCCCGGTTTCAGACAGTGCCATACATCACGCCCATGTCATGCAGCCACTTGCGGTATTTCTGGCCCAGCAGGTCGGTGCGGTGGTGCAGCTCCTTGCGCAGGTCCACGGGAATGCGTTCCGGGCGCTGGGTGTCGACGATGGCGCTGTCCTGCGCATAAACCAGGTCCTGGCGCCGGCGCACCTCGGCGTCTGTAGGCTGCGGGTCGAAGTTCATCGCGCAGGTGATGCGGACGATGCTGTGCGTGGCATCCACCTGCTGCGCGGTGAAGAAGGTGCAGAAGCGGTCGTCTTCGCTGCCCAGGTGCGCGTGCTGCGGGTCGGAGATCACCACCCGCTTCTTGAAGTAGGCGACCAGCGGGCGCAGGCACTTGTAGGCGTAGTAGGCCACCACGGGGATGTTGCGCGGATCGCCATAGGGCTGCGTGACCTTGATTTCCGAGGTGCTGAGGATGCCGTCCTCGAGCTTGACCTGGTAGGGGGGAATCGGGTCGGGCAGGTCCATGATGCCGTTGACCCCGGCATGCACGAAGGGGAAATGCGTAGGGTCGATGAAGTTTTCCAGCGCGCGGTAGCCCGAGCGGAAGTGGTAGGGGCCGCAGACCACCTTCTTGTAGCTCGGATCGTCCCACTCGGGAAAGGCGGGAATGTCGTGCGCCGGCTCGCCCAGGCAGGCCCAGACCAGGCCGTAGGCCTCCCTGGTGTGGTGCCGCAGCGCCCGGGCCTTGGCCATGGGCTTCTCGGTGGGCGCGGCGGGCATCAGCACGCACTGGGCCGTGGCGTCGTAGTTCCAGCCGTGGTAGGGGCAGACCACGCGGTTGTTCTGGATGAAGCCCTTGGACAGGCGCGCGCCGCGGTGGATGCACAGGTCCTCCCAGACATGGGCCACGCCCTCGTCGTCGCGCCAGCCGACCAGGTCGCGCTCGAGCAGCGTGATCGGCACCAGCTTGCCCGGCGCGAATTCTTCGGAGGTGCCCACGACATGCCAGTCGTTGAGCAGTGCGGGCTCGATGGTGGGTTCGTCGAGGATGCCGGATCGGGCGGGACAGTTCATGGTGCTTCCTTGTGTCGTGGGCTCGTGGGGGTGGGAAGAAGGGCTCATCCGCCGAGATAGGACTTGCGGATGGTTTCGTTGGCCAGCATGTCGGCGGCGCTGCCGCTGGTGACGATGCGGCCGTTTTCCAGCAGATAGGCGCGGTCGCACATGCCGAGCGCGGCATAGGCGTTCTGCTCGACCAGCAGCACCGTGGTGCCCTCGCGCCGCACTTCGAGGATCAGCTCGAAGATCATCTGCACGATGTTCGGCGCCAGGCCCAGCGAGGGCTCGTCGAACATCGCCAGGCGCGGGCGCGCCATCAGCGCGCGCGCGATGGCCAGCATCTGCTGCTCGCCGCCGGACAGGGTGCCGGCCGCCTGGCCGCTGCGCTCGCGCAGGCGCGGGAAGCGGTCGAACATGCGTTCCATGTCGCTGCGCACGCGCTGGCGGTCGATGCGGCGGTAGGCGCCCATCTCCAGGTTCTCGCGCACGCTCAGCTGCGGGAACACGCGCCGGCCTTCGGGGCAGTGGGCAATGCCGCGCTCGATGATCTGGGCCGGCATCGCGCCGCCGATGTCATGGCCGTCGAAGCGGATGCTGCCGGTGGACAGCGGCTCGAGCCCGCTGATCGCGCGCAGGGTGGTCGACTTGCCGGCCCCGTTGGCGCCGATCAGGGTGACGAGCTCGCCCTCGCGCACCTCGATGGAGATGCGGTCCACGCCGAGGGTGGCGCCGTAGCGCACGCTGATGTCGTCAAGCTTGAGCATGTTCGATCCCCGTTCCAAGGTAGGCGCGAATGACTTCGGGGTTCTGCTGGATCGCCTGTGGCGCGCCCGTGGCGATCAGCTTGCCGTGGTTCAGCACGACGATGTGGTCGGAGATCGACATCACCATGTGCATGTCGTGCTCGACCAGCAGGATGGTCACCCCGCGGTCGCGGATGCGGCGCACCATGTGCTTGAAGGCCTCGGTCTCCGACGGGTTCAGGCCCGCGGCCGGCTCGTCGAGCAGCAGCACGCGCGGCTGCGCCGCCAGCGCCAGGCCGACGCCCAGCAGGCGCTGCTCGCCATAGGACAGGCCGTTGGCAAGCTCCCCGGCACGCGCGCGCAGCCCGATGAAGCCAAGGATCTCGTCGGCCTCGGCGCGCAGGCGCTGCTCCTCCTGGCGGAAGGCCGTGCCGCGCAGAAGCGCCTGCAGCACGCCGCCGCGCCCGCGCAGGTGCAGGCCGGTGAGGATGTTGTCGTAGACCGTGCAGCCGGCGAACACGCTGGTGCGCTGGAAGCTGCGCACCAGCCCGCGCTGCGCGATGCGCTCGGGCGACAGGCCCGTCACGTCCTCGCCGAACAGCCGCACGCGGCCGGTGGTGGCGCGCATGTAGCCCGAGATCACGTTGAAGGTCGTGGTCTTGCCGGCGCCGTTGGGGCCGATGAGGCTGACGATCTGCCCGGCGGTGACGCCAAAGCCCAGATGGTCCACGGCCGTGAGGCCGGAGATCCGCATGGTCACGTCCTCGAGGCGCAGCACCTCCTCGGGCGCGGACGCGGTATGGGCGCCAGTATTCATGCGACCTCCTTGGCCACGGCCGGCGTGGATGATTGGACGGGGCGCGCCGGACGGGTACGCCGGCGCACCAGTGCCGGCACGATGCCGCGCGGCATGAAGACCAGGATCACGACCATCAGCGTGCCGTACAGCATCCACTGCACCTCGGGCGCCAGCCAGCCGCGCAGCAGTTCCGGCAGCAGCCCGAACAGCAGCCCGCCGATGACCGGGCCCGACAGCGTGCCCTTGCCGCCGACGATCACCATGATGACCATGGTGATGGTGAACATGAACATGAAGACATCGGGGTCGATGATGCGCACGGTGTGGGCATACAGCCCGCCCGCAGCGCCCGCGATCGCCGCCGCGCCCACCGCCGCGATGCGCAGATAGTGCGTGACCGGAATGCCCATGGAGCGCGCCAGCGTCTCGTTCTCGCGCAGCGCGATCATGGCGCGCCCGACGCGGCTGTGCACCAGCGCCGCGACCAGCAGGTACGACAGCAGCGCCACCGCCAGCACCAGCCAGTAGGTGCTGGCCTTGCTCACCAGCTCGACCACGCCCGCGCCCGGCAGCCAGAAGGTGAGCGGGGGAATGTTGTTGAGCGCCATCGGGCCCTCGGTCAGATCGACCCAGTTGATGGCCACCATGCGCATGACCTGCGCGAAGCTGATGGTCACGATCACGAAGTAGGCGCCGCGCACGCGAAAGGCGAGCTGCCCGATCATCCAGCCGAACAGCCCGGCCACGGCAATGGCGCTGGCAAAGGCCAGCCACACCGGCTGCGGCGCGACCACCCAGGGTTCGTCGAGGCCGGGCAGGGCGACGTCGAAGCCCAGCGACAGCAGGGCCGTCGTATAGGCGCCGACGCCGAAGAAGGCGACATGACCCAGGCTCAGCTGGCCGGTATAACCCAGCAGCAGGTTCAGGCTGATGGCGGCAATGATGAAGATGCCGGCCGAGGCCACGACCGACAGCACATAGGGGTCCGGCCACCACAGCGGCAGCGCCGCCAGCACCAGGGCCGCCACGGCGAAAATCAAGGTGGAATTGCGTGAAGCATTCATCTGTCAGCCCACCCGTTCCTTGGAAGTGAACAAGCCCTGCGGACGCACGATCATGACGATCAGGATCACCAGGAAGCCGATGGCGTCGCGGTAGGCCGTGGAGATGTAGCCGGCGCCGAACTCCTCGATCAGCGCCAGCGCGAAGCCGCCGAGCGTCGCGCCCAGCAGGTTGCCCAGCCCGCCCAGGATCACGATGGCGAAGGCCTTGAGGCTGGCCAGGTCGCCCATGGTCGGGTTGACCACGAACACCGGCGCCAGCAGCGCCCCGGCCACGGCCGCCAGGCAGGAGCCGAGCGCGAAGGTCAGCGTGTAGATGCGCGAGACATTGACGCCGACGATCTTGGCCGCGTCCTTGTCCTGGAAGGTGGCGCGCATCGCCAGCCCGAGGCGCGAGCGCTCGATCAGCAGGTAGAAGGCCACCAGCAGCACCAGCGCCGTGCCCAGCACGAACAGCCGTATCGGCGACACCGACACCGCGCCGAAGACCACGGGCTCCTGCGTGAAGGGCGAAGGCACGGCCTTGGCCACGCCGCCCCACAGCAGCAGCTCGGCGTTCTGCAGCACGATCATCACGCCGATCATGATCAGCATGACCTCGTCCATGGCCGCGAGGTTGCGCCGGCGCAGCAGCATCCATTCGATCAATGCGCCGATCGCCAGGCCGGCCACCGCGGCCACGAGCACCGAGCCGAAGTAGTTCAGCCCGAGCACGGCGACGAAGCCGTAAGCGACATACGCGCCCAGGGTATAGAGCTCGCCGTGCGCCATGTTGACCACCTTCATGATGCCGAAGATCAGCGTCAGGCCGATCCCCAGCAGCGCATAGGTGGACCCCTGCACGAGGCCGTTCAAGAGATGTTGGAGGAATTGATCCAAGATGTGCTCCGCCGGCCGCGGCTGCCGCGGCCCTGCAATTACTTGACCTGGACCTTGCCGTCCTTGAGCTCGACGACGTAGACGGCGGCCTCGTTCTGGCCGCTTTCCTTGCCGGCCGGGCCTTCCTTGGCAAAGGCGATGTCGCCGTTGACGCCCTTGATCTTCACCTTCCACAGCGCGTCGCGGATGGCCGCCGGCTCGGCCTTGCCGGCAATGCGGATGGCCTCGGCAATGGTCAGGATCGCGTCATAGCCGCGGAAACCCTCGGACTGGCCCGGCAGTTCCCACTTGCGCTCGGTCCATGCATCCGCGAACTCCTTGGCGACTTCGGGGTACTTGGCGCGCGTGATGTCCCAGGGCGCGAAGAACAGCAGGTGCTGGCTGGCGTAGCCCTTGGGGCCGGAAGCCTTCAGCAGCGGCTCGGGGAAGGAGCCGCCGGTGGTGAGGATGCGCTGCGGCAGGCGTTGCTCGCCGGCCTGGCGGATGGCCAGCGTCAGCTGCTCGATGCCCGAGGTCACGATCAGCGTGTCGGCGCCGGTGTTCTTCAGCGCCGCGAGCTGCGCCGACAGGTCGGTGGCGTCGGGCGCCATGGTTTCGGCGCGGCCTACCGTGACGCCCTTGTCCTCGAGCATCTTCTTGAAGGCGGCCGTCGCGCCCAGGCCCCAGTCGTTGTTGACCGAGAGGAAGTCGACCTTCCTGATCGCCGGCGACATGCCGTCGAGCTGCTTGCCGAAGGCCACGGCTTCCATCGAGGAGGTGGGGCTGATGCGGAAGATCCAGGGGTTGCCCGCGGTCGTGATCTTGCCCGACGAGGCGGTCTCGACCACCATCGGCACGCCGTACTCGACCAGCTTGGGCATCACCGCCAGCGTGAAGGTGGAGCTCCAGGCGCCCATCATCACCGGCACCTTGTCCTTGAGAATGAGCTTTTCCGCCGAGTTCACGGCCTCGCGCGGGTTGGACTTGTTGTCCTCGATGACCAGCTCCAGCTTCCTGCCCAGCACGCCGCCCTTGCGGTTGATGACATCGGCGGCAATGCGCGCGCCGTTGGTGACGTAGTTGCCGGAAGCGGCGACCGATCCGGTCAGCGGCATGGTGACACCGATCTTGATGGTGTCCTGCGCCGAAGCCTGGGAGGCCAGCGCCGCCAGGGCCGCGGTGGCCAGCAGGGTGCGCAAGTTGTGCGTAATCATCATCGACGGTTCCTTGGGTAGCAGTGCTTGACGAAAGAACTGCCGGCCGCCCGCGGCGCAGCATTTCCTCCCAAATAAGGGGTACACCACATATATCGCCAAGGACCGGCCGGTGGATCCGTCGTCATGACGGCATGGGCGGCGCTCCCGGGCTGCATGGGTTGCATTCCCTCGCTTTTGCAGCCTTCTTGCCGGCTGCTGCAGCGTTCACAGCAACAGTCGTGCCACATCGGCGATTCGCTGGTGGATGGCACTGCCGCGCGCAGGGCAAGCGCCTGAAAAAGAATGTGGTGTGCCACATATGAGGTGCGCGGCGCAGGCGTTCCGGCCCCCGCATGCGGCCCCTGCCGCACAGTTGTGGCGCACCCATTCCGGGGCATTCCCCAAAACGGGGTGTACCACCTAATTTCCTGGGCGCGGTTTCAGCGGATGCGCAGCGGCACCACGCTGGTGTCGTTGTGCGCCTCGACCAGGCGGCTGAGCTGCAGCAGGAAGAGCTCGCGTTCCTCGGGGGGGATCGGGGCAATGGTGCGGTCGTGCGCGCGCTGCGCGGCCTGCTCCATGCGCTTGACCAGCGCGCGGCCCTTGCGCGTGATGCGCACCAGCTTGACCCGACGGTCGCGCGTGGACTGGCGCCGCTCGACGACCTCGCGCGCTTCCAGGCGCGGCAGCACTTCCGCCACGCTCGAGCGCTCCAGGCCGATCTCCAGCGCCAGCGTGTTCTGGTCCATTTCCCCGAGCGCCACCAGGATGGTGAGGACGCTGTACTGCACCGGCGTCACGCCATGCTCGCCGGTCTCCTGGGCGAACAGCCCGGTATGGATCTGGTGCAGCCGGCGCAGCAGGAATCCCGGCCGCGAAAAGAGCGCGGAGCGCTGGTAGTACTCGTCGAGCTGGGCGCGCAGGGACGCCTGGGAGGCTTCGGTCTTCATGTGCCGAGTCTATCCCCAAGGCCGCACCAAATCGGCGAAATCGCGCTGGCACAATTTATGCGGTACACCACGCATCTTCAACTGCAGCGGCCCTGGCGCCGGCTATTTCTATGCGCAGCATGCTATTGACAGGGGGACGCGTGATCGACCCCACGGTGGGCCGGGACGGCGTTTTCGATGTGCTGGTGGCCGAGGGCCGCATTGCCGCCATCGGGCAGGACATGGGAAGCGGAGTGTCCGCGGACACGCAGCGCATCGATTGCCGCGGCAAGCTGGTGCTGCCGGGCCTGATCGACACCCATGCCCATGTCTACCAGGGCGTGACGGGGCGCTTCGGCCTCAATCCCGATATGTGCGGCGTGCACTCGGGCGTGACCACACTGGTGGACCAGGGCGGGCCCAGCTGCATCACCCTGCCGGGCTTTCGCCAGTATGTGGCCGAGCCCTCCAAGACCCGGGTGCTGGCCTATCTCTCGGCCTATCTGGTCGGCGGGCTGGAAGGGCACTACTACCCCGAACTCTACCGGCCCGAATGCCTGGACGTCGAGGCCACGGTGCGCTCGGCGCGCGAGAACCGCGACCTGGTGCGCGGCCTGAAGGCGCATGCCGAGATCGGCGGCTTCGCGCGCTGGGGCGTCGATGTGATGCGCATCGCCACGCGCATCGGGCGCGAGGCGGATCTGCCGGTGTATATCCACTTCGGCCAGCTCTGGCCCAGGCCCGAGGAGGGCGGGCTGGCCGTGAATCCCGACTCGATCTTCAACCAGGTGGTGGAGATGCTCAAGCCGGGCGACATCCTGGCCCACCCGTTCAGCCGCCATCCGGGCGGCTTCGTCGAGCTCGACGGCAAGCTGCATCCACTGGTGCACGAAGCCATCCGGCGCGGCCTGAAGATCGATGTCGGCCATGGCTCGCACTTCAGCTACCAGACGGCGCGCATCGTGCTCGATGCCGGCGTCATCCCCGACACGCTGGGCGCCGACATGCATGGCTACAACACCCAGGTCGCGGCGCCCGCGGGCACGCCCGACAGCCACCCTGATGAAGAGGACCATATCTTCAAGGGCAAGACGCGCTTCAGCCTGGTGTCCGCCATGACCAGCATGCTGGCGCTGGGCCTGCCGCTGGCGCATGTCGTGGCGATGGTGACGCGCAACGCGGCGCGCATGGTCGGCATGGAAGGCGAGCTGGGCACGCTCAAGGTGGGCGGCGTGGCCGACATCAGCGTGCTCGACGATGCGCGCGGCCGCTGGGTGCTGCGCGACAACGAGGGCACGGAGGTGGTCACCCGGCAGATGCTGACCCCGGCGTTCTGCCTGCGCGCCGGCGAGCGTTTCGACGCCACCGCCGCCATCCTTCCGCAGCCGCAGGAGGCCGCCAGTGCCGTCCATGCCTGAAGCCCGCGCCGCGCTGACACCGGAGGCGAAGCCATGACCCAACCCGTGAGAGGGCGCCGCGGCATGGCCGTGGCGCCGCATGCCCTGGCGTCGCAATCGGCGCTGGCCGTCCTGCGCGAGGGCGGCAATGCCATTGAAGCGATGGTCGCGGCTGCCGCCACCATTGCCGTCGCCTACCCGCATATGAACGGCATCGGCGGCGACAGCTTCTGGCTCGTCGGCCTGCCCGATGGCGGCAGTACCGAAGTCATCGGCATCGATGCCTGCGGCGCCAGCGCGCTGGGCGCCGATATCGCCCAATACGCGGGCCAGGGTGCCATTCCCTTTCGCGGTCCCGGCGCGGCGCTCACCATGGCGGGCACGCTCTCGGGATGGGCCAAGGCGCTGGAGATCAGCCGCACGCGCCTGGGCGGGCGCATGCCTTTGGAGCGCCTGCTGGCCGATGCCATCGATGGCGCGGCCCGGGGCGTGCCCGTGACCCGCAGCCAGCAGCGCAACACCGAGGCCAGGCAGGCCGAACTGGCGGGCGTGAGCGGCTTTGCCGAGGCCTTCATGCCCGAGGGCGTAGTGCCTGGCGTGGGCTCCCTGTTCAGACAGCCGCGCCTGGCCGCCACCTTCGAGCAGCTGGCGCGCGCCGGGCTGGACGACTTCTACCGCGGCGACCTGGCGCGCAGCCTGGCGCGCGATCTGGCGCAGGTGGGCAGCGCGCTGACGCTGGCGGATCTGCAGCGCCACCAGGCGCTGCTGCGCACGCCGCTGCAGCTGGCGCACAGCGCCGGCACGCTCTACAACATGCCGCCGCCGACGCAGGGCCTGGTGTCGTTGATCATCCTCGGCCTGATGGACCGGCTGGGCGTGGAGCGCTTCGATCACCTCGGCGCGGACTATGTGCATGCGGCGGCGGAATGCGTGAAGCAGGCCTTTGCCGTGCGCGACCGCTGCATCACCGACCCGGCCTGCATGACGGTGGACCCCGCCAGCTTCCTCACTCCCGAAGCGCTCGACGGCATGGCCGCGCGCATCGACATGGGCCGGGCCGCGGCCTGGGGGCAGGGGAAAGGGCCGGCGGACACCATCTGGATGGGGGTGATCGACGGCCAGGGCCGTGCGGTGTCGATGATCCAGAGCATCTACCACGAATTCGGCTCGGGCGTCGTGCTGGCGGAGAGCGGCGTGAACTGGCAGAACCGCGGCGCCTCCTTCTCGCTCGACCCGGCGCACATCAACGCGCTGGCGCCGGGCAAGAAACCGTTCCACACGCTGAACCCGGCGCTGGCGCTGCTGAACGACGGGCGCAGCATGGTCTACGGAAACATGGGCGGCGACGGCCAGCCGCAGACCCAGTCGGCGGTGTTCACCCGCAGCGTCGTGCACGGCCTCGATCCGCAGGCCGCGATCGAGGCGCCGCGCTGGCTGCTCGGCCGCACCTGGGGCCAGAGCAGCGACACGCTCAAACTCGAGGGGCGCTTTCCCGCGGAAACCGTGCGCGCCTTGAAAGAGCGCGGCCATCCGGTCGAAGTGCTGGCGGATTTCGACGAGACCTTCGGCCATGCCGGCTGCATCGTGCGCGAACCCTCGGGCAGCCTTTGCGGCGGCTTCGACCCGCGCTCGGATGGCAGCGTGGCCGCGTTCTAGGAGCTTTGCCCATGACCACCCCCGATTCCGCCGAACTGGCCCGCTGGGCCAATCCCTTTGCGCGCGCCTGCTGGCGCGATGTCGTCACCCGCGCCCAGGCATTGCCGGAACTCGCACCCCATGTGCTGCTGCACGCCGGCCCGCCATTGGAGGGCCCGGCGCCGGCCCCGGTGCGCCAGGCGGCCGTTCAGGCGCTGTTGTTCGAAGGCCTGGCGCTTGACGAGGCCGCGGCCCTGAACCTGCTCGACACGGGCGCCGTGCAACTGGCGCCGGCCCAGGACCATGGCGTGGCCACGCCGCTGGCGCAGGTGGTGTCCGCCTCGATGCCGCTGGCGGTCGTCGGCGACGGCAAGCGCTGCGCCTGGGCGCCGCTGATCGAAGGGCCCGCACCGGCGCTGCGCTTTGGCACCACCGATGCCGGCGCGTTGCAGCGGCTGCGCGCCATTGCCGCGCTGGGGCAGCGCCTGGCGCCGTTGCTGCGCGATGCCCCGGTGCCGCTGCGTCCCGTGGTGGAGCAGGCACTGAAGGAAGGCGACGAATGCCATGCACGCACCGGCGCGGCCAACGCGGCGCTGCTGGCGCGCCTGCCTGGAATTTGCGCGCAAGACCGCGAGGCGCTGGCCGCGAGCCCGGGCTTTGTGCTCACTATCCTGATGGCCGCTGCCGCCTGGCGCATGCGTGCCGAAGACGCGCCCATTGCGGCAGCGGGCGGCAACGGCCAGGCCTTTGGCCTGCGGCTGCGCGGCGCGCGCGGCTGGCAGGCCGTTGCCGCGCGGCCGCCGCAGGGCACGCGCTTTGCCGGCCATGAACAGACGCCGGCGCTGGGCGCCATCGGCGACAGCGCGGTGCTGGATTTCTGCGGGCTGGGTGGCCAGTCGCTGGCGGCGGCGCCGGCGCTGTGCGAGGAATGGCGCTCGACGCTGCCGCGCGACGTGGCCGCGCGCCGCGCGCAGGTGTGCGATCCGGCCACCGGCCTGGTCGATCCCGCGTGCGTGCGCCGCAGCGGCCTGCCGCCGCTGGTCAACCTCGCCATCCTCGGCGCCGATGGCACGGCGCAGCTCATGGGCCGCGGCTGGTACGCGCCCGACTCCGCGCTGTTCGAAGCCCCCGCCGCAGGCGGCGGACAGTGATTTCCGCTCCCCATTTCTCCAACGGAAGTTTTCCATGACCTCGATGCATTCCCTTCGTTCGACCAAGACCGCGCTGCTGGCCGCGGCCTGCCTGATCGGCAGCGCCCACGCGCAGGAGCCGACAAAGATCCGCTTTGCGCTGGACTGGGTGCTGCAGGGCCCGCAGGCGCCGTTCCTCGTGCCGCATGCCAGCGGCTGCTACCAGAAGGCCGGGCTGAACGTCACCACGGACCGCGGCTTCGGCTCGGGCGATACGGTCATCAAGGTCGGCAATGGCAACTACGAGGTGGGCTTCGCCGACATCAACGCGATGATCGAATACAACGCCAAACAGAAGAACGCCGAGGACCAGCTGATCTCCTTCCTGATGATCTACGACGCGGCCGCGCTGTCGATCATCACGCGCAAGGACACCGGCATCCGCAAGCCCGCCGACCTGGTGGGCAAGACCATTGCCGCGCCCCCGGGCGATGCCTCGCGCCGTCTGTTCCCGGCGCTGGCCCAGGCCAACGGCATCGATCCGAACGCGGTGAAGTGGCTCAACGTGGCGCCCGAGATGCGCGAGACCATGCTCGCGCGCAAGACCGCCGATGCCATCAGCGGCGCCTCCTTCACCGGCTACATGGGCGCGCAGGCGGTGGGCATTCCCGCCGGCGAGATCGTCGTCATGCACTACCCGCAGCATGGCTCCTCGCTGTACGGCAGCGCGCTGGTCGCCAAGCGCAGCTTCGCGCAGAAGAACGGCGCCGCGCTCAAGGCCGTGACCCGCTGCGTGATCGAAGGCCTGCAGAGCAGCATCAAGGACCCGGCCGGCGCCATTGCCCTGCTGCACCAGCGCGATCCGCTGATCAACCGCCAGGTCGAGCAGCAGCGGCTGCAGCTGTCGCTCGACTGGTCCATCGTGACACCCTGGGTGCGCGAGCATGGCTTCGGGCAGATCGATCCCGTGCGCCTGGAGAAATCGCTCAAGGAAGTGGCGCTGGCCTTCGGCATTCCCGCGCCGCAGGCCGCGCAGGTCTACACCGCGGAGTACCTGCCGCCCGCGGCCCAGCGCAAGGTGCCTTGAGCCGGCCTCAGGCCGACAGCGGCGCTTCCTGCATGGCCTCGATCTGCTCGTGCAGCATGTCGGTCTGGCCGCGCCAGTAGTCGGGGCTGCCGAACCAGGGGAAGTTGATGGCGAAGATCGGATCTTCCCAGCGGCGCGCGAGCCAGGCGCTGTAGTGGATCAGCCGCAGCGTGCGCAGCGGCTCGATCAGCACCAGCTCGCGCCGGTCGAAGGGGCGGAACTGTTCGTAGCCGTCGAGCAGCGCGCCCAGCTGCTGCGTGCGCTGGCGCCGGTCGCCGGACAGCAGCATCCACAGGTCCTGCACCGCCGGGCCCATGCGCGCGTCGTCGAGATCGACGAAATGCGGGCCGCCCGTGCCCCTGTCTTCGTCGACAGGGGTCCAGAGGATATTGCCCGGGTGGCAGTCGCCATGCAGGCGGATGGAGTCGGCATCTTCCAGGCCGAACAGGGCCGGTTCGCCCTTTGAACTGGCGCGGCCGCCGATCAATGCCAGCGCCTGTTCGCAGGCAGTGCGCCAGGCGCTCTGGGCTTCCAGCGGAATGATCTGCCCTGCCAGCAGCCAGTCGAAGCAGTCGTGGCCGAAGCACTGCAGATCCAGCGGCGGGCGCGTGACGAAGGGCCGGGCCGCGCCCACGGTGTGGATGCGCGCGAGATAGCGGCCGATCCATTCCAGCACCTCGAAGTCATCGAGCTCGGGCTGGCGCCCGCCACGCCACGGGCTGACCGAGAAGGTGAAACCCGCGTGCTCGTGCAGGGTCGCGCCCTGCAGCACCAGCGGCGCCACGGCCGGAATCTCGGCGGCCGCCAGCTCGGCGGCGAAGCCATGCTCCTCCTCGAGCTGCGCGCGGCTCCAGCGGCCCGGGCGGTAGAACTTGGCGACCACGCGTTCGCCGTCTTCGAGATGGGCCTGGTACACGCGGTTCTCATAGGAGCCCAGCGCCGTCAGGCGCCCGTCCCCGTAAAGGCCGACGCAGGCCAGCGCATCCAGCACCACATCCGGCGTGAGCTGTTCATAGGGGTGGACGCTGGAAGCGCCAAGGGAAGAGGGCAGGGTCATAGCCCGCTATTGTCCCTCCGATCTTCCGCCCGATTGTCCCCCCGGCGGAGCACCCTCCGTCAGTCGTCGCCTACCTGGCCGCACAGGCTGCGCGCCGCCTGCAGCACGGCGGGCACGAAGCGCGCCTGGTAGCGGTGCACCGGGCAGGTCAGCGTGACGGCCGCGGCCACGCTGCCGTCGGCGCGCAGCACGGGAGCCGACACGCCCGCCACCTCGGCCAGCCGGTCGCCGACTGCGGTGTAGAAGCCGTCGGCGCGGATGCGCGCGTAGAGATTGCGGTCGGGCCCGGGCGCCTTGCCCAGCACCGGATCGAAGGCCGTGAGCACGCGCCCGCCGGTGCCACGGTCCATGGGCAGCAGGTCGCCGGCGCGGATGTGGTCGCGCACCGGGTGCGGGGAGTCGACGCGGAACAGGCACACGCGTGTGTCGCCGCGGCGCACATGGTAGGCCGCGCTCTCGCCGGTCTCCACCACCAGCGCGCGCAGCACCGGCAGCACCACCCGGTCCAGTGAGAACGAGGCCTGGTAGACCGCATGCAGGCGCGCGGCCTGCGGGCCGATCGCATAGCGCCCGTCGTCGAGGCGCTGCACCCACTGCGCATGCTCGAGCGAGGCCAGCAGGCGCAGCACCGTGCTCTTGTACAGGCGTGTGCGCTCGGCGAGTTCCGCCAGGCCCAGCGCCGAATCGCCGGGCTGGAACGCGGCAAGCAGGCTCAGCGCACGGTCCACGGCCGCCACGCCGCCCTGGGCGGAGTCGGCGTCGGCAACGGATTCGGTAGCGGCTTTGCGGGGCATGGGGGGATTGTCTCACCGGCTTGACAGCCTGGGCCGGCTCGCGCAAAGATTCTATTTTAGAGAATATCGTTCTATCTTGCGAAACGGCTGGTGCTTGCCATGACTTCAGACAACTTTCCTTCCTCCGATGTGCTGATCAGCGAGGTCGGCCCGCGCGACGGCCTGCAGTCGGTCAAAGCCACCATGCCCACCGCCGACAAATGCCGCTGGATCGACGCGCTGGTGGCGGCCGGCGTGCGCGAGATCGAAGTCGCCTCCTTCGTTCCCCCGTCCCTGCTGCCGCAGATGGCCGATGCCGCCGAAGTGGTGCGCCATGCGCTGCGCCACTCCGGCATCACCGTCATGGCGCTGGTGCCCAACCGGCGCGGCGCCGAGAACGCGCTTCAGGCCGGCGTGCACAAGCTGACCATGCCGGTCTCGGCCAGCACCGCGCATTCGCTGGCCAACGTGCGCAAGACGCCGCAGGAAATGGTCGAGGAGGTGCGCGCCATCGCCCGGCTGCGCGACGAACTGGCGCCGGGCGTCAAGCTCGAGGCCGGCATCTCCACCGCCTTCGGCTGCACGCTGCAGGGCGAGGTGGCGGAGGACGACGTGATCCGCCTGGCCGCCCTGTGCATCGAAGCCGGCGCCGACGAGTCGGGCCTGTCCGATACCGTGGGCTATGCCAACCCGGCGCAGGTGCGCCGCCTGTTCCGGCGCCTGCGCGCGGAGATCGGCGCGCATGCGGGCGCAGCCCACATGCACAACACGCGCGGCCTGGGCCTGGCCAACTGCCTGGCCGCCTGGGACGAAGGCGTGCGCACCTTCGACAGCTCGCTCGGCGGCCTGGGCGGCTGCCCCTATGCGCCCGGCGCCTCGGGCAACGTCGTGACCGAGGACCTGGTGTTCATGTTCGAGGCGATGGGCGTGCGCACCGGCCTCGATCTCGAGCGCCTGTTTGCCGCGCGCGCGCCGCTCGTGGCCGGCCTGCCTGGCGAGCCGGTGTATGGCATGACGCCCGAAGCCGGACTGCCCAAGGGCTTCGCCCAGACGCGCTGAACTGCTGCTGCGCGCCCGCGCGGCGCGCCTCTCCACCGATACGGAATCCCCATGGACACATCCCACACCCCGCCGGCCTTGCCCTATGCCGGCATCCGGGTCATCGAATTCACCCACATGGTCATGGGTCCCACCTGCGGCATGCTGCTGGCCGACCTGGGTGCCGAGGTCATCAAGATCGAGCCGCCGGGCGGCGACACCACGCGCAACCTGCGCGGCTCGGGCGCGGGCTTCTTTCCGATGTTCAACCGCAACAAGAAAAGCGTGGTGCTGGACCTCAAGACCCCCGAGGGCCAGGAAGCCGCGCGCCGCCTGATCGACACCGCCGACATCGTCAGCGAGAACTTCAAGTCCGGCGTCATGGACAAGCTGGGCCTGGGCTACGCGGCGCTGCAGCAGCGCAACCCGCGGCTGATCTACGTGAGCCACAAGGGCTTCCTGCCCGGCCCCTACGAGCACCGCACGGCGCTCGACGAGGTGGTGCAGATGATGGGCGGGCTGGCCTACATGACCGGCCGCCCCGGCGATCCGCTGCGCGCCGGCACCAGCGTCAACGACATCATGGGCGGCATGTTCGGCGCCATCGGCGCGATGGCTGCGCTGGCGGAACGCGAAAAGACCGGCAAGGGCAAGCAGGTGCAGTCGGCGCTGTTCGAGAACAACGTCTTCCTGGTCGGCCAGCACATGCTGCAGGCGGCGATCACCGGACGCAGCGTCGCGCCCATGCCGGCGCGCGTCTCTGCCTGGGCGATCTACGACGTGTTCACGGTGCAGGGTGGCGAGCAGATCTTCCTGGCTGTGGTCAGCGACAAGCAGTGGGACATCTTCTGCCGCGCGCTGGGCCTGCAGCGGCTGCAGGACGATCCGCGCCTGGCGACCAACAACGGCCGCGTCGAGGCGCGCGACTGGCTCATGCCCGAGCTGCGCGCGCTGCTGGCCGAACACTCGGCCGCCGAACTGGCCGCGATCTTCGAGGCCGAAGGCCTGCCCTTTGCACCGATCACCAAACCAGAACAGCTGCTGGAAGACCCGCATCTGCTGGCCACCGGCGGCCTGGCACCGATTGCGCTGGCCGACGGCCGCGAGACCCTGGTGCCGCTGCTGCCCTTCACGCTCGATGGCGAGCGCCCGGGCGTGCGCCTGCAGCCGCCCCAGCCGGGCGAGCACACCGCCGAACTGCTGCGCGCAGCCGGCTACAGCGACGCGGAAATCGCCGCGCTGCAACCTTGAACACAGACCCCTCCAGGAGACAAAAATGATGAATCGCCGCCAACTCGTTGCCGCTGCATTGCTGGGCTGCACCCAGCTGGGCGCCACGCTGCCCGCCTGGGCACAGGCCCCCGCCTATCCCGACGGCCGCCCTATCAAGCTGGTCGTGCCCTACACCCCCGGCGGCGGCACCGATACCGTGGCCCGCTTCATTGCCGCGCGCATCTCGGCCGAAACCCGCTGGAGCATGATCGTGGAAAACCGCCCGGGCGCGGCCGGCAATATCGGCATGGACATCGTTGCCAAGTCCAAGCCCGATGGCCTGATGGTCGGCCTGGGCCAGACCGCGAACCTGGCGATCAATCCGGCGCTGATGCCGCGCATGCCCTTCGATGCCGAAAAGGACCTGGTGCCGGTGGCGCTGGTGGCTTCGCAGCCGGTGGTGCTGGTGGTGCGCGCCGATTCGCCCTGGAAGACCCTGGGCGATGCGATCAAGGCGGCAAAGGCCAAGCCCGGCGACTTCAAGCAGGCGCTGGCCGGCAACGGCACCGTGGGCCACCTGGCCGGCGAGATGCTCGCGCACCGCGCGCAGTTCCAGGTGCTGAACGTGCCCTACAAGGGCGCGGGCCCGGCCGTGAACGATCTGCTGGGCGGCAGCACGGACTTCATGTTCGCCACGCCGCAATCGGTGCTGGAGATGATCAAGGGCAAGCGCCTGCGCGCGCTGGCCGTGACTTCGGCGCAGCGCCTTGCGGTGCTGCAGGACGTGCCCACGGTGGCCGAGTCCGGCTACGCCGGCTTCGAGGCGGTGGACTGGAAGGTGATCGTCGCTCCGGCCGCCACGCCCGCCGCCGTCGTGCAGGCGCTCAATGCGGCCAACGAGAAGGTGCTGTCCAAGCCCGAGACCATCGCCCTGCTGGCCACCGAAGGCAGCACGGCCATGGGCGGCTCGCCGGCCAAGGCGCAGCAGTACATCGCTGCCGAGCAACGCAAGTGGGCGCGCCTGATCAAGGACGCCAACATCACGCTGGAATGAGCGAACGGGCGGCCGCTGGCGGGCCGCCCCGCAGCTTCAGTACTGGTAGACGCCGCGGCCGGTCTTGCGGCCCAGGCGGCCGGCGGCCACCATTTCCTTGAGCAGCTGGCTCGGGCGGTACTTGCTGTCGCCGAACTGCTCGAGATACACCTCCATCACCGCCAGGCACACGTCCAGGCCGATCATGTCGGCCAGCGCCAGCGGGCCGATGGGCTGGTTGCAGCCGAGCTTCATGCCGTCATCGATGTCTTCCGCCGTCGCCAGGCCTTCGGAGAGCACGAAGAAGGCCTCGTTGATCATCGGCACCAGGATGCGGTTGACGACGAAGCCGGGCGCGTTCTTGACGGTGATCGGGCTCTTGCCCAGCGCCACCGCCAGGGCCTTGACGGTGTCGTGCGTCTCGTCGCTGGTCTGCAGGCCGCGGATGATCTCCACCAGCGCCATCATCGGCACCGGGTTGAAGAAGTGCATGCCGATGAAACGGTCGGGACGGCCGGTGATGGCCGCCAGCTGCGTGATCGAGATCGACGAGGTGTTCGAGGCCAGGATCGCCTCGGGCGCGAGCAGCGCGTCGATCTGCTGCAGGATCTTGATCTTCAGCGCGTGGTTCTCGGTCGCGGCCTCGATCACCAGCTGCGCGGCCTTCAGGTCTTCGTATTGCGTCGAGGTCTTGATGCGCGCGAGCGCCGCCGCCTTGTCGGCCTCGCTGATCTTTTCCTTCTTGATCAGGCGGTCGAGGCTGCCCGACACCGTGGCCAGGCCCTTCTGCACCGCCGCGTCCGAGATATCCACCAGCACCACATCGATGCCCGCCACCGCGCAGGCCTGCGCGATGCCGTTGCCCATGGTGCCCGCGCCGATGATCCCGACAGTTTGAATCGCCATTTGAAAAGTCTCCACAAATTGAATTGAACCGGCGTGATGGTAGCGGCAATCGAAGTCACGGCCCAGATGCGCGCGGCCGGCGATTGCCCCGGAGGCTGCCCAGGTAAACCCCTGGCGGCCGCGCAAATGCCCGAGAATCACGCCAGCCACGGGCTCCCGCTAGGAGGGCCCCGCATTTTCTTCGCCTCTATCGGATCGATTGCCATGACGACTCTAGGAACGCCGCTCTCCCCCCACGCCACCAAAGTCATGCTGCTGGGCAGCGGCGAACTCGGCAAGGAGGTGCTGATCGCCCTCCAGCGCCTGGGTGTCGAGACCATTGCCGTCGACCGTTACGAGAACGCACCGGGCCACCAGGTCGCGCACCGCGCGCACACCATTGCCATGAGCGATCCAGCGCAGCTGAAAGCCTTGATCGAGCAGGAACAGCCCGCCTGGGTGGTGCCCGAGATCGAGGCCATTGCCACGCCGATGCTCGAAGAGCTCGAAGCCGCGGGCGTGGTGCGCGTGGTGCCCACGGCGCGCGCCGCGCGCCTGACCATGGACCGCGAAGGCATCCGCCGGCTCGCCGCCGAAACCCTGGGCGTGCCCACCAGCCCCTATCGCTTCTGCGACTCGCTGGCGCAGCTGCAGGCGGCCATCGATGGCGCCGACGGCCGGGCCGCCATCGGCTACCCCTGCGTCGTCAAGCCGGTGATGAGCAGTTCCGGCAAGGGCCAGAGCAAGATCGACGGCCCGCAGGACGTGGCCGCGGCCTGGGACGCAGCGATGGCCGGCGGCCGAGTCAACCACGGCCGCGTCATCGTCGAAGGCTTCATCGACTTCGAATACGAGATCACACTGCTGACGGTGCGCGCGCGCGGCGCCGACGGCCGGGTGGAGACGCATTTCTGTGCGCCCGTGGGCCATCTGCAGAAGAACGGCGACTACATCGAGAGCTGGCAGCCCCAGCCGATGTCGCCCGCGGCGCTCGAGCGCGCGCAGGCCATCGCGCTGGCCGTGACGCACGACCTCGGCATGGACCGCAATGGCGAACCCGCGGGCCTGGGCCTGTATGGCGTGGAGCTGTTCGTGCGCGGCGACGAGGTCTGGTTCAGCGAGGTCAGCCCGCGCCCGCACGACACCGGCCTGGTGACGCTGGCCACGCAATGGCAGAGCGAGTTCGAACTGCATGCGCGCGCCATCCTCGGCCTGCCCGTGGACACCTCGCTGCGCAACCCCGGCGCCAGTGCCGTGATCTATGGCGGCGCCGAGGGCACGGACATGGTGTTCGATGGCGTGGAAGAAGCGCTGGCCGTTCCCGGCACGGACCTGCGCCTCTTCGGTAAGCCCGAGAGCTTCGCCAAGCGCCGCATGGGCGTAGCACTGGCGCGCCACGACGACATCGCTTTGGCACGTGATCGCGCCCGGCTTGCGGCAAGCAAGGTCAAGCCGCGGTTGGCTTGAGCTACTCTTTAGCGACGGTATTGACTGCATGCCCTTGCCGAGGGCAGGAGCCGGGTTTCGGCCCGGCAGCCGACTCACTTTTCTTGCTCGCACAAGAAAACGAAGCAAAAGAATGCGGCCCTGCTGTCTGCGACCCTGCGCTTCGCTCCGGGCAACCTGCCGTGCTCGGTCCGGGGCTGCACCGCAGAACTCGCTACGCGGCTACGCCGCTCCGCTCGAACAACTGCGGTGAATCAGTTTACGAAGCAGGTGTGTCCTTCGGCACACCTGCCAGCCCCGGCCCTGCGCGCGGCAGGCGCAGCCAGAAGGGCGGGGGCCGGGAGCGGGATAGCTTCTTTGAGGGGTGAAAGATGTGCCATTGTCTCTAATGTGCCCTCTCGGTTTTAAAAACCGTTCGTCCTGAGCTTGGCGCAGGGCATCCTGTCGAAGGATGGACGGCCTGCCCTCTAGTTTTTAGGCAGGCCGTCCATGGTTCGACGCGGCCGGCCAGGCAGGCTCACCACGAACGGTGTTGGGGCGAGCCTTGGCAAGGAGCGCGTCCTAAAACTCTAAAGAGCTATCCGGTTCCCGGTTCCCGGGCCCCGGTCCCCGCCCATCTGCCTGCGCCTGCCGCGCGCAGGGCCCGGGCTGGGCCGGAGTGCCGAAGGACACGGAGGCTTCGTCA
Organism: Comamonas endophytica; assembly: GCF_023634805.2. Classification (NCBI taxonomy): domain Bacteria; kingdom Pseudomonadati; phylum Pseudomonadota; class Betaproteobacteria; order Burkholderiales; family Comamonadaceae; genus Comamonas; species Comamonas endophytica. The sequence continues at coordinate 2,232,713 of NZ_CP106881.1, forward strand.
ACTGACTCACCGCGGTTGTCCGAGCGGAGCGGCGCAGCCGCGCAGCGAGTTCCGCGGTGCAGCCCGGGACCGAGCACGGCAGGTTGCCCGGAGCGCAGCGGAGGGACGCAGGTAGTTAGGCCGCATTCTTTTGCTTCGTTTTCTTGTGCGAGCAAGAAAATGAAGTCGGCTGCCGGGCCGAGACCCGGCCTCTGCCCCCGGCAAGAGCATGCAGTAAATATCGTCGCTGCTAAACCAACCGTATTTACTGAAACGCCACCTCCGCAAAACTCCGCAGCTTCCGACTGTGAAGTCGCTCGATCCCTCCAGCACGCAGGATCTCGATCGCCCGCATCCCGATCCGCAAATGCTGATCCACCCGCTCGCGATAGAAGTGATTCGCCATCCCCGGCAGCTTGATCTCCCCATGCAGCGGCTTGTCGCTCACGCACAGCAAGGTGCCATAGGGCACGCGGAAGCGGAAACCGTTCGCCGCAATGGTCGCGCTCTCCATGTCCAGCGCCACGGCGCGGCTCTGGCTGAAGCGCAGCTGCGGCATGTTGTTGGGCAGCAGCTCCCAGTTGCGGTTGTCGGTGCTGGCCACGGTGCCCGTGCGCATGATGCGCTTGAGGTCGCTGCCCGGCATCTGCGTGACGTCGGCCACCGCCTGCTGCAGCGCCACCTGGATCTCCGCCAGCGCCGGAATCGGCACCCATAGCGGCAGCTCCTCGTCCAGCACATGGTCCTCGCGCACATAGGCATGCGCCAGGACGTAGTCGCCCAGCTGCTGGGTATTGCGCAGGCCGGCGCAGTGGCCGAGCATCATCCAGGCATGCGGGCGCAGCACCGCGATGTGGTCGGTAATGGTCTTGGCGTTGGCCGGGCCGACACCGATGTTGACCATCGTGATGCCGGTGCCGTCGGCGCGCACCAGGTGGTAGCCGGGCATCTGCGGCAGGCGCGGCGGCGGGCTGCCGAACTCGTCGATGGGCTCGGCCGGCAGGCCGGCGCGGCGCGTGACCACGTTGCCGGGCTCGACGAAGGCGCAGTATTCGCTTTCCGGGTTGGCCATCTCGGCATGGCCCAGGCGGATGAATTCGTCGATGTAGAACTGGTAGTTGGTGAACAGCACGAAGTCCTGGAACCACTCGGGCGCGGTGCCGGTGTAGTGGCGCAGGCGGTGCAGCGAATAGTCGACGCGCGGCGCGGTGAACAGCGACAGCGGCAGCGCGCCGCCGGGCTGCGGGTGCCAGGTGCCGTTGGCGATGCCGTCGTCCATCGACTCCAGGTCGGGCAGGTCGAACACGTCGCGCATCAGCATGCGGCGCTCGGGCGTGAGCGTGCCCTCGATATGGTCGTTGTCGGCAAAGGAGAAGTGGATCGGAATCGGCTTGTCGCTCAGGCTGACCTCGAAATCCACCTCGTGACTGGCGCGCAGCAGGCGCAGCTGCTCGGCGTAGTAGTCGGCAAACAGGTCGGGCCGCGTCAGCGTGGCTTCGTAGAGCCCCGGGCCCTCGACGAAGCCATAGGCCAGCGTCGTGTCGGCGCGCGCCACGGTGTGCGTGTGCACCCGCACCTTGGGATAGTAGGCATGCACCGGCGAGGAGGGCGTTTCGCCGGCCACGAAGCGCTGCATGGCATCGCGCAGGTGGCCGATCTGCTCGCGGTAGAGCTGCTGGATGTGGGCGAGCGCCTGCTCGGGAGTGGAGTGCCAGACGATGGCACGGTCATCATTGAACTGTTCCATGGCCTATTGTGACTGCAGCTTGTGACAGTAATCTTGCTGCCATTGCAACAATTGTTCAGCGGGCATAGGCGGCGCGATGAGATAGCCCTGCGCCATCTCGCAGCCGAGCTGGCGCAGCAGCGCCAGCTGCGCGGGCGTTTCCACGCCTTCGGCCACGGTGCCCAGGCGCAGGCTTCTGGCCATCTGCACGATGGCAGTGACGATCGCCGCGTCGTCCTCGTTATCGGTGAGGTCGGTGACGAAGGAACGGTCGATCTTGAGCTGATGGATCGGGTGGCGGCGCAGGTAGGCGAGCGACGAGTAGCCGGTGCCGAAGTCGTCGATGGCCAGCTGCACGCCCTGCTGCTGCAGCGCATGCAGCGTGCGCTGCACCTGCGCGTCGGAATGCATCAGCGTGCTCTCGGTGAGCTCGATATGCAGCAGCTGCGCGGGCAGGCCGGTCTCGGCCAGCACCGCGGCCACGTCGATGGCCAGGTCCGGGTGGCGGAATTCCTGCGCCGACATGTTCACCGACACCGGCACGCGCGGCATGCCCTGCGCCAGCCAGGCGCAGGCCTCGTGGCAGGCCTGGCGCAGCACCCAGCGGTCGATGGCGGTGATCAGCCCGCGGGCCTCGGCCAGCGCCACGAACTCCTCGGGGCTGACCAGGCCGCGCTGCGGATGGCGCCAGCGCACCAGGGCCTCGAACCCCGCCAGCGCGCCGTTGTCGGTGCGCACCTGCGGCTGGTAATGCAGCTCGAAGCCACCCAGCGCGATCGACTGGCGCAGCAGCTGCTCCTGGTTGAGCATGCGGCTGGCGCGGCTCTCCAGCGCCGGCGTGTAGAACTGGAAGGGCTGGTGGCTGCTTTCCTTGGCCAGATGGCGCGCGGCGCCGGCGTTGCGCAGCAGCGCCTCGACGCTCTCTCCATCCTCGGGAAAGACCGCGATGCCGATGGCCGGCGCAACGACCAGCGGCTGCGCGGCCACGTGGTACGGCATCTCCAGCAGCGCCACCATCTGGCGCGTCAGCAGCTCGGTTTCGGCGCGGCCCGTGCTGCCGGCCAGCACCACGATGAATTCATCGCTGCCCGCGCGCGCCACGAGGTCGCTGGCATGCACGCAGCTGCACAGGCGCCGCGCGACCTCGCACAGCACCTGGTCGCCGGCCTGGTGGCCCAGCGAATCGTTGATGGCCGAGAAATGCTTCAGGTCGATGCTCAGCACCGCCACCGCGCGCTTTTCCTCGTGCGCCTTCGCGATCAGCTGCTCGAGCCGGTCGCTCAGGTGCCAGCGGTTGGGCAGGCGTGTCAGCGCATCGTGATCGGCCATGAAGCGCATCTCGGCCTGGGCCTGTTGGTGCGCGGTGATGTCGCGCAGCACGACCATGCGGAAATCCTGGGCGCCCTTGCTGCCGGGCATCAGCATGGCATCGATTTCCACCGGGATGCTGTGGCCATCCTTGTGCCGCACGGTGGCCTTGTAGGCGGCACGGCGCCCGCTGTGCATGGCGTCTAGCGCCATGGGCCAGAATTCCTTGTCCAGATGCTGCAGCGCGGGCTTGCCGCGCAGCTCTTCGAGCTCGTAGCCGATGAGGCGCAGCAGCGCATCGTTGGCATCGAGCACCACGCCATCGCGGTGCAGCAGGATCGCCTCGTGGGTCGCGGCCGAGAACAGCCGCATGCGCTCCTCGCTCTCGTCGAGCTGCTGCTGCACCGAGCGGCCCTGGCTCAGGTCCAGCACCTGCACCACGGCGCCGCGCAGCACCCCCTGCTCGAGGTGCGGCGTGACGCGGGCCTCGATCTCGCGCAGCTCGCCCTGCGGCGAACGCGCTTGGCGCACATAGCGCACCGGCTCGCCGCGCAGGCAGAGCTCCATGTGCGGCGCGATCGCTTCCCAGCCCTCCTGGCCCATGATCTCCCAGGGGCGCTTGCCGATGATCTCGTCCGGACCGAAGCCATAGTGGCGCGCGAAGGCCTGGTTGGCGAAGCGGCAGCACCGGGTGCCGGCCTCGAAGTACGCCATCATTCCCGCCGCGGCATCGATGACGAGTCGCAACAGGACATTGCTGTCGCTTTCGCTGCTGCTGTCGAGGCGGGACGCGCTGGGGCTGGGGGGCATGACCTTCCTAGGGAAAAGCTGTTTATATCGTAACCGGACGAATCGACGCAGCGTACAAGTCCCGACTCTACAGCCCTGCGCGGCGCCGGCCGGCGCCCGAGCCCGGATAATCGCGCCCATGAATGCCTCTTCCTCTTCCGCCGGCACCGGTTTCGACACCCTGGCCCTCGGCCCGGCCATGCTGGCCAATCTGCAGCAGCTGGGTTACCAGCAGATGACGCCCATCCAGGCCGCCAGCCTGCCGCCCGCGCTGCTGGGCAAGGACCTGATCGCCCAGGCCAGCACCGGCAGCGGCAAGACCGCGGCCTTCGGCCTGGCGCTGCTGACGCGGCTCAACCCGCGCTGGTTCGGCGTGCAGTCGCTGGTGCTGTGCCCCACGCGCGAGCTTGCCGACCAGGTGGCGACCGAGCTGCGCCGGCTGGCCCGGGCGCACGACAACATCAAGATCGTCACGGTGTATGGCGGCGTGCCCGCGCGCGCGCAGATCGCCAGCCTGGAGAACGGCGCGCACATCGTGGTCGGCACCCCGGGCCGGGTCATGGACCTGATGGAACGCGGCGCGCTGGACCTGACGGGCCTGAACACGCTGGTGCTCGACGAAGCCGACCGCATGCTCGACATGGGCTTCCACGCCGACATCGACACCGTGGTGCGCCAGTGCCCGAAGGAGCGCCAGACCCTGCTGTTCTCGGCCACCTACCCCGAGGGCATTGCCGACCTGAGCGCGCGCTTCATGCGCCAGCCGCAGCGCATCACCGTGCAGGCCCAGCACAGCGAGGGCAAGATCGCGCAGCGCTGGTACGAAGTCGCCGAGGGCCAGCGCCTGCAGGCCGTGGCCGACCTGCTGCTGCACTTCCGTCCCGAATCGAGCATTGCCTTCTGCAACACCAAGCAGCAGTGCCGCGAGCTGGTGAACCTGCTGCAGGCCCAGGGCTTCAGCGCGCTGGCGCTGTTCGGCGAGCTCGAGCAGCGCGAGCGCGACGAGGTGCTGGTGCAGTTCGCCAACCGCAGCTGCTCGGTGCTGGTGGCGACCGACGTGGCGGCGCGCGGACTCGACATCTCGAACCTGGCGGCCGTGATCAATGTCGAGGTCACGCCGGATCCGGAAGTCCACATCCACCGCATCGGCCGCACCGGCCGCGGCGACGCCGAGGGCCTGGCGCTGAACCTGGCGAGTCTCGACGAGATGGGCAACGTCGGCAAGATCGAGCAGCTGCAGGGCCGCGCGTCGAGCTGGTTCCCGCTGGACGGGCTCACGCCCGCGAGCCGCGAGCCGCTGGTGCCGCCGATGCAGACCATCCAGATCATCGGCGGGCGCCGCGAGAAGATCCGCGCCGGCGATGTGATGGGCGCGATGACCGCCGACTTCGGCTACACGCGCGAGCAGATCGGCAAGATCAGCGTCAACGACTTCTCGACCTATGTGGCCGTCGAGCGGCGCATTGCGGGCGCGGCCGTGGCAAAGCTGAACGCGGGCCGCGTCAAGGGCAAGAGCGTGAAGGCCCGGCTGCTGTGATCGGCCTGCTGCAGCGCGTGCGCGAGGCGCGCGTCGAGGTCGCGGGCGAGGTCTGCGGTCGGATCGGGCAGGGCCTGCTGGTGCTGGTCTGCGCCGAGCGCGGCGACACCGAGGCCGAGGCCGACCGGCTGCTGGCCAAGCTGCTCAAGCTGCGCGTCTTCGGCGACGACGAGGGCAAGATGAATCGCAGCCTGCAGGACGTGGGCGGGGGGCTGCTCTTGGTGAGCCAGTTCACTCTGGCCGCCGATACCGCCAGCGGCAACCGCCCGAGCTTCAAGCAGGCCGCCGCGCCCGAGGAAGGCCGGCGGCTCTATGACTATCTGGTGCAGCAGGCCCGCGCCGCGCATGCCACGGTGCAGACCGGGCAGTTCGGGGCGGATATGCAGGTGCATCTGGTGAACGACGGGCCGGTGACGGTGCCGTTGCGGGTGGGGGCTAAAGGCTGAGGCTGGCTATTTACTGGAGTGCAGGCCGTCCACCCTTCGACAGGCTCAGGGCGAACGGTTCTCGGGTTCATGCCTGGACTTGATGCTCGAGCCTGCCACCTTCCTAACCGCTCGTCCTGAGCCTGTCGAAGGATGAAGGGCCTGCCCTAAAGGCCTGGCGAACCCTATTTTGCATACGGATCCGCAAACCCCAGTTCCCCCATGATCTCGCTCTCATAAGCCTCCATCTCCTCGGCATCCTCTTCGCTGGTCTCATGGTCCCACCCCTGCGCATGCAGCGTGCCGTGGACCAGCAGATGCGCGTAGTGCTCCTCGAGCGTCTTGTGCTGCTCGCGCGCCTCGCGCTCGACCACGGGGGCGCACAGCACCAGATCGGCCATCACCGTGGGCTCCTGCTGGTAGTCGAAGGTCAGCACATTGGTGGCGTAGTCCTTCTGGCGGTATTGCAGGTTCAGCGCCTGGCCTTCCTCGGCATCGACGATGCGCACGGTGATTTCGGCGTCGGCCGCCAGCGCGTGGCGGATCCAGCGCGTGACCTTGCTGCGGGACAGCACGGCGCGGTGGGCCGGGGCCGCGTCGAAGCGGGCGAATTGCAGGGACAGTTGCAGTTGTTGCAGGGGCATGGGAACTTCAAGGGCAGACTCGGTCATTCATCGCGGGCGCGCGCGCGGCGCGCCACGGCCTGGCTGCCGCGCGCTTCGTAGGCATCGACGATGCGCGCCACCAGCGGATGGCGCACCACGTCGGCGCTGGTGAAATGCGTCACGGCAATGCCCTTGACGCGCTTGAGCACGCGCTCGGCGTCGATCAGGCCGCTCTGCGCACCCTTGGGCAGGTCGATCTGGCTGACGTCGCCGGTCACCACGGCCTTGGCGCCGAAGCCGATGCGCGTGAGGAACATCTTCATCTGCTCGGGCGTGGTGTTCTGCGCCTCGTCCAGGATGACGAAGGCGTTGTTCAGCGTGCGCCCGCGCATGAAGGCCAGCGGCGCGATCTCCAGCACGTTGCGCTCGAAGGCCTTCTGCACCTTCTCGTAGCCCATCAGGTCATAAAGTGCGTCATAGAGCGGGCGCAGGTAGGGGTCGACCTTCTGCGTCAGGTCGCCGGGCAGGAAACCCAGGCGCTCGCCGGCCTCCACCGCCGGGCGCGTCAGCACGATGCGCTGCACCGCGCTGCGCTCGAGCGCGTCCACCGCGCTGGCCACGGCCAGGTAGGTCTTGCCGGTGCCCGCCGGGCCGATGCCCAGCGTGATGTCGTGGGTGGCGATGTTCTCGAGGTACAGGTTCTGCGTGGCGGTGCGCGCGCGCAGGTCGGCGCGGCGCGTGGACAGCTGGATCGCGCCCGCCGGGGCTTCCAGCAGCTCGCTGTCGCCGGCCAGCATCAGCTGCAGCTGGGCTTCGGGAATCGGGTCGTCGGCCATCTCGTAGAGCGCCTGCAGCATCTCCAGCGCCTCCTGGGCGCGGGCCTTGGGGCCGTCGATCTTGAACTGCTCGTGGCGGTGGGCGATCGAGACCTTGAGCGCGGTTTCAATGGTGCGCAGATGCACGTCGGCGGGGCCGCAGAGGTGGCTGAGCCGGGTGTTGTGGTGGGGTGTGAAGGTGTGGCGCAGGATCACGCGGATAATTCCAATCTGGAGCTGCCAACGTGGCGGCAAAGGATTTCAATGATAGGCAAATTGACCGGCACGCTGCTGGATAAAAACCCGCCCACGGTCCTGGTGGACTGTCACGGCGTGGGCTACGAAGTCCAGGTGCCGATGAGCACTTTCTACAACCTGCCCGCGACCGGCGCGCAGGTCAGCCTGCTCACGCACTTCATTGTGCGCGAGGATGCGCAGCTGCTGTTCGGCTTCGGCACGCCCAGCGAGCGCCAGACCTTCAGGGAGCTGATCAAGATCAGCGGCGTCGGCCCGCGCACGGCGCTGGCGATCATCAGCGGCATCGGCGTCGAGGACTTGGCGCAGGCGGTGACGCTGCAGGAGGCCGGGCGGCTGATCAAGGTGCCGGGCATCGGCAAGAAGACCGCCGAGCGGCTGCTTCTCGAGCTCAAGGGCAAGATCGGCGCCGACATGGGCTCGAAGTCGCTGTTCACCAACGAGCACCAGAACGACATCCTGCAGGCGCTGCTGGCGCTGGGCTACAGCGACAAGGAAGCCGCGGCCGCGCTCAAAGCCCTGCCGCCCGATGTGGGCGTGAGCGAAGGCATCAAGCGCGCGCTGCAGGCCCTGGCTAAATAGGCACCATGACCATCCACACCGACGATTTCGCGCCCGCGCCGCCGAAGCGGGCCATCTCCGCCGCGCCGCTGTCGCACCACGAGGAGGCGATGGAGCGCGCGCTGCGCCCCAAGCTGCTGCAGGAATACGTGGGCCAGGCCAAGGCGCGCGAGCAGCTCGAGATCTTCATTGGCGCGGCCAGCAAGCGCGGCGAGGCGCTTGACCACGTGCTGCTGTTCGGCCCGCCGGGCCTGGGCAAGACCACGCTGTCGCACATCATCGCCGCCGAGCTCGGCGTGAACCTGCGCCAGACCAGCGGGCCGGTGCTGGAAAAGCCCAAGGACCTGGCGGCGCTGCTGACCAATCTCGAAGCCAACGACGTGCTGTTCATCGACGAGATCCACCGCCTGTCGCCTGTCGTGGAGGAAATCCTCTACCCCGCGCTCGAGGACTACCAGATCGACATCATGATCGGCGAGGGCCCGGCCGCGCGCTCGATCAAGCTCGACCTGCAGCCCTTCACGCTGGTCGGCGCCACCACGCGCGCGGGCATGCTCACCAACCCGCTGCGCGACCGCTTCGGCATCGTCGCGCGGCTCGAGTTCTATACCTCGGAGGAACTGGCGCGCATCGTCGAGCGCAGCGCCGGGCTGCTGGGCGTGCCGATCGACACCGAAGGCGGCTGGGAAATCGCGCGCCGCTCGCGCGGCACGCCGCGCATCGCCAACCGGCTGCTGCGGCGCGTGCGCGACTACGCCGACGTCAAGGGCGACGGCCGCATCACGCAGGACATCGCCAACCGCGCTCTCGCCATGCTCGACGTGGACCCGCAGGGCTTCGACATCATGGACCGCAAGCTGCTGGAAGCCGTGATCCACCGCTTCGATGGCGGCCCGGTGGGGCTGGACAACATCGCAGCCAGCATCGGCGAGGAATCGGGCACCATCGAGGACGTGATCGAGCCCTATCTGATCCAGCAGGGCTATCTGCAGCGCACGCCGCGCGGGCGCATCGCCACCAAGGCGGCCTACCTTCACCTGGGCGTGATGCCGCCGGCCCTGCCGGCAGAAGACGCCTGAGGCCGCGGCGCGCAGAGCATGCCGGCCACGATCGATGCCTGCGCCAGGTAATAGCTCGAAAGCACGGCGAGCGGCGCCCAGGCCAGGGGCTGCACGAAGCGGTCCGTGGCAAGCAGCGCATCGCTGAGCAGGAAGCTGGCGGCGCCCAGCGCCACCAGAAGCGCGGCGCGGCGCCCGGCGGGGCGCGCCTGGTGCCAGCGGCCCCAGGCCTGCGCGGCCATCAGCGCAATGGCCAGCACATAGGCTGCGACCGGCAGGCGCAGGTTCGCGGGCAGACCGCCGTGCCAAAGAAACGCATACATGGCCGCGGCCAGCAGCAGGAACAGCGCCAGCGCGCCGCGCAGCGCGAACCAGCGCTGGCCCTGCTGGAACAGCGCGAGATAGCAAAGATGGGCCAGCAGAAAGGCCAGCAGGCCCGCAATGAACAGCCCGTCCAGCATCAGCAGGACATCGCCGGCCAGCGACGCGGCCAGCGCCGCCAGCAGCAGCCCGCCCTCGCGCCACGTCCCATGGCGGCGCATATGCCAGGCGACGGCGGCCATCGCACAGACCATGGCCAGCGGCTTGAACACCAGGTGCCAGGGCTGCAGCCCCATGGCGCCGCCGGCCGTGGCCAGCGCGCCGGCCTGCAGCATGCAGGCCAGGGCGGGCGGCAGGCGGCTGCGCAGCGCGGCCACGCCCGCCAGCAGGCTGGCCAGCACCGTGCCCCATGCCATGGCGAACTCCGCCAGCGGCGGGTGCCCGGTATCGGCGGCCAGCACCCGCCAGGCAAATGCCAGCGCAAGGACGATGCCCAGGGCGGGGCATGACCAGGACAGCGCGTAGCGTGGAAGGTGCATGCAACCGATTGTGTCGCGCCCTACCCATGCTGGCGATGCAGGGGAACCCTCGGCCTGGGCAGGGGACGCTCCTGCCGACTATCATCTGCGCGCCGCCGGCGCTTCCGGCATGCAAGGCCAGCATGGTGGATCATCTATTGCAGCCCGCTTCCCCCGATTTCGACGCCACCACCGGCTACTGGCAGCGCATTCTCTCGGCCAATGAACTGGCGCAATCGACCAGTCCGCCCTACCAGCGCAGCTATCCCGCGCGGCTGCGCGATGGCCGCTACCTGCTGCTGCCGCTGCGCGGCCTGCCCGGCGACGCCACGCGCTGCATGACCTCGCTGGTCGCCAACCAGGCCGCGCTCGAGGTGGTGCAGGCGCTGACCCAGGCGATGGTCGAGCAGGCGCGCGACTTCCCCGTCGATGCCGTGGTCGGGCTGCCGACGCTGGGCCTGTCCTTCGCGCCGGCCGTGGCGCGCGGTCTCGGCCATGCGCGCTTCGTGCCGCTGGGCTTTTCACGCAAGTACTGGTACCGCGACGAGCTGTCCGAGCCGGTGCGCTCGATCAGCTCGCCCGGCCAGGACAAGCGGCTTTACCTTGATCCGCACCAGGCCAGCCTGCTGGACGGCCGGCGCGTGCTGGTGGTGGACGACACCGTGAGCACCGGCGCCACCATGCTCTCGGCGCTGCGGCGCGCAGGTGGAGGCGATCGCCGTGGCCATGCGCCAGGGCACGCGCTGGCGCGAACGGCTGCGCCAGGCCGACGGCACGCCCATTCCCGTGCTGGGCGCGCTCGACGCGCCGATGCTGGTGCGCGCGCCCGGCGGCTGGGTGCCAGAAGCCTAGAAGGTCAGGCGGGGGGCTGCATGCTGGCCGCGCCTAGCCGGCCGCACCTAGCCGGCCGCGCCTAGCCGGCCGCGCCTAGCCGGCCGCACCTAGCCGGCCGCACATTTCTGCGCCAGCGCCATCAGGTAGCCTTCGGCAATGGACAGGCCATGATAGGAGTCGGTCTCGAACAGCCGCAACGCCGTGCCGTCGTGCTCCAGATGCACCCGGCCGCGGTTGCTGAGGGTCGCGTAATACTTGCCGCTGGCCCTGTCGCGCTGGATGGCGAACGTCGCATCCTGCAGGCTCAGCCGGCGTGCATTGCGCGTGTCGCCCTCGATGACGGTCACGCTGCAGTGGTCGCGCTCGTCCTCGAATTCCCAGTCGTCGCCGATCAGCGACAGGCGCGCGATCTGGTTGAGGGCATCGGCCAGCTGGTTGGGCGTGGCAGTGTCCTTGTCGATGACGACATCCTTGGTCGGATAGCCGTCCGTCAGCCGCTCGCGGAAGTCGGAGCAGGCGGTCAATGCGGCCAGTGCCAGGGCGCCGCACAGCAACAGAAACTTGTTCATGACGAAACGCCATGCCGCGCAAGGGCGGCATGGCAGGGCGATCAATGGTGCTCGGTGTCGATGCTTTCGATGCTGACCTTGCGCAGCACATCGTCCTCGTTTTCCAGCACCGTGAAGCGCCAGTCGCCGATGTCGATCTGCGTGCCCCTGGGCGGCACGGCGCCATGCCGGTCGGTCAGTAGCCCGCCCAGCGTGGCGTAGAAGTCGCCGGCGCTGATCAGCTGCTGCGTGCCCAGCAGCTGCTGCACCAGGTGCACGTCGGCCGCGCCGCTGGCGATCCACAGGTTGTCGCGCTCGGCGGACTTCTGGATGGTGAAGGTCTCGTCCTCGTCGGGGAATTCGCCGGCAATCGCTTCCAGCACGTCGATCGGCGTCACCACGCCGCACATCACATTGAACTCGTTCTTGACGATGACCATGCGGCCCTTGGAAGTGCGCAGGTCGTTGAGCAGCGCGATGACGCCGGTGCTTTCCTGCACGAAGCGCGGGCGCTTGATGGTGCCTGGCTGGATCGAGCCGAACTGCATCAGGTCGCGCAGCATGTCCTTGGCGCGCGCCACGCCCACCAGCTCGTCGATGCTGTCGTTGCAGACCGGCAGGTAGCTGTGCGGGTTGTCGTTGAGCGAGAGGCGGATGTCCTCGGCGTCGCCGTTGAGGTCCACCCAGTCCACGTCGGACACCGGCGTCATGATGGAGCGCACCTTGCGCTCGGCCAGCGACAGCACGCCCGTGACCATCAGCCGCTCCTCGGGCACGAAGGCCTGGGGCTCGTCCGGCAGGTCGGCGGGGTCGGCCTGGTGCGCCGCGTCGCCGCGCTGCGCCGACATCAGCGACAGCACCTTGTTGGCCGCGCGTTCGCGCAGCGGAATGCGCAATTCCTGCGCCTTGGCGTTGCGCGACGAGATCTGGTTGAAGAACTCGATCAGGATCGAGAAGCCGATGGCCGCATACAGGTAGCCCTTGGGCACATCGAAGCCCAGGCCTTCGGCCACCAGGCTGAAGCCGATCATCAGCAGGAAGCTCAGGCACAGCACGATCACCGTGGGGTGCGCGTTCACGAAGCGCGTCAGCGGCTTGGAAGCCAGCAGCATGACGGCAATCGAGATGACCACGGCGGCCATCATGACCGGCAGCTCGTCGACCATGCCCACGGCAGTGATCACGGCATCGAGCGAGAAGACCGCGTCCAGGATCACGATCTGCGTGACGACCGCCAGGAAGCTGGAATAGCCCTTGCCGGAATTCGCGGAGTGCGTCACCCCTTCCATGCGCTCGTGCAGCTCGGTGGTGGCCTTGAAGATCAGGAACAGGCCGCCCAGCAGCAGGATCAGATCCCGGCCCGAAAGCGCCAATGGTCCCAGATCGATGAGGGGGGTGGTGAGCGTGGCGATCCAGGAGATGACCGAAAGCAGGCCCAGGCGCATGAACAGCGCCAGGCTCAGGCCGATGATGCGGGCCTTGTCGCGCTGGTGCGGGGGGAGCTTTTCGGAGAGGATCGCGATGAAGACGAGGTTGTCGATGCCCAGGACGATCTCGAGAAGCACCAGGGTCAGGAGGCCGACCCAGACGGCGGGGTCGCTGAACAACTCAATCATGCAGGCCTCCATCGTTCGCGTGGATGGAGGCCGGAATTAACGCATCGGGTGCCGCGGGGGCAGGTTTGTCAGGCATGGTTTCGCTGTTGGTTGAGGACGTTCTGTGAGCACGATTGTGCAAGAAAGTTCAACCTGGTCAAAAACCAACGATCCGCTCATCGGTCCCGTCGAATGATGACGGGCAATCCGGTCGTCCTGAGCTTGTCGAAGGATGACGGGCCTGTTCTCTAGTGCAGGCCATTCATGGTTCGACAGGCTCACCACGAACGGATTTGCTCAGCGCCGCTGCTGGTTCATTCTTTCGATCTTCTTGTCTGTGTTGTACTGGCTCAGCGCATACACCGCCCAGATCGCCGCCGGAATCCAGCCGATCAGCGTGATCTGCAGCACCAGGCACAGCAACCCGGAAAACGGCCGGCCAATGGTGAAGAACACGGAAAAAGGCAGCAGCAGGGCTAGAAGAAGTCGCATCAAGGTTCCCTCGGAGAATGGGCCGGCGGTGCGCAATCGCCGCCGGCTCTCTCAGCATATTTCGTCACGCGCTGTATTTTCAAGATGGGAAGTGTCTGACCAGCCCACCAAACCCAGCCCCTGTGGAGTCCAAAGCAGCCGGTTGATGGCCGCATTGCCCAGCGCAAAGGTGCGCGGCGCCTGCAGCTCCTGGCCCGTGGCCAGGCGGTAGAGCGTGTCGAGCACGCCACCGTGGGCGGTGAGCACGATCAGCTCGCCGGCATGGCGCGCGGCCAAGCGATCGACCGTGGCGCGCACGCGCTCGCGCAGCATGACCAGCGATTCGCCGCCTTCGGGCGTGAAGTCGGGGTCGCGCTGGCGCCAGCGGCGCGCGATGTCAGGCAGCTCGGCTTCCAGCTCGGCAAAGGTGCGGCCCTCGTGGATGCCGAAGCTGCGCTCGCGCAGCCCGGGCTCGGCCGTGAGCGGCGCACCCGTGACGGCGGCCACCGCCTCGGCGGTCTGGTAGGCGCGCTGCAGGTCGCTGCTGTAGATCTGCGCCACCGGCTCGTCGGCCAGCGCGCGCGCGGCCTGCGCGGCCTGCCACAGGCCCAGTTCGTTGAGCGGAATGTCCTGGTGGCCCTGCAGGCGGGCGGTGGCATTCCAGGCGGTTTCTCCATGGCGGATGGCAATGATGCGGGTGGCTTGCATGCGGCGGGATCGGTTTGGCAGTGGAAAGGCAGCTGCCGATTGTGCGGCAACTGCTCGGGCGGCGCAGGGCGGGCCACGCAGGCCCGGCCCGGTTGGCAGGCGCCGCGGCGGGAATGCGCGCTCCACGAAGCGATTTGCGCCTGCGCCGTGCCGGGTTGCCTGCCGACAGGGCAGGGGATGCTTGCATCCTTGCACACCTCCAGGGCGCTCGCCAAGATGGTTTGCAGGCAGGAGCCATGGCACCACGGTCGATGCCGGCCCGTCCGCAGCGCCGCTTGTTGTTTCATTCCGGGAGGTTCCCCATGTCATTCCAACGCCTGTCTTCGCTGCTGCTGGCCGCGGGCCTGCTGAGCGCCCCTGCGCTCCATGCCGAAACGCTGCGCTGGGCGCGGGCCTCCGACCCCACCTCGCTCGACCCGCATGCCTTCAATGTGGGCACCAATTTCACGCTGCTGCACCAGATGTACGAAACGCTGGTCTACCGCGATGCCAAGGGCAAGCTCATCCCTGCGCTGGCGACCTCGTGGCGCATGACCGCCGATCCCACGGTCTGGGAATTCAAGCTGCGCCCGAACGTCAGGTTCCACGACGGCGCACCGCTGACGGCAAATGACGTGGTGTTTTCGCTGCAGCGCGCCAAGGGCCCGACGGCGCAGGTCAAGTCGCTGCTGTCGTCGATGGTCGAGGTCAAGGCCGTCGACGATCTGACGGTGCAGGTCAAGACCAGTGGCCCGAACCTGATCTTTCCCAACAACCTCACCAACATGTTCATCATGAACGCCGCCTGGGCCAAGGCCAGGGGCGCCGAGACCACGCAGGACGCGGGCAGCAACGTGGAGAACTTCGCCACGCGCAATGTCAACGGCACCGGCCCCTACATGCTGGCCAGCCGCGAGCTCGATGCCAGGACCGTGATGAAGCTCAACCCCAACTACTGGGGCAAGGGCCAGGCGCCGCTGCAGGTGACCGAGCTGATCTATCTGCCGATCAAGTCGCCCGCCACGCGCGTGGCGGCGCTGCTGTCGGGCGAGGTGGACTTCGCGCAGGACATTCCCGCGCAGGACGTGGTGCGCCTGAAGCAGGACCCGCGCCTGCGCATCAACGAGGGGCCGGAGAACCGCTCGATTTTCCTCGGGCTCAATGTCGGTGGCAAAGAGCTCAAATACTCGAGCGTGAAAGGCAAGAACCCGCTGGCCGACCCGCGCGTGCGCGAGGCCATCCACCTGGCCATCGACCGCGACGCGATCAAGCGCTCGGTCATGCGCGGGCTGTCCATTCCCTCGGGCATCATCGCGCCGCCCTTCGTGCATGGCTACACCAAGGCCATGGCGGCCTATCCCAAGGCCGATGTGGCCCGCGCCAGGAAGCTGATGGCCGAGGCCGGCTATGCCGACGGCTTCGACCTCACGCTGTATTCGACCAATGACCGCTATGTGAACGACGAGGCGATCAGCACGGCCATCGCCGGCTTCCTCGGCCGCATCGGCATCAAGACCAGCGTGGTCGCGCGCCCGATCGCGCAGCACAGCGTGGCCATCAACAAGGCCGATGCCGATTTCTACCTGTTCGGCTGGGGCGTGCCGACCTATGACTCGGCCTATATCTTCGACTTCCTGGTCTACACGCGCGGCAAGGACGGGCGCGGCCCGACCAATGCCACGGGCTTCAGCAATGCCGGCGTCGATGCCGACATCGCCTCGCTGGCCAACGAATCCGATCCGGCGCGGCGCGATGCCGCGATCCAGCGCATCTGGGACGTGGTGCAGAAGGAGCGCTTCTACATTCCGCTGCACGACCAGATGGTGCATTTCGCCTCCATCCGGCGGCTCGACATTCCGGTGCATCCGGAAAACGAGGTGCATTTCAAGAATGTGAAGTTCGGCGCGAAGTAAGGGCAGAAGGCGCCGGGGAAACTGTTACATGCGGTGACCAAACGCCTGAGTGGCTGAGGTTTACCCCGTTGATTGCGATTGGCAGGCCCGCCAAGATGGGTGCCGCACGGAGCGCAGGCCCGGTTCTTGCATCCGTGCAGCGAGCGAACGCAGCCGCCTCCAGAGCGGCGCGCGGTCTGGCTTCACCCACTTGCTTGAGGAACCTCGATGCTGCTGAAAACGTTGTTCTCGTCCCTGCTTGCCGCAGGCCTGCTGACTGCCGGCGGCGCCCAGGCGGAAACGCTGCGCTGGGCGCGCGCTTCCGATCCGACCACGCTCGATCCGCATTCCTTCAACACCGGCACCAATTTCGTGCTGCTGCATCAGATGTACGAGACGCTGGTCACGCGCGATGCCAAGGGCAAGCTGGTGCCCACACTGGCCACTTCGTGGAAGCTCACCGCCGACCCTTCGGTCTGGGAATTCAAGCTGCGTCCGAACGTCAAGTTCCACGATGGCACGGCATTTACCGCCAAGGACGTCGTCTTCTCGCTGCAGCGCGCCAAGGGCCCGGGCGCACAGGTCAAGTCGCTGCTGGCCTCGATGGTCGAGGCCAAGGCCGTCGACGAGCTCACGGTGCATGTCAAGACCAACGGCCCGAACCTGATCTTCCCCGACAACCTCACCAACCTGTTCATGATGAGCGAGGCCTGGGCCAAGGCCAAGGGCGCCGAAACCACGCAGGACCCGGCCAGCTCCACCGAGAACTTCGCCACGCGCAACGCCAACGGCACCGGCCCCTACATGCTGGCCAGCCGCGAGCAGGATTCGCGTACCGTCATGAAAGCCAACCCCCAGTACTGGGGCAAGGGCCAGGCGCCGCTGCAGATCACCGAGCTGATCTACCTGCCGATCAAGTCGCCGGCCACGCGCGTCGCGGCGCTGCTGTCGGGCGAAGTCGACTTCGCGCAGGACATTCCGGCGCAGGACGTGGCGCGCCTGAAGCAGGACCAGCGGCTGCGCATCAACGAAGGCCCGGAAAACCGCTCGATCTTCCTGGGCCTGAACGTCGGCGGCAAGGAGCTCAAGCATTCGAGCCTCAAGGGCAAGAACCCGCTGGCCGACCCGCGCGTGCGCGAAGCCATCCACCTGGCCATCGACCGCGATGCGCTCAAGCGCTCCACCATGCGCGGGCTGTCGATTCCCTCGGGCATGATCGCGCCGTCCTTCGTCAACGGCTACAGCAAGGCCATGGCCGCCTATCCCAAGGTCGATTCCGCCAAGGCCAAGCAACTGCTGGCCGATGCCGGCTACCCCAACGGCTTCGATCTGACGCTGCACACCTCCAACGACCGCTACGTCAACGACGAAGCCATCAGCACGGCGATTGCCGGCTTCCTGGGCCGCATCGGCATCAAGACCACCGTGGTCGCGCGCCCCATCGCGCAGCAGAGCGTCGCCATCAACAACGCCGATCTCGACTTCTACCTTTACGGCTGGGGCGTGCCGACCTATGACTCGGCCTATATCTTCGACTTCCTGGTGCACACGCGCGGCAAGGACGGGCGCGGCCCGACCAATGCCACGGGCTTCAGCAGCGCCGAGGTCGACAAGGACATCGTGTCGCTGGCTTCCGAGCCGGACAAGGCCAAGCGCGATGCGACCATCCAGCGCATCTGGAACGTGGTGCAGAAGGAACGCTTCTACATTCCGTTGCATGACCAGGTGATCCATTTCGCCTCCATCAAGCGCATCGACGTGCCGGTGCACCCGGACAACGCCGTGCTCTTCAAGGACGTGAAGCTCGGCGCGAAGTGAGGCTCCCATGCTGGCCTATCTGTTGCGGCGCCTGGGCCAGTCGGCCCTGGTGCTGCTGGCGGTCTCCCTCATCGCCTTCATGGTGTTCCGCCATATCGGCGACCCGACGATCAGCCTGCTGGGCGAGGACGCCACGCTCGAGGAACGCGCGGCGCTGACCAGGGAGCTGGGCTTTGATCAGCCCGTGCCGCTGCAGTACCTGCACTATGTGGGCAAGGTGGTGCAGGGCGATCTGGGCATCTCCTACCGGCTCAAGCGGCCGGTGAGCGAGGTCATTGCCGAGCGCCTGCCGGCGACGCTGGAGCTGTCGCTGATCGCCTCGCTGGGAGCGCTGGCGATCGGGCTGGTGCTGGGGGTCTACACGGCGCTGCGCAGCGAGGGCTGGCTCAGCCGCGCGGTCATGACCGTGTCGCTGGTCGGCGTGTCGCTGCCGACCTTCCTGATCGGCATCGGGCTGATCTACCTGTTCGCGGTCGAGCTGCGCTGGCTGCCGTCCTTCGGCCGCGGCACGACGGTCAAGGTCGGCGGCTGGGAAACCGGTCTGCTCACGGCTTCGGGCTGGAGCGCGATCATCCTGCCGGCGATCACGCTGGGCTTCTACAACATGACGCTGATCATGCGGCTGGTGCGCGCCGAGATGCTCGAGGTGCTGCGCTCCGACTACATCCGCTTCGGCCGCGCGCGCGGCCTGCGCGAGAAGGACCTGTACTTCGGCCATGCGCTGCGCAACACGCTCATTCCGGTCATCACCATTGCCGGTCTGCAGATCGGCACGCTGATCGCGTTCTCCATCGTCACCGAAACCGTGTTCCAGTGGCCGGGCGTGGGCCTGCTGTTCATCTCCTCCATCCAGGGCGTGGACGTGCCGCTGATCTCGGCCTATCTGATGTTCATCGCGCTGCTGTATGTGGTGATCAACCTGCTGGTGGACTTCCTCTACCTGGCCGTCGATCCGCGCCTGCGCCGCCGGTGATGAAGGAAATGACATGCACGATGTGATTGAAAAAACGGCGCCCCCGCCAGCACCCCGGCGCGGCTGGCGCCACAGCGACTCTCCCGTGAAACGCGCGTTCGCGCGCTCGCGCACCGTCCAGGTCGCGGCGGCCATGCTGCTGCTGATCGTGCTGGCGACGCTGTTCGCGCCCTGGCTGGCCTGGCAGAACCCCTTCGATTCGGCCGCCCTCGAGTTGAACGACGCCTTCCTGCCGCCCTGGTCCGAGGGCGCCAGCGGGTCGCTCTACCTGCTGGGCGCCGACGACCAGGGCCGCGACGTGGCCTCGGCCATCCTCTACGGCCTGCGCATGTCGGTGCTGGTCGGCGTGTCGGCGGTGCTGCTGTCGCTGTGCATCGGCGTGCCGCTGGGGCTGCTGGCGGGCTATGCCGGCGGCTGGTTCGACACCCTGCTGATGCGCCTGGCCGACGTGCAGCTCACTTTTCCGGTGATCCTGGTGGCGATGCTGATCCTGGGCATCGTGCGCGGCGTGGTGCCCGAGGGCGCGCGCGAGCAGGTGGCGGTGCTGGTCATCATCCTGGCCATCGCCCTGTCCGACTGGGTGCAGTACGCGCGCACGGTGCGCGGCGCCGTCATGGTCGAGAAGCAAAAGGACTATGTGCTGGCCGCGCAACTGATCGGCCGCAGCCGCAGCGCCATCCTGGGGCGGCACATCCTGCCGAACCTGCTGGCGCCGATCCTGGTCATTGCCGCGATCAGCTTCGCGCACGCGATCGTCGCCGAATCCACGCTGTCGTACCTGGGCGTGGGCCTGCCGCCCACCCAGCCTTCGCTGGGCACGCTGATCCGCATCGGCCAGGGCTTCCTGTTCTCGGGCGAGTGGTGGATATTGCTGTTCCCCTCGCTGGTGCTGCTGGCCCTGGCACTGTCCGTCAACCTGGTCGGCGACTGGCTGCGCGACGCCCTGAACCCGAAGCTGCAATGAGCTCCACCGACATCCATCCCCCACCGGTGCTGCGCGTGCGCGGCCTGGGCGTGACCTTCGATACCTACCGTGGCCCGGTGCAGGTGCTTGACGACGTGAGCTTCGAGATCGCCGCCGGCGAGATCCTGGGCGTGGTCGGCGAATCGGGCGCGGGCAAGTCGATGACCGGCGCGGCCGTCATCGGGCTGATCGATCCACCCGGGCGCATCTCCAGTGGCAGCGTCGAGCTGGGCGGCGAGCGCATCGACGAACTGCGCGGCGAGGCCATGCGGCGCATCCGCGGGCGGCGCATCGGCTCGATCTTCCAGGACCCGCTGACCAGCCTGAACCCGGTCTATACCGTGGGGCGGCATCTGGTCGAAACCATCCGCACCCATCTGCCGCTGACCGAGGCCCAGGCCCGGGAGCGCGCGCTGGCGCTGCTGGAGGAAGTCGAGATCCCCGATCCGCGCGTGCGCTTCGGCCAGTACCCGCACCAGTTCTCCGGCGGCATGCGCCAGCGCGTGGCCATCGCGCTGGCGCTGTGCGCCGAGCCGCAACTGATCATTGCCGACGAACCGACCACGGCGCTCGATGTGTCGGTACAGGCGCAGATCATCGCGCTGCTGCGCCGCGTGTGCCAGGAGCGCCAGGCCGCGGCCATGCTGATCACGCACGACATGGGTGTCATCGCCGAAACCGCCGACCGGGTCATGGTCATGTACCAGGGCCGGGTGCTGGAAACCGGGCCGGTGCGCGAGGTGCTGGACCGGCCCGCCGCGCCCTATACGCGCGTGCTGATGGCGGCCATTCCTTCGGTGCATGAGCGGCTGGATCGCTTGCCCGTGCCCGAGATAGGCCGGGGCGTGAGCCCGCCTGCGGCCAAGGCCGAGCCCGTGCCCCGCTCACCCTCGGGCGAGGCCAGGACCCTGCTGGAAGTGCGCGACCTGGGCAAGGAGTTCGATCTGTCGCTGGGCTGGCTCGAGCGCGTGGTGTCGCGCCAGCCGCGGCGCATGCTGCAGGCGGTCGATGGCGTGAGCTTTGCCATTCGCCAGGGCCGCACCTTCGGGCTGGTCGGCGAGTCGGGCTCGGGCAAGTCGACGGTGGCGCGCATGGTCGCGGGCCTCACGCAGCCGACGCGCGGCCAGGTGCTGTTCGATGGCGAAGACCGCTTCAAGACGCGGACCGACCTGCGCCGGCGCATCCAGATGATCTTCCAGGACCCCTACGCCAGCCTGAACCCGCGCTGGACCGTGGGCCGGCTGATTGCCGAGCCGCTGGAGGTGCTCGGCCTGAGCGCCCACCCCGGCGAGACCGCCGAGCGCGTGGCCCAGGCGCTGCGCCGCGTGCGCATGGCGCCCGACGATGCGCGCAAGTACCCGCACCAGTTCTCCGGCGGCCAGCGCCAGCGCATCGCCATCGCGCGCGCGCTGGCCAGCCAGCCGGAATTCATCATCTGCGACGAACCGACCTCGGCGCTCGACGTGTCGGTGCAGGCCCAGGTGCTGAACCTGATGCGCGACCTGCAGGACGAGTTCGGACTGACCTATCTGCTGATCAGCCACAACCTGGCCGTCATCCGCCACATGTGCGATGACATCGGCGTGATGCAGCGCGGCCGTCTGGTCGAGGCGGGCGACGCCCAGGCGGTGCTCGATGCGCCGCAGCATGACTACACGCGCGCGCTGATGGCGGCGGTGCCGGATATACAGCATGCGCATTGAGGTCGGGCACTTGGGAAGGCCTTGCTGGACTCTTTGCATGGGCTCTTGACCTTCGACAAGCTCAAGATCAGGGCGAGCGGTAAAACACCCGTTCGTCCTGAGCCTGTCGAAGGATGGACGTCCTGTCCAAAAGTTTGGGTCTATGCACGTCGGAAAGGCCCTGCTGGATTTTTCGCGGGGCCGTTCATGGTTCGACAGGCCCACCACAAACGGTTCTATCCATTCGCTCCAAGCCTGGCGCAAGGCGGTGTGCCGACGGGCCGCGGGGCCGGTTCAGGCCAGGCCAGTCCTCAAGGCCTGACCGGCACCGGCTGTACGCTCGGCACGGGTGCCGCAGCCGGCGCCGCTCCCGACACCGGCAGCGGCGTGCGGATCTGCCTGGGCCCCTGCGGCGGATTCGGAAACCCGCTGAGCGCCGCATCGAACAGCGTCCCGAAGATCGCCGGATCATTGGTCCAAACGTCCTCGTGCACCGCAGAGGTCTCATAGACCACGCGCTGCGTGCGCTGCTCGCGCATGACCACGCTCACCGCGCGGTAGTGCAGCAGCGGGGGCGTGTCGAACATGAAGCCGCCGAAGCCCATGCCCATGCCCCAGCCGGCGCCGCGGCCGAAGCCCAGTCCCCAGTTCCAGCGCGGGCCGTAGGGGCCGTAATAGGCGGTGTCGCGCGTGTAGCGGGCCTGGGCGCTGATCTGCACCACCAGGCTGGCCTGGCTGTCGTCGCGCTGCAGGCCGACCCGGGCCAGCGCCTGCTGGGCCTGGGCCTCGATGGCCGCGAACTGCGGCGCCTGGGCCTGCTGCGAGGGCAGCAGCTCGAGGCGGTAGGTCGGCGGCGCGGGCAGCGCGGTGAGGGTCGAGAAGCTCTGCACGTCGCTTTGCACATCGCGCACGCTGGCGCAGCCGCCAAGCAGTGCGGCGCATCCGAGCACCGTGAGGGAGAGTTTCCAGCGGATCAAAGCCATGGCGTTTCCTTCTCGCGCTCGCGGTGCAAAAGCCCAGGCGGGGGATGGCGAGCCCGGCATCCCCCGCCGCCGTTCAGGACAACTGGACCACCTGGACCCCGGGCAGCGTGGCCGCGGCGGGGAATTCCTCGTGGTCGAACGCCGTGTCGCCCTCGGGATCGGCAATGCCGGTGGCCTTGGCGTTCTTGAAATCATGCAGCTTGGGGTCCAGCATATGCGTGGTCACGACATTCTGCATGGCGCGGAACATGTTCTCGATGCGGCCAGGGTGCTTTTTCTCCCATTCGCGCAGCATCTCGCCGACCGCCACGCGCTGCAGGCCGTCCTGGCTGCCGCAGAGGTTGCAGGGAATGATCGGGAAATTCTGCGCCTTGGCCCAGCGTTCCGTGTCCTTCTCCGGCACATAGGCCAGCGGGCGGATCACCACATGCTTGCCGTCGTCGCTGACCAGCTTGGGCGGCATGCCCTTGATGCGCCCGCCATAGAACATGTTGAGCAGCAGCGTCTGCAGGATGTCGTCGCGGTGGTGGCCTAGGGCGATCTTGGTGCAGCCAAGCTGGTCGGCCACCTTGTAGAGGATCGCGCGGCGCAGGCGGCTGCACAGGCCGCAGGTGGTCTTGCCTTCGGGCACCACGCGCTTGACCACGCTGTAGGTGTCCTGCGTCTCGATGTGGAAGGGCACGCCCAGGCCCTCGAGGTACTCGGGCAGGATGTGTTCGGGAAAGCCGGGCTGCTTCTGGTCGAGGTTGACGGCCACCAGCTCGAATTTCACCGGCGCGCGGCGCTGCATCTTCAGCAGGATGTCGAGCATGGTGTAGCTGTCCTTGCCGCCGGACATGCAGACCATGATCTTGTCGCCTTCCTCGATCATGTTGAAGTCGGTGATGGCGCGGCCGACCTCGCGGCACAGGCGCTTTTCCAGCTTGTGCTGCTCGCGTTCGATCTTGATGCCTGCGGCCTTGGTGGCGGCGGCTTCGTCGGCGACGGGCGCGTCGTCGATCCAGGGGTTGTGTTCAGTAGCGGTGTTCATCGGGCTCACCATTGGCCGGTTTCAATGCGGATGGCGACTTCACAGTCGTCGAAGATTTCCAATTTTGCAATTTTCACGCGCACGCCGCGCACGCCGGGCAGCAGCATCAGGCGCTGCGCCAGCTTGCCGATCAGGCTCTCGAGCAGATTGACATGCTCGGCGGTGCATTCGTCGATGATGATCTGGCGCACCTTGCGGTAGTCGAGCACATGGCCGATGTCGTCGTCCTTGGGGCGCAGGGCCTGGGGTCCGAGGTTCAGCTCGGCATCGACCTGGATCGGTTGGGGGGCGGTTTTCTCGTGGGCAAGGATGCCCAGGTTGGCGTCAAACCGCAAACCGGTCAGGTTCAGGGTCTGGCTGCCCACTGCAGCTGAGGTCATGATGGAAAGGAAAGAAGTTCGGCCGCGTCGGGCTTGATGGTGAAGACTTCCACGCCGACGGCCGCGCAGTCGGGGTAGACATCGGGCTTGCTGGTGGCGACGCGCGCGGCCACGACCTGCGGGTGGGCCAGCAGTGCCTGCAGCAGCGCATCGCACAGCGTCTCCTGCAGCGCGATATGTCCACGCGCGACCTCGCGCTGCACGGACTCGCGCACGAAGTCGTAGTCCACGACCTCGTGCAACGCGTCGGCGCTGGGCGTGGTCGCGTGCAGCGGCACATAGAGGTCGATATCGAAGCGCATGCGCTGGGGCGCGGCGCGCTCGAAATCGTGGATGCCTATCGACACCTGCTGCTCCAGCCCCTGCAGGAACAGCCGCCGGCATTGCAGCAGCAGCTCGTGCACGGCAGGGCGGCCGGACTGAAGCGGGAATTCGGTCATGTTGGAAGTCAAGGGTGGGGCGGCGGCGCGGCTCAGTCGACCATGAACATCACGTCGCGCGCCAGCGGCACCAAATGCTGCCCATTGTCCACGCATAGCGTTATTCCTGTGATTGCCGGGTTTTCCGCGAAGAAGACGCCGGTCTCGGCGACATGCTGCGCCGCCAGCGGCGCGCGCAGCAGGTTCACGCGCGCGGCGCGCTGGTAATTGTCCTCGCTCTGCGGCCCGCTCGGGTACATCAGGCCCGGCGCCAGGCCGACCACGCGCACGAGCGGCGCCAGTGCCTGGGCCTGCAGCGCCACGGCGCGCTCGAGCGCCAGCTTGGACAGGGTGTAGGAGAAATAATCGGGGTTGAGGTTGAAGACCTTCTGGTCCAGCACATGGATGGCGACCGGCCGCGCGCTGCCGGGCGCGGGCGGCTGTGCCTGATCGTGCGCCTGCCAGCGCTGCGCCCAGTCGCTGGCCAGCAGCAGTGGCGTCAGGGTGTTGGTGTGCAGCTGGCGGTCCACGCGCGCCAGGTCGGCGCCGAAGTCGGCCGCGCTGTCGGGCTCGAACAGCGAGGCGTTGTTGACCAGCGCCCGGGGCAGGGCGCCGCAGGCCGCATGCACGCGCGCCAGCAGCGCAGGGGCCGCGCCGCGATCGCTCAGGTCGGCCTGGAAGGCGAGCGCCTGCACGCCCAGCGCGCGCACCTCGGCGCAGGTGGCCTCGGCGGCCTTACGGCTTTGCCGGTAGTGGCAGGCCACGTTCCAGCCGGCGCGCGCAAAGGCCAGGCAGAATTCGCGGCCCAGGCGCAGGCCGCCGCCGGTGACCAGCACCCAGCGCCGGCCCTCGGGGCAATCAGTGGAAATGCGCACGGAGATTCCTCGCAGAAAAAGGGCGGTCGGCAATTAGCGCCGAAAATGGCGGCTTGTTGCCGAAAGAAGACCAATGGACAGTAGTGAAAGTTTAGCGGGCGAGTTGACCGCGCAGATCCGCGCGCGCATCGAGGCCGCCGGAGGCTGGCTGGGATTTGACGCGTTCATGGCGCTGGCGCTCTACAGCCCCGGCCTGGGCTATTACGCCAATGACCGGCCCAAGTTCGGCAGCATGCCCGAATCGGGCAGCGATTTCGTCACCGCGCCGGAAATCTCGCCCGCCTTCGGCCGGCTGCTGGCGGCGCAGGTGGCCGAGGCCCTGGAGCGCACCGGCACGCGCGAGGTCTGGGAGTTCGGCGCGGGCACCGGGGCGCTGGCCGGGCAGCTGCTGGGCGCGCTGGGCGACAAGGTCGAGCGCTACACCATCGTCGATCTCTCGGGCAGCCTGCGCGCGCGCCAGAAGGAGCGCCTGGCGCCCTTTGCCGAAAAATTGCACTGGGTCGATACGCTGCCGCAAGCCATGCAGGGCGTCGTTGTCGGCAACGAGGTGCTGGATGCGATGCCGGTGCAGCTGCTGATGCGCAGGAAGGGCGAGTGGTTCGAGCGCGGCGTGGCCTGGAAGGAGGATGGCTTCGTCTGGGAGGACCGCGCCACCGCGCTGCGCCCGCCCCTGGAGATCGCCGGCCCCCAGGACTACCTGACCGAGATCCACGCCCAGGGCGAAGCCTTCGTGCGCACGCTGGGCGAGCGCCTGGTGCGCGGCGCGGCCTTCCTCATCGACTACGGTTTCGGCGAGGACGAGTACTACCACCCGCAGCGCCACATGGGCACGCTGGTGTGCCACCGCGCGCACCGCATGGATGACGATCCGCTGGTGGAGCTGGGCCTGAAGGACATCACCGCCCACGTCAACTTCACCGGCATCGCCGTGGCCGCGCAGGAGGCGGGCATGGAGCTGCTGGGCTACACCACCCAGGCGCATTTCCTGGTCAACTGCGGCCTGCTGCAGCAGCTCGAGCAGATGCCCCAGGGTGCGCGCGCCATGGCCGCCAAGCTGATGATGGAGCACGAGATGGGCGAGCTGTTCAAGGTGATAGGCCTCAGCCGCGGCGTCGAGCCCTGGCCGGCGCTGGGCTTCGTGCAGGGCGACCGCACGCACCGGCTGTGAAACCATGATCCGCTGGCTGATCGTCATCTTCCTCGCGCTGCTGCTGATCAACGGGCTGTCGAACCTGCTCGAGCGCATCGGCCTGGGACGGCTGCCGGGCGACCTGCGCTTCAAGGTCTTCGGGCGGCAGATCTTCCTGCCGTTTGCGAGTACGGTGCTGTTGAGCGTGATTGCGGCGTTGATTGCGAAGTTTGTTTAGGGGGGTGGGGCTTATGGACTTATTGGCAAGTTTTGAGGACAGGCCGTCCATCCTTCGACAAGCTCAGGACGAACGGTTTCCCTCCGACGTTCGTGGTGAGCCTGCCTGGGCGGCCCCGTCGAACCATGAACGTCCTGCCCTCTAGGTTGAAATCCTGCTCCCGAGCCCGAGATACCTCCAACATCTCCCGTAAAGGCTTCCCCATGACCGACCCCCTGCACTACGTCTGCCCCCATTGCCACACCACCAACCGCGTCGCGCGCGCGCAGCTGGGCAATGCGCCCGACTGCGGCAGCTGCCACCAGCCGCTGGTCACGGGCAAGCCGGTGGCGCTCGATGCCGCGAGCTTTGCAAAGCACGTGGGGCGCAGCCAGGTGCCGGTGGTGGTCGATTTCTGGGCGCCCTGGTGCGGCCCCTGCCGCAGCATGGCGCCGGCCTTCGAGCAGGCGGCGGCCGCGCTGGCGCCCGAGGTGCAGCTGGCCAAGCTCGACACCGAGGCCCACCCGCAGGCCGCCGCGCCCTACGGCATTCGCAGCATCCCGACGATGGTGGTGTTCCGCGGCGGGCAGGAAATCGGCCGGATCTCGGGGGCCATGGGAGCGGGCGATATCCAGCGCTGGGTGCAATCCGTCATTTGACCTGCCCTCAGAAGAACCCCATCCGGTTCTCCCCATAGCTCACCAGCAGATTCTTCGTCTGCTGGTAGTGGTCGAGCATCATCTTGTGGTTCTCGCGCCCCATGCCCGATTCCTTGTAGCCGCCAAAGGCCGCGTGCGCCGGATAGTGGTGGTAGCAGTTGATCCAGACGCGCCCGGCCTGGATGGCGCGGCCCATGCGGTAGGCGCGGTTGCCGTTGCGGCTCCAGACGCCCGCCCCCAGCCCGTAGAGCGTGTCGTTGGCCAGCGCCAGCGCCTCGGCCTCGTCCTTGAAGGTGGCCACGGCCAGCACCGGGCCGAAGATCTCCTCCTGGAAGATGCGCATGCGGTTGTGGCCCTTGAACAGCGTGGGCTGCACGTAGAAACCGCCTTCGAGCTCGCCGCCCAGCTGGGCGCGCTTGCCGCCGCAGAGCAGCTCGGCGCCTTCCTCCTGGCCCAGCTCCAGATAGGCCAGGATTTTCTCCATCTGCGCCTGGCTGGCCTGCGCGCCCATCATGGAATCTGTGTCCAGGGGGTTGCCGTGCCGGATGGCGGCCACGCGGCGCAGCACTTTCTCCATGAAGCGCTCGTAGATCGATTCCTCGATCAGCGCACGCGAGGGGCAGGTGCAGACCTCGCCCTGGTTGAAGGCAAACAGCACCAGGCCCTCGATGGCCTTGTCGAGAAAGGCATCGTCCTGGTCCATGACATCGGCGAAGAAGATGTTGGGCGATTTGCCGCCGAGCTCGAGCGTGGCCGGGATCAGGCTGCTGGCCGCGGCCTGGGCAATGGCCCGGCCGGTGGCGGTCGAGCCGGTGAACGCGATCTTTGCAATGCGCCTGCTGGTGGCCAGCGCCATGCCGGCCTCGCGGCCATAGCCGTTGACGATGTTCAGCACGCCCGGCGGCAGCAGGTCGGCGATCAGCCCGGCCAGCACCAGGATGCCGATGGGCGTCGATTCCGCGGGTTTGAGCACCACGCAATTGCCTGTCGCCAGTGCCGGTGCCAGCTTCCAGGCGGCCATCAGGATCGGGAAGTTCCAGGGAATGATCTGCCCGACCACGCCCAGCGGTTCGTGGTAGTGGTAGGCCACGGTATCGCCATCGATCTCGCTGATGCCGCCTTCGTGGGTGCGGATCGCGCCCGCGAAATAGCGGAAGTGGTCGGCCGACAGCGGAATGTCGGCGTTGAGCGTTTCACGGATGGCCTTGCCGTTGTCCACGGTCTCGACATAGGCCAGCAGCTCGCGATGGGCGTCGATGCGATCGGCGATCTGCAGCA
This sequence comes from Comamonas endophytica, assembly GCF_023634805.2. Taxonomy (NCBI): domain Bacteria; kingdom Pseudomonadati; phylum Pseudomonadota; class Betaproteobacteria; order Burkholderiales; family Comamonadaceae; genus Comamonas; species Comamonas endophytica. The sequence goes on from NZ_CP106881.1 coordinate 2,261,044, forward strand.
GGATCCGGCTGCGCTCGGACGCCGGGGTCTTGCCCCAGGCAGCCGCTGCCGCATGCGCTGCGTCCAAGGCCTTTCCGATATCGGCTGCCGTACCGCGCGCCACGTGGGTGTAGGGCCTGCCGGTGATGGGCGTGATCACCTCGAAATACTCGCCGCCTGCGGGAGGAGCCCAGTGGCCGCCAATGAAATGGTCGTACCGTGCGCGGAAGCGATGCGGGGCGTCGGCGGCGCCGGGGGCTGCGTATTGCATGGACTTGTCTCCTGAAGATCGAAGAAGAGTCCATGTTCGGTGCAAAAAGGCTGGATATGCCCGCGGTATTACCCGGGGTCGGAGGCCAGCCAGTGCGCTATCGCCTGGGTGCGCGCATGGGCCACGGCCGCACCAATGGCCGGGCCAGTACGGCCCTGGGCCATGGCCTGGGCGGCGACTTCCGCGGTGGATACGGACAGCGCCTGGTCCAGCGCCGCCTGCAGCCGCGCGCGCTGCGGGTATTCGCGCTCTTCGAGGCCCAGCCGCCCGCGCGCATCGCATTCGCAGGCCATGAGCGCCAATGCAAAGCGCCTGGGTTGGCGAATGGCATCGCAGCGCTCGAACAGCCGCATCAGCGCCGCGGCGTTCAGATCCTGGCTGCGGTGGATATTGCCGTGCTCGCGCGCCACCACGTCGGCCAGATCGCGGCAGTCGCCGGGCACGCGCAGCCGCTCACCGATTTTCCAGGCCAGCCGCGCGCTGCGCTGCTCGTGGCCGATATGGCGCGGCAGCACCTCGGCCGCCGTCGTGCCCTTGCCCAGGTCGTGCACCAGGCAGGCATAGCGCACACCCAGCGGCGCGTTCATGCGCGCGGCCTGCTGCAGCACCATCATCACGTGCACGCCGGTGTCGACCTCGGGGTGGTATTCGGCGCGCTGGGGCACGCCCCACAGGCGCGCCAGTTCCGGCAGCAGCACCTCCAGCGCGCCGCAGTCGCGCAGCACCTCGAACATGCGTTCGGGCGCGGCCTCCATCAACCCGCGCGCGAGCTCCTGCCAGACGCGTTCGGCCACCAGGTCATTGGCCTCGCCCGCCGCGACCATCTCGCGCATCAGCGCCAGGGTTTCGGGCGCGACGCTGAAGTCGGCAAAGCGCGCCGCAAAGCGCGCGACACGCAGGATGCGCACCGGATCCTCGCGGAAGGCCTCGGTGACATGGCGCAGCACGCGTGCCTCCAGGTCGCGCTGCCCGCCATAGGGGTCGCTGAGCGTGCCACTGCCCGGCCATTCGGCTGGCGCGGCCATGGCGTTGATCGTCAGGTCGCGCCGCGCCAGGTCCTCCTCCAGCGTCACGTCGGGCGAGGCCTGCACGACGAAGCCGCGGTAGCCGCGCCCGCTCTTGCGCTCGGTGCGCGCCAGCGCATATTCCTCATGGGTTTCGGGGTGCAGGAAGACCGGGAAGTCTCGGCCCACGGGCTGGTAGCCCAGGGCCTGCATCTGTTCGGGCGTCGCGCCCACCACCACCCAGTCGCGGTCATTGACCGGCCGGCCCAGCAGCTGATCGCGCACCGCGCCGCCCACAGTCAGGATTTGCAGAGAAGTCATGGGCCGAGTGTCGCCGGATTCGGCGCGGCCGGCCAGGCGCGTTCAGCGGCGTTCGCGATAAGGCTCCTCGAAATCGATGAAATCCTGCTCCGCCAGTGCATCCTGCACCCACTCCTGCACCGAAGGCAGCGCCTGGATGCGCTTGACATAGGCGGCGATCTGCGGCGGCACGGGCAGGGCGTAGGTTGCCAGGCGCAGGCAGACCGGGGCGAAATAGGCATCGGCAATGGTGAACTGGCCGAACAGCAGGGTGCCTCCATGGGTCGCCAGCAAGGCGCTCCACATGTCGATGATGCGCTGCACCTCGTCGCGCACGCCCGGCTGCTCGTTCCAGACCTGGGCGCCGGCCGCGGGCAGATGGGCTTCGACGTTCAGCGGGCAGTGGGTGCGCAGCTCCATGAAGCCGCAGTGCATCTCGGCGCAGATGGCGCGCGCATGGGCGCGGTCCGGTGCCAGCAGCGGCCACAAATGCTTTTCGGGATATTGCTCCGCCAGGTATTCGGCAATCGCCAGGCTGTCCCAGATGGTCAGGTCGCCATCGACCAGCACCGGCACCTTGCCCGCGGGCGACACGTCATGCAGCCGCTGCTTGAAGACCGACTGCGCGCCGAAGCTGTCGAAGCGCACCTTGACCTCCTCGAAGGGAATGCCCATCTGGCGCATCAGCACCCAGGGGCGCATGGACCAGGAGGAGTAATTCTTGTTGCCGATATAGAGTGCAAGCATGCAGACTCCTGTCAGGTCTATAGACGGGGCGGCCAGTTTGCGACCATGCTAGCGACAGTTGCGCCGCTTGTCATGCGGATGGCACACAAATTGCGGCAAAAACCCACGAAGTCCTTGGTATCTGCGCTTAAAGCGTAAGCAACTGTTTCTTGTTGTGTCGGGCACAGGCCGCGCTCTGCGGACCGTGTCCCTGGCTGCAGGTCTTGGGGCTGCGCGCCCCGACCGATAGTGCTTTAATGCCGGCCATGCATACATCCGCCCTTGTGCTTTTCTCCGGTGGGCAGGACTCCACCACCTGCCTGGCCGACGCCCTGTCCCGTTACGAGCGCGTCGAGACCCTGGGTTTCGACTATGGCCAACGCCACCATGTCGAGCTCGACGCGCGCCAGAACGTGCTGGCCGCGCTGCGCGAGCGCTTCCCGCAGTGGGCGCCGCGGCTGGGCGAGGACCATCTGCTGTCGCTCGACGTGCTGCGCCAGATCGGCGGCTCGTCCCTGACCGACGACGTGGCCTTTGCCATGCAGGCCGACGGCCTGCCCAACAGCTTCGTGCCCGGACGCAACCTGCTGTTCCTGACCCTGGCCGGCGCGCTGGCCTACCGCCGCGGGCTGCAGGTGATCGTCACCGGCGTCTGCGAGACCGACTTCTCCGGCTACCCCGACTGCCGCGACGACACCATGAAGGCCCTGCAGGTCGCGCTGAACCTGGGCCTGGAGCGGCGCCTGCGCATCGCCACGCCGCTGATGTGGATCGACAAGGCTCAGACCTGGCAGCTGGCCCACGACCTGGGCGGCCCGGCGCTGGTCGAGATCATCGTCAAGGACACCCACACCTGCTACCAGGGCACGCGCGAGGTGCTGCATGACTGGGGGTATGGGTGCGGCGAATGCCCGGCGTGCGAGTTGCGGGCGAAGGGGTGGGAACGCTGGCGCGGTGCGGGCCGGTTGCCTTGATTTGTTAAGCGGACGTTCACCCTTCGACAGGCTCAGGGCGAACGGAAAAACCGTTCGTGGTGAGCCTGTCGAACCATGAACGGCCTGTCCTCAAGAAGCTCCCTGAACCCTGAACCATTAACCTGCCGAGAGCTCTTCCGTCCCCAGCATTCACCGCCTCGGCCGCTGCGCCATCGGCCAAACCACCCCGTTGTCGTTGAGGATCGCATCCAGCGGCAGGTCATGCGCATCCGGCGTGAAATCGTCGACATACCCGCAGGTGAACCCCAGCCCCACGGTGAACGGCCGCGGCTCGAGCGTGGCCAGCGTGCGGTCGTAGAAGCCGCCGCCATAGCCCAGCCGGTAGCCGCCCGCGGCGTAGCCCACGCAGGGCACGAACAGCAGCGTGGGCACGATCACCTCGGTGTCCTTGGGCTTGGGAATGCCGTAGGCATCCTCCTCCATCGGGCAGCCCGGATACCAGAGGTGAAAGCTCAGCGTCTTGCTTTCCTTGTCGATCACCGGCAGGCCGATGCGCCGGCGCTGGCCGTCGCGCTGCAGCTCACCGTCCTCCTTCCAGCGATGCAGCGCGGGAAGAGGATCAAACTCGCCTTTTATGGGCCAATAGGCGCCAATCACGGTATCCGGCCGGTCAATGAGCCAAAATCGCATCACCTGCTGCAACAGGTCCGCGCGGTGCAGACGATCCGTTAGGTTCAACCGCTGTTCGATCAATGTGCGCCGCAAGGCTGCTTTGTCCATCACATAATCCTCCATGCACTGGCTCAAGATTCTGACACCGCTTCTCGCCGCAACGTTCTGGACCACAGCCGCACCGCCAGTGGCGGCGCAGATCCGTGGCGACGATGCGCTTCTCGCAATGCAGCAAGCCTACCGCAAGGGCGACCGCAACCAGCTCGCGCAGCTGCTGCCGGCCGTGCGCGGCCATGCGCTCGAGCCCTGGGGCGCCTACTGGGAACTGCGCGCGCGGCTGGACACTGCGCAACCCGAGGAGGTGCAGGCCTTCCTCAGGCGCTGGGCCGGCAGCTACCAGGAGGACCGGCTGCGCAACGACTGGCTGCTGCTGCTGGGCCAGCGCCGCGACTGGGTGCAGTTCGCCCAGGTCCTGCCGGGCTTTCGCATGCAGGACGACCGCGCGGTGCGCTGCTATGCGCTGACGATCGCGCAGATCGAAGGGCGCGCGAGCGAGGCGCAGGCGCAGGAGGTGCGCGACCTCTGGTATGCGCAGCGCGACGGGGACGACGGCTGCACCAACGCCGCTGCCAGCTACTATGCCGCCAAGCAGCTCACGCCCGGCGACATCTGGCGCAAGGCGCGGCTGGGCGCCGATGCCAACCGCCAGCGCGCGGTGCGCGATGCGGTGCAGCTGGTGGCGCCAGAATCGCTGCCGCTGGTCAACGAGCTGTTTGCCTCGCCCATCCGGTTCCTGACCGGCCCGCGCATGGCGCGCGGCCAGGTGCGCCAGGAGATGGGCCTGCTGGCGCTGATCCGCCTGGCGGCCAGCGACCCGGCGCAGGCCGCTTCGCAGCTCGAGGGCCGCTGGAGCGCGATCCTCACGGCCGAGGAGCGCAACTGGGCCTGGGCGGCGATCGGCAAGCAGGCGGCATTCAAGCTGCAGCCCGAGGCGCAGACCTATTTCGCCAACGTGCGCAAGGATACGGACCTCAATGACGAACTGCTGGGCTGGAAGGTGCGCGCCGCGCTGCGCGCCGGCCAGTGGCGCCAGGTCACGCGCGCCATCGACGCCATGTCGCCCGAGGGCCAGACCGACAGCGCCTGGGTCTACTGGAAGGCGCGCTCGCTGGTGGCGCCGCATGGCGGCGACGCCGAGCGCGCCCAGGCGCGCCAGCTGTACGAGAGCATTGCCGGGCCCGGCGGTTTCTACGAGCAGCTCGCGCTCGAGGAGCTGGGCCGGCGCGTGACCGTGCCGCCCACGCCCGCCGCCGTCACGGCGCAGGAAAAGGCCGCGGCGCGCGCCAACCCGGGGCTGCAGCGCGGCCTGCAGGCCATCCAGCTGGGGCTGCGCAGCGAAGGCGTGCGCGAGTGGAACTACGCCACCAACCTGCACACGCCCGGCGGCATGGACGAGCGCTCGCTGCTGGCCGCGGCCGAGCTGGCCTGCGAGCGCGAGGTCTGGGACCGCTGCATCAACACCAGCGAGCGCACGCGCACCGAGCTCAACTGGAGCCAGCGCTATCCGATGCCCTTCCATGACACGGTGATCGCACGCTCGCGCATGATCGGCCTGGACCCGGCCTATGTCTATGGGCTGATCCGCCAGGAAAGCCGCTTCATCATGGATGCGCGCTCCGGCGTCGGCGCCTCGGGCCTGATGCAGGTCATGCCGGCCACGGCGCGCTGGACCGCGCGCAAGATCGGCATGACCGACTTCACGCCCGGCATGATCAACGACCGCGAGGTCAACATCGCCATCGGCACGGCCTACCTCAAGCTGGCGCTGGACGACTTCGACGGCTCCATGGCCCTGGCCGCGGCCGGCTACAACGCCGGCCCGGGCCGTCCGCGCGCCTGGCGCAACGGCCCGGTGCTCGAAGCCGCGATCTGGGCCGAGAACGTGCCCTTCACCGAGACCCGCGACTACGTGAAGAAGGTGCTGGCCAACACCACCGCCTACGCGGCGCTGATCACCGGCCAGCCGCAATCGCTCAAGGCGCGGCTGGGCACGGTGGGCCCGCGCCCGGCCAACGAGCCGGAGCCGATGAAGGACCTGCCCTAGGCCCTAGGCCCTAGCCGTTGTGCAGCAGTCCGGCCTCGCGCCGGGCCGCGCCCACCGCCACCAGTTCCTGCACCAGGCCCGCCACCCAGTCCGCCGCCGTGGCCTGCGGTTGGTGCCGCGCCCGCAGCCGGTCCATATAGGGCGTGGCCGCGACCCAGACCAGCAGCCCGGCCTCGTCGATGCGCTGCCATTCGAGCAGCTTGAACTTGAGCAGCACCTTGGCCGCATGCCGCGCGTGGCGCTCGGGCGACTGCATGAAGGCTTGCAGGCGCGCGCGTGCCGCCGCCAGCGCGCCGGCGACATCGCGGAAAACCGGCCCGTGCCCGGGAATCACGGTGGCGGGCGCCAGCCGTTCGATCAGCTCCAGCGTCGCGCCGACCTCGGAAAACGCGTCCTCGCCGTCGAGCTCCGGAAACACCACGCCAAAGCCCTTTTCCCAGAGCGCATCGGCCGAGATCAGCAGCCGCGCCTCGGGCTCGAACAGCAGCACCGCATGCGGATCATGGCCGGGCGCCGCATGGATCTGCCAGGGCCTGCCGCCCAACTGCACCTGCGTGCCGGGCGCCAGCACGCCATCGAGGCGAAAGCGCGGGCATCGCTGGCCCGTCGCCACGTAGCCCAGGGCCTGCGCGTCCCAGCGGCGCACCAGGTCGGCCTGGCCCGGCGCCACGGCGGTGTGCACCCGCGGCCAGGCGGCCTGCAGCGCCGCGTTGCCGCCGCAGTGGTCGCTGTGCAGATGGGTGTTGAGGATGCGCGCCAGCGGCTGCGGCCCCAGCGTGGCGCGCACCAGCGCCAGCGTCTGATCGGCATGGGTGCAGTAGCCGGTGTCGACCAGCGCCGCGTCGGGCCCGGCAAACAGGATGCCGTTGGCCGACAGCCAGCCGCGCTCGAGCACGGTCATCTCCGGCCACAGCGCGCCGGCGGGGGCGCCGCTCACTGCGGCGTGCGCAACGCGCGCCGCAGGATCTTGCCGACATTGGTCTTGGGCAGCGCCTCGCGGAACTCGATGTACTTGGGCCGCTTGTAGCCCGTGAGGTGCTCGCTGCAGTAGCGCAGCAGCGCGTCCTCGTCGAGCGCCTCGCTGCTGCGCACCACGAACAGCTTGATGGCCTCGCCCTGCTTCTCGTCGGGCACGCCCACGGCCGCGCATTCCACGACATGCGGGCACAGCGAGACCACGTTCTCGAGCTCGTTCGGGTAGACGTTGAAGCCGCTGACCAGGATCATGTCCTTCTTGCGGTCGATGATGCGCACGCAGCCGAGCGCATCCATCTGCGCCACGTCGCCGGTGCGCAGGTAGCCGTCGTCGGTGAAGGCCCGGGCGGTTTCCTGCGGCTGGTTGTAATAGCCGGTCATGACGTTGGGGCCCTGGATGCACAGCTCGCCGGGCACGCCCAGCGGCAGGTCCTGGCCCAGCTCGTCCTTGATCGCCACCAGGATGCCCGGCAGCGGCAGGCCGATATGGCCCGTGAACTGCGGGTTGGTGACGGGGTTGTTGGTGCCGGTGGCGCAGGTCTCGCTCATGCCCCAGCCCTCGATCATGGTGCTGCCCGTCACCTTCTTCCATTCGCGCGCCGTGCCCTCGGACGCGGCCATGCCGCCGGCCTGCGTCAGGCACAGGTGGGAAAAGTCCAGCGTGCGGAACTGCGGGTTCTGCAGCAGCGCGTTGAACAGCGTGTTCACGCCCGGCAGCAGGTGGAAGGGGCGCTTCTTCAGCACGGCGACGAATTTGCCGATGTCGCGCGGGTTGGGAATCAGGCTCAGGCTCGAACCCTGGCGGATCGCCAGCAGGCACAGCGTGAGCGCGAAGATATGGTAGAGCGGCAGCGCGGCGATGCTGTGCAGCTGGCGGTGGTCGGGCAGGCGTTCGAGCGCGGGCTCGAACCAGGCCTCGGCCTGCAGCGTCGCGGCAATGATGTTGCGGTGCGTCAGGATCGCGCCCTTGGACAGGCCGGTCGTGCCGCCGGTGTACTGCAGGAACGCGATCGAGTCGAGCGTGGCCGGGCTCGGGCGCAGCGTGCGCTGCGCGCCCAGCGCCAGCGCCGTGTTGAAGGCCGTGACCTGGCGGCCGCCGCCCAGCGGCAGCGCATAGGCCGGCACCATCCTGGCCAGATGGCGCGCGGCAAAGCGGATCCAGCGTCCGTAGACCGGGCCCAGCAGATCGCCCAGCGAGGTGATGCAGACCTGCTGGATCGGCGTGCGCTCGAGCACGCTGGCCAGCGTGTGGGCGAAATTCTCGAGAACGACGATCGCGCTGGCGCCCGAGTCCTTGAGCTGGTGCTCGAGCTCGCGCGCGGTATAGAGCGGGTTCACGTTGACGCAGGTATAGCCCGCGCGCAGGACGGCGGCCATGGCCACGGCGAATTGCGGCACGTTGGGCAGCATGATGGCCACGCGCGCGCCGGCTTCCAGCCCCAGGCCCTGCAGCCAGGCACCCAGCCGCCCGGACAGCTGGTCGAGCTCGCGGTAGTGCATCCAGCGGTCCATGCAGACCGAGAAGGGCTGGTCGGCGTTCTTCTTCAGCGATTCCTCGATCAGATGGGCCACCGACGTGTAGGCGCCAGGGTCGACCGTCGGGGGAACACCCGCGGGATAGTTCTGCAGCCAGTGAGGATCCATGCGAATCAAGCCTTGAATGTCTGAAGGAGGGCCTGGCGCTGCAGGCCGCGTGCAATCTGTCCATTGTGTCGCGCGGCGGCATGGTCCGGGCTCCGGGCTTGTCCCAGGAAAGTCCCGTGCAGGACAGCGCCGCGCGCGCATGCTCAGGACCTGCGTGGCATGGTAAACACGGGACATGAACGCACGATGGCAACAGGCTTGCATTCTTGGCGGATTGATTCTTGCGCTGGCATGGCTCTGGTGGCAATGGCCGCGCTCGCCGGCGCTGGCCCTGGCCGGCGTGGCCGCGCTGCTGCTGCTGCCCGTGTGGAGCGTGACGCTGCAGTTCCTGTACATGCGTGCTGCGCCGCGCGATGCGGACCCGTCCATCCCCCCGGTGGGCCTGCGCGCGCTGCTGCGCGCCTGGCGCGCCGAGGTGGCGCTGGCCTGCGGCATCTTTGGCTGGCGCCAGCCTTTTCGCCATGGCCTGGTGGCCGACACGGTGCCTGAGCAAGGTGCCCGGGCGGCGCGAATCGGGGTGGTGCTGGTGCATGGCTATCTGTGCAACCGCGCTTTCTGGCAACCCTGGCAGCGGCTGCTGGCGGCGCGCGGCATTCCCTGCCTGGCGGTCACGCTGGAGCCCGTCTGGGGCTCCATCGACGACTGCGCGCCCGGGCTCGATGCGGCCGTGCGGCGCATGGCCGAGGCCACCGGGCGCCCGCCGGTGGTGATCGGCCACAGCATGGGCGGGCTGGTGATCCGCGCCTGGCTGCGCAGCCGCGGTGCGGTGGTGTGCGAAGGGCTGGATGAAGCGGAGGCGGCCGAACGCCTGAAGTCACTTGTGGCGCATGTGATCACGATCGGCACCCCGCACCAGGGCACCGCGCTGGCCGAGATCAGCCGCACCACCAACGGCCGGCAGATGCGCCAGGGCAGCGACTGGCTGCTGGAGCTGGCGCGCCACGAGCCCGGGGCGCTGGCCGAGCGCATGACCTGCTGGTATTCGAACTGCGACAACCTGGTGTTTCCGGCGCGCGCCGCCTGCTACCCCGGCGCCGACAACCGGCTGGTGGTCGATCTGGCGCATGTGCAGATGGCATTTGCGCCAAAGCTCATGCAGGAGTGCGTGGCCCTGGTGGAGCAGGCCTGACGGGGGGCGCCTCGCTGCCATCGGCCGCAAACTCGGGCAGGGCGCGCAACTGCGCATAGAGCGGGGCGAAGTCGCCGTCCGTCATGTCGAACAGCTGCTGCAGGCTGTCAATGACGAAATAGGTCTGCTGGTAGCTGTCGATCCTGTAGCGCGAGCGCATGGCGCGTTCCACGCTCAGCGGCAGGCGCCGCGGCTCGGGGCTTTCCACCGCGTGCACCAGCTCCCCACCCGAGCTCAGGATGCCCGCGCCATAGGCGCGCAGCCCGCCGGCCTCGCGGATCAGCCCGAACTCGATGGTGTACCAGTAGAGCCGCGCCAGCATCTCGCAGGCGCCCAGGCGGTGCGCCTTGATGCCCCCCTGGCCGTAGCGCTGCACGTAGTCGGCCAGCACCGGGTTGAACAGCAGCGGCACATGGCCGAAGAGGTCGTGGAAGATGTCGGGCTCGACGATGTAGTCGAACTCGGCCGGCGTGCGGATCCAGTCGGTGACCGGAAAGCGGCGCTCGGCCAGCAGCTCGAAGAAGGCCAGCTCGGGAATCAGCCCGGGCACGCCGACGATCTGCCAGCCGGTGGCCGGCATCAGCCGCGCGTTGATGTCCTCGAAGCGCGGGATGCGCTTGTGGGGCCCGAGCGAGGGCAGCGCGGCGATGAACTCCGCGCAGGCCCGGCCCGGCAGCAGCGCCGACTGGCGCGCGTGCAATCGCCGGTAGGTGTCGTGGTCGGTTTCGGTATAGGACGCGTAGTCCTGCGCACAGGTGTAGTCGCTGGCTGCGCGGCTGTAGTCGCCGCGCGGCGGGCGCTCGGATTGTCCGTAGACCACTGGAGCTTGTCCCATGGCTTGTCTCCCGCCGCGGGCATGGGCTTCAGAGCACGCCGCGGCGCATCTGGTCGAGCTCGATGCTCTCGAACAGCGCCTTGAAGTTGCCGTTGCCGAAGCCGTCGTCGCCCTTGCGCTGGATGAACTCGAAGAAGATCGGGCCGAGCTGGTTCTCGCTGAAGATCTGCAGCAGCACCGCGTCCTTCTTGCCGTCGATCAGGATCCTGCGCTGGTGCAACTGGTCCACGGGCTCGCCATGGCCCGGAATGCGCTGGTCGATGAGTTCGTAGTAGGTGTCGATGGTGTCGAGCAGGCGCACGCCGCCGGCGCGCAGTGCGTCGACCGTGGCGTAGAGGTCGTCCGAGCCCATCGCGATGTGCTGGATGCCCTCGCCATGGTAGGAGTCGAGGTACTCCTGGATCTGCCCGGCCTTTTCCTTGCCTTCCTCGTTGATCGGGATGCGGATCTTGCCGCAGGGGCTGGTCATGGCCTTGCTCTTGACGCCCGTGACCTGGCCTTCGATGTCGAAATACTTGATCTCGCGGAAGTTGAACAGCCGTTCGTAGAAGTCGGCCCATTCGGCCATGCGGCCGCGGTGCACGTTGTGCGTCAGGTGGTCTATATAGGTCAGGCCGTGGCCGCGCGGGTTCAGCATGTCCCCGGTGGTGACGCCGGGCAGCGGCACGAAGTCGACATCGAAGAAGCCGATGTTGCCGATGTCGCCGGGCTGGGCGCCGTTCTTGCCGCGCCAGCGGTCGACCAGGTAGATGCGGCTGTCGCCCACACCCTTGATGGCCGGGATGTTGAGCTCGCCCGGCGTCGGCGTGCCATCGTGGCCCCAGGCGCCCAGGTCCAGCGCGCGCTCGTAGGCGGCCTTGGCATCATGGACGCGGAACGCGATCGCGCAGACGCTCGGGCCGTGCAGCCGCGCGAAGCGCTGCGCGAAGCTGTCCGGCTCGGCGTTGATGATGAAGTTGATCTCGCCCTGGCGGTACAGCGTCACGTTCTTGCGGCGGTGCCGCGCCACGGCCTTGAAGCCCATGCTCTCGAACACCTTGCCCATGGCCACCGGGTCGGGCGCGGCGTATTCGATGAATTCGAAGCCATCGGTGCCCATGGGGTTGTCCCAGGCGTCGGTGGAAGAGGGGGCGGCGGTGTGCAGCGGCAGCGGGGCGTTCATTGTTGTCTCCGGTGGATATGGAACCACTTTAGAACTTGGCAGCAGCGAATTCCTGCATTGTCGGCCAGGGCCGCGCGCTGTGGCTGCATGAAAAATGCAGCAAAGACACATTTCATGCAGTATTCCGGGGGGATTCGGGCAAACCCTGGGGTGTTTCGGCGGGTTCCGTAGAATCCCTGCCCATGAGCGCAACGCAAACCATCGACAAGCTGGACCGGGCCATCCTCCGGCGGCTGCAGGAAAACGGCCGTGAAACCTATGACGTCATCGGCGAGCAGGTCGGCCTGTCGCCTAGCGCCGTGCTGCGCCGCGTCAAGCGCCTGGAGGAAGCCGGCGTCATCGACCGCTATGTCGCCCTGGTGCGTCCCGAGACCGTGGGCCTGGGCCTCACGGCCTACCTCAATGTGCGGCTCGAGAAGTACACCGAGACCAGCAAGCGCAATCCCATGGACGTGTTCCGCGCCAGCGTGCAGACCTGGCCCGAGGTCGTCGAATGCTCCTCGCTGACCGGCGAGATGGACTACCTGCTGTGCGTGGTGGTCAGCGACATGGCGCACTACAGCCGCTTCATCATGGACACGCTGCTCAAGCATCCCAGCGTGCAGGATTGCAAGACCAGCTTTGTATTGGATCGGGTGAAGGCGACGACGGCAGTCCCGGTCTGAGGACGGGAGCTTCACCCTTGACGCAGCGATTTATGCGTCCTTTGGGTTCAGTGTGAAAATTTCACGTTTGGAGGACAGGACGTTGATCCTTCGACAGGCTCAGGACCAACGGTTCTTTCCGTTCGTGGTGAGCCTGCCTGGGCGGCTCCGTCGAACCATGAACGGCCTGTTCTCAAGCCAAGCGCACGCAACCTGTTGTCCCCCCGCATCGTTTTCATGCTGCACTGCAACAAGGCTCTTGGTAAATATAGGGTAATCCCCTATATTCGAGGCATGAAGGTTCCTATTGACTGGCTGAAGTCGTCCTGGCACGCGGGCAAGCACATCTTGCGTCCGGTGGCCAGCCCGTCGATTCTCTTCATTGCCTCGTGCCGTCCTGCCATGGTTCCTATCCGCACCCTGGGTGCGCGCCACCGCCAGAGCGTCTCCCGCCACCTGCTCAAGCTCGACAAGGCCGACCGCTACCTGCGCTTCGGCTATGCGGCCAGCGACGAACAGGTGCAGCGCTACGTGCAGCAGCTGGATTTCGACCGCGACCAGGTATTCGGCATCTACAACCGGCGCCTGGAGCTGATTGCCATGGCGCACCTGGCGTATGCGCCGCCGCCCGAGCACCGCAGCTGCGCCGAATTCGGCGTTTCGGTGCTCAAGCAGGCGCGCGGCAAGGGCCTGGGCCGGCGCCTTTTCGACCACGCGATCGTGCATGCGCGCACGCGCGGCGTGCGCATGATGTTCATCCATGCGCTGTCCGAGAACACCGCCATGCTGAAGATCGCGCGCAAGGCCGGCGCCGAGGTCACGCGCGACGGCTCGGAATCGGAGGCCTACCTGCAGCTGCCGCCCGCGGGCTTCGACACGCACATGGGCCGGATGGTCAACCGCCAGTTTGCCGAAGTCGACTACCAACTCAAGAAGCAGGCAAGGCAGTTCTGGAGTTTCCTGGCCGGGCTGCAGGAAGTGCGCAAGGGAGTGCGCGAAGGGCGCCACAAGGCCGGCGCTTGAAACGCCCGGCCGCACCGCAGAACTTCGATGGGCCGGGGCGCGTCAGGCGTTCTCCGACGCAGAGGCCGTGGCGCGGCGAGGATTCTTGCAAACGCCACACCCCAAAGGCAGGCAATCCGCTATCCTTACAGCTTGTTCCACTACCGCACGTCCTGCATTCCAAGACAGTGTCAGACCCGCATTCTGCTCGTTCTTCCGAGAAGGAAGACAAGCGCAGTTTCCTGCAAAAAGTCGCCGAGTTCATCCATCCGGCCCCCGAGTCGGCCGATGAACTGATCGAAACCCTGGCGGAAGCCGAAGACAACCAGGTCATTGGCGCAGACGCCCGCGTGATGCTCGAGCGCGTGATCCGGATGGCGGACATGACGGCTGGCGACGTGATGGTAGCCTCGACGCGCATGGATCTCGTCAACATCGACGATCCCTACGATGTCCTCCTGCACCAGGTCATCTCGACGGCGCACTCGCGCTTCCCCGTCTACCAGGGCGAGCGCGAGAACATCATCGGCATCCTGCTGGCCAAGGACCTGCTCAAGCTCCAGCGCGCTCCCGAGCTCAATCTGCGCGCATTGCTGCGCCCGGCGGTGTTCGTGCCCGAAACCAAGGGCCTGCACGACCTGCTGCGCGAGTTCCGAGGCAATCGCAACCACCTGGCCATCGTCATCGACGAGTTCGGCCGCGTCGCAGGGCTGGTCACGATCGAGGACGTGCTCGAGGAGATCGTCGGCGAGATCGAGGACGAATTCGACATTCCCGAAGACGAAGGCGACATCTTCGCGCTGGCCGACAACAGCTACCGCGTCTCGGGCGGCACCCCGGTCGAGCGCGTGGCCGAGGCCTTCGACGTGATCCTGCAGTCGAGCGATCCCGGCGAGGACTTCGAGACCATCGGCGGCCTGATCGCGCACGAGATGGGCCATGTGCCCAAGCGCGGCGAATACCTGCGGATGATGGGCCTGGGCTTCACCGTGCTGCACACCAAGGGCGGGGCGGTGCGCTGGTTCCGCGTGGTGCGCGAGCACGCGCCCGACAGCCTGGTGGGGAACTGAAACCGCGCATGCCTTTGACCCTTCACGGCCGTGTGGCCTTCTGGCTGGGCGCGGCGGCCGCCGGCGTGGCCCAGGCGCTGTCCATGGCCTGGCCCGCGGGCGGACAGCCCCTGGATGGCCAGCCCCTGTGGTGGCTGCAGATCCTGTCGCTGGCGTGGCTGGCGCACGGATTGCGCGGCACCCTGCAGCCGCTGCGGGCCGCTGCATTTGCCGGCCTGTTCGCGACCAGCTGGCTGGCCGCGACCTTCTGGTGGCTGTTCATCTCCATGCACACCTATGGCGGGCTGGCCGCGCCGCTGGCGGTGCTTGCCGTGCTGGGGCTGGCCGCCTTCCTGGGCAGCTATTACGCGCTGGCGGCCTGGGCCTTCGTGCGCTGGCGGCCCGCGGGCGCACTGGCGTCGGCATTGCTGTTTGCGGCCTGCTGGACCCTGGCCGAGCTCGCCCGCGGCAGCCTGTGGACCGGTTTCCCCTGGGGCGCGGGCGGCTATGCCCATGTCGACGGGCCGCTGTCCGTGCTGCCGCGCTGGCTCGGTGTCTACGGCACCGGGGCCGTCGCGGCCGTGCTGGCCCATGCGCTGGCCGGCCTGCGTCCGGCGCATCTGCGCCACGCGCACCCCTGGGCGCTGGCGCTGGCCGGCGCGGCGCTTCTGGCCGGGCTGTTCTGGCAGCGCGACTGCGCGCTGCGCGCCTGCCTGGCGGATGCGCCTGCCGCGAAGCCGCCCGCGCTCAGCGTGGCGCTGCTGCAGGGCAATATTCCACAGGATGAGAAATTCGAGCCCGGCAGCGGCATACCGCTGGCGCTCGAATGGTATGCGGCGGCGTTGCGCGGCAGCGATGCCCGGCTCGTGGTCGCGCCGGAAACCGCCATCCCGCTGCTGCCCCAACAGCTGCCGCGCAACTACCTGGAGGTGTTGCAGCAGCATTTCAGCCAGGGCCCGCAGGCCGCGCTGATCGGCATCCCGCTGGGCAACCCGGTGGAAGGCTTCACCAATTCGGTGGTCGGCCTGGTGCCGGGCGAGGCGCCGGTGTACCGCTATGACAAGCACCACCTGGTGCCCTTTGGCGAGTTCATCCCGCCGCTGTTCAAGTGGTTCACGCAGATGATGAACATCCCGCTGGGCGATTTCAACCGCGGCGGCCTGGCGCAGCCCGCGCTGGCCTGGGCCGGCCAGCGGCTCGCGCCGAACATCTGTTATGAAGATCTGTTTGGCGAGGAACTTGGACAGCGTTTCCGTGACCTGTCCACGGCACCCACGGTCTTCGTCAACGTGAGCAACATCGGCTGGTTTGGCGACAGCGTCGCCATCGACCAGCATCTGGCGATCAGCCGCATGCGCGCGCTCGAGTTCGAGCGGCCGATGCTGCGCGCCACGAATACCGGCGCCACGGTGATCATCGACCACCATGGCGACGTGACCCACGCGCTCGCGCCGCACGTGCGCGGCGTGTTGACCGGCAGCGTCGAGGGACGGGAAGGGCTCACGCCCTTTGCGCGCTGGGTGCGCTGGACCGGGCAGCTGCCGCTGTGGCTGCTGGCCGGGCTGGCGCTGGTCGGGGCTGTCTGGAGGCGGCGGACATGCGCGGCGCACAAGTAGACTGTGGATTTTTGATGGACCGATGTGCAGGGTCTTTGCACTTTCCCGGCAATGCCGTGGAAAGGATAATGCGCGCCTGTGGCGCATGCGGAATGCTGCGCAGCACACGACAACGAAGCGGTGACCTCACCGCTGTGGAGCAAGTTTGATAATGGCCGATTCCTTTTCCTACCAGCAACTGATCGCCTCCGGCGAGGGCAAGCTGTTCACTCCTGATTCCGGGCGCCTGCCTCTGCCTCCGATGCTGATGTTCGATCGCATCACGCACATCGACGGCGAGGGCGGTGAGCATGGTCTGGGCAAGATCGTGGCCGAGCTCGACGTGAACCCGGACCTGTGGTTCTTCAAATGCCATTTCCAGGGCGATCCGGTCATGCCCGGCTGCCTGGGGCTCGACGCCATGTGGCAACTGATCGGCTTCTACCTGACCTGGCTGCAGCTGCCCGGCCGCGGCCGCGCACTGGGCGCGGGCGAGGTCAAGTTCACCGGCGAAGTGGGTCCTGACGTCAAGTTGGTGACCTATGAAATCGACATCAAGCGCCTGATCAAGCGCAAACTCAACATGGCCATCGGCGACGCCCGCCTGCTGGCCGATGGCAAACTCATCTATACGGCGACGGACCTGCGCGTGGGACTGTTCATGCGCGAGGACAAGGCCGAAGGATCCGCAGAATGAAGCGTCGGGTGGTGATCACGGGCACGGGCATCGTCTCGTGCATCGGTAATGACAATGCAACGGTCGAGGCCTCGCTGCGCGAGAGCCGCTCGGGAATCCGCGCCATGCCCGAGTTCACAGAGCTGGGCATGCGCAGCCAGGTGGCCGGTGTTCCGCAGATCGATCTGGAAGCGCTGATCGACCGCAAGGAACTGCGCTTCATGGGCGATGCCGCGGCCTATGCGCAGATCGCGCTGGCCCAGGCCATTGCCGAGGCGGGGCTCACGCCCGAGCAGGTTTCCCATCCGCGCACCGGCCTGATCATGGGCTCGGGCGGCGGCTCGCCGGCCAACCAGATCGAAGCCGCGGACACGCTGCGCGAGAAGGGCATCCGCCGCGTCGGCCCCTACCAGGTCACGCGCTGCATGAGCTCGACGGTCTCGGCCTGCCTGTCGACGAATTTCGGCATCAAGGGCATCAACTACTCGATCACCTCGGCCTGCTCGACCTCCGCGCATTGCATCGGCTCCGCGGCCCAGCAGATCGCCTGGGGCATGCAGGACGTCATGTTTGCCGGCGGTGGCGAGGAGCTGTCCTGGGGCATGTCGCTGCTGTTCGACGGCATGGGCGCGATGTCGAGCAAGTACAACGCCACGCCCGAGAAGGCCTCGCGCGCCTATGACGCCAACCGCGATGGCTTCGTCATTGCCGGCGGCGGCGGCGCCGTGGTGCTGGAAAGCCTCGAGCATGCGCTGGCGCGCGGCGCGACCATCCTCGGCGAAGTCGTGGGCTTCGGCGCCACCTCGGACGGCGAAGACATGGTGGCTCCGTCGGGCGACGGCGCGATCGCCTGCATGCGCCAGGCCATCGAGGGCCTCGAAGGCCCGATCGACTACATCAATACCCACGGCACCTCGACCCCGGTGGGCGACGTGCCCGAGCTGCGCGCGATCCGCGAGGTGTTCGGCGAGAACATTCCGCCGTTCTCGTCCACCAAGTCGCTGACCGGCCATTCGCTGGGCGCGACCGGCGTGCAGGAAGCGATCTACTGCCTGCTGATGCTCAACAAGGGCTTCATTGCCGGTTCGGCCAACGTGGAAACCCCCGACCCCGCGGTCGAGGGCATGCCGCTGGTCACCGAGACCCGCGACGCGCCGCTGCGCCAGGTGCTGTCGAACAGCTTCGGCTTTGGCGGCACCAACGCCAGCCTGGTGCTCAGGCGCTGGGAAGGGGCCTGAGCGGCCAGCGGTGGGCGGCGCATGGGGGCCGCCCACTGCTTTCACCTCTTTTTTGGCCGAGCGGGCAAGCCGGTAACCGGCTTGCCTCGACTGGCTCGGCACGCGCATTTGCACCTGCAGGGCTTTCACGCCTGGATCCCGCGGCTTGGGCAATGCGCAAGGACTCACAGTGAAACATGCCATCCGGATGAATCCAGCGACCCTGCCCGATGCGCAAAGGGGTTCGTACGCAGGGCAATCCATGTCCCGGCCGGCGCGCCGGCCGAAGGTGGCGATCCTGCTGTGCACCTACAACGGCCGGCGCTTCCTGGGCGAACAGCTCGATTCATATGCCGCACAGACCTATGCGCATTGGGAGCTGCAGGTTTCCGATGACGGCTCGAAGGATGGAACGCTGGAGCTGCTGGCGTCCTACCAGGCCCGCTGGGGCGCGGAAAAGCTCACCCTCCATGCCGGTCCGGCCAAGGGCTTTGCCGCCAACTTCCTGTCCCTGATATGCCGGCCCGGGCTCGAAGCCGATTGCTTCGCCTACTCGGACCAGGACGATATCTGGCAGGCCGAAAAACTCGAGCGCGCCGTGCACTGGCTGCAATCCGTGCCCGAAGGCGTTCCTGCGCTGTACTGCGGCCGCACCCGCCTGGTCGATGCCGGCGGCCGTGAAATAGGCCTGTCGCCGCTGTTTCCCAAGCCTGCGGGCTTCGCCAATGCGCTGATGCAGAACATCGCCAGCGGCAACACCATGGTGCTCAACAGCGCAGCCAGGGCCCTTTTGCTCGAAGCCGGCAAGGAGCTTCCCGTGGTCGCGCACGACTGGTGGACCTATATCGTGGTCACAGGCTGCGGCGGCCGGGTTTTCTATGACCCGGAGCCCACGTTGCTTTATCGCCAGCACGATGCCAATGTCATCGGCATGAATTCCACCTGGGGCGCGCGTCTGGACCGTATCCGCATGCTGTGGCACGAGCGATTCAGGCGTTGGAACGATTGCAATATTGCGGCTCTGGGCCGTTTGAAGCACAGGCTGATCCCGCGGAACAAAGAGATTCTGGAGAATTTCGCCAAGGCACGGAAAATGGGTTTCTTTGGACGAATTCTTTATTTCAAGCGAAGTGGAATATACCGGCAGACCTGGCTGGGGAATATCGGCCTGGTCATTGCCGTGATTTTCAAGAAGTTCTGATCGGTGGGCAGCCTGGGAAGACAGGGCGCACTGCCGGCGGATCCATCGCATCGAGATCCTTGCGAGCGGGCAGGCGCGCCGTCCGGAAGTGCGCACGCGATTGTAAGACTGGTAAGTGGCTGAACGGCGTCCCGCCTCCGGACCTTGCCTGGCACCGCTGTGCAGGCACGCCAGGACCATGGCCCGGCATGGCGTGCAGGCTTGGACCGGGCTTGGCGGGAGAGGCGCCGGTGTGCATCCGGCCTGCTAGACTGCAGGGTTCGCCGCTGCCCTGGGCGCGGCGCTGCACCACCGAAGATGGGCAAGGCCTGGAGGTGCTTGAAAGATTTTTGGAAAGATGGCTTTCGGATGGACGGGTATTTTCTTCAGACCATGCAGCTGGTATTTCATTCGATGGGTCATCGAAATCAAGACCAGGGCAATTACGAGGTGTTTTTCTGATGCGCGTTTTTTCTGCGAGTCCGCGCGAGATGTTCGCCAGTCTCTGGCGCAACCGTGAACTCATCAAGACTTCGGCCAAGCGCGAGGTGCACGGGCGCTATCGCGGCTCGGTCATGGGAATACTTTGGTCGTTCTTCAATCCGGTTTTCATGCTGGCGGTCTACACCTTTGTTTTCAGCGAGGTCTTCAAGGCGCGCTGGAGCGGCGGCGGCGAATCGAAATCGGAATTCGCCCTGGTGCTGTTTGCGGGCCTGATCGTCTTCAATATATTTTCAGAATGCATCAACCGCGCCCCTGGCCTGATTCTGGCGAATAGCAACTATGTGAAGAAAGTGGTTTACCCACTGGAAATACTTCCCTGGGTGACGCTGCTTTCCGCACTGTTCCATGCGGCCATCAGCCTGTGCGTCTGGCTGCTGGCCTACGTGGCATTTTTTGGAATTCCGCATGCCACCGCGCTGTATCTGCCGCTGATCGTGCTGCCGTTTCTGCTTTTCGTGATGGGCTTGAGCTGGGCGCTTGCCTCCCTGGGCGTCTTCCTGCGCGATGTCTCGCAACTGGTGGGGGTGATCACGACGGTGCTGATGTTTCTGAGCCCCATCTTCTATCCAGCCGCCGCCCTGCCGGAGGATTATCGCCATCTGGTGTACCTGAACCCTCTCACGCCCGTCATCGAGCAGACACGCGATGTGCTGTTCTGGGGCAAGTCGCCGGAATTCGTCCTGATGGGATGGTATTGGATCTTTGCCTTGGCCATTGCCTGCCTGGGTTTCGCCTGGTTCCAGAAAACACGTAGCGGGTTTGCCGATGTCCTCTGAAATTTCCATCAAGGTCGAAAATATCAGGAAGTGCTATCAAATCTACGATAAGCCCCGGGACCGCCTGAAGCAGTACATATTGCCTCGTCTGCAGAGGCTGTCCGGTCAGCGGCAGCAAAGGTATTTTCGTGAATTCTGGGCCTTGAATGATGTCTCCTTCGAGATCAGGAAGGGCGAAACGGTCGGCATCATCGGAAGAAACGGCAGCGGGAAATCGACCCTGCTGCAAGTGATCTGCGGCACGCTCAATCCCACCGCGGGAAGTGTCAGCACCCATGGCCGCATTGCCGCCCTGCTGGAGCTGGGCGCGGGTTTCAATCCGGAGTTCACCGGGCGCGAGAACGTCTACATGAACGGCGCGGTGCTGGGCCTGAGCAAGGAGGAGATCGACCAGCGTTTCGACCGGATCGCCGCGTTTGCCGATATCGGCGAGTTCATCGAGCAGCCGGTCAAGAGCTATTCCAGCGGCATGTACGTGCGCCTGGCATTCGCGGTCATCGCGCATGTGGACGCGGAAATCCTGGTCATCGATGAAGCCCTGGCGGTAGGGGACGCGGTGTTCACGCAGAAGTGCATGCGTTTCCTGCGCAAATTCAAGGAGCGCGGAACCCTGATCTTCGTAAGCCACGACATGGGTTCGGTGCTGAACCTCTGCGAGCGGGTCGTTTGGCTGCACGGTGGCAACCTGCGGAAGATGGGGCCGGCCAAGGAGATTTCCGAGGAATATTATCAATACACCCTGCAGGAAATATACGGGAAGAACGAAAGCCTGCAGTCGCTTGAAAGCCTGCGTTCTGCCGAAATGGCGGCGGATCGCCCTGAGAATGCCGCGCAGGAGGATGTTTCGCCACCTTTCGTCGATTATGGCGCGCGCGTTTTCGTGGCGGAGAATCTGAGCGAAGCCAACGGCTGGAAGACCGGTGCCGGCGAAATCGTCTCCATCCAGTGGCATTCGCTGCAGTCGGGCCGCGACGAGGTGCTCCAGGGCGGCGAGATGATCCGCATGGTGATCACCGCCAAGGTGGCCCAGGACCTGGCCCGGCCCATTCTCGGGTTCATGGTGAAGGACCGCCTGGGCCAGGATCTGTTCGGCGAGAACACCCTGCCTTTCACCAATCTGCATCCGCTGCCGGTGTCCGCGGGTTCGACACTGAAAAGCGAATATATCTTCCGTTTGCCGATGCTGCCCAATGGGCAATATACGGTCATGGCGTCGCTGGCGGATGGCGACCTGCACAGCCATGTCCAGCACCATTGGCTGCACGATGCATTGATTCTCAACGTCTCCTCGAGCGAAGTCCGCTGGGGGCTGGTCGGCGTGCCTTTTCAAGATATCAAACTGGAAGTGACTGCGTGAAATCTCTGGTTCAACTTTATCAAGAGCATCAGGGCAAGGTCTCTGACAAGTGGGAAATCTATCTCGCTGAATACGACAGGATCTTTTCCGGTTTCCGCAGCCAGCCCATCCGCATGCTGGAGATCGGCATACAGAATGGCGGCTCGTTGGAGATATGGACCGAGTATTTCCGGAATGCGAGGATTTTCATCGGCTGCGACATCAACCCGGCCTGCTCCCGGCTGAGCTATGAGGATCCACGCGTCAAGGTCGTCATCGGCGATGCCAACGCCGAGGTGACCGCGGCGCAGATCCTGGGCCATTCGCCGGCCTTCGATCTGATCATCGACGACGGCTCGCATGTCTCGAGCGATATCGTCAAATCCTTTGCCTTTTACTTCCGCCATCTGGAGCAGGGCGGGGTATTCGTCGCGGAGGACCTGCATTGCAGCTATTGGCAGGACTTCGAGGGCGGCCTGTACCACCCCTATTCCTCTCTGGCCTTCTTCAAGCGGCTGGTCGATGTGATCAACCATGAACACTGGGGCATCGACAGGGAACGCAAGGAACTGGTGCGCGGGTTCTCCGAGCAGTACCAGACGCAGTTCGACGAAGCGCAGCTCGCGCAGATCCATTCCATCGAATTCTTCAACTCGGTGTGCGTGGTGCGCAAGAAGACGGCCAGGGCCAATGTGCTGGGCGATCGCATCGTTGCCGGCAGGAGCGACCAGGTGGTTCCCGGGCTCCAGGCGCTGTCGGGCAGCTCGCTCGCGCAGCCGCAATCCGCCAATCCATGGACGGCCATGGACCGCGCGCCCGACGAGGCGTGGGAGCAGCTGGCGCACACCGCAGCGCAGCGCGGCAGCCGGATCGAAAGCCTGGCCCAGGCCCTGGCGCAGAAGGAGAGCCAGCTGTCGGATCTGTCCCGTGAAGCCGGCGAGAAGGAGGGGGTGATCGCCGGCCTCAGGGATTGCCTCGCGGCACAGGAAAAACAGGCCCGGGCCCTGCAGGAAACGGTGCATGCGCTGCATCGGTCGAGGAGCTGGCGCATCACTCGTCCCTTGCGCGCTCTGGGCAGCCTGCGCAAGCGGCTCGGCAGCCTGCTGGCGATCGTGCGCCGCCTGTCCAGAAGCCAGTCGCTTCCCAGCCTGGCGCGCAAGGCGGTACGGGTCTGGCGCCGCGAAGGGCTGCAGGGCCTGCGCGCGCGCATCCGCCAGCAGAAGTACCTGGCGGCGCAGCCCGGGCCTGCAGCCGGGCCAGGCTTTGCCCTGGCGCCTGCGGCCATCGTGCGCGACCGGCAAGGCCGCTATGCGCTCGATCCGGTGCCAAGCCATTACACCTACGTCGAGCCGCAGCCCCCTA
The DNA here is from genome assembly GCF_023634805.2 of Comamonas endophytica. Classification (NCBI taxonomy): domain Bacteria; kingdom Pseudomonadati; phylum Pseudomonadota; class Betaproteobacteria; order Burkholderiales; family Comamonadaceae; genus Comamonas; species Comamonas endophytica. The sequence continues at coordinate 2,284,121 of NZ_CP106881.1, forward strand.
TGGACCTGGCGCAGCGGCTCGAGGCCATGCAGTCCAAGCCGCTGTTTTCCATTGTCGTGCCGGTGTACAACACGCCGCCCGAACTGCTGGAGGCCGTGCTCGACTCGGTCAAAAAGCAGTGGTATCCCCACTGGCAGTTGATCCTGAGCGACGATGCCAGCCCGTCCGAGGAAACACGCCAGGCGCTGGCGCGCATCGACCACCCGCAGATCAAGCTGCTGCGTCTGGAGCGCAACCAGGGCATCGCCGGGGCCACCAATGCGGCGCTGGACGCGGCGGAGGGCGACTTCATCGTGTTCATGGACCACGATGACGAGATCACCGTGGACTGCCTCTACGAGCTGGCGCTCTGCATAGAGCGCGAGCAGCCGGATTTCATCTACAGCGACGAAGACAAGCTCACCCAGGCCGGCGACTACAGCGAGCCGCATTTCAAGCCCGACTGGTCGCCGGACACGATGATGAGCACCATGTTCACCTGCCATGTGTCCTGCGTGCGCCGCAGCCTGCTGGAGAAGACCGGGGGGCTGCGCTCGGATTACGACGGCTGCCAGGACTGGGATTTCGTGCTCCGTGTCTCGGAGCACACCGACCGCATCAACCACATCGCCAAGGTGCTCTACCACTGGCGCATCATTCCCGCCTCGATCGCCTCGGACATCGCCGCCAAGCCGTACGTGCTGGAGGCCTCGCGCCGCGTGCGCGAGGATGCGCTGCAGCGGCGCGGCCTGCGCGGGGACGTGGAGCCGGTGGAGCAGGTGCCGGGCTATTTCCGCGTGGCCTACCATCTGCAGGGCAACCCGCTGATCTCGATCATCATTCCCACCCGGGACAATGAAAAGATACTGCGCCGCTGCATCGAATCGCTTTTCGAGCGCACGCGCTGGCGGCATTTCGAAGTGGTGATCCTGGACAACGGCTCGGTGGAGCCGCACACATGCGCGTATCTGCAGCAGTTGCAGGACCAGCCGGGCGTGCGCGTCATACGGCACGATGCGCCCTTCAACTTCTCCGAGCTGAACAATATCGGCGTGCGCCATGCCCAGGGCGAGCTGCTGCTGTTCCTCAATGACGACACCGAGATCCTGCAGGAGGACTGGCTCGAGCGCATGGGCAGCTTCGCCCAGTTGCCCCATGTCGGGGCGGTGGGCGCCAAGCTGCTGTACCCGGGAGGCCGCCAGGTGCAGCACGCCGGCATCCTGAATCTGGAGGACGGCCCGGGGCATGCCTTCCTGCTGCAGGACGGCGACAGCCCCGGCTACTACATGCGCAATCTGCTGGAATACAACTGGCTGGCCGTGACCGGTGCCTGCCTGATGGTGGCGCGGGACAGGTTCGAGGCGGTCGATGGCTTCGACGAGACCCTGCCCATTGCCTACAACGATGTGGACCTGTGCATGCGGCTGCATGGCGCGGGCTTCTACAACGTGGTGTGCCAGGCGGTGCGTCTGACGCACCATGAATCCGTGAGCCGCGGCGTGGACCATATCGACCAGGCCAAGCGCGAGCGCCTCAAGCGCGAGCTGGCCCATCTCTACGAGAAGAACCCGCGCTTTTTCCTCTGCGATCCCTTCCATAACCCCAATCTGCATCCGAACGGGATTCAATTCGAGGTACCCCAATGACGCACAGCGTGGAAAGCAAGCCCGGCCTGACCGAGGCCCTCGCGGCCCTGGAGAACATTCCCGGCCATGCCGAATTGGGCGCGATGCTGGAGCGGGCCGAAGCGGTCTCCTTCGATTTCTTCGACACCCTGTTCATCCGTCCCCTGGCCCATCCCGAGGATGCATTCGATCTGCTGGGCCGCAGGTTCGGGATCGATGATTTCCGCGCGCGCCGCCGCGCCGCACAGGTCGAGGCCTTCCGCCGCATGCTGGACGCCGGACGCAAGGAAATCACGCTGGCGGACATCTATGGGTGTTTTTCCGAAATGCCGGTTCCCTGCGCCGACCTGATGCAGGCGGAATATGCGCTGGAGACGGCCCTGATCGAGCCGAATCCGGAAATGTTCGCCTTGTTCCGCGCCCTGATCGAGGCCGGAAAGACGGTGGTCGTGACCTCGGACATGTACCTGTCGGCGGACTTCTTCATCGAAGCCTTGCGGCCCCATGGCCTGGCGCATCTGCCGATGTTCATTTCCGCGGATTGCAACGCGACGAAACGCGACTGCGGAGAGCTGTTCGAGGTCCTGATCGAAAGGCTGGGCGTGCCGGCCGGCAAGATCCTGCACATTGGCGACAACCTGCAGGCCGATGTCACGCGCCCGCGCGAGAAAGGGTTGATGGCCTTCCATTACCGCGAATCGCGCGCGCAGGTGGTCAGGAAGAATGCCTCGCTGGCAACGTCCATCGGCCACGGGCTGCTGCGCACCCGTGCGCGCGAGGTTCCGGCCGGCTCGTATGCCGAGCTGGGATTCATCTATGGCGGAGCGGCCAATGCCGGCTTCCTCCAGTGGATCGGGGAACGCGCCCGCGTGGATGGCATCGACCATGTGCTGTTCCTCTCGCGCGATGGCTACGCGCTGGAGCGGCTGGCCCGCAAGACCGCGGAAGGCGAGCTTCCCAGCTTCTGTTATTTCCTGGGCTCGCGCACCGCCTACAACCTGGCGGCCATCAACGCGGACAATTTCGGGCAGTTCATTCCCTTCCTGCTGTCCGGCTCGGACGGCCTCGCGCCCTGCGAGCTGCTGGAGCGCATCGGCGTGCAGCCGCCAGCCGCGCAGGTCATGCAGGACCTGGGCCTGGGCGCGCAGGTGCGCGTGAGCGTTGCCCTGCACGAGAAGCTGGCAAGCTTCCTGTATGCCTGGCGCTGGGAAATCCTCAAGGTCTGCCGGCGCAACCGCCGGGCACTGCATTCCTACCTGCGGCAGCTGGGCATCCGCCAGGGCAGCCGGGTGGCGCTGGTGGATGTGGGGTGGAGCGGCACGACCCAGGAGGCCTTCGAGCTGGCCGTCCGTTCCCTGATGGATATCGAGGTCTTTGGCTATTATTTCTGCCTCGCCGACACGCCGGAACGCGCGCGCCGCGAACAGAACCAGCGCATGTCCGCCATGATCAGCGCTGCCAACACGTCGCCGAAGGCGATGGCCGAGATCTACGCCAACCGGGCGGCCGTGGAGCTGTTCTTCTCCGCCCCCCACCATTCGGTGATCGGCCTGCAGCTCGGGGCCGGCGGCATCGAGCCGGTGCTGGACCCGGGACGCGGCAAGAGCGGCAACCTGCCGCAGATTGCGCAGGAGGTGATCGAGGGCGTGGAGATCTTTGCCGAGCACTACGGCGCGTTGCGCCAGCGCCTCGATATCCGGGCGAATCCGCTGCAGATCGCCTGGCCGCTGGTGGAGCTGGCCAGCGACAAGGACGCGCTGTCCCATGATCTGCTGCGGCAGGTCAAGAGCTTCGATGCCTGGGGCAGTTCGCGCAATCACGAACTGGGCTTCGGGGATTACCGGCGCTCTGCCTGACATCGGTGGAAACTGCTGCAGGCCGCCCTGCCGGGTGGCCTGCACGCATGCCCCACGATGTGCCTCCTGGATGAAAAGGGCAGCGCACGGAGCTGTCTTTGCTATTCCAAATATTCCACCAGGAAATGACCGTGGTCTTTCCATTTTTCCTTGAAATAGTTGGCGTTTCTGTTGAATAGCCTGTTGTAGGTATCGGATCCGGAATTGGCCCCAGTCGTCTGGTGGGGCTGGTGCCGGATGCCTGTCAGATCCCGGTAGCAGACGTCCAGGCCCAGCTGTTTTATTTGAAAGGACAGGTCGGTGTCTTCGAAACAGGTTGGATCGTAGAAGACATCGAATCCAGAAGTGGCATCGAACACAGACTTGGGTATGAAGAAGCCGCACGTTGCCAGATAGCCGATATCTGCTCTGTAGCCTCTGGACACTGCGCTTTGGTTCATGCCTCTGTGCGGGCAATAATCGGTGATCATTCCGCCAAGATCGGAATGGTTCCTGTCGAACCAGCCTGCGCCCCAGCCGATGGCCCCTATGTTCGCATCCCGCTCGAGAAGGGTCAGAGCCTCCTCGAAGCAGCTTGAGGAAGTGAACCATTGGTCGGAGTCGAAAAATGCCAGATATTTGCCTGTGGCACTGGCAGCGCCAAGATTGCGTCCCGAAGAGCAGCCATTGACCGGATTGCGTATCAGCTTGACTGTGGGGAAATTCATTTCGACATATTCGGCTCCGCCATCGGAGCTGGAATTGTCGACCACAATGATCTCCTTGAGGTAGGACTGGCTGTGATGCAGCAAGGTTTCAAGGCATCTTCCGATGATCTTCTGGTTGTTGTGTATGAGTATGACGGCGCTGACGGATTTTTCGAAGCGCATTGATCGCTGTTTGCCAAGCAGGACGTCCAGCCTTGAGAACCAGGAGTTCTGCGAAATGAACCTGTCATTTTCGAGGGTGGGCAGAGAAACCATGTCAAGATTGGAGCACCATTGCGCAAACTCTCCCGGGGAATTCCCAATCAGCACTCCGGGGTAGCCGTTCACCTCGGGGAGATTGGTGGAAACGACCGTCTTTCCCGAAAAAAGATATTCAAATATCTTTATGGGTGAGACGGCATCCGAAATTTTTCCTGGGGAAAATGGCAGCAGGCAGAAGTCCGAATGAGCCAGGTAGCCAGGCAATTCCTCTATGCTTTTCGCACCAAGCATATGGACGTTGCTGGGCAAGGATTTCCCTTCGGGTCTGTCGCCGATCAGGACAAAAGCGGTACCGGCGTTGGCAATTGCTGCTTCCTTGAGGTAGTCCCAGGCGAACCATTCTCCGTACAGAGAACCAAAGTACAGGCCGATGCGCTGCCACTCTTTCTGCAGGTCGCTGGGGCGCCTGTACGTCTTGTATTTGTCGAAAATATATTCGTTGGCTGCGTTTGGAGAATAGATGGCATCGCTGCGGTTGTTTTGCCGCAGCCGTTCGACCAGAAGTTTTGCAGTGCCCGTGACGCTTTGCGAATCCGCCACGAACCGGCGATATACATCGATGTCGAACCAGCCGCCACCCAGGCTTGTTTCCCAGTCATCGATCAATTCGAAAACAGTTCTCAGGCCCCTTTTGTTGAATGAATCGAGATAGGGTATGGCCGCAGGGTGAGGGAACTCGAAGATGACAGTCGACCGGCTTGAAATCATGCGCAGTACAGTTTCCGGGGAAGTGGCGGCAATATGGAGATGGGTCAATCCTTGCAATTGAACGTTGGACTCCACATGCTGGTTCATCTCGAAGTCGAATTTTTGATAGATGTAAAGATAGACGACGTTTCGCCCGGTCTTCAACGCACAGCGTGCGAGCTGCGCTGCTCTTTGGCCTCCGCCCACATCATCGAAAGGCACGCCGGTGATGATGACCAGATCCTCTTCGAGCAGCGGGCGCACTGCCGGTTTTGCCGGACCCGAAGCCACTGGCAAGGGCTGTATGTAGCTGGTATGTAGATCCTGCGGACGTCCTGTCAGCTTGTTTTTCACTGCCTTGGCATAGCCGATGAAGCCCCTGTTTCTTATGATATTCATGGATGCACGTGCATAGTAAGGAACCCTGGCGATTATTTTTGGAAATTTTCCATGCATCCTGGAGGATTTGGGTTTTTCTGCTTGAAGTTCGAGCAGAAGTTGGGCAATGTAATTTTCTTTGTCCTGTCGATAGGCCTCGAATTCTGTCAGCAGATCCTCCTTCGTGGAGATATCCTGTTTGAGGTGATGGATTTCCCTGTGGTGCAAAGACAATGCCAGTTCGTTTTTCTGCAGTGCTTTTTTGAGATTTGCTATTTCAATGATTTGATGTTCGGCTTGCTGTGCAAGATGGGAGTTCTCATTGCTTTGATTTTCCAGCTGCTGTGTGAGTTCGAGAATTTCATTGCATTGGGTTTCCGACTTTTGTGTCAGATCGAGGATTTCAATGCGTTGGACTTCCGCTTGATGCGTGAGCCTGGATATTTCTCTGCTTTGGTCTTCCGTCTGATGTGCGAGATGGGTTGTTTTGCTGAGTTGGGCTTCGGCCTCGATTTTCAGCTTGGATATTTCGCTGCTTTGAGCTTGCGCCTGATTGATGAGATCGGATATTTCACCGAGATGGGCTTCTGCCTCGTTTTTCAGTTTGGATATCTCCTTGCGCTGCGAATCGGCTTGCTCTGTGAGATCGGATATTTTGGCGTTGACATCGAAATGCCCTATTTCAAAATTGCCCAAGGTGGGTTTGAGAGACTGCAGCCAGGATTTTTCTGCGTAGATGAGCAGTATTTGCTCTCCAGGCCATAGACTGTCGGGCAGTTTTGTGCAGTCAATCACTCTGGACCAGATCAAGCGGAAGCTTTCATTCAGTTCGCCGGGAATATTCTCGGCAAGGAATGAATAGAAGTGCTCCGTGATTCTGTTGATTTCCCCATATGGCAACATCAGGATCAGGCATTTTCTGGTCCGGGTGATGAGCGAGTCCAGTGTTTTCCATGGATTGTGGAAATGTTCCAGAGTGTTGGAGGAGAAAACCATGTCGAACTGCTCTGCCTGTGGCGCCTGGCTGTCGACCCAGTTCTCGGATAGAAAGCGTATGGCGGGATAGCGGCCTGCGGCTTGCTGGACGGCTGTTTCGGAAAAATCAACGCCTGCCAATTGCTCGCAGGGGATATGGCTTCCCAGGTAATCGGTTCCATCGCCTTGTGCACATCCCCAGTCCGCGACGCTCAAGGCCTGGATTCTTATCTGCTGGAACAGCCATGCCGGCATGTTCTCGATGGCCAGCCTGGCAAAGAAACGCGACTGCCGCGGACCATCGCATGTTTCCCAGTCGGTTGAGAAACGATGGTTCCAATACGTGTTCGAATTGATGTCGGGGTTGTCTTGCATTTAGGTGCTTTGCGTCAGTTGCTTTATTGCAGGATGAAATATCCCAAACAGGCGTTCGTCGGCCAAAGAGGAAAAGTAATGGGCGCCTTCGAGATATTCGTAATAATGCGAAATGCTGCGGTTGAATCTGTTCTCCACTGCCACCACCAGAACGTATTTCCCGGAAACGAGGTGATTGATCGTGCGGAAAATCACTCTGAAGCGATCGCTTTCGGGCAGCGCGGTCGACTGTTCATAGGTGGTGGAGACGATGAGGTCAGTCCCCTGCAGGTCCTTGATGGAAAATGCGATGCACAGCTGTTCGCGCGAAACATCGGGCGGGATCCGCACATCGACGATGATGTGCATGGCCTCGCCCCAGGGGATGATGTCTTTGCGCACTCCCTGGACATTGCAGATCGAGGCAGCGAGAACCAGGCCCTTGTGCGATCCCCAATGCGTGACGGGGCGGTTGTCCAGGCCATGGGAGTTTTCGGGCGACCCTGCCGCCTTCCCGTTCGCTGCATCCGGTGGCGCCGGCCCTGCCATCTCCACCCTTTGCGCCGGGGCCGAAGATGCATCGTCCCCGAGCATGAATTCCATGTATTTCCCGGAGATCGGAAATACTTCGCCGTCTTCGACCAGTTGGCCGCTGTCCAGCCAGATGGCGCGCTGGCACAGGGTGCGCACCGAGCTCACGTCATGGCTGACGAACAAAATGGTCGCGCCGCGCTCCTGGATCTCCTTGATGCGCCGCATGCACTTGGCCACGAAGCGCGCATCGCCCACGGACAGGGCCTCATCGACCACCAGGATGTCCGGGTCGACATGGATGGCAATCGAGAAAGCCAGCCGGGCGTACATGCCGCTGGAATAGGTCTTGACCGGCTGGTCGAGGAAATCCCCGAGTTCGGAAAACGCCAGGACCTGGGCCATGCGCGCCTGCATGCTCTGCTGGGGAAATCCCAGTACGGCGGCCGTCAGCAGCACGTTCTCCCGGCCGGTGAACTCGGCATTGAAGCCCGCGCCCAGCTCCAGCAGCGCCGCTACCCGGCCCTGGATCGAGACCTTGCCGCCGGTGGGAGCGACCGTGCCGCAGATGATCTGCAGCAGGGTGGATTTGCCCGAGCCGTTGCGCCCGATGATGCCGACGGTCTCTCCCTTGCGCACCTCGAAGGACAGCCCCTGCAGGGCCCAGAACTCGCGGAAGTATTGCCTGGCCGGACTGCCCAGCAGCCGCTGCAGGCGCGGGAGCACGAATTGCTTCAGGCGGTCGCGCGGGTTGCCGTAGATCTGGTAGCACTTGGCGAGCTGGCTGACGCGGATGGCGATATCGTCAGAGCACATCGGAAAAGCCTTTCCTGGTCTTCTGGAACCAGGCATAGCCGGCCCAGGCGACGGCTGTCGCGGCCAGCGTGTAGAGCGCCAGCCCGGACCAGTCCGGCAGCCTGCCCCAGATCAGCACGGCGCGCATCTGCTCGATGATGAAGGTCAGCGGGTTGGCCATGAGCCAGGGGCGGTACTGCGGCGGCAATGCGGTGACCGGGTAGAACACCGGCGCCAGGAACATCATCACCATGGTGATGATGGCGATGGTCTGGCCCACGTCGCGCAGGAACACGCCCATCGAGGCAAGCAGCCATGCCAGGCCCAGCGTCAGCACCACGAGCGGCAGCAGGACCAGCGGTGCCAGCAGCACGCTCCAGTGCAGGTAGCCGTTGAACAGGAAAAAGGCCAGCAGCAGCACGCCCAGGCTCACGAAGCCGTGGAACAGCGCCGTGCCCATGCTGACCACCGGCAGGATCTCCAGCGGGAACGGCACCTTCTTGACATAGTTGGTGTTGGCAAGGATCAAGCCGGGCGAGCGGTTGAGCACCTCGGCAAACAGGCCGTGCACGATCATCCCGACGAACAGCACCACGGCGAACTGCGTGCGGCTCTCGTTGCTGCCCGGGCCCCAGCGCGCCTGGAAGACGACGGAAAACACGAAGGTGTAGACCGCCAGCATGAACACCGGGTTGAAGAACGACCAGGCCATGCCCATGACGGAGCCCTTGTAGCGGCCCACCACCTCGCGCCGGGTCAGCTGCAGGATCAGCGCGCGGTGGCGCCACAGGCTTGCGGCCAGCGCCGGCAGGGACGTGGGCGCTGGCGCGTGGGGATCGGTGGTCTGGAAAGCTGAGGGCATGCAAGGCCTTCGCGTGGATCAAAAGGGGGCCATGCCCGCTTCGGGCGGGCATGGAGGTGCGCAGCCGCCTGCCGTGCCAGCGGCGCTCATGGCAGGAGCTGCGCCGCGTCGAAGCGGCGCTTCCAGGTGTTGCGGGCCGCGAATTCCCGCGCGGCGGCGCAATCGTTCGCCAGCGCCAGCGCCGCGTCGGCCAGTGCGGCGGTGTCCTGCTCCGACAGGCTGATGAAGGTGCCGGGTTCCTGCGCGCGCAGCGCCATTTCGCCAAACCGGGTGGAGATCACCGGCAGATTCAGCGCGCGGTATTCATAGAACTTGATGGGATCGACCGAGGCCGTCAGGTCATTGCTGAGGAAGGGAATCAGGCCCACATCGAATTCGCGCATCGCACCGAGTGCCGCCGGATGCGAGCGCCCCGGCAGCAGTTCGATGTTCCCGGGCAGCGCCGCCGGCGCGGCATGGAATACCGGCCCGATCAGGCGGACCACGTCCAGAGGCCGTGCCCGGGCCAGCGCGATCACCCAGTTCCAGTCGAACCAGCTGGCGATCGTGCCGGCATAGCCGAACACCTTGGCCTGCAGGCCGTGGTCGCGCACGCGCGGCGCGGGCATCAGCCTGTCGTCGAGCGCATTCGCGACGCAACGCAGGTCGGGCCGCAAAGGGCTCCAGCATTGCTGCAGGCGCGTGCTCGTGACCCAAAGCGTATCGACCTGGCGCACCAGCTTTCTTTCGCGCCGGGCCATGGCCCGGCGCGAGATTCCGGTGTAGAACGCCGGGAACTCGTCCATTGCGTCATAGAGCGAATGCGCGTTCTTGAGCCGCTCGAGCACGGCCAGCGCGAATACGCTCGGCTTGCCGGCCACGACCAGCGTGTCGTGGCCGCGGGCAAAGCGCTCGAGCGCCATGAGCGTCGGGTGCCAAAAGACATTGATCCAGCCTGAGCCGGGCAGAGGCTCGATCGGCAACGCCAGCGGCTTGAGCACGCGCAGCCAGCGCGGCGGTGCTTGCGCGGCAGGTGTCGCGGCCAGGTGGATGCGCCGCAGATCCGACAGCCGGGGCAGCCGCGTGGGGTAGGGGTCGACCCAGATCGTCTCGCTGCCGGTGCGCGCGTGGAACCACTCGACGAATTTCTGCGGGCGCTGGGCGAAACTGGCCCAGGGCACCGGAGAAAGATAGATCAGGCGGTTCACGCGAAGTGCTCCCGCAGGGCCTTGATGATGCGCCCCGAGGCCCGCCCGTCGCCATAGGGCGATATCCCGCGCGCCATCGCGCGGTAGGCCTGCTCGTCGTCGAGCAGGCGCTGCGCTTCGCTGACGATGCGGTCGTGGTTCGGCCCCACCAGCTTGACCACCCCCTGGTCCACGGCCTCGGGGCGTTCGGTCTCGTCGCGCAGCACCAGCACTGGCTTGCCCAGCGCCGGCGCCTCCTCCTGCACGCCGCCGGAATCGCTGATGATCAGGTAGGCCTGCTTCATGGCCGCCACGAAGGGCGCGTAGTCCAGCGGATCGCACAGGCGGATGTTGGGGCAGCCGCCCAGCAGCTCGTGGGCCACATCCCTGACGTTCGGATTCGGATGCACCGGATAGAGGAACTGCACCTCGGGGTTGGCGGTGGCCAGCGTGCGCAGCGCGCGGCAGATCTCGCGCAGCGGTGCGCCGAAGTTCTCGCGCCGGTGCGAGGTGACGAGCACCAGGCGCTTTCGCGCATCGATGTCGATGCCGATCCGCAGTTCCCTGGCGGCAGCCATCAGCAAGGCATCGATCACGGTATTGCCGGTGACCAGCAGGTTCCGGTCCGCCACGCCTTCGCGCAGCAGGTTCTGGCGCGAGCCCTCGGTGGGCGCGAAATGCCAGTGCGCGAGCTTGCCGGCAATCACCCGGTTGGCCTCCTCGGGAAAGGGGTTGTGCATGTTCCAGGTGCGCAGCCCCGCTTCCACATGGCCGACGGGAATATGATGATAGAAACAAGCCAGTGCCACCGTCATCACGGTGGTGGTATCTCCCTGTACCAAGGTCACATCGGGATTCTCTTTTTCCAGTATCTGATTCACCTCGAGCAGCAGGCGGCCGGTTAAAGTGGTCAATGCCTGATTGGGAAGCATGATGTCCAGATCGATATCGGGCTTGATACCGAAGAAGTTCAGCACCTGGTCAAGCATGTTGCGATGCTGGGCTGTGGCCAGCACCCGGACCTGCGCCCAAGGCTCATTCTTCATAGCCAGAATGACAGGCGCCATTTTTATGGCTTCCGGACGTGTGCCTACCACACATAAAACACTCTTTTTCTCGGGCATTTCGATTCCTTGGAAGGACAGGCGCGGCTGAAGGACTTGCTCGTCAGAAGCCTTCGTGGATTATTAGGAAGCTCGTTCTCCGATTTCTATGGTTTTTCTGTAGATTCGCACGGTGAAATATTGCTTAGGAATATGCGGCAGTGCTGTAATCTTCGATTTTCAATACGTTGTTGCTCTGCAAGGTCAAATTGGTCAAATCGAAATAATGCGGCCGAATTCATGGCCTCGAATGCTTCGGGTGATTATCGCAGTTGCAAAGGATGGGGTAATTCCCTGCAAGCATGTGAAAATCCGATGATTATGTAGGAGCCGCGCTTGAACGTTCCATTGGCGAAGCAGGTCTTGCACCCGCAGGCGTGACGTGGTCACTGAAGCCTGGACCGCTTGCAAGTCTCCGCAGGGGTCTGGGCCAATGCGCACGCTTGGCCAGAGAAGCCATCGCAGTGACATGCACCATGTACGCCCGGTTCGTCTACAGAGTGTTACACTTGATGCCAATTCCGTCTTTTTGCTTCTTCTCCATGCAAATGCTCACTGCGTTCGATGCCCGAAAATTATCGGTGGCGGAATATGCGGCCCTTACTTTGATGGCGGTTGCATCTGCGGCAGTCGCCACACTCCTCAACAAGTATTTTCCGCTGCCGCAGGCGGTATTCCTCGCTTGCTGGTGCCTGGTCGTGGTGCTGCTCTCGCTGGCGCTAGCCCGCTCGATGGGCAATGCTTGGCAGAGTAAAAACCTGCCTGCGAAATTGTTCGTTGGTTTTTTGCTGATTGCGATTTTTATATCAGCACTTAAACCCACTTCCACAGGATTTTCCAGGCACGATGAAATTTACAGCTGGGGCATGTGGGGAGTGCAGCATGCATTGGGAAAGCAGCCCGACCTGTACTATACGGGTGCCGCATACCCACAATTCTTCTCATACGAGATCGCTTCCGTTTTCCTCGCGCAAGGCACTCACTTTTCACATTTTTTCGCCAAATTGATTGCTGGTTTGCCCAGCCTGTTGATCATCATCGTGCTGGGTGATTTCGTGGCGAAAAGCCAGCGCAGCTGGGTCAACTGGCTTACGTTGCTGCTATCCATTGGCGCCATCGCCAGTATTGCCAACCTGTTGTACTGGGCATATGCAGATCCGTTGGCAAGCGCCTTGTTGATCACCAGTCTCGCATTGATCCTGCAATATGCAAGGCGCCGTGAGTTGCGCCTGATGGTATTAGCAAGCGCCTGCGCGTTGATGGCGGCGCTGACCAAGCAGCCTGGATTGGTATGGTGTTTTGCTTCACTGCCGGCCATGGCGGCCTATGGAGTCTGGCGCTTGGGCTGGAAGAAGGAGGTGCTCGCTCCCTGCATTGCAGCAATGGCCCTGGCTGCCATCTGGCCGGTTTTTCTGGCCCCTTCGTTTGCCAGCAACCAAGGTGTGATGGACATTGTCACGAAAAACGGAGGCATCGTCGATTCGGTCTTCAAGTCGGTGAAGACATACGTTCTAGCAAGTCCAGGCATAGGATTCATACTGATCCTTCCAGTTTTGCTTGCTTTCAGGAGCAAGCCTCTTCGGTTTTCTTGGCTGTTTTTTGTATTTCCTTATCTGATCATCTGGTTCGCGCTCGGTTCATATGAACTGCGTCACGGAATGCATGTGATATTGATGTCTGTCTTGCTGGTCATGCATGCGTTGACATCGCAGTATCCCTTGGTTGAAAACCCTGCTTCTGCGCAGCAAGGTAGCGGGATGATCGAGCGTCACTGGATGGCTTGTGTTTCGTTCCTTCTCGTCATCCTGAGCATGTTTTTGGCATATCACCGCAATGCCGATGCGTTGAAGGATGGCAATAGAGCGATCTTCATTTCCCAATTCGGTTCTGATGCTGCGGAGGTTTTCGACGGAATCGTTGGCAGCCAGAGCCATGTTTTCGCATTCAGTAACTATCAATATGGAATATTCTTCAACCGGACTCCGTTGTTCCGCTTGGATGCGAAAGAGAAAAATGTTTCGGTGCAGACGCTCAGAAGCCATCTTCTGACTTCTCGATCGGCCTATGTATTCACTGCGGGTGATTGGGATTACGGGTCGTTTTCTGCAAATTTTCAAGCTCTCTCTCAAATGTGCCCGGAAGCTTTACAGTTGATGAAGAAATCCGAAGTGCAGCCTCAATTTTCAATTTACAGGGTGCATCAGGAATCCCTGCTGTCACGGTGCCAGCCTTAGTTCCAATAGGCATGAGGCTGACAGGCGGAGCGTTTGCAATGCCGTCAGTGTCTTCATGTATTGTTGGCCGGGTTCCTGTAGATCCAGTGCTTGCTGAAAAAATAACCATTGATGGCAACCAATGGCAAGGACAGGATCTTTCCCAGGATAGCCATGTCGAGCCAGGCATGGAAAATTGAAACAGTCAGGAGCGTGAGACAGTAGTTGGCCAAGACCACGCAAAGGTAGCGCACGAGCGACCCGTGCGAGTAAATGGCCTTGAAAGTCAGATTCATGTGCAGAAGGAAATTGACGCACAGACTTGCCGCAAAGCCTGCCGTTGTGGCGAGAATATAGTTCGTTTCCGACAGGATGAGCAGCTGCATCAGCCCGATGTCGAGCAGCGCGCAGAAAACGCCAATTGCCATATAAGTCATGAACTGGCGCATGTCGTCATTTGCCGCGGCGTGCAGAGGATAGATACGGAGAAATGGGTCGACGCGGGACAGAAGCTATGTCGTAGGAAATAAAGGAAAGAATCAACTGCAGTCCCATCAATGTCGGCATTGCTGCGAGCATTACCGTCCCGGCGGGAGTGGAGATCCCCTGATGGAAGGAGTTGAGCCAATGGTAACCACCATAGCTTATGCCGAAACCCAGCAGGGCAAGGCCCAGTGGCAGTTCCATGGATGCCAGCGACATATCGCGCAGGTAATAGTTATAGAAAATTCGCTTGAAAGAATTCTTCAAGTGCTTTATAAAAAATTCCCCTGCTACCCTGCTGATCTTCAGATTGCTTTTTTCATCCCCATATTTTGCGTCCATCGGAATGTCGACGACCACGGCACGCATGTTGTTCAATCTGAAAAGCATGTCCGTCTCGAAAAAATAGCGGCGACTTATCTTGTCGAAAGGCAAGTGGTGCGCAGTATTCGCGTGAATGGCGGTGAAGCCATTGGTCGGGTCGAAAAGATTCCAGTAGCCTGAGGATAATTTGCACATCAAAGACAATACCGCGTTGCCGAACAAGCGCATGGCAGGCATGGAACGAATTTTTTCAAGATTGAAAAATCTATTGCCTTTGGTGTAGTCTGCTTCTCCGGCTGCAATAGGGGCTGCGAATTCCATGATCAGTTCCGGATCCATCTGGCCGTCACCATCGATCTTGACCAGAATATCCATATCGTCCGTGAGGGCTGCCCGGTAGCCGGTCATCACGGCGCCGCCAACACCCTGGTTCATGCTGTGGCGAATGACGGTGACGCGCTCATCCCTGCAGTGGGTTTCGACATGGCTGCCGGAACTTTCAGGACAACAGTCGTCCACCACATAGATTCGGCTCACCTCGGGGCCTATGGCATCGATGACACCCAGAATATGTGCGCGCACCTTGTAACTGGGGATGATGACGGCGATGGCTTGCTGCATATGAATAGTAGGTTCCGACCTATTGCCTGGAACAGGAGGCCTGCAACCTCGAAATGGAAAGGGTGAGCCCCGCCATTCATCAAGCGAATACAACGCTGTTTCCAGAAGTTACGAGGCTGCTGCGAATCTTACTTGAATGCCTTTGCAGGCCGACAATACCGGCACAGGGCAAACATGCAAAGCACATGCATGGCTCGTTGGTAGTGCGGCCGGTGCATACACATCACGCGCAAGCTCTGCAAATGCCGGCTATTGGTTCGCCGACAGCAGCAGCAGACCGATCAGCAGCGCGAAAAGCACGACCAGCGCGATCTTCACCCAGCTGTAAGGCTGCTCGCCGGCGATCTGCCCGGTATAGCCGTTGGCCACGATCTGGTAGCTCTTGCTGCCATAGGTGTAGCCCACGAGCCAGACCGGCATCAGCGTGTGCTTGAAGGTCCGGCCCTGGTAGCGGGCCTGCACGCGCAGGTTGCGCTGGGTGTCGCCGGGCACCTGCTGCGCGCACAGCTGGCGCACCGCGGCGTCCATCTCCTGCTGGTTGATCCCGGCCGCCTGGCCCAGGTCGACCTGGTAGCGCTCGACGGTCCAGCCGCGCACGAATTCGGGCGTGTAGGGCTTGAGGTCGGTGGTGGTCGGGAAGGGCTCGATCCTGCGCAGCAGCGCGGCATGCACGCCCACCGTGCCCGGCACCAGCGCGTCATCGAAGAAATGCGCGAGATTCCCCGCGGCGGGCTCCCAGCGCACATGCTGGACCTGGCGGGTCTGCAGGTTGCCGTTGGCGTCGCGGTAGGTCTCGGTGGTGTAGTAGAAAAAGCCCGCCTCGGCCTCCCAGGCGGCCTGCACATGGGCGTCGAAGGTCCAGTAGGGCAGGTACAGGCCCTTGAGGGTGTCGGTCAGCGCGGCATTCTTGAGCTTGCCGGGCGCGAACCAGCGCGAGCCATACCACTTGCGGATCGCGTCGCGCACCTGGGGCTCGCTGATCTTGAACGGCAGGATGCTTTGCGGCGTGATCGCGTCGTTGCGCTCCTCGTGCGCGACGATCGCCGGCGAGCCGCAGAAATCGCAGCGCTGGGCCGTGCGCCCGTCGATGAACACCGAGATCGCGCGGCAGTTCTGGCACTGCACTTCCTGGCGCTCGGCACCCCACCCGCGGCCGGATTGCGGATGCCGCAGCGCGGCCGCGAGGTCCTGCTCGACCACGGCGTTGCCCAGCTCCTCGCGCTGCGCCTCGGTCCAGGGCACCAGCGTGCCGCAGTAGGGGCACCGCAGCGACTGGGCCTTGGGGCTCCATTCGAGGTTGGCGCCGCATTCGGGGCAGGGATGCCTGCCGACCAGCGCGGGGCGGGGCGCGTCGGGCGCTGCCGTGAAGCCGGCATCGGAGGAGCGGGAGGGTTCTGGATTCACGGCCATGGCATCTGGGCACCAGGGCGGCGCCGGTCGATCTGCAGGAAGTCAGCCGCGCAGGTATTCGTCGAGGGCGCCTTGCGCGATGCGCCAGCTGCTGCCGATCCTGCGCGCCTTGAGCTGGCCGGACTCGATTTCGGCCATCACATCGGGCAGGCCCACGCCCAGCAGCTGTGCCACCTGCTCGGGCGTGAGCACCTGAAGCGCGGCGGCCGATGCCGCGCCGGCCGAAGCCGCGGCAGCCGGAGCCGCAGGGGCCTGGGCAGCCTGGGCGGCGGCTGGCGAGAATGGGTCCGGCGCCGAAGCCGTGCCCGTGCCCGGAGCGCCAGTGCCCGCGGGCTGGGACTGCATGCCGCGCATCATCTCCTGCGCCATGCCGAAGCCCATGGCCATGGTCGCGGGCATGGTGGCCGCGGCGGCGCCTTCGCCGCCGGCGCCCATGGCCTGGCCCATCTGGTATTTCACATAGTCGTTGAGGTTGCCGATGGCGCCCATGCTCGAGCGCTTGTCGATGGCCTGCTCGACTTCGGGCGGCACCGACACGTTCTCGAGAATGAAGCTGCTGATCTCCAGGCCGTACTTCTCGCGCATGGCCGGGTTGATCAGCTGCAGCAGCGCCTCGCCCAGGTCGCCGTAGCGCGTGGCCACGTCGAGCACCGGCACGTGGGCCTTGGCCAGGGCCTCGGTGAACACGCTGACGATGCGCGAGCGCATGGTGTCGGCGAACTCGTCGAGCCGGAAGTTCTGGTCGGTGCCGGCGACCTCCCTGAGGAATTTCGGCGCCTCGACGATGCGGAAGTCATAGGAGCCGAAGGCGCGGATGCGCACCACGCCGAAGTCCTTGTCGCGCAGCATCACCGGGTTGGCCGTGCCCCACTTGTTGCCCGTGAACAGCCGCGTGTTGAGGTAGTAGATGTCGCACTTGAAGGGCGACTGGAAGCCGTACTTCCAGCCCTGCAGCGTCGACAGGATCGGCACGTTCTGCGTGGTGAGCGTGTGCCGGCCGGGCTGGAACAGGTCGGCGAACTGGCCTTCCGAGACGAACTGCACCTGCTGCGACTCGCGCACGATCAGCTGCGCGCCGTTCTTGATTTCCTTGTCCTGGTCGGGCCAGCGGTAGGACAGCGTGTCGCGCGAGTCATCGGTCCATTCGATGACTTCGATCAGTTGCTTGGTGATGATGTTCAGCAGACTCATGGATCGCCCTGGAGTTTCAAACCTTCGGTCCATTGTAGGGGCCGGTCCGGCGTCCTCGGCGTAGGTTTTGGCCGCCTGGCGCGCATGCCCATGGGGGCCAGGCCAGGCGCTTGATGCGGGGGCCGGCATAAAATCACGGTTTACGCGCATTGCGCGCGCACCTAACGTAAGCGCAGGACGGCCTGCCGCAAGCTCTAGAAGTCATGCTGACATTCCAACAAATCATCCTGAAACTGCAGTCGTACTGGGACGCCCAGGGCTGCGCCCTGTTGCAGCCCTATGACATGGAAGTGGGCGCGGGCACCTCGCATACCGCGACTTTCCTGCGCGCCCTGGGCCCCGAGCCCTGGAAGGCGGCCTATGTCCAGCCCAGCCGCCGCCCCAAGGACGGCCGCTACGGCGAGAACCCGAACCGCCTGCAGCACTACTACCAGTACCAGGTGGTGCTCAAGCCCGCGCCCGACAACATCCTCGAGCTCTACCTGGGCTCGCTCGAAGCGCTGGGCTTCGATCTGAAGAAGAACGACATCCGCTTCGTCGAGGACGATTGGGAGAATCCGACGCTCGGCGCCTGGGGCCTGGGCTGGGAAGTCTGGCTCAACGGCATGGAAGTGACGCAGTTCACCTATTTCCAGCAGGTCGGCGGCATCGACTGCAAGCCCGCGACCGGCGAGATCACCTATGGCCTGGAGCGCCTGGCGATGTACCTGCAGGGCGTGGACAACGTCTACAACCTGCAGTGGACCGACACGCTGACCTATGGCGATGTCTACCACCAGAACGAGGTCGAACAGTCGACCTACAACTTCGAGCATGCCGACGCCGACTTCCTGTTCACCGCCTTTGCCGCGCATGAAAAGCAGGCCCAGCACCTGATGACCCAGTCGCTGCCGCTGCCGGCCTACGAGCAGGTGCTCAAGGCCGCGCACAGCTTCAACCTGCTGGATGCGCGCGGCGCGATCTCCGTGACCGAGCGCGCGGCCTATATCGGCCGCATCCGCAACCTGGCGCGTGCCGTCGCCAAGGCCTACCTCGACAGCCGCGCGCGCCTGGGCTTCCCGATGGCGCCCAGGGCCTGGGCCGAGGAAGTGCTGGCCGAGCTGGCCAAGGCCGAGCAATCCGCCGGCAAGAAGGCCGCCTGAGGCGTTGCGACAGAGACATCACCATGAACCATCCGAATCTTCTCGTTGAACTGTTTGTCGAAGAACTGCCCCCGAAGGTGCTGCAAAAGCTCGGCGACGCCTTTGCCGGCGTGCTGTTCGAGCAGTTGGCGGCCCAGGGCCTGACCAGCGCTGGCTCGCGCCTGACGGCTTACGCCTCGCCGCGCCGCCTGGCCGCGCACATCACCGAGGTCGCCCCGCAGGCGGCCGACAAGGCCGTGTCGCAAAAGCTCATGCCCGCCACCGTGGGCCTGACGGCCGACGGCCAGGCCACGCCCGCACTGCTCAAGAAGCTCGCGGCGCTGGGCGCCGACGCCGCGGCCGTGTCCGGCCTGCAGCGCGTGCATGACGGCAAGGCCGAGGTGCTGTATTTCGAGAGCACGGCGCGCGGCGCGCAGCTCACGGACGGCCTGCAGAAGGCGCTGGACGAAGCCATTGCCAAACTGCCCATCCCCAAGGTCATGCGCTACCAGCTGCAGGACGGCTGGAGCAGCGTGCACTTCGTGCGCCCGGCCCACGGGCTGGTCGCGCTGCACGGCACGCAGGTGCTGGTCGGCGTCAAGGCGCTGGGCCTGACGGCCGGCGCCGCCACCCACGGCCACCGCTTCGAGGCCAGCGTCGACCCGGTGGTCGTCGAGAGCGCCGACAGCTATGCGCAGCAACTGGCCGAGCAGGGCGCGGTCATTGCCAGCTTCGCCGAGCGCCGCGCCGAGATCGCGCGCCAGCTGCAGGCCGCGGCCGCGCTGGTCGGCGGCGGCGTGCGCCCGATCGAAGACGAGGCGCTGCTCGACGAAGTCACGGCTTTGGTCGAGCGCCCGCATGTGCTGATCTGCGAGTTCGAACAGGAATTCCTGGGCGTGCCGCAGGAGTGCCTGATCCTGACCATGAAGGCCAACCAGAAGTACTTCCCGCTGCTGGCCGCCGACGGCAGGCTGACGCACCAGTTCCTGGTGGTGAGCAACATCAGCCCGGCCGATGCCAGCGCCGTCATTGGCGGTAACGAGCGCGTCGTGCGCCCGCGCCTGGCCGATGCCAAGTTCTTCTTCGACCAGGACCGCAAGAAGACCCTGGCCTCGCGCGTCGAGGGCCTGGGCAAGGTGGTCTACCACAACAAGCTCGGCACCCAGGGCGAGCGCGTCGAGCGCGTGCGCGCCATTGCCAAGTCCATTGCCCAGCAGCTGGGCGACAGCGCCCTGGCGCGCCAGGCGGACCTGGCGGCGCAGCTGGCGAAGACCGATCTGGTGACCGACATGGTCGGCGAATTCCCCGAACTCCAGGGCACCATGGGCCGCTACTACGCGCTCAACGATGGTCTGGACCAGGCGGTGGCCGACGCGATCGAAGACCATTACAAGCCGCGCTTCGCCGGCGACGAGCTGCCGCGCAATGACGTCGGCGTGGTCGTGGCGCTGGCCGACAAGCTGGAGACACTGGTCGGCATGTTCGGCATCGGCAACCTGCCCACCGGCGACCGCGATCCCTTCGCGCTGCGCCGCCATGCGCTGGGCGTGGTGCGCATGCTGGTCGAGAAGGACCTGCCGCTGGACCTCGAGACCCTGCTGGTGAGCGCCACCCCGGCGTTCGGCGACAGGATCGCCGACGCCACGCCGGCGCTGGCCGACTTCATCTACGACCGCCTGGCCGGCAATCTGCGCGAGCAGGGCTTCAGCGCCCAGCAGGTCGATGCGGTGCTGGCGCTGCGCCCGCAGCGCCTGGCGGAAGTGCAAAAGCGCCTCGACGCGGTGCGCGCGTTTGCCGCGCTGCCCGAGGCGCCGGCGCTGGCCGCGGCCAACAAGCGCGTGGGCAACATCCTGAAGAAGGCCGAAGGCGCGGTGCAGGCGCAGGTCGATGCCGGCCGCCTGCTTGAAACCGTGGAAAAGGACCTGTACCAGGCGCTGCAGACCAGCGTGCCGCGCGCCGATGCGCAGTTCGCCGAGGGCGACTACACCGCCAGCCTGCAGACGCTGGCGGTGCTGCGCGCGCCCGTCGATGCCTTCTTCGACCAGGTCATGGTCAATGCCGACGACCCGGCGCTCAAGGCCAACCGCCTGGGCCTGCTGGCGACGCTGCACGAAGCCATGAACCGCGTGGCCGACCTGTCGCGCCTCGCCAGCTGAGCCCCCGCGCATGAAGCTTGCCATTCTCGACCGTGACGGCACGCTGGGCACGGCGGGCCCCGCGGACGCTGGCTGGGCCGCGCTGCCCGGCGCGCTGGAAGCCGTGGCGCGGCTCAACCGCGCGGGCTGGCATGTGGTGCTGGCCACCAACCAGCCCGGGCTGGCGCTGGGCGAGCTGGGCATGGCCGAGCTCAATGCGCTGCACGCCAGCATGCACCGCGCGCTGGGCGCGGTCGGCGCGCGCATCGAGGCGGTGTTCTACTGCCCGCATGGGCCGGAGGAAGGCTGCGGCTGCCGCCAGCCCGCGCCCGGGCTGCTGCGGCAGATCGGCGAGCGCTATGGGGCCGAGCCGCATGAAACCTGGGTGATCGGCAGCAGTGCCGACCATCTGCAGGCCGGCGCGCAGCTGGGCGCCCATCTGCATCTGGTGTGCGAGCAGACCGCGGCCACGCTGCAGGCCGGCCAGCCGCTGCCCGCCGAATTCCCGCCGCAGGTGCGCGCGCATGCGAGCCTCGGGCAACTCGTCGCCAGCCTGCTGCCGCAGGACGACCTGCCGCCGCCGGCCTGATGCCGCGCACCGTCCTTTCATTGTTGGAACCGATTTCGCCATGCCACTGATCCGCTCCGTGATTCACATGCTCTGGATGGCTGTGACCTGCATTCCGTACACGCTGACCATCCTCGTGGCGCGGCTGTTCGGCGCCTCGGCGCGCACGCGCTACCGCATCGCGCGTGCCTGGCTCAAGCTGAGCGTGGACAGCGCCGGCTGGTTCATGGGCGTGCGCTACCGGGTGCAGGGCATGGAGCATCTGCCGGCCGATCCGCGGCAGGGCGTGGTGCTGCTGGTCAAGCACCAGTCCACTTACGAGACCTTCCTGATGCCGGCCATCATGCCGCGCCCGCTGGCCTATGTGTTCAAGAAGGAGCTGCTGCGGGTGCCGTTCTTCGGCTGGTCCATCGGCAGCCTGGACATGATCCACATCAACCGCTCCGATGGCTCGCGCGCCTTCCACAAGGTGGTGGAGCAGGGCAAGCGCCTGCTGGCCCAGGGCACCTGGGTCATCATGTTCCCCGAGGGCACGCGCGTGCCGCGCGGCGAGAAGGGCAGCTACAAGTCCGGTGCGACGCGCCTGGCGATCATGGCCGGCGTGCCGGTGGTGCCGGTGGCCGTGACCTCGGCCAAATGCTGGCCGCGCAAGGCCTTCATCAAGCGCCCGGGGGTGGTTGACGTGAGCGTGGGCCCGCAGATCGCGACCACCGGCCGCAAGCACGACGAGCTGATGCTCGAAGTCGAAGCCTGGATCGAGGGCGAGATGCAGCGCCTCGATCCCGAGGCCTACGCGCGTTGAGCTGCACATGACCGGCGTGCTGCAGCGTGCCTGGGAGTGGCTGGCGCCGCCCGAGGTGCCGCTGGTCGACGGCCGGCTCGTCAAGCGCGGGCGCCGCGCGCCGGCCGCTCCGGTGCCGGCACCCGCATCCGTACCCTTGGCGCTGCTGCTGGAGCCGCCGCGCGCACCGGTGGAGCCGGTGGCGCCGCCCGCATTCGTGCATCCCCTGGCCAATCAGCACCTGCTGCTGTCGGGCATTCCCGTCGGTTACCGGCTCGAACGCAGCCGCCGGCGCAGCATCGGCATGACGGTGCGCATCGAGGGCCTGCAGGTGCGCGCGCCGCTGGGCACCAGCCTGGCCGCGGTGCAGCAGGTGCTGCAGGGCAAGGCGGACTGGATCCTGCGCAAGCTGGCCGAGCAGCGCCAGCGCGGGCTGGAGCAGCAGGGCGCGCGCCTGCAGTGGGGGGCGCAGACCGCGCTGCCCTATCTGGGCGCCTCGCTGGCGCTGCAGCTGGCGGCGCCGCTGCCGGCGCGCACCGCGGCGCAGCTGCGGCCCGATGGCGTGCTGCAGCTGGCGCTGGCCGCCGATGCGCCGCCCGGGCAGATCCGCCGCCGCGTGCATGCCTGGTGGCTGCAGGAGGCACGCCGGGACTTCACCGCGCGCCTGGAACATTTCGCGCCGCTGCTCGGCGTGCAGTGGCGCAGCCTGGGCCTGTCGAGCGCGCGCACGCGCTGGGGCAGCGCGCGCAGCGACGGCTCCATCCGGCTGAACTGGCGCCTGCTGCACTACGCGCCCGAGATCATCGATTACGTCGTGGTGCACGAGCTGTCGCACCTGCGGCACATGGACCACAGCCCGCGCTTCTGGGCCACGGTGGGCAGCGTGCTGCCCGACTACCGCGCGCTGCGCCAGCGGCTGCGCGATCAGGCGGCCCCGGCCTGGGACGATGGCGATGAATGACGGCGCGTGGGGCCTGGCTGGCGGCCCGGGCCGGGTTCTGCGAGACTTGGCACCATGACTGATCCAAAGATTTCCGATTCTTCGACGGCCGGCGCCGTGCGCCCCGCCCAGGGCTATGCCGGCGATCTGCCCGCGCCGCTGGCCTGGCAATGGGTGCAGCAGGGCCAGGCGGTGCTGGTCGACGTGCGCACCGATGCCGAGCGCGAATGGGTGGGGCGGGTGCCGGGCGCGGTGCCCGTGGCCTGGAAGCAATGGCCGGGCATGGCGGCGAATGCCGATTTCGACGCGCAGCTGCGTGCGGCGGTGCCCGAGGGCATGAAGGTGGTGCTGCTGTGCCGCAGCGGCGTGCGCTCGGTGGCGGCGGCACAGCGCGCGGCGGCGCTGGGCCTGGAGGCCTACAACATCCTGGAAGGTTTCGAGGGCGATGCCGACGAGAACGGCCAGCGCGGCAAGCTGGGGGGCTGGCGCCGCGCGGGGCTGCCCTGGCGGCAATGAGCGACACGACGTGAAAACGGGCCCCGAGGCCCGTTTTTCAATGCATACCGAAGTTTATTGTGCAGGAATGCGCAGCTTCTGGCCCGGGTAGATCTTGTCCGGATGCGTCAGCATCGGCTTGTTGGCCTCGAAGATCACGGGGTACTTGTTGGCGTCGCCATAATATTTCTTGGCAATGGCCGACAGCGTATCGCCGCGCACCACGTCGTGGTATTGCGCTTCGGGTTCGGGGTTGGTCACGTTCATCTGGTTGTCGACCGAGGTCACGTTGGCGACGTTGCCGCAGCACAGCGTGATCTTTTCCTTGGCGGCCTGGTTCGGGGCGTCGCCCGTGACGGTGACCTTGCCCTGGGTGCCGTCGAAAGTCACCTTGAGGTTGCTGGCGCCCAGCTTCTGGGTGGCGATGTAGGCTTCGATGGCGCTGGCCGCCTTGAGGTTCAGGTCCTGCTGCGATGCGCCCGGAGTGGGCGCGGCGCCTGCGGCCGGCGCTGCCGCCTGGGCTTCCTTGCCGCCAAAAAGTTTCTCGCCGGCTTCCTTGATGAAGTTGAAAAGACCCATGGATGACTCCTGTAAAAGCAAAGAACCTTCACTCTAGCCCCGCTTCCTGAAGCTCCGCGTCGGATAACAACCTGTCCGCATATGCCCCGCGAGCGCAACATATCGCCCGCAGGCAGCGAGGAAACCCGGATAATTCGGCGGATGACATTCCTGGCCATCGACGTTGGCAACACCCGTCTCAAGTGGGCGATGTACGACGCGGCGCACCCTGGCGCCACCCTGCTGGCGCATGGCGCCGAATTCCTGGAGCACATTGACCAGCTGGCGGAAACCGGCTGGGCGGGCCTGCCCGCGCCCGATCGCATGCTGGGCTGCGTGGTCGCGGGCGATGCCGTCATGCGCCGCGTGCAGCAGCAGATCGAGCAGATGGCGCACTGGGATGTCGCGGCGCAGTGGGTGGTGCCTTCGGCCGGCGAGGCCGGTGTGACCAATGGCTACGACCACCCCACGCGCCTGGGCGCCGACCGCTGGGTGGCGATGATCGGCGCGCGTCACCAGGTGCTGCGCCAGGGCCGGCCCCGGCCGCTGGTGGTGGTCATGGTCGGCACCGCGGTGACCGTCGACGCGCTGGACGCCAGCGGCCATTTTCTCGGCGGCCTGATCCTGCCGGGCCACGGCATCATGCTGCGCGCGCTGGAAACCGGCACCGCCGGGCTGCACGTGCCGACCGGCGAGGTCACGCTGTTCCCGACCAACACCAGCGATGCGCTGACCAGCGGCGGCACCTATGCGATTGCCGGCGCCGTCGAGCGCATCTACCAGCACCTCGATGCACGCTGCGGCGAGGCGCCGGCCTGCATCATGGCCGGCGGCGCGGGCTGGAAGATGGCGCCCAGCATGACGCGGCCGTTCGAGTTGATCGACAACCTGATCTTCGATGGCCTGCTGGTCATTGCCGGCCAGCGCTGGCGCGCCTGAAGGCGCGGACAATCCGGCGCAAACCGATACATTTCAGCGTTTTGCCGACATCCGGTAACTCCTGGTTGCGCCAGAATGTAATTGATTGTGTTTTCCGCAGTCCTGCCACCGGATCATCGTCCACGGTGGCGTTGCCCAATGGCGATGCATTGCGCTGCACACATTACCGTCCGTGACCGCTCTTGTAACTTCAGCGCAAGGGTGGATGCGATAATTTCCGGCTCCGCCGCAAGGCATCAATTACATTTCCCATGATTCTGGTCACAGGCGGCGCAGGCTTTATCGGTGCCAATTTCGTACTCGACTGGCTTGCGGCCCACGACGAGCCCGTCGTCAATCTCGACAAGCTGACCTATGCCGGCAACCTGCACAACCTCGCCAGCCTCGAAGGCGATGCGCGCCATGTGTTCGTGCAGGGGGACATCGGCGACAGCGCGCTGCTGTCGCAGCTGCTGGAGCAGCACCGTCCGCGCGCGGTGCTCAATTTCGCGGCCGAAAGCCATGTCGACCGGTCGATCCACGGGCCCGAGGATTTCATCCAGACCAATGTCGTCGGCACCTTCCGCCTGCTCGAGGCCGTGCGTGGCTACTGGAATGCATTGCCGGCCGAAGACAAGCAGGGCTTTCGCTTCCTGCATGTCTCCACCGACGAGGTCTACGGTTCGCTCGACGCGCAGGCGCCGGCCTTCACCGAAGACCATCTCTACGAACCCAACAGCCCCTATTCCGCCAGCAAGGCCGCCAGCGATCACCTGGTGCGCGCCTGGCACCACACCTACGGGCTGCCGGTGCTGACCACCAACTGCAGCAACAACTACGGCCCGCTGCATTTCCCCGAGAAGCTCATTCCGCTGATGATCGTCAACGCGCTGGCCGGCAAGCCGCTGCCGATCTACGGCGACGGCATGCAGGTGCGCGACTGGCTCTATGTCAAGGACCACTGCAGCGCCATCCGCCGCGTGCTCGAAGCCGGCCAGCTCGGCGAGACCTACAACGTCGGCGGCTGGAACGAGAAGCCCAATGTCGAGATCGTCAACACGGTCTGCAACCTGCTCGACGAGCTGCGCCCGCGCGCCGACGGCCAGAGCTACGCGCGGCAGATCACCTATGTGAAGGACCGCCCGGGCCACGACCGCCGCTACGCCATCGACGCGCGCAAGCTCGAGCGCGAGCTGGGCTGGAAGCCCGCCGAAAGCTTCGAGACGGGAATTCGCAAGACCGTGCAGTGGTATCTGGAGAACCCGGAGTGGGTGGCCCAGGTGCAAAGCGGCGCTTACCGGGATTGGGTGCAGACCCAATACGCCAGCGCATGAGGATCGCTCTGCTGGGCCCCACGGGCCAGGTCGGCTGGGAGCTGCAGCGCAGCCTGGCGGTGCTGGGCGAGGTCGTTCCCCTGGGCCGCGAGGCCGCCGATTTCAACGACCCCGAAGGCGTGGCGCGCAGCGTGCGCGCGCTGCGCCCGGATGTCATCGTCAATGCCGCCGCGCACACGGCAGTGGACAAGGCCGAGGCCGAACCCGAACGCGCGCGGCTGCTCAACGCCGCCACGCCCGCGCTGCTGGCGCGCGAAGCCTCCGCGCTGGGCGCGCTGCTGGTGCACTACAGCACCGACTACGTGTTCGACGGCAGCGGCAGCGCCGCGCGCGCGGAAGATGCAGCCACGGCGCCGCTGTCGGTCTATGGCCGCACCAAGCTTGAGGGCGAACATGCCATCGCCGAAAGCGGGTGCAGGCATCTGATCTTCCGCACCAGCTGGGTCTACGCGGCGCGTGGCGGCAACTTCGCCAAGACCATGCTGCGCCTGGCGCAGGAGCGCGAGCGCCTCACGGTGATCGACGACCAATGGGGCGCACCGACGGGCGCCGACCTGATTGCCGATGTCACGGCGCATGCCATCCGGCATGTGGGCCAGGCGCCGCAGGACCTGGGCCTGTACCACCTGGTGGCGTCCGGCGAGACCTGCTGGCATGCCTAC
The DNA here is from genome assembly GCF_023634805.2 of Comamonas endophytica. Classification (NCBI taxonomy): domain Bacteria; kingdom Pseudomonadati; phylum Pseudomonadota; class Betaproteobacteria; order Burkholderiales; family Comamonadaceae; genus Comamonas; species Comamonas endophytica. The sequence continues at coordinate 2,311,154 of NZ_CP106881.1, forward strand.
GCCCAGTTCGTGATCGAGACCGCGCGCGGCCTGCGCCCCGAACTGCCGATCCGCGCCACGGAGATCGCGCCCGTGCCGACCAGCGCCTTCCCGACCCCGGCCCGGCGCCCGCTGAACTCGCGCCTGGACACCACCCGGCTGCAGTCGCGCTTCGGCCTGCAACTGCCCGACTGGTGGCAGGGGGTGGTCCGCATGCTCCAAGAAACTCTCTAGAAAATCCCATGACACAACGCAAAGGCATCATCCTGGCCGGCGGCTCGGGCACCCGGCTGCATCCGGCGACACTGGCCATCAGCAAGCAATTGCTGCCGGTCTATGACAAGCCGATGATCTATTACCCGCTGAGCACGCTGATGCTCGCCGGCATCCGCGAGATCCTGATCATCAGCACGCCGCAGGACACGCCGCGTTTCGAACAGTTGCTGGGCGACGGCAGCCAGTGGGGGCTGCGCCTGGAGTACGCGGTGCAACCCAGCCCCGACGGGCTGGCCCAGGCCTTCCTGATCGGCGAGCAGTTCCTGGACGGCGCCCCCAGCGCGCTGGTGCTGGGCGACAACATCTTCTACGGCCACGATTTCCAGCACCTGCTGACGCGGGCCCGCGACCGCCAGGAAGGCGCGAGCGTCTTTGCCTACCACGTGCACGACCCCGAACGCTACGGCGTGGCCGAGTTCGACGCCTCGGGCAAGGTGCTGTCGCTCGAGGAGAAGCCGGCGGCCCCGAAGAGCAACTATGCGGTCACGGGGCTGTATTTCTACGACGGGCAGGTGGTCGAGATGGCCAAGCGCCTGGCGCCCTCGGCGCGCGGCGAGCTGGAGATCACCGACCTCAACCGCATGTACCTGGAACAGGGCCGGCTGCAGGTGGAGATCATGGGCCGCGGCTATGCCTGGCTCGATACCGGCACGCACGAGAGCCTGCTGGAGGCCGGCCAGTTCATCGCCACGCTGGAAAACCGCCAGGGCCTGAAGGTGGCCTGCCCGGAAGAGCTGGCGTACCGCCAGGGCTGGATCGACGCGCAGCAGCTCGAAAGCCTGGGCCGGGCCATGGCCAAGAACGGCTACGGGCAGTACCTGCTGCGCCTGCTCAAGGAAAAGGTGGGCGCATGAAGGCAACTCCCTTGGCGATTCCCGAAGTCATCCTGTTCGAGCCCAGGGTGTTCGGCGACGAGCGCGGCTTCTTCTTCGAAAGCTTCAGCCAGCAGCGCTTCGATGAAGCCGTGGGCGGGCACTACGATTTCGTGCAGGACAACCACAGCCGCAGCAGCCGCGGCGTGCTGCGCGGCCTGCATTACCAGCTGCCGCCGCATGCGCAGGGCAAGCTGGTGCGCGTGGTGGAGGGCGCGGTGTTCGATGTGGCCGTGGACATCCGCAGGAGCTCGCCGACCTTCGGGCAGTGGGTGGGTGCGCACCTGAGCGCCGAGAACCACCACCAGCTGTGGGTGCCGCCAGGGTTCGCGCATGGCTTCGTGGTGCTCAGCGACAGCGCGCAGTTCCTGTACAAGACCACGAACTACTACGCGCCGGCGTCCGAGCGCAGCATCATCTGGAACGATCCGCAGCTGGCCATCGACTGGCCGCTCGACGCCGCGCCCAGCCTGTCCGCCAAGGATGCGGTGGCGCCTGGCTTCGCGCAGGCCGAAGTGTTCGCATGAACCGCAGCCGCGCAGGCCGGCACCATGGCCGCCTGGCCGCTCTCCTGCAGGGCGTATGGTGAGCACGCCCACTGACAGCCCCCGGGCCATGGACGGCCTGGTGGTTTCCATCGTCAGCCACGGGCATGCGCAGCATGTTGCGGGCCTGCTGCGCCAGCTGGCCGACTGCTGCGGCGCCAGCGTGTCGCGCGTGGTGCTGACCCTGAACATCCCCGAGCCGGACCTGCTGCTTGCGCCGCCGCCCGGAGGGTGGCCGTTTGCGCTGCAGCTGGTGCGCAATGCCGCGCCCCTGGGCTTCGGCGCCAACCACAACCGCGCGCTGGCCGGCGCGCCGGAGCGCTTCGTCTGCGTGCTCAACCCCGACGTGCAGTTGCTGCCCGGGGAGGGCGATGCGATGGCCGCGCTGTGCCGGGCTGCGGCCGGCGCCGGCGCGGGCATTGCCTACCCGGTGCAGGTCGATGCCGCCGGTGTCGAGCAAGACAGCCGGCGCGAGCTGACGACGCCGCTGAGCCTGCTGCGGCGCCGGCTGCTGCGCGGCAAGCCACGGCGCTGCGACTGGGTGAACGCCGCCTGCGTGGTTTTGCCTACAGCCGTCTGGCATGCGGTCGCAGGCTTCGACGAGCGTTTCTTCATGTACTGTGAGGATGTGGATCTGAGCCTGCGCGTGCAGCTGCGGGGCTGGCGCCTGGTGCCGGCGCCGGTGCGCATCGTGCATGCGGGCCAATGCGCCAGCAGCCGCCAGTGGCTGCATTTCAAATGGCATGTGCAGAGCCTGTGGAGGCTGTGGCGCTCTCCCGGCTATGCCCAGGCCCGCCGTCAGTTGCGTCAACTGGGTCATATCGTTCCCTAATCCATGGTCTGGTTATCCGTCACTGCCTTCTTGATCGCCCTGGTTTGCGGCGGCATGACCGTGCGCTGGTCGCGCCGGCTGCGCGTGGTCTACGGCGAGGACAAGCCCCAGCGCTTCCACCGCGGCAACGTGCCGCGCATCGGCGGGCTGGCGCTGCTGCTGGCGCTGCTGCTGAGCTGGAGCGCGGGCATGGTCTCGACGCTCTTGCGCGGCGACACCTCGTTCCTGCGCATGCAGCCCTGGGTGGGCTGGTTCATGCTGGCGATCCTGCCAGCGGTGCTCGGCGGCCTGGCGGAAGACCTCACGCAGCGGCTGTCGGTGCGCTGGCGCCTGCTGCTGACAGGCCTGACCGCGGTGCTGGGCATCTGGCTGCTGGGCCTGAACGTGCCGCGCCTGGACCTGCCCGGCGTCGACGGCCTGCTGGCCTGGGGGCCCTGGATCGGCATGGGCATCGCGCTGCTGGCCATTGCCGGGCTGCCGCATGCCTTCAACATCATCGATGGCTACAACGGGCTGGCGGGCATGGTGGCGATCATCGTCTGCCTGGCCCTGGCGCATGTGTCGCTGCAGCTGGGCGATCGCGCGCTGGCCGCGCTGCTGCTGAGCACCGCGGCGGCCACGGCCGGGTTCCTGGTCTGGAACTACCCGCGCGGCATGCTGTTCGCCGGGGATGGCGGCGCCTACATCTGGGGCGTGGTGATCGCTTTCTCCAGCATCCTGCTGGTGCAGCGCCACAGCCTGGTCTCGCCCTGGTTTCCCATGCTGCTGCTGATCTATCCGGTCTGGGAGACGGTGTTCTCGATGTACCGCAAGCTCGCGCGCGGCGTGTCGCCGGGCATGGCGGACGCGCTGCATTTCCACCAGCTGGTCTACCGGCGCATCGTCTGGGGCGTGTTCCATGACGACGAGTCGCGCCAGATGCTGATGCGCAACAACCGCACCTCGCCCTATCTCTGGGCCTTCACCCTGCTGACGGTGCTCCCCGCCGTGCTGTTCTGGAGCAATACGCCGGTCCTGATGGCCTTTTGCGCCCTGTTTATGATTGGCTATGTCTGTGCCTACCTGGCCATCGTGCGTTTCAAGGTGCCCGGCTGGCTGCAGAAGTGAGCCGTCGCCCCCCGCAAGCGCGCCGTGGCGCCGCAGTTGCGGCACAATGCCCCGCTTGTTGTTGATTACTTCCTCCCTGCCTGCACCATGAACGATATTCTCTCCATTGCCCCGCGCGACAAGGCCGAAATCCTGGCCCAGGCGCTGCCCTACATCCGCAAGTTCCATGGCAAGACCATGGTGATCAAGTATGGCGGCAACGCCATGACCGATCCGGCCCTGCAGGCCGACTTCGCCGAGGACGTGGTGCTGCTCAAGCTGGTGGGGATCAATCCGGTGGTGGTGCACGGCGGCGGTCCGCAGATCGAGACCGCGCTCAACCGTCTGGGCAAGAAGGGCGAGTTCATCCAGGGCATGCGCGTCACCGACGCCGAAACCATGGAAGTGGTCGAATGGGTGCTGGCCGGCGAGGTGCAGCAGGACATCGTCGGCCTGATCAACCAGGCCGGCGGCAAGGCAGTGGGCCTCACGGGCCGCGATGGCGGGTTGATCCGCGCGCAGAAGCTCAAGCTGACGGACAGCAAGGACCCGAGCATCCAGCACGACCTGGGCCAGGTTGGCGACATCGTGGCCATCGACCCCAGCGTGGTCAAGGCCCTGCAGGACGATGCGTTCATTCCGGTCATCAGCCCGATCGGCTTTGGCGAGGACAACGAAAGCTACAACATCAATGCCGACGTGGTGGCCAGCAAGCTGGCGACCGTGCTGCAGGCGGAAAAGCTGATGCTGCTGACGAACACGCCCGGCGTGCTCGACAAGTCGGGCCAGCTGCTGACCGACCTCACCGCGCGCGAGATCGACGCCCTGTTCGAGGACGGCACGATCTCGGGCGGCATGCTGCCGAAGATTTCCGGCGCGCTCGACGCGGCCAAGGCCGGCGTGAACGCGGTGCACATCATCGATGGCCGCGTGCCGCATGCGATGCTGCTGGAGATCCTGACCGAACAGGCCTACGGCACGATGATCCGCAGCCACTGAGCACCATGCGGCTGCTGCTCGTCGAAGACGATGTGATGGTGGCCAGCGGCATCAAGCTGGGCCTGAGCGATGCCGGCTACGCGGTCGACTGGGTGGGCAGCGCCGAGCGCGCGTTGGAAGTGCTGGCCAGCGAATCCTTCGACCTGGCGGTGATCGACATCGGCCTGCCGGGCCTCAGCGGCCTGGAGCTGACCCAGCGGCTGCGCCGCAGCAGCATGGACAGCGCCGCGATGCCGATCCTGATCCTCACGGCGCGCGATGCGCTGCTCGACCGGGTGCAGGGGCTGGACATGGGCGCCGACGACTACATGGTCAAGCCCTTCGAGCTGCCCGAGCTGCTGGCGCGGCTGCGCGCGCTGCTGCGCCGCTCGCAGGCGGCGACCACGGCGGTGCTGAGCTTCGGTCCGCTCGAGCTCGACACCGCGGCGCGCTGCGTGGGCGCGCGCGTGAGCGATGGCTCGGCCGAGGGCAGCCACCTGCAGCCCATCGACCTGGGTCCGCGCGAGTGGACGGTGCTGGAATACCTGATGATCCATGCGCCCAAGCCCGCCAGCAAGGACAAGCTGCTGCAGGCGCTGACCGGCTGGGACAAGGAAATCACCCCGAACGCCGTCGAAGTCTATGCCTCGCGGCTGCGCGGCAAGATCGAGCCGCATGGCGTGGCATTGCGCTCCATCCGCGGTTTCGGCTACCGGCTGGAACTGGTGGCCGCGCCCGCATGACTTTCGCGCCGCCGCGCGCCCTGACATGACCTCCAACCTGCGCTTTCGGCTGCTGCTGCTGCTGGTGCTGCCGCTGAGCGTGCTGGCGCTGATGGGCGCGTGGTTTGCCTACCGCTCGGCCGAAGCCGCCGCGGGCCAGCACGACCAGCGGCTGATGCGCCTGCTGCCGGCGCTGGCCGAGGCCGTGCTGGCGCCGTCGCTGAGCAACCAGGCCCCGCCCCTGATCATGCTGCCGCCGACGGTGGAGGAGTTCCTGCGCCAACGCCAGAACGAGGCCGGCTACGCGATTGCCGACCTCAAGGGCCGGGTGCTCGCGGGCGATACCTGGATCCGGGTCGAGGTGCCCAGCACCAAGGCGGCGGAATTCCACAGCCAGGAGTTCGCCGGCATCATGTACCGCGTGGCCGTGGTGCGCGTGGAGACCGCGGGCGCGGGCGAGATGGTGGTGGCGCTGGCCGATGGCTCGGACGCGCGCCAGCAGTGGGCGAAGCAGCTGCTGATGCGCGTGCTGCTGCCCAACGTGCTGCTGATCGCGGCGGCGGGGCTGGCCATCTACTGGTCGGTGCGCCAGGCCTTCGAGCCGCTGGTGGCGCTGGCCGGCGCCGTCGAGCGGCGCTCGCCGCGCGACCTGCAGCCCATCGACGAGGCCGCGTCGCCCGACGAGGTGCGGCCGCTGGTGCGCTCGCTCAACCGGCTGTTCGCGCTGGTCGATGTCCAGGCCCAGGAGCAGCGGCGCTTCGTGGCCGATGCCGCGCACCAGCTGCGCACGCCGCTGGCGGCGCTGCAGGCGCAGGTCGAGGCCTGGGCGCTGATGGTCCAGTCCGCGCCCGCACCCGACGGCCCGCGCGAGCGCACGCTGGTGCTGGGCGCCACGCAGATCCACCAGCTGCGCGATGCCACGCGCCGCACCTCGCAACTCGCGCGCCAGCTGCTGGCGCTGTCGCGCGCCGACGCGCGCCACGCCCAGGCCCAGCCGCTGCAGCGCGTGGACCTCAAGGACCTGTGCGAGAGCCTGCTCGAGGCGTTTTTCGAGCAGGCGGCGGCCAAGGATATCGACTTCGGCCTGGAGGTCGTGCCGGCCAGCGTCTGGGGCCATGCCTGGCTGCTGCGCGAGCTGCTGAGCAACCTGGTCGACAACGCGCTCAAATACAACCCCGACGGCGGGCGCGTGACGCTGCGTTGCGGGGTCCGTGGCGGCAGTGCCTTCCTGGAGGTCGAGGACGACGGCCCGGGGGTGCCCGAAGCCGAGCGCGAACGCATCGTGCAGCGCTTCTACCGCCTGCCCGGCGCCAGCGGCGAAGGCTCGGGCCTCGGACTGGCCATTGCCGACGAGATCGCGCAGCTGCATCAGACGCGGCTGCAGCTGGGCGAGGGCGCGGACGGCGCGGGGCTGCGCGTGCTGCTGGAATTCCCGCCCGAACCCGTGGCGGCGCCCTGAACCCGGAGGCCTGTACGGGTATTGCCACAAATGCAAGAAAAGTCAATGCCATTCAGGTCCAACGAAGTAGGACATGGGAGCGGGAGGCTGTGAGAGAATTATTTACAAATTCCTCACCCGCCTATGTCCGAGTCTGAAGTCCTGTCCCCCCCTTCCGTGCCTGCTGCCAGCGTTGGCGACAGCGATGCCTCCTCCACAACCGCGAGCCCTGCACCGCGCAAGCGCCCCAAGCCGGGCGAGCGGCGCGAGCAGATCCTGCAGGCCCTGGCCACCATGCTGGAGAAGCCGGGTGCCGAGCGCATCACCACCGCTTCGCTGGCCGCGCATCTGCTGGTGAGCGAGGCCGCGCTCTACCGGCATTTCGCCAGCAAGGCGCAGATGTTCGAAGGCCTGATCGATTTCGTCGAGCAGTCGGTGTTCTCGCTGGTGCAGCAGATCGTCGGCCGCGATGCGCTCAATACCGACCAGCCCGCCTGCGATGGCGCGCGCCAGGCGGCGCGCGTCATCGCGCTGGTGCTGCAGTTCGCCGAGCGCAATCCGGGCATGGCGCGGGTCATGGTCGGCGATGCGCTGGTGTTCGAGCACGAGCGCCTGCAGCAGCGCATGAACCAGTTCTTCGACCGCATCGAGTCCACGCTGCGCCAGTGCCTGCGCGCCGCGGCCGACGCGCGTGGCTCGGACAAGCCGACGGTCGATGCGCAGATCGCGGCCAGCGTGCTGACCTCGTTTGCCCTGGGCCGGCTGCAGCGCTTTTCGCGCTCGGGTTTCCGCCGCCTGCCCACCGAGCATCTCGAACAGAGCCTGGCGCTGATGATCTGACGCTCAGCGCAGCGTGCAGTCGGCGCGCACGCTTTGCAGATAGATGTCGCTGCCTGGCTCATCGACCCGGTCTTCCCAGGCGAGCAGCATCTGCCCGGCACCTGATACGCCGGTGACCAGGCGCGATTTGGTGGAAGTCCGCGTGGAAACGGCAAACTGCGGGCACAGTGCCGTGCCCATGGCATCGAGCTTGATGGCCTGGATGCTGTCATGGGGTGTGCCGGATACTCTTTCGACCCAGAAGGCCAGCGTGCCATCCGCTACGGCAATGCTGCGCAGGTTACCGATGGGCTCCTGCGAAAGTCGGATCGCGCGGCCGGTGTCTCCCCATTGGCGTGCGCCCTGCGCATCGAATTTTTGCGCGTAAAGGCCCTGCGCGCGTTGCTGCGCGGCGTTGCCGGATTCCGCCCAGAACAGCGTGATCTCGCCGGTGGACGGCTGGTAGGCAGCCGCCGGATCGCTGCGTGCCTGGATCTGGTCGCTGGAAGCAGGCACCCCGTTCTGTGCAAAGGCTGGCTTGCCGTCCGCCTGGATATGCTGCACATGGGCCTGCATCTGTGGAGCCACGCTGTACCAGGCGAAAACCGCGCCGCCGCGCCCGTCGGGCAGCAAGGGTGGGAAGTTGCCCTTCTGCAGGGAGCCGCCATCGAACACCTTGACATGCTCTGCGCCCCAGAGCAGTTCCCCGTTCGCGTCGAGCTTGTTGGCATACAGATGCCTGGCGCCTGCAAAGCCGCGGCTGCGCACGAAAGACACGAGCACGCCGCCATCGCCCGCGGCCTGCAGGTCGGCCAGCTGGTATTGCCCATCGGGTGCGGCAAGCACGGTGGCCTGCGAGGCAGGGCGGCCCAGGGCGTCGAGTTTCTGCAGGTGGACGGCCTTGTCCGCAGTCCAGCCGACGATGGCCTGGCCATGGGGCAGGGCCGCGATCTGCGGCGCATGCTGGTCACCGGCCGCGGTGGACGGGGCCACACCCTGGAAGCCCCACAGCAACCCGCCTTCCGGGCTGATCTTGGTGGCCGTGATGCGCCGTGCCGGAGGGTGCGACCGGTCGTCCTGGAAGGCCAGCAGGGCGTTGCCTTCGGCATCCGTTGCGAGGCCATAGTTCTCGAACCAGCTCAGGCCGAGCTTGGCTACGGCAAGCCCCTGCTGTGCCAGCCCTGCGCTGCTTTGGTCGTCCAGATGCTGCAGATAGACGCCATAGCCTCCGGGTGGCGCGCTTTGCGGGTTGCGGCTGAACCAGCTGATCCACCAGTGGCCGTCGCTGGTGGCGGCGATCTGCGGCTGCACCTGTGCCGCGCCCGGGATGCTGGTCAATGCAGTGTTCTGCTGAGGGTCGGTACTCCATTGGCCCCAGGCACTTGCGGACAGACACAGCGCCAGGAGGGCGCTCGCATACGTTGAATGTCGGTTCATTGCTCTCCCTTTTGGATTCCGCACGGCAAGAGCACCGCGGGTTGGAAAATTCCAACATGCTCCAAGCGCCTGGCGCTCCATGTCCTTGCCCTGGCGGTCGGCATATGCGGTTCTGACTCCACAGCCGCGCCAGGCTTTCTAGCGGTCCTGCCCTGGGATTTACCCTTGATTGCACTGACGCGGCCGAAATTTTCTCGCAAAATAGTACGACCGTTCGTTTTATTGAGTGCCATGTCCGCTTCTTCCACCCTTGCCGACCAACCGCCCACTGCACGCAGCGAAGCGCGCGGCCCGCACAAGGGCCAGCAGACCAAGGCCCATATCCTCGATGCGGCACTGCACCTGGCCTCGCAGGCCGGGCTCGAGGGCCTGTCGATAGGCGCGCTGGCGGCGGCCACCGGCATGAGCAAATCCGGGGTCTTCGCCCATTTCGGCTCGCGCGAGGAACTGCAGATCTCCGTCGTGCGCGAATACCACCGCCGCTTCGAACAGGAGGTGTTCTATCCGGCCATGCAGGCAGCGCGCGGGCTGCCGCGGCTGCGCGCGCTGTTCGAGCTGTGGATGAAGCGCACCTCGGTCGAGATCGATTCGGGCTGCATCTACATCAGCGGCGCGGTCGAGTTCGACGACCGTAGCGGCCCGGTGCACGACGCGCTGGCCGATTCGGTGCGCACCTGGCATGCGGCGCTGCGCCGCACCATCGTGCAGTGCCGGGAGCATGGCGACTTACGCGCGGACGCGGACGAGAGCCAATTGCTCTTTGAAGTGCACGGGCTCATTCTGGCCCTGCATTACGAGGCCCGATTCCTGCGCGCGCAGGGCGCGATGCAGCGCGCGCACCAGGGTTTCGAGAACATCCTGCTGCGCTGCGGCGCGCCTGGCACCTGAGACACATCACCATCCAAAGAGGAGACCATCCATGCCCAGCTACCAACCGCCCCTGCGCGACATGCAGTTCCTGCTGCATGAAGTGTTCGAGGTCACGCAGGAGTTCCAGGCCATGCCGCGGCACGCCGAGGTCGATGCCGACACCATCAACGCGGTGCTCGAGGAGGCGGGACGGTTCGCCACCGAGGTGGTCCTTCCGCTGAACGCCAGCGGCGACGAGGAGGGCTGCAGGCTGGACCGTGACACCCACGAGGTGGCCACGCCCGGCGGTTTCAAACAGGCCTATGCCCGGTATGTGGAAGGCGGCTGGCCCGCGCTGAGCTGCGATCCGGAATACGGCGGCCAGGGCCTGCCGATGGTCCTCAACCAGTGCCTCTATGAAATGCTCAACAGCGCCAACCAGGCCTGGGCCATGTACCCCGGCCTGTCGCATGGCGCCTACGAGGCCCTGCACACCTATGGCACCGAGGCGCAGAAGCAGCTGTACCTGCCCAAGCTGACCAGCGGCGAATGGACCGGCACCATGTGCTTGACCGAAGCCCACTGCGGCACCGACCTGGGCCTGCTGCGCACCCGGGCCGAGCCCCAGGCCGACGGCAGCTTCAAGCTCACGGGCAACAAGATCTTCATCAGCGCCGGCGAGCATGACCTTGCCGAGAACATCGTGCACCTGGTGCTGGCCCGGCTGCCCGATGCGCCGGCCGGCTCCAAGGGCATCAGCCTGTTCGTCGTGCCCAAGTTCCTGGTCAACGAGGACGGCAGCCTGGGCGCGCGCAACCCGATCTTCTGCGGCGGGCTGGAGCACAAGATGGGCATCCATGGCAACGCCACGGCCCAGCTGAACCTCGATGGCGCGGTGGGCACGCTGGTCGGCGAGCCGAACAAGGGCCTGGCCGCGATGTTCGTGATGATGAATGCCGCGCGCCTGGGCGTGGGCAACCAGTCGCTGGGCCTGACCGAGATCGCCTTCCAGAACGCACTGGCCTATGCCAAGGACCGGCTGCAGATGCGCAGTCTCTCGGGCACCAAGGCCAAGGACAAGCCGGCCGACCCGATCATCGTCCACCCCGACGTGCGCCGCATGCTGCTCACGGCCAAGGCCTATGCCGAAGGCGGCCGGGCGCTGTCCACTTTCTGCTGCGTGCTGATCGACAAGGAACTGCACCATCCCGACGAGAAGGTGCGCAAGGACAGCGCCGAGCTGGTGGCGCTGCTGACGCCCGTCGTCAAGGCCTTCCTCACGGACAACGGCCTGGCCGCGACCGTGCTGAGCCAGCAGGTCTATGGTGGCCACGGCTACATCAGGGAATGGGGCATGGAGCAGTTCGTGCGCGACGCGCGCATCAACATGATCTACGAGGGCACGAACGGCATCCAGGCGCTGGACCTGCTGGGCCGCAAGGTGCTGGGCAACCAGGGCGCGAGCCTGAAGAAGTTCGGCAAGCTGGTGGCGCGGCTGGTGGAGGAGGAAGGCGTCAACGAGAAGATGGCCGAATTCATCAACCCCATCGCGACGCTGGGCGAGCAGATGACCAAGTTCACCACCGAGATCGGCTTCAAGGGCATGCAGAACCCCGATGAGGTCGGCGCGGCCTCGGTGGACTATCTACGCGTGGCCGGCCACCTGGTGTTCGGCTACCTGTTCGCGCGCATGGCCCAGGTGGCGCTGCGCCAGATCGCGGCGGGCAACTCCGACCCGTTCTATCTGGGCAAGCTGCAGACCGCGCGCTTTTACTTCGCCAAGCTGTTCCCTGAAACCGCGACGCTGATGCGCACCGCGCGCGCCGGCAGCCGGGTGCTGATGGACAGCGACGCGGCGCTGGCCTGAGGCCCGCGATCCGGTCCCGACTTTGCTTTTTCTTTCCAGGAAGTGCTTATGTTCAAAGCTTTTGCTGCGGTAGTGTGCCTGGCCGTGACGGCGCCCGCCTGGGCGCAGATGTCGCCCGTGGGCCTGTGGAAGAGCGTCGACGACAAGACCGGCGAGCCGAAGTCGGAGATCCGCATCACCGAGCAGGGCGGCGAGCTCAGCGGGCGCATCGAGAAGCTGCTGCGCCCGGGCGCCGACCCGGCGGCGCGCTGCACCGCCTGCACCGATGAACGCAAGGACCAGCCCATGGTGGGCCTGGAAATCATCCGCGGCGCGAGGAAGGCCGAAGGCAAGGAGGTCTGGGAGGGCGGCAGGATCCTCGACCCCGAATCCGGCAAGACCTACAACCTGCGCCTGACGCCTGCCGAAGGCGGCAGCAAGCTCGATGTGCGCGGCTCGGTCGGCCCCTTCGGCCGCACCCAGACCTGGTCGCGCGTGCAATGAAACAGGCTCCGCCCGCCTGCGCGCGGGCGCATCAATGGAAACCAAGATGTCACGATTCGCTGTGAAGAAAGTCGCCGTGCTCGGCGCCGGAGTGATGGGCGCGCAGATCGCGGCCCATCTGGTCAACGTCAAGGTGCCGGTGATCCTCTTCGACCTCCCGGCCAAGGAAGGCTCCAAGAGCGGCATTGCCGAAAAGGCCATCGCCCATCTGAAGAAGCTCAAGCCCGCGCCGCTGGGCGTGGCAGGCGACGCCGAGCTGATCCAGCCGGCCAACTACGAGGAGCACATCAAGCTGCTCAAGGGCTGCGACCTCATCATCGAGGCCATTGCCGAGCGCCTGGACTGGAAGAGCGAGCTGTACCAGAAGATCGCGCCGCATGTCGCCAGGCATGCGATCCTGGCCAGCAACACTTCGGGCCTGTCGATCACGCAGCTGGGCGAGGCCCTGCCCGAAGCGCTGCGCCCGCGCTTTTGCGGCATCCACTTCTTCAACCCGCCGCGCTACATGCAGCTGGTGGAGCTGATCGCCACGCCCGCCACCGAGGCGCGCGTGGTCGATCAGCTCGAAGCCTTTGCCACCAGCGTGCTGGGCAAGGGCGTGGTGCGCGCCAGGGACACGCCGAACTTCATTGCCAACCGCATCGGCATTGCCGGCATGCTGGGCACCATCCACGAAGCCGGCAATTACGGCCTGGGCTATGACGTGGTCGACGACCTCACCGGCAAGAAGCTCGGCCGCGCCTCCAGCGGCACCTTCCGCACCGCCGATGTCGTGGGCCTGGACACCATGGCGCATGTGATCAAGACGCTGCAGGGCAGCCTCGATGCCGACACCGACCCGTTCTACGCCAGCTATGCCACGCCGCCGGTGCTGAGCAAGCTGCTGGAGCTGGGCCATCTGGGGCAGAAGGCCGGCGCGGGCTTCTACAAGAAGGTGGGGCGCGACATCCTGCGCTTCGAGCTCGAAAGCGCAGACTATGTGCCCGGCGGCGAAAAGGCCGACGAGGTCTATGCGCGCATGCTGAAGAAACCCGCGGCCGAGCGGCTGAAGCTGCTGCGCAATGCCGAGGGCGCGCCCGGGCAGTTTCTCTGGGCCATCCTGCGCAACAGCTTCCATTACGCGGCCGTGCATCTCGAATCCATTGCCGAGAGCGCGCGCGATGTGGACCTGGCCATGCGCTGGGGCTTCGGCATGCGCCAGGGGCCCTTCGAGCTATGGCAGGAGGCGGGCTGGCTCGAGGTCGCGAAAATGGTGCAGGAGGACATCGACGCGGGCAAGGCGCTGAGCCGCGCGCCGCTGCCCGCCTGGGTGTTCGAGGGCCCGGTGGCCGAGGCCGGCGGCGTGCATACGGCCGAAGGCTCGTGGAGCCCGGCGCTGCGCAAGTTCGTGCCGCGGCGCCAGCTGCCGGTCTATGCGCGCCAGCTGTTTCCCGAGCGGCTGCTGGGCGAGGCCGGCGCGGGCTTCGAGACCGCTGGCACCACCCTCAGCGAGACCGATGCGCTGCGCGTGTGGACGCTGGATGATGATGGGGACGAGCGTGTTCTGATCGCCAGCATCAAGAACAAGATGCATGCGATCAGCCCGGCCGTGATGGAAGGGCTGATGGAAGCGCTGAAGCTGGCCGAGTCCGAGTATGCGGGCCTGGTGATCTGGTCGGGCGACGCGCCCTTCAGCGTGGGCGCCGACCTGCAGGCGACGATGCCGGCCTTTGTCGTCGGCGGCGCCGACGCGGTGGAAAGCATCGAGCAGGAGCTGCAGCAGCTGATGCTGCGCCTGCGCTACGCGCAGGTGCCGGTCGTGGCCGGCATCCACGGCATGGCGCTGGGCGGCGGCTGCGAGCTGGCCGTTTACTGCGCGCGCCGCGTGGCGCACATGGAAAGCTATATCGGCCTGGTGGAAGTCGGCGTGGGCCTGGTGCCGGGCGCGGGCGGGCTGACCTATATCGCGCGCCGCGCGGCCGAGAATGCCGCCACGTCGACGGGCAAGGACCTGCTGCCCTTCCTGACCGAGGGCTTCACCGCCGCGGCCATGGCCAAGGTCGGCACCAGCGCGCTGGAGTCGCGCCAACTGGGCTATCTGCTCGACAGCGACATCATCGTCGCGCACAAGGACGAGGTGCTGTTCGTGGCGCTCAATGAGGCGCGCGCGCTGGCCGCCAGCGGCTGGCGCGCGCCGCATAAACGCCTGTTCCCGGTGGCGGGGCGCAGCGGCATTGCCACCATCCGCGGCTCGCTGGTCAACATGCGCGACGGCGGCTTCATCAGCGACCATGACCAGCATATCGCGACGCTGATTGCCGAGGTGGTCTGCGGCGGCGACGTCGATGCGGGCACGCTGGTCAGCGAGGAATACCTGATGCGGCTCGAGCGCAAAGCCTTCTGCAGCCTGATCGCGCACCCGAAGAGCCAGGAGCGCATCCTGGGAATGCTTTCCACGGGCAAGCCTCTTCGGAACTGAAGGAAAAGAACATGAAACAGATCCAGGACGCCTATATCGTTGCCGCGACGCGCACGCCCATCGGCCGCTCGCACAAGGGCTTTTTCCGCAACTACCGGCCCGACGACCTGCTGGCGACGACGCTCAAGAGCGCGCTGGCCCAGGTGCCGGGGCTCGATCCGGCCGCCATCGAGGACATCGTCTGCGGCTGCGCGATTCCGGAAGCGCAGCAGGGCCTGAACGTGGCGCGCATCGCGGCCGTGCTGGCCGGGCTGCCGACCAGCGTCGGCGGCATCACCGTCAACCGCTTCTGTGCCTCCGGCCTGTCGGCGGTGCAGATGGCGGCCGACCGCATCCGCGTGGGCGAGGCCGACGTGATGATCGCCGCGGGCGTGGAAAGCATGAGCATGGTGCCGATGATGGGCAATGCGCCCAGCCTGTCGCCGAGCATCTTCGAGCGCGATGGCGATGTCGGCATCGCCTACGGCATGGGCCTGACGGCCGAGAAGGTGGCGCAGCAATGGAAGGTCAGCCGCGAGGCGCAGGACGCGTTTGCGCTGGCCTCGCACCAAAAAGCCCTGGCGGCCCAGGCCGCGGGCGCCTTTGCCGACGAGATCACGCCCATCGAGGTCACCGACCGCGCGCCGGATCTGGCCACGGGCAGGATTGCATTGAACCAGCGCACGGTATCGCTCGATGAAGGGCCGCGTCCCGACACCAGCGCCGAGGGCCTGGCCAAACTGCGCACGGTGTTTGCCGCGCGCGGCACCGTGACGGCCGGCAACAGTTCGCAGACCAGCGATGGCGCGGGCGCGCTGATCCTGGCGAGCGAGTCGGCCATCCAGCGCTTCGGCCTGACGCCGCTGGCGCGCTTCGTCAGCTTCGCCAGCAAGGGCGTGCCGCCGGCGATCATGGGCATCGGCCCGATCGAGGCCATTCCCGCGGCGCTGCGCTATGCGGGCCTGCGCCAGCAGGACATCGACTGGTTCGAGCTCAACGAGGCCTTTGCGGCGCAGTCGCTGGCCGTGATCGATACATTGGGCCTCGACCCCGAAAAGGTCAATCCCATGGGTGGCGCGATTGCGCTGGGCCATCCGCTGGGCGCCACCGGCGCGATCCGCGCGGCCACGGTGGTGCATGCGCTGCGCCGCAACCAGCTCAAATACGGGATGGTGACGATGTGCGTGGGGATGGGGCAGGGGGCGGCCGGTATCTTTGAGCGAGTGTGACGGGTAGAGTCACCAAAAGGACCGGCCCGGCGCCGGTTTCAGCCCACACTCGGCGCATGACCATGACCCATCCTCTTGATTCGGCACTGCAGCTTCAGCCCGTCTCCCCGGGCCAATACGAGGGCCAGACCAGCCCCGCCTACTGGAATATGGTCGGGCCCTTTGGCGGGATCACGGCCGCGACGCTGGTCAAGGCCGTGATGGAGCATCCGCAGCGCCTGGGCGAGCCGTTGTCTCTCACGGTGAACTATGCGGGCGCGCTCGCGGCCGGCGCCTTCACGCTGCAGGTCACGCCGGTGCGCACCAACCGCTCGACCCAGCACTGGACCCTGTCGGTTCTGCAGACCGATGCCGAGGGCGAACTGGTGGTGACGACCACCGCCACGGTGGTGACGGCGGTGCGCCGCGAGACCTGGAGCATTTCCGACGAGCCCATGCCCGAGGTCGCCGGGCCCGGTGAGCTCAAGCGCATCGCGCCGGGCTTTGGCGTCGAATGGCTCTCGCGCTACGAGATGCGCCCGGTGCGCGGCGCGCTGCCGCGCGACTGGGATGGTTCGGTCAACCCCAGCCTGTCGCAGCTGTGGATGCGCGACGATCCGCCGCGCCCGCTGGATTTCTGCGCGCTGGCGGCGCTGGCCGACGTGTTCTTTCCGCGCGTGTGGCTGCGCCGCGCGCGCCGCGTGCCGGCGGGCACGGTGTCGATCACGGTGTATTTCCACGCCAGCCAGGCGCAGCTGCAGACCACGGGCACGGGCTATGTGCTGGGCCAGGCGCGCGGGCAGGAATTCCGCAATGGCTTCTTCGACCAGACGGCGCAGCTGTGGAACGAGGCCGGGTATCTGCTGGCTACCAGCCACCAGATTGTCTATTTCAAGGAATGAGACGCGCGCTGCGCAGGAGAAAATGACGCCATGACCGCTACCACCACCTCCGATATCCTGGTGCACACCGAAGCCGGTGTCTGCACGCTGACCTTCAACCGCGTCGCGAAGAAGAATTCCATCACCCAGGCCATGTATGGCGCCATGGCCGATGCGCTGGCCGCGGCGCGCGAAGACGCCGCGGTGCGTGTGCTGGTGTTCCAGGGCGACCTGGCGATCTTCAGCGCCGGCAACGACCTGGGCGACTTCCTGAACGCATCGGGCAACAGCCTGGGCGGCGATACCCCGGTCATGCGCTTCATGCACCAGCTCGCCGACTTCCCCAAGCCGGTCATCGCCGCGGTCTGCGGCCCGGCCGTGGGCATCGGCACCACGCTGCTGCTGCATTGCGACCTGGTCTATGCGGGCGACAACGCGGCTTTCTCGCTGCCTTTCGTGAACCTGGGCCTGTGCCCCGAGTTCGGCTCCAGCCTGCTGCTGCCCCAGCTCATGGGCTACCACCGCGCGGCCGAGGCCCTGCTGCTGGGCGAGCCCTTCCTGGCGGAAGCGGCGCTGGAGGTCGGCCTGGTCAACCGCGTGGTGCCGCCCAGCGAGTGCAACGCGCTGGCGCAGCGCCAGGCGCGCAAGCTGGCGGCCAAGCCGCTGAGCGCGCTGATCGAATCCAAGCGCCTGATGAAAGCCGGGCAGGCCACGCAGGTGCGCACGCGCATGGCCGAGGAAGGGGAGAGCTTTGGCCGCATGCTGCATGAGCCGGCGGCACGCGAGGCGGTATCGGCCTTCATGGAAAAGCGCCACCCCGATTTCAGCAGGATCTGAGTGCACCCCCTGAGCGGCTGTCGCCCTAGGCGGGCCCGCGTTTCCCGCTCTCATCCTTCGGTAGAGGGGGAGGCTTAGGGACGGCACCCTTGCGGCGGGGCGGCCCTTGCTCGGTGCCCCTGGGCTGGGCCATGCTTGCTCAAAGAATGGGGGGTTACGCAAGCCGTAGAAGATGATTGACTGTCAGTCAGATGCTCGTAGCTGTGTAATCAAGAAACGCTTGCAAGCAGATGCGTCAATCGAACAGATTGGTTACTTTTATTGCGAGATAAGGGAAATTGCCGCTGGGTTGGACCTCTAGGATGGGCGCTTTCTAGGAGAGACCATGGCTGTGCAGAACCCCTTTTTTGGCAAGCGTGACAACGACAGTTTCACCCCCCGTAGCCCCGCGACGACCGGCTTGGCCTCGACTGGCACCAGCTTTGGTGCCAGCCAACCGGCTGGCTCCAGCAGCGCCAGCGCGGCAAGCACGGCCAGCACGGCCAGCACATCGCAGTCGCAAAGCGAAGGCGGCAGCCGCCTGATCGTCGGGCCGAACATCAAGCTCAAGGGCGTGGAGATCACCGATTGCGACACGCTGGTCGTCGAGGGCACGGTCGAGGCGACGATGGATTCGCGCGTCATCGAGATTGCCGAGCAGGGCGCCTTCCATGGCACGGCCGAGATCGACGTGGCCGAGATCCGCGGCGTATTCGACGGCACGCTGGTCGTGCGCCAGAAGCTGGTCATCTACGGCACGGGCAAGGTCAGCGGCAAGATCCGCTACGGCAAGGTCGTGATCGAGGAGGGCGGCGAGCTGACAGGCCAGATCGAGGCCGGTCCGGCCTCCAAGACCGCGGCGCCGGCAGCCAGCAAGGCATCGGATGCAGCAGCCAGTGCCGCTGCGGCTATCCCGGCCTCGGTCGCCAGCGCCCCCGCCGCGGTGGCCAGCCAGCCGCGCCAAGCGGTCAGCGTATCGGCCTGAAATATTCGCGGCTCAACTGACATGTCTTAACTAAGGGGCACCGAGGAAGGACCGCCCCGCACCGAGGGTGCCGTCCCCCTCCACCGAAGGATGAGAGGGGGAAGCGGCGTGAGCCGCTCAGGGGGTGCTTTCCTTGATTCCCAGGCGCCAGGCCGCGATCTGCGCATTCTCGGGCAGGGCCTGCGGCTTGCCCTCGGCATCGATGGCCACATAGGTCAGCAGCGCTTCCGTCACCTTGACGAAACGGCCCTGGGCGTGAAAGCGCTCGGCATAGACCTCCACATCCACCGTCACCGAAGTGCGGCCGATGCGCTGCACGCTGGAGTAGAACGACAGGATGTCGCCCACGCGCACCGGCTGCTTGAACACGAATTCGTTCACGGCCACCGTCACCATGCGCGGGCCCAGCCGCGAGGGCAGCACCGAGCCGGCCAGATCGACCTGCGCCATGACCCAGCCGCCGAAGATGTCGCCATTGGCGTTGACGTCGGCCGGCATGGGAATCACCTTGAGCACGAGATCCTTGTCTGCGGGCAAGGAGTGGGGAGGAAGGTCTGGACGCGGAGGCATTGGCACAATCGGGAATACAACAACCGAAATTGTCCCCGATGCGCCGCTCTGCCGAGTCTTCTCCGGATTTACCCTTATCCGCTTCCCCAGCATCCGGCGCCGGCTGGGCCACGCTGAAGCGCCTGTTGCCCTATCTCTGGGACTACAAATGGCGTGTGCTTGCCGCGCTGCTGTTCATGGTGGCGGCGAAGCTGGCCAATGTCGGCGTGCCGGTGCTGCTCAAGCAACTGGTCGATGCGCTGACGCTGAAGCCCGGCGACCCGGCCGCGGTGCTGGTGGTGCCGGCGGCCCTGCTGCTGGCCTATGGCGCGCTGCGCTTTTGCACCTCGCTGTTCACCGAGCTGCGCGAGCTGGTGTTCGCCAAGGCCACGCAGGGCGCGGCGCGCTCCATCGCGCTCAAGACCTTCGAGCACCTGCATGCGCTGAGCCTGCGCTTCCATCTCGAGCGACAGACCGGGGGCATGACGCGCGACATCGAGCGCGGCGTGCGCAGCACCGAGTCGCTGATCTCGTATTCGCTCTACAGCATCCTGCCGACGCTGATCGAGATGGCGCTGGTGCTGTCGATCCTGGCGCTGCGCTTCGATGCCTGGTTCGCGGTGATCACGCTGGCGGCGCTGCTGACCTACATCACCTTCACGGTGCTGGTGACCGGCTGGCGCACGCGTTTTCGGCGCGAGGCCAATGCCCAGGAGTCGGCGGCGCACACCAAGGCCGTGGATTCGCTGCTGAACTACGAGACCGTCAAGTACTTCAACAACGAGGGCTTCGAGGCGCGCCGCTATGACGAGAACCTCGAGGAGCTGCGCCGCGTGCGGCTGCGCAGCCAGTCCTCGCTGAGCCTGCTCAACGCGGGCCAGCAGATCATCATCGCCACCGCGCTGGTCGCCATCCTGTGGCGCGCGACGCAGGGCGTGGTCGACGGCCGGCTGACGCTCGGGGATCTTGTCATGGTCAATGCCTTCATGATCCAGCTGTATATCCCGCTGAACTTCCTGGGCGTGCTCTACCGCGAGATCAAGCAGAGCCTGGTCGATCTGGACCGCATGTTCACGCTCATGGATCGCGAGCGCGAGGTGGCTGACGCGCCCGATGCGCAGCCGCTGCAGCCTGGCGATGCCCCGGCCGTGCGCTTCGAGAACGTGCACTTCGCCTATGACCCGGCGCGCCCCATCCTGCGCGGCGTCAGCTTCGAGATTCCCGCGGGCAAGACCGTGGCGGTGGTCGGGCCTTCCGGTTCGGGCAAGTCCACGCTGGCGCGGCTGCTGTTCCGTTTCTACGACGTGCAGCAGGGGCGGGTGATGATCGGCGGGCAGGACATCCGCGGCGTGACCCAGGCCAGCGTGCGCCAGGCGATCGGCATCGTGCCGCAGGACACGGTGCTGTTCAACGACAGCGTCGAATACAACATTGCCTACGGCCGCCCCGGCGCGAGCCACGAGGAGGTGGCGGCCGCGGCGCGCGCCGCGCGCATCCACGATTTCATTGCCGGCACGCCGCAGGGCTATGCCACGCGCGTCGGCGAGCGCGGGCTCAAGCTGTCGGGTGGCGAGAAGCAGCGCGTGGCGATTGCGCGCACGCTGCTCAAGGACCCGCCGGTCCTGGTCTTCGACGAAGCCACCTCGGCGCTGGACTCGGCCAACGAGCGCGCGATCCAGGCCGAGCTGCGCAGCGCGGCGCGCGGCAAGACCACGCTGCTGATCGCGCACCGCCTGTCCACGGTGGTCGATGCCCATGAGATCCTGGTGCTGGAGGCCGGCGAGATCATCGAGCGCGGCACCCATGGACAGCTGCTGGCGCTCGGCGGACGCTATGCACGGATGTGGTCGATGCAGCAGAGCCAGGGCGCCGAGGCCCTGGCCTGAAAGCTGCATTCCGTTTTTACCTTGGACTTTGAACTGTTCCCATGAAACCTGTACTGCTTGCACTGAGCTTTCTTTCCCCCGAGCACCGCGCCCAGGTGGCGCGCGCCTTTCCCACGCTGGAGCTGGTGTACCAGCCGGACATCGCGCAGTGGGCCGAGGCCATTGCCGCCCATGGCCCGCGCGTGCAGGTGGTGATGACCATCGGCACGCTGGGCCTGAGCGCCGGGCAGATGCAGGCCATGCCTGGCTTGAAGCTGATCTGCACGCTGGGGGTGGGCTACGAGAACGTCGATATCAAGCATGCGCATGCGCACGGCATCCTGGTGGGCAATGGCGCGGGCACCAATGACGAAAGCGTGGCCGACCACGCGATGGGCCTGATGCTGGCCTCGCTGCGCGGCATCGTGCGGCTGGACCGGCTGACGCGCGAGGGCGTCTGGCGCACGGCGCTGCCCCTGCCGCCGCAGCTGTCGCACAAGCGGCTGGGCATCGTCGGCATGGGCACCATCGGCAAGCGCATCGCGCAGCGCGCGCTGGGCTTCGAGATGGAGATCGGCTACCACAACCGGCGCGAGCGCAGCGACGTGGCGCACCGCTACTTCGGCGATGTGCACGCGCTTGCGGCCTGGTGCGATGTGCTGCTGATCGCCACCCCCGGCGGGCCCGAGACGCGCCACCTGGTCAATGCCGAGGTGCTCGATGCGCTGGGGCCGGACGGCCATTTGGTGAATATCGCGCGCGGCAGCGTGGTCGATACCGCCGCGCTGGCCGATGCCATCCGCGCCGGCCGCATCGCGGGCGCGGGGCTCGATGTCTATGAAAGCGAGCCGAAGCCTCCGGCCGAGCTGCTCGATCTCGACAAGGTGGTGCTCACGCCGCATGTGGCCGGCTGGTCGCCCGAGGCGGTGCAGGCGGCGGTGGACCGGTTCGTGGCGAATGTAAGGTGTTATCTGGAGGGCAGGGCGTTGGTGTCGCCGGTTTGAATTCCGTTTGCCCTGCGCCTTCCCAAGCGTGCAGTGGGCCGGGTTTTGGCATGTCCAGCGACGAGCCCGATTGCGCAGCCCAGTCCAGATGGGCCGCGCTGTTTGGCCGTCAGTCTGCGACCTGTAAGTCCATGGTGGGGGTGGAGGCCTTCAATCCCTGAGGTTTTTCCATGGCTGCGGCTGCCTGGGCCTGCGGTTTCACATGTTGCAGGGCAGCACGAATGGCGTGCGCTATTTTCTGGGCGTCTTGGTCGGGTCCGTGGACAAGCGTGTGTTCCTTCTTGATCGGATCGATCACGCTTCTATATATGCCGTCTGCTGTAACCTTGGCTTCGCCAACGATGTGCAATTCTTCGATGAACCTTTTCAACGTTTGTTGATGGTCGATGTTGGTGCTGCCAATTCTGAAAGCATAGGTCGCCGGGATGGTAAATCCCAACTC
This sequence comes from Comamonas endophytica, assembly GCF_023634805.2. Lineage (NCBI taxonomy): Bacteria > Pseudomonadati > Pseudomonadota > Betaproteobacteria > Burkholderiales > Comamonadaceae > Comamonas > Comamonas endophytica. Next base: position 2,333,524 of record NZ_CP106881.1, read on the forward strand.
GGCATATGAGACGGAGTCGGCACTGTAAAAGGCCTCACTTTTGTCTTTGGCTTGATACAGTGCGCCAACCATGGCTTGGTAAGCGGATTTGCCGAATTTGAAATCGATAAGCCTGTATTGATATTCAGGCAAATAGCTGTCTTTGATGCCTTGTAAGAAATTTTTGCTGACGGGATCGAGAGGTGCATGGGCGGTATGGGGCAGAGCGTCTGGAGCAGGGTTTGTTTTTTGTGCTTCAGTGAGCTCCGAAAAATCAAGCCAGGATTCACCTTTGAATTGACGTGGGGTGGGATTTTTCAAATCGGGTGAATTTGCATAGAATTTGCCGATGCGGGGTCCGCTCGTGACGAGCAGCATCTTGTTTTTTCGAGCCGCTTCCAAGCCAAATGCCTTGCCTTGCTCATAAGCTTCGTCCGCTCCATAAAACAGAAAGCTTTTATTTTTTTGTGGCGCATCGCCGCCGAGGAAAACCCCCATATATCCTTGATCCCATTGGGGGATGGCGTCTGGAGTTTTCTCATGGCGCGTATTCCACTCGTTGAGTGCGGACAATACCTTGGACTTATCCAGAGTGCTGGGAATCATGCTGGTTGCAATGAGTTTATCCTTGAAGGTTTCTTGTAAGGCGGGGGCGCATGCCTCTTTCAACAAGCCTACAACCTGCAAGGAATCCGCCAAGGGGGTGAGCCCTGGATCCTGATGTCCACCCCAGGCGATGACCATGCTGTGTTTTTCCAATACCGATTGCATGGCTTGATTTTTCAGCATATCCAAACCATGGCTGCCGCTCAGCAATAAAACATGGGTTTCATTTCCTGGCACGCTTTTCAAGTTGCTGGAAAGTTGATTGACGATTTCGGGATCATTGTCCTGATATTCGGATGCTTTCACATTGTGTTCTGCTTGTGTCAATTGTCTGGCAATGGCGACGACTTGGGCAGAATCACCTGAGAATTCTTGATTCAAAAGTAAATGAATATAAGGCATATTTGTCTACTGTGGGTCTTGTAGATGAATCGCCAACCTTAGCGATCCCGCTTTGGAGGAGGCCCTGAAAGATGGACCTTTGTTGCGCGAGTTCTTGATCTGCACTGGACAACGCGACTCCCGAGGAAAGTGCCATCTTGTGATTTCTTCACTTGCTTGAAAGCATAGGAGGTCCAGGCAGATGTTGCAATCAGTCAATCCATTGTAAAAAGTAATTGTTATTGACTATTGCTCTGGGTGCATGAACGGCAGGGCGAGTCATGGCTCCGGGCCGAACCGCTTGATCCAGACGCCGCCGTGCCTGGTCGCCGGAGGCGGCGCAAGCGGCGGTGGCGAATGTGCGCCGCCATCTGTAGGGGAGGGCGCTGGTGTCCCCGGTATGAATCCTTTTGTCCTGCTTATGGGGCAGGTTCAATTCGCTACGTAAAGGCCCGATGGAGTCTTTAGAGCGGCCGTTCACCCTTCGACAAGCTCAGGGCGAACGGTAAGGGCGGCCCAGCGCGAACGGTGAGGGCGGCTCAGGGCGAATGGTGAGGGCGGCTCAGGGCGAACGGTGAGGGCGGCTCAGGGCGAATGGTGAGGGCGGCTCAGGGCGAAACGGTGAGGGCGGCCCAGCGCGAACGGTGAGGGTGGCTAAGCGCGAAATACATCCGTTGGTCCTGAGCCTGCCTGCGCGGCCCGGACGAAGGATGGACGGCCTGCCCACAAGTCTGGGTCCGTTCGCTACGCAAAGGCTCAACTTCATTGGTCGCAGCGGCCGCTCACCCTTCGACGGGCCCGCCTGGGGAGGCTCAGGAGGGACCGCCTAGGGCGAACGGTGATGGCCGGTAATCAGCGCAGGTCCGTCACTGCTTCCTGGCGGCAATCGCCTTTTCCGCCTTCGTCACCAGATCGCCGCCGATCTGCCCCTTCCACTTGTCATACACCGGCCGCGTGGCCTTGACGAAAGCCTCGCGCTCGGCCGGCGTGAGCTGGGTCACGGTGACGCCCAGGGCGGCCATGTCCTTGAGCACCGGCTTGTCGGCCTCGACCAGGCCCTTGCGCGCGATGGCGATCTCCTGCTTGCCGGCATCGAGCGCGGCCTGGCGCACGATGGCCTGGTCGGCGGGCGTCCACGAGGCCCAGATGTCCTTGTTGACGACGAAGACCAGCGGATCGGCCATGTAGCCCCAGGTGCTCACGTATTTCTGGCCCACGGTGTGCAGCTTCAGCACGGTGAACATGAACAGCGGGTTCTCCTGCCCGTCGACCGCGCCGCTGGCGAGCGCCGGCTGGGCATCGGCCCAGCTCATCTGCGTGGGGTTGGCGCCCAGCGCGCTGAACATGTCGGAGAAGATCGGCGAGCCGACGACGCGGATCTTCAGGCCCTTGAGGTCCTCGGGCTTGTGGATCGCGCGCTTGGAGTTGCTGATCTCGCGGTAGCCGTTCTCGCCCCAGGCGAGCGGCACCACGCCGGCTTTCTCCAAGTTCCTGAAGATGTCCTTGCCGACCTCGCCCTGGGTCAGCGCGTCCACGGCAGCGTAGTCGGGCATCAGGAAGGGCAGCGAGAACAGATTCAGCGACTTGACCTGGGGCGACCAGTTGATGGTCGAGCCCACCGCCATATCGATGACGCCCTGGCGCAGCGCGCTGAACTCGCGCGTCTGGTCGCCCTGGATCAGCGACACGCCCGGGTAGAGCTTGATGTTGATGCGCCCCTGGGTGCGTTCCTTGACCAGCCTGGCCCAGATGTCGCCCGCCTGCCCCCAGGGCGTGGGCAGGCCCAGCACCAGCGACATGCGGTACTCGCTCTTGTAGTTGTTCTGGGCCAGCGCCGCGGGAGCGGTGAAGGCCAGCGCCGCGGCGGCGGCCAGGGTCGTGGTCAGGAAGCTGCGCAGTTTCATTTCTTGTCTCCTCCGGGTAGTGAACTTAATATCCAAGGCGGTGTGGCAGCCAGAGCGCCAGCTGCGGGAAGGCAATGACCAGCAGCATCACCACGAACATCGCCAGCAGCATCGGGCCGACCCAGCGCACGGTCGACTCCATGCGCACGCCGGCAATGCGGCACGAGACCATCAGGTTCACGGCCAGCGGCGGCGTGAACTGGCCCAGCGCCACCTTGAGCGTCAGGATCACGCCGAACCAGACCGGGTCCCACTGGTAGTGCTGCATGATCGGCAGCAGCAGCGGCACGAAGATCAGGAACACCGAGATGCCGTCGAGGAACATGCCGACGGTGATCAGCAGCAGGATCAGCAGCGCCAGCACGCCGTATTCGCCCAGGCCGGAATGCACGATGGCATCGGCCACCGGATCGATCACGCCCAGCGTCGACAGCGAGAAGGCGAAGATGCCGGCCAGCGACACCACCAGCAGGATGACGGCCGACAGCTCGCCGGCTTCGCGCAGGATGGGAAACAGGTCGCGCACCGAAATGGTGCGGTGGATCGCCATGCCGACGAACAGCCCGTAGAACACCGCCACCACCGCGGCCTCGGTGGGCGTGAACCAGCCGGCGCGCATGCCGCCCAGGATCAGCACCGGCGCGGCCAGCCCCCAGGCCGCCTCGCGCAGGCTCTTCCAGAAGGGCGGGCGCGGCAGCGTGGCTTCCAGCGCGCCCATCCGGTGGCGGCGCGCAAGCCACACGGCGGGCACGATCAGCGCGATGCCGGCCAGCACGCCCGGCACCATGCCGGCGGCAAACAGCGCCGGCACCGAGGCGCCGGGCACCAGCACCGAATAGATGATGAAGGCCACCGAGGGCGGAATCAGGATATCGGTGGCGGCGGCCGCGCCCACCACGCTGGCCGAGAACGAGCCCGGATAACCCGCGCGGCTCATCGCGGCGATCATCACGCCGCCCACGGCCGCGGCATTGGCCGGGCCCGAGCCGGAGATGCCGCCCAGGAACATCGCCACGGCAATGGCCACCAGCGGCAGCATGCCCGGGCCGCGCCCGACGATGGCGATGGCGAAGTTCACCAGCCGCAGCGCCACGCCCGAGCGGTCGAAGATCGAGCCCACCAGCACGAACATCGGAATCGCCAGCAGCGGGTACTTGCCCAGGCCGGCGTAGAAGTTCTGCGGCACGGCCAGCAGGCCGAACCATTGCGCGTCGGCGTTGGCCAGCGCGATGCAGGCCGCGCCCGCCAGGCCCAGCGCGGCGCCGATAGGCACGCCCGCGCACATCAGCAGCACGAAGGCCGCGAACAGCAGTGCGGCGATCATGGCTGGCGGTCTTGGGTTGCGTCTTCCGTCGGGGCGGCCGGCAGGCCCTGGCGCCGGTACAGGCCCAGCGCGCGCAGCACGATGGCCGTCGAGCACACCGGCAGCCAGATCGAATACCACCACTGCGGCACGCCGATGCCGGGCGAGGTTTCCTCGAAGCGGAAATCGTCCCAGACCACGCGCACGCTCAGCACCGCGATCAGGCCGAAGAGCAGCGCCACCATCAGCGAGCCCAGGCGCGCCAGGCGCCGGCGCCGCGCGGCCGAGCCGCCATGGGAGAAGTATTCGATGCGGATGTGTTGGTCGCGCGCCACGGCGGCCGAGCCCGCGACCAGGGCCAGCAGGATCATCAGGAAGACCGAGATCTCCTCGGTCCAGGCAAAGGAGGAGTTGGTGAGATAGCGCACCAGCACGTTGGCGAAGGTGATCAGCGCCAGCGCGGCCATGATGATCACGGTGAGCCAGTCTTCGATGCGCAGGGAACGGGGCGGGGCCGACGCGTCTTGGTCGGGGGGCAATGGGGCAGAGGGCATGGCGCGGACAGTCAGGAAAACGCTGGGCAACGGGAAAACGACTTTCGCCGTGCCCGAAGGTGTCGTGTACCGGGGGGCCTGACGCGCGCCCGCCGGGTGGGGTGGGCAAAACCATTATCCAGCCCGCTCCAGGCGCTGACCATGCGGGTTGCCCCGAGGCCCGCGGCCCGGCCGCGCGGATAATGGCGAAATGGAAACCAAATGGCTTGAAGATTTTGTGAGCTTGGCTGAAACCCGCAGTTTCAGCCGCTCGGCGCAATTGCGGCATGTGACCCAGCCCGCGTTTTCCCGCCGCATCCAGGCGCTCGAAGCCTGGGCCGGGACCGATCTGGTCGACCGCAGTTCCTACCCGACCCGGCTCACGCCCGCGGGCAAGACCATGTACGAACAGGCGCTGGAGATGCTGCAGTCGCTGCAGAGCACGCGCAGCATGCTGCGCGCGCATGTCAGCGCCGGCAAGGGCATGATCGGCTTCGCGGTGCCGCACACGCTGGCCTTCACCTTCTTCCCGGCCTGGGTGTCGAATCTGCATGGGCTGTTCGGGCCGTTCCGCAGCCGGCTGTTCGCGCTCAATGTGCACGATGCGGTGCTGCGTCTGGTCGAAGGCGGCTGCGACCTGCTGATCGCCTACCACCACCCCTCGCAGCCCTTTCAGCTCGATCCCGACCGCTATGAAATGGTCAGCCTGGGCCGCGAGATCCTCGCGCCCTATGCCAAGCCCGATGCCGAGGGCCGCCCGCTCTACCAGCTGCCCGGCACCCAGTCCCAGCCGCTGCCCTATCTCGGTTACGCATCGGGTGCCTATCTGGGCCAGGTGACCGAGCTGATCCTGAAGCAGGCGGGCGGGGCGATCCATCTGGAGCGCGTCTATGAAACCGACATGGCCGAAGGCCTGAAGGCCATGGCGCTCGAGGGCCATGGCGTCGCCTTCCTGCCCTACAGCGCGGTGCGCAACGAGCTGCAGGCCGGGCGCCTGGTCAGCGCCGAGCCGCCGGGGGAGGAGTCGTTCCGCATGCCCATGGATGTGCGCGCCTACCGCGAAAAGCCCACGGCCAAGGATGCACCCAAGGGCGTGGCGCAGAATCTATGGACCTTCCTGCTCGAGCATGGCAATACCTTGGAATTGGGGTAGCCACGGCACGCAGGTGGCAGTTCGGGCCCGCTTATTGCTAGGTGTTTACCCTGCGATGGGCAAGGTTTGTGGTTTGGATGACGCGTTTCGTTGCGGTTGTCACTATAGGTAATGACCGAAGGTAGCAAAATGTCAATTTGGTCCACAATGAAGTCCGGCCCGGCGCGTTTGGACGCTCTTTTTATTTCGCAGTCATCTGAGGAGAAGATTATGAAGAAACATTTGTTGGCAGCTGCCGTCATGGGTTTGCTCGCAAGCACCGCCATGGCCCAGGCGAATGACACCCTGGCCAAGATCAAATCCTCCGGCACGATCACGCTGGGCGTGCGCGAATCCTCGGGCGCTCTGGCTTACACGCTGGGCGACGGCAAGTATGTGGGCTTCCACACCGAAATGGCCAACCAGATCGCCCGCGACCTGCAGAAGCAGCTGGGCCTGGCCAAGCTGGACGTGAAGTACCAGCCCGTGACCTCGCAGAACCGCATTCCCCTGGTGACCAACGGCACCGTGGACCTCGAGTGCGGCTCGACCACCAACGACACCAACCGCCAGAAGGATGTCGACTTCGCCATGACCACCTACATGGAAGAAGTGCGCATCGCCACCAAGGCCAATTCCGGCATCAACGGCATCAAGGACCTGAACGGCAAATCGGTGGCCACGACCACGGGCACCACTTCGGTGCAGATCCTGCGCAAGAACGAGCGCGCCCAGGGCATCGACTTCCGCGAAGTCATGGGCAAGGACCACGCCGACAGCTTCCTGCTGCTGGAGTCGGGCCGCGCCGATGCCTTCGTCATGGACGGCTCGATCCTGGCCGGCAACATCTCCAAGTCGAAGAACCCCAACGACTTCAAGATCGTCGGTGAAGTGCTGTCGGTCGAACCCATCGCCTGCATGGTGCGCAAGAACGACACCGCCTTCCTGAAGGCCGTGGACACCAGCATCCAGCGCCAGGTCGCCGACGGCAGCCTGGAAAAGCTGTACGACAAGTGGTTCATGCAGCCGATCCCGCCTTCGAACCAGAAGGTCGGCCTGCCGCTGTCCGAAGCCACAAAGAACGCCTGGAAAAACCCCAACAACAAGCCCAAGGAAGCCTTCAACAAGTAAGCTCTGGTCCACGTTCGGGATGAACCCCCTTCTGGCTGGTCTTGAAGGGGGTTTTTTGTGTGGTGCAGCGTGCGGCGTGCACCCGGTATGAGCTAGAAAAGGAAACCCTATGGCTTGGGATTGGCAGGTGTTCTGTGAAGACACCCTGGACCGCACCGTGGTGCAGGGGTGCTTCGGCAAGGGTGGTGACATCACCTACATGGACTGGATGTTGTCGGCCTGGGGGTGGACGGTATCGGTTTCGCTGCTGGCGCTGGTGCTGGCGTTGATCGTGGGCGGCATCATCGGCGTGCTGCGCACGCTGCCCGACAGCCCGTGGCTGGTGCGTTTCGGCAACGCCTGGGTCGAGCTGTTCCGCAATATTCCGCTGCTGGTGCAGATCTTCCTCTGGTACCACGTGGTGCCCGCGCTGGTGCCGGCGATGAAGTCCGTGCCGGGCTTCGTGCTGGTGGTGCTGGCGCTGGGATTCTTCACTTCCGCGCGTATCGCCGAGCAGGTGCGCTCCGGGCTGCAGTCGCTGCCGCGCGGCCAGCGCTATGCGGGCATGGCCGTGGGTTTCACGACCTGGCAGACCTACCGCTACGTGCTGCTGCCCATGGGGCTGCGCATCATCATTCCGCCGCTGACCAGTGAGACGATGAACATCTTCAAGAACTCGTCGGTGGCATTTGCCGTTTCGGTGACGGAGTTGACCATGTTTGCGATGCAGGCCCAGGAAGAGACCGGCCGTGGCATCGAGGTGTATCTGGCCGTCACCGGCCTGTATGTCGTCTCGGCGTTCACGATCAACCGGCTCATGGCCTGGATTGAAAAGCGTGCCCGGGTGCCCGGCATGATTTCCGCTTCGAGCGCAGGAGGACACTGAGCATGGACCTGCAACTCGACTTTGGTTTCTACAACTGGGACCTGGTGAGCAACTTCGTGCTCAAGGGCCTGTATTTCAGCCTGATGCTGACGGTGGTCGCCACCATCGGCGGCGTGCTGTTCGGCACGGTGCTGGCGCTGATGCGCCTGTCGGGCCGCAAGTGGCTGGAAGTGCCGGCGACGGTCTACGTCAACGGCATGCGCTCGATTCCGCTGGTGATGGTGATCCTGTGGTTCTTCCTGCTGATGCCGGCGCTGATCGGCAAGCCGATCGGCGCGGAACTGTCGGCCTACATCACTTTCATTGCCTTCGAGGCCGCCTACTTCAGCGAGATCATGCGCGCCGGCATCCAGTCGATCGCGCGCGGCCAGGTGAACGCGGGCCAGGCGCTGGGCATGACCTACGGCCAGAACATGCGCCTGGTGGTGCTGCCGCAGGCGTTCCGCAACATGCTGCCGGTGCTGCTGACGCAGACCATCATCCTGTTCCAGGACACCTCGCTGGTCTACGCGATTGGCGCCTACGACATGCTCAAGGGCTTCGAAGTCGCGGGCAAGAACTATGGCCGCCCGATCGAGGCCTATATCGCGGCGGCGGTGGTCTATTTCGTGCTGTGCTTCGCGCTGTCCTGGCTGGTCAAGCGGCTGCACAAGCGGATCGCGATAATTCGATAGCACCCCCTGAGCCGCTGACGCCGGATGGCCGGCCCCGGCTTCCCCCTCTCATCCTTCGGTGGAGGGGGAGGCCCGCTCAGGGACGACGGCCTCGCTGCGGGGCGGCCCTTGCTTGCCGTCCCTCGCCTGTGCCGCGCCAGGTTCAAGAATGCGCCCAGTGCATTGGGCAACTGATATGGATACGGAGAGCATCAAATGATTGAAATGAAGAACGTCTCCAAGTGGTATGGCAGCTTTCAGGTGCTGACCGACTGCTCGACGAGCATCAACAAAGGCGAAGTGGTGGTGGTTTGCGGGCCTTCGGGGTCCGGCAAGTCGACGCTGATCAAGACCATCAACGCGCTCGAGCCCTTCCAGAAGGGCGAGATCTTCGTGGACGGCACCGCAGTGCACGATCCCAAGACCAACCTGCCCAAGCTGCGCAGCCGCGTCGGCATGGTGTTCCAGCATTTCGAGCTGTTTCCCCATCTGTCGGTCACGGAGAACCTGACCATCGCCCAGATCAAGGTGCTGGGCCGCAGCGCCGACGAGGCGCGCCAGCGCGGCCTGAAGATGCTCGACCGCGTGGGCCTGACGGCGCACAAGGACAAGTTCCCGGGCCAGCTCTCGGGCGGCCAGCAGCAGCGCGTGGCGATCGCCCGCGCGCTGTCGATGGACCCGATCGTGATGCTGTTCGACGAACCCACCTCGGCGCTCGACCCGGAAATGGTCGGCGAGGTGCTGGACGTGATGGTCGGCCTGGCCAACGAAGGCATGACCATGATGTGCGTGACCCACGAGATGGGCTTCGCGCGCAAGGTCGCCAGCCGCGTGATCTTCATGGACGTGGGCGGCAAGATCCTCGAGGACTGCTCCAGCGACGAATTCTTCAAGAACCCGGAAGCCCGCCAGCCGCGGACTAAAGAGTTCTTGAACAAGATCCTGCAACACTGACCATAGCTTCCGCTACGGACAACAGCCTCCGCAAAGGGCGGGTCTCAGCTCAGGGGCAGCGAGCAAGGGCCGCCCCGCAGCGAGGCTGCCGTCCCCCTCCACCGAAGGATGAGAGGGGGAAGCCGCGTAAGCGGCTCAGGGGGTGCTTCGTACAATACCGCCCCATGACCGCCCCCATCGATTCCATCACCATCACCCGCCCCGACGACTGGCACCTGCATGTGCGCGACGGCGAGGCGCTGCGCACCGTCGTGCCGCACACCGCCGCCCAGTTCGGGCGCGCGATCATCATGCCCAACCTGAAGCCGCCGGTCACGACGGCCGCGCAGGCGGTGGCCTACCGCGAGCGCATTCTCGCGGCCGTGCCCGAGGGCGTGGACTTCGAGCCGCTGATGACGCTGTATCTCACGGACAACATCCCGGCCGAGGAGATCGTGCGTGCCAAGGCCGCGGGTGTGGTGGCGCTCAAGCTCTATCCCGCCGGCGCCACCACCAACAGCGATGCCGGCGTGACCGACATGCGCAAGACCTACGCCACGCTCGAAGCCATGCAGCGCGAGGGCCTGCTGCTGCTGGTGCACGGCGAGGTCACGGGCAACGAGATCGATGTCTTTGACCGTGAAGCGGCGTTCATCGACCAGCAGCTGATCCCGTTGCGCCGCGATTTTCCCGAGCTGAAGATCGTCTTCGAGCACATCACGACGCGCGAGGCCGCGCAGTACGTGACCGAGGCCGACCGCTTCACGGGCGCGACCATTACGCCGCAGCACCTGCTGTTCAACCGCAACGCGATCTTCACCGGCGGCATCCGCCCGCACTACTACTGCCTGCCCGTGCTCAAGCGCGAGACCCACCGGCTGGCGCTGGTCGAGGCCGCCACCAGCGGCAACGCCAAATTCTTCCTGGGCACCGACAGCGCGCCGCACGCGGCCCATCTCAAGGAGCATGCCAGCGGCTGCGCCGGCTGCTACAGCGCGCATGCCGCCATCGAGATGTATGCCGAGGCCTTCGACAACGCGGGCGCGCTCGACAAGCTCGAGGCCTTTGCCAGCTTCCACGGCCCCGACTTCTATGCGCTGCCGCGCAACACCGGCACGATCACGCTGCGCCGCGAGTCGTGGACTCCGCCGGAAAGCTATGCCTATGGCGAGGCGCAATTGAAGCCGCTGCGCTCGGGCGAAGCGCTTCCCTGGAAAATGGTCTGAGCGTTGCAGGGCAGGGCGATGAAGGCCCAGCCGCCTGAAGCGGCATGGGCAGAGGTGGACTGGTCCGCGCCCTGGCTGCAGAGCATGCGTGCCGTGGCCGAGCCCTTGTGGCAGCGCATCGCGGCCGGTGAAAGCGTGCCCGATACCGTGAACGCTGGCCTGGCGGCGCTGCAGGCCCAGGGCCGGCTCGCAGAGCTTGCGCAATGGCGCTTTGTGCCACAGGAGCAGCTTCCTGCAGGCATGGCCTACGAGGCCTTCATCCACCGCGAGCATGCCGTGCCCACGCGCTGCAACCTGCATGACTTCTTCAACGCCATGGTCTGGCTGCATTACCCGCGGCTCAAGCGCCAGCTCAATGCGCTGCAGGCGCAGCAGATCGCGCAGGACGGCGTAGGGGCCCGGCGCGGCCCGCTGCGCGATGCGGCCACGCTGCTGGACGAGAACGGCGCGCTGCTGCTGGCGCCGCCCGCGCTGCAGGAAGCCCTGCGCCGCCGCGACTGGCAGCAGCTCGGCATAGGCCTGCGCCCGCTGTGGCAGCGCGCGCGCTTGCTGCCGCTGGGCCATGCGCTGCTGGAGAAGCTGGTGCAGCCGCGCAAGTCGATCACCGCCCATGTGCTGTGCCTGCCGGAGCACATAGCGCCGCACGAGGTCGATGCCGCGCTGGCCACGCAATGCAGCGCGGCCTGGCTGGCGCAAAAGCCCTTTAGTCCCTTGCCGGTGCTGGGCGTGCCGGGGTGGTGGACGGGCAATGAACAGCTTTGCTTTTATGATGATCCCTGCGTGTTTCGCAGCGCCCGTCCCCACAACTCAATACAACACACGGACGGCGCGGCTGCGTGACTTGAACCGCGCATCACCGGCCCCCACATGGGACAGGCGGTGAATGCGCCGCTAATCCTCTCTACGGAGAATTCATCCCCATGAAACGTATTGCCCTTTTTCTATTGACCAACATTGCCGTCGTGGTGGTGCTGGGCATCGTCGCCAGCCTGCTGGGCGTCAACCGCTTCCTCACGGCCAACGGGCTGAACCTCGGCGCGCTGCTGGGATTCGCCTTCATCATGGGCTTCGGCGGCGCGATCATCTCGCTGCTGATCAGCAAGCCCGTGGCCAAGTGGTCGTCGGGCGTGCACGTCATCACCGAGCCGCGCAATGCCGACGAGGCCTGGATCCTCAACACCGTGCGCGGCTTCGCCGACAAGGCCGGCATCGGCATGCCCGAGGTCGGCATCTACGAGGGCGAGCCCAATGCCTTTGCCACGGGCGCGTTCAAGAACAACGCGCTGGTGGCGGTGTCCACCGGCCTGCTGTCGGGCATGACGCGCGAAGAGGTCGAAGCCGTCATTGGCCACGAGGTGGCCCACATCGCCAATGGCGACATGGTCACGATGACGCTGATCCAGGGCGTGATGAACACCTTTGTCGTGTTCCTGTCGCGCATCGTCGGCTATGCGGTCGACAGCTTCCTGCGCCGCAACGATTCCGAGAGCTCGGGCCCGGGCATCGGCTATTACGTGACCACCATCGTGATGGACATCCTGCTGGGCTTCCTGGCGGCGATGATCGTCGCCTGGTTCAGCCGCCAGCGCGAATTCCGCGCCGACGCCGGCGCTGCCCAGCTGATGGGCCGCAAGCAGCCGATGATCAACGCGCTGGCGCGCCTGGGCGGCATGCCCGCTGGCGAGTTGCCCAAGAGCGCAGCCACGCTGGGCATCACCGGCGGTATCGGCAAGCTGTTCTCCACCCATCCTCCGATGGAAGAGCGGATTGCGGCGCTACAGCGCGCTTGAGGTGGGGGGCGCAGGCCCCTCTTGATGGAAACTGAGCCTGCGTTGAAAGACGTGGGCTTTTTTATAGGGCTGGCCCGTTGCCCTTCGACGGGGCCGCCCAGGCAGGCTCAGGGCGAACGGTTTTTTGGTGAGTCCGTCGGTCCTCTGACAAGCTCAGGTCTCAAGACGAGCGGATTGAAACCGTTCGTCCTGAGCTTGTCGAAGGATGGACGGCCAGCCCGAGAGTTAGCAAGCCGCCCTGCGCCCAATCCACATCCGAAATGGCAGCAGCAATGCCACCCCCATCCCCAGCTTCACCCCCAGATCGCCAATGGCCAGCGTCACCCAGGGCAGATCTTCCCCGGCAAAGGCAATGCTCCAGAACAGCGCCGTATCGAGCACCGCGGCCAGCAGCGTCGCCACCAGCGGCGCGCGCCACCAGCGGCCCCGGCGCAGGCGGTGGAAAACCTGGATGTCGAGCAGCTGCGAGCACAGGAAGGCCATGCCCGACGCCAGGGCGATGCGCAGCGGCGCCAGCGCCAGCGAGGCGGCCACGGCCACCGCGAAACCGGCCCAGGCGATGCGCCGCGCGTGGTGCGGCCCATGGGAGCGGTTGGCCAGCTCGCTGACCAGGAAGGCAAAGGGATAGGTGATCGCGCCCCAGGTCAGCCAGTCGTTGATCTGGAACTGCACCAGGACGTTGGAAGCCAGCACCACCACTGCCATGGCCAGCACGCCCTGCAGCAGTGCACGCCGCGCGGGCGCGGCAAAAGCCAGGGGGTGCGTCATGTTCAGCGCCGGCCCGTGGGCACGGGCAGGCCCAGGACCTGCCGCGCCAGGGCTTCCGCCACGCGGATGCCATCGACACCGGCCGACAGGATGCCGCCCGCATAGCTCGCGCCTTCGCCAGCCGGATAGAGGCCGCGCGTGTTGAGGCTCTGCAGGCTCTCGTCGCGGCCGATCTTCAATGGCGAGGAGGTGCGGGTCTCCACGCCCGTGAGCAGCGCGTCGGGCATGTCGTAGCCGCGGATCTTCCTGCCGAACGCCGGCAGGGCCTCGCGCATGGCTTCGATGGCATAGGCCGGCAGGGCCGCCTGCAGGTCGATCAGGTTCACGCCGGGCTTGTACGAGGGCTCCACCTCGCCCAATGCCGTCGACGGCCGGCCCGCGAGGAAGTCCTCCACGCGCTGGGCCGGGGCGTTGTAGTTGCTGCCGCCCAGCACATAGGCGCGCGACTCGAGCTGGCGCTGCAGCACGATGCCCGAAAGCGGATGGAACTCGCCCTCGGCCAGCTTTTCCACGCCGTGGGTCTCGCCGTCGAAGGCCGCGGCAAAGGCCTCTGCAGAGCGCGGGAAGTCCTGCGGGTCGATGGCCACCACCATGCCGGCATTGGCGTTGCGCTCGTTGCGCGAGTACTGGCTCATGCCATTGGTGACCACGCGCTCGGGCTCGCTGGTGGCGGCGACGACGGTGCCGCCCGGGCACATGCAGAAGCTGTAGACCGCGCGGCCGTTGGCCGCATGGTGCACCAGCTTGTAGTCGGCCGCGCCCAGCAGCGGGTGGCCGGCGTGGCGGCCCCAGCGCGCGCGGTCGATGACGCTTTGCGGGTGCTCGATGCGAAAGCCGATGGAAAAGGGCTTGGCCTCCATGCTCACGCCGCGCTGGTAGAGCCGCGCGAAGGTGTCGCGCGCGCTGTGGCCCAACGCAATGACCACCTGCGAGGCGGCCAGTTCGCTGACGCTATCGGTATCCAGGTCGCGCACGACCAGGCCGCGCACCTGGCGCATGCCCGAAGCGTCGGCGTCCTCGAGCAGCAGGTCTTCCACACGCTGGCCGAAGCGCACTTCGCCGCCCAGCGCGATGATCTGCGCGCGGATGTTCTCCACTACCTTGACCAGCTTGAAGGTACCGATATGCGGGTGTGCCGCATATAGGATTTCCGCCGGCGCACCGGCATCGACGAATTCCTGCATGACCTTGCGGCCCAGGTGGCGCGGGTCCTTGATCTGGCTGTAGAGCTTTCCGTCCGAGAAGGTGCCAGCGCCGCCTTCGCCGAACTGCACGTTGGATTCGGGCGTGAGCTCGCGCCTGCGCCACAGGCCCCAGGTGTCCTGGGTGCGTTCGCGCACGTTCCTGCCGCGTTCCAGCACGATCGGCTTGAAGCCCATCTGCGCCAGCGCCAGCGCCGCAAAGATGCCGCAGGGGCCGAAGCCCACGACCACCGGGCGCTGCGCCAGATCGGCCGGCGCCTGGCCCACGGGCTTCCAGGCCATGTCGGGCGTGGCGTAGACATGGGGGTGGCCCTCGAAGCGCGCCAGCAGCGCTGCTTCCTGCGCGGGATCGGTCAGCTCCAGGTCGATGATGTAGACCGCCTGCAGGTCGGCCTTGCGCGCGTCGAAGCTGCGCTTGAACACCTGCAGCCGTCCCAGCCCGGCGGGTGCCACGTCCAGCAACTGCGCCGCCAGCGTGCGCAGCCGCGCCTCGGGGTGGAATTCGGTGTGGTTCTCGGGATCGAAAGCGATCGCCGACAGGGGAAGTTTGAGTTCTGCGATGCGGATCATGGCTCGGGTCTATCAAGCAAGGCGGCGATGGTAAGGCAAATGCCGCACTGCCGGGATGCGCTGCCGCAGCGACCTTTGCAGGCGATCGGATTAAGCACCGTGCACTGCATGTTTCAAAAAAATTACATTGTCGAAGCGAATACTGGCTTTGTAGCTGAAACTTACCTTGCCCGCATATTCAACTGCACCCGCATCCCGCTGCAAACGCGCATCCTTTCGGCTACGGGTTTACCCGTGCGGGTGTTCTCAACTTCGAAAGGTACATATGAAGCGCAATCAATCTGCCATGGCAGCGGCCTGTGTCGCCGCCATTCTCACCCTGTCCGGCTGTTCCACCGTCCGCTCCTGGATGCCGTGGAGCGACACGCGTGCCGATGGCGCGGCCGTGAAGCAAAGCAGCAGCCAGCAGGGATACGGCAACCAGGCCGGCAGCCAAGGCGATCTCTACCGTCCGCTGGAAGTGCACGAGCCGCGTTGAGTCTGACGCGCGCCGCAGTGGTGGCTTCTTTCAGAGCGGGCCATCCATGGGCTCGCCCAGGAAGCCGCCGCTCTGGTGCGCCCACAGCCGCGCGTAGACGCCGCCGAGCTGCAGCAGCTGCTGGTGCGTGCCTTCCTCGACGATGCGGCCCTTGTCCATGACGATCAGCCGGTCCATGGCGGCAATGGTCGACAGGCGGTGCGCGATGGCGATGACGGTCTTGCCTTCCATCACCTTGTAGAGGCTCTGCTGAATCGCGGCCTCGACTTCCGAATCCAGCGCGCTGGTGGCTTCGTCCAACAGCAGCAGCGGCGCGTTCTTGAGCATGACGCGCGCGATCGCCACGCGCTGGCGCTGGCCGCCCGAGAGCTTGACGCCGCGCTCGCCGACCTGGGCATCGAGCCCCTGGTTGCCGTGGCGGTCGTTGAGCTGGGCAATGAAATCGGCGGCTTCGGCGCGCGCGATCGCCGCCTGCAGCTCCTCCTCGCTGGCGTCGGGCCGGCCATAGAGGATGTTGTCGCGCATCGAGCGGTGCAGCAGCGAGGTGTCCTGCGTGACCATGCCGATCGCCTGGCGCAGGCTGTCCTGCGTGACCTGGGAGATGTCCTGGCCGTCGATCAGGATGCGGCCGGCGCGCAGGTCGTGGAAGCGCAGCAGCAGGTTGACCAGCGTCGACTTGCCCGCGCCCGAGCGGCCGATCAGGCCGATGCGCTCGCCGGGGCGGATCGTCAGGTTCAGATGCTCCATGACGGCCCTGCCGTCGCGGTAGCCGAAGGCCACATCCTCGAACACCACCTCGCCGCGCGTGACCCGCAGCGGCAGCGCCCGGGGCGCGTCGCGCACCGTGGGCGGGTGGGTCAGGGTGTTGATGCCGTCCTGGATCGTGCCCACGCTCTCGAACAGGCTGGTCATCTCCCACATCACCCATTGCGCATGGCCCGAGATGCGCAGCGACATGGCGGTGACGGCCGCCACCGCGCCCGCGCCGATCTGGCCCTGCGACCAGAGCCACAGCGCCAGCCCGCTGCTGCCCAGGATCAGTAAGACGACCAGCGTGTGGTTGACGATCTCGAACTGGCTCACCAGCCGCATCTGCGCATTGCCGGTGAGGCGGAAGGCCTCCATCGCCGAGCGCGCGAATTCGGCTTCGCGGCGGGTGTGGGCAAACAGCTTGACGGTGGCGATGTTGGTATAGGCGTCGGTGATGCGCCCGGTCATCTGCGAGCGCGCATCGGCCTGGGCCTTGCCCACCGCGCCCAGACGCGGCACGAAGTAGCAGCAGGCGGCGACATAGGCCGCGGTCCAGACCACCAGCGGCACCAGCAGCCAGCCGTCGAAGCTGGCGGCCAGCGCCATCATCGTCACCAGGTAGACCGTCATGCCAACCACCACATCGGTGGTGGTGAAGATCATGTCGCGCACGGCCAGCGCGGTCTGCATGATCTTGGTGGTGATGCGGCCGGCGAATTCATCGGCATAGAACGCCATGCTCTGGCCCAGCATCAGCCGGTGGAAGTTCCAGCGCAGCCGCAGCGGGAAGTTGATGGCCAGCACCTGGTGCTTGACCATGGTCTGCAGCGCCACCAGCCCGATGCTCAGCAGCATGATGGCCGCCAGCCCCATCAGCGGGCCACGGTATTCGGTGAGCAGCTGCGCCGGCTCGACGCGGGTCAGCCAGTCGACCACATGCCCCATGACCGCGAACAGCCAGGCCTCGTAGGCCGCCGTGACGCCGGCAAGCAATGCCATCGACAGCACATAGCCGCGCAGGCCCTGGGTGCAGGCCCAGACGAATGCCAGGAAGCCCTGCGGCAGCGGCTGCGGCTCGGCCGCGGGGTAGGGGGGAACGCGTTTTTCGAAAAATCCAAACAAGATCAGTCCTTCGTTGACGCCTGATATTAGGCCCAGGACCGCATTGGGGGTGAGCTTGCCGGCTATTCCCTGCCGTGCGCAGGTGTTGGTCACGCGGAAATGAAAAGGCACCGCAGTGGCGGTGCCTTGGCCGGGGCGCGCAGGCCGGCGATCAGGTCGGGAGGAAACCGTCGACGGAGAGGTAACGTTCGCCGGTGTCATAGGAGAAGCCCAGCACGCGAGCGCCCGCGGGCAGCTCCGGCAGCTTCTGGGCAATGGCCGCCAGCGTCGCGCCCGAGGAGATGCCGACCAGCAGGCCCTCCTCGCGTGCCGCGCGGCGCGCGTATTCGCGCGCCGGTTCGGCCTCGACCTGGATCACGCCGTCGAGCAGGCTGGTGTCGAGGTTCTTCGGGATGAAGCCCGCGCCGATGCCCTGGATCGGGTGCGGAGCGGGCGCGCCGCCCGAGATCACGGGCGAGGCCGCGGGCTCGACGGCAAACACCTTGAGATCCGGGAACTTCGCCTTGAGCTGGCGCGCCACGCCGGTGAGGTGGCCGCCGGTGCCGACGCCGGTGATCAGCACGTCCAGGCCCTCGGGGAAATCGTCGAGGATCTCCTGCGCCGTCGTGCGCTCGTGCACCGCGACGTTGGCCGGGTTCTCGAACTGCTGCGGAATCCAGGCGCCGGGCGTCTGCGCGGCCAGCTCCTCGGCGCGCGCGATCGCGCCCTTCATGCCCTTTTCCTTCGGGGTGAGGTCGAAGCTCGCGCCATAGGCCAGCATCAGGCGGCGGCGCTCTATGGACATGCTTTCGGGCATGACCAGCACCAGCTTGTAGCCCTTGACTGCCGCGACCAGCGCCAGACCGACGCCGGTGTTGCCGCTGGTGGGCTCGATGATCGTGCCGCCGGGCTGCAGGCGGCCGGTCTTCTCGGCGTCTTCGATCATCGACAGCGCAATGCGGTCCTTGATCGAGCCGCCGGGGTTGCTGCGTTCGGACTTGATCCACACCTGGGCGCTGGCGCCAAACAGGCGGCTCATGCGCACATGGGGGGTGTTTCCGATGGTTTGCAGGATGCTGTCGACTTTCATGGAATCTCCTTCGGCGATTGCGGTGGAACGCACATTCTGGCGCAGTTGATCTGCGCTCCGGCCATATTCTTATGCTCCGGCGCCGGGGTGCGGGCGCGGGGCATTGCGCCTGGGCGATAATCGGCGCCGTGAAGTCCACCAGACCGCCGCTGGTGCTGGAGCCGAAAGGCCGCACTGGAGGAACGTCCGGACTGCATAGGGCAGCGTAGCAGCTAACGGCTGTCCACCGCGAGGTGAGGATCAGAGCAACAGAGACGAGCCGCTTGAGTGCGGGTGAAACGGGCAATCTCTACGCGCAGCAATACCAAGTAGGCACACGTTGACGGGGCCCCCGGAGTGTGCGGGTAGGTAGCATCGAGCTGGTTGGGCGACCACCAGCCCAGATTAATGGCGGTCACGCGGCCGGTTTTCGCAAGGAAATCGGCGGTGCACAGAATCCGGCTTATCGGTGGACTTCACACTTTTCATGCGCAAGCGCCTGGTGTCGGTGACGATGCCAGGCGCTTTTTTCTTTCTTGAGGACAGGATGTCCATCCTTCGACAGGCTCAGGACGAACGGTTTTTGTTGTGCGCCCTAGATTCATGCGCAAGCGCCTGGTGTCGGTGACGATGCCAGGCGCTTTTTTCTTTCTTGAGGACAGGACGTGCATCCTTCGACAGGCTCAGGACGAACGGTTTTTGTTGTGCGTCCTAGCTTTGGTACAGAACCACGCTATGCCACCAGGGACCGTTCGCCCTGAGCCTGTCGAAGGGCAACGGGCCTGTCCTTCAGGAAAAGACGGGCCATTCATAGCGCAACGTTGGTCAGCAAGTGGCAACCCCTCAGAACTTCTCCCAAGGCAGCAAATACCTCCACTGCCCCTGCGGCAGCTTCGCCATCGAAACGCGCCCCACCCGCAGCCTCCGCAAGCTCACCACCTGCAGCCCCACCGCCGCGCACATCGCCTCGATTTTGTCGGGCCAGAAGCCCTTGATCGCAAAGCGCAGGTGGTCTTCGTTCTGCCAGCTCACCTTTGCCGGCGGCAGCGGCTGGCGGTCGGCGATCAGGCCGTGGCACAGGCGCTGCAGGCCGCCCTCGGCAATCTTTCCCTTGACCCCGACGACGATTTCCTGCTCCAGCGCATAGGCGTCTTCCTCGAGCTTGCGCGCGATGCGCGGGTCCTGGGTGTAGATCACCAGGCCGCTGCCCGGCACCGGGATCGGCAGGTACGCCAGTTGGCCGGCAAAGTGGTGTTCGAGCACGCGCACCGGGGCGGGCGCGTCGTATGCGGCGAGGTTCTTCTCGGTCAGCAGGCTGCGCGCGCTGGGCACGCGGCCGTAGGCGTCGCCCTGGGTGTAGCCCGCGGGCTTGTGCAGCAGCAGCGTGACGGGGGGCACGGGCTCGGGCTTGGCGCCGGGGGCCAGGCGCACCTGCTGGCCGATGCCGATGTGGGTGCCGGGCACCAGCACGACCTGGCCGTCGACCTGCACATGGCCGGCTTCGATATACAGCTCGGCTTCGCGGCGCGAGCAGTTTTGTTGTTCCGCCAGTCGCTTGGACAGGCGGACGGATTCAGTTTGAGACATCCCTCAAGCCTAAGGCACGAATGCGTTCCACATGGGCCAGTAGGGATCTCTGCGCCACCGGCCAGAGCGCGGGCGGGGCATCGGAGTAGGCCAGGCGCACCCAGTCCTCGGGCGTGCCGTCGGGCGCGGCCTGCATCGCGCGCGCCACCTTGGCCTCGCGCGCCAGCCGGTGCGCCTGAAGCCGGGCAATCACCTGGCGCGCCCGGCCCAGCACATAGCCGTGCGCGGGCAGGATGAACTCGACGCCATGCTGCGCGCACAGCGCATCGAGCTTTGCCAGCGAATCGAGATAGTCGGCCATGTTGCCGTCGGGCGGATCGATCACGGTGGTGCTGCCGTTGAGGATATGGTCGCCGCTGAACAGCAGCGCATCCTCCTCGAGCAGGAAGCACATGTGGTTGGCCGCATGGCCGGGTGTGAACACCGCCTGCAGCGTGTGGCTGACGGGGCCTTCGGCGCCGGTGCCGGCCAGCGCCAGGCGCTCGCCGTCCACCAGCGGCTGGTCGGGCAGGAAGCGGCTGGCGGCGCGCGCCGTTGGCGCCGAGGGCAGGCCGCGCACGGCGGCGGGCGCGCGCCCGTCTTGCACCTGCAGCGCCTGCAGCAGCGCGGCGCCGGGCGAGTGGTCGGCATGGGAGTGGGTGCAGACGATGTGCCGGATATCGCCGCCCGCGGCATCGAACAGGCGCCGCACGTGCTCCGGATCGCTCGGCCCGGGATCGATGGCGATATAGCCGGTCAGCGGCTCGCCCACGAGGTAGCTGTTGGTGCCGGGCCCGGTCATCATGCCGGCATTGGGCGCCGTGAGCCGCAGCACGTTGCGCCGCAGCTGTACCGGCTGCGCGCTCTGCCAGTCCAGTGGATGGAACACCTGGCCGTCGGGGCTGACCATCTCCAGCTCGCCGTAGGCCGCCTCGTCCTCCATGTGGCGCCGTTCCTTGCCGCCGATCAGGCCGGTGCGCGGGCAGCATTCCCACAGCACCTCCTCGTGCGCCAGTGCCGCGAACAGCGCGTCGACGGACTCGAAACGCGCGAGCTTCTCCAGCGTCTTCATGGTCGGGAAGATGATCGGGAACACGCCCTGCGCGTGGCGCTGCAGCGCCTCGGCCGGCGTGATCCACTGCGGCTCGAACTGCTCGCGCTCGTCGGCCACGGGGGTCTGGCCCGCAGGCATGCGCGCGACCAGGAACTGCGTGGCGAAGCGCTTGGGCATCGTGCGGTCGCCGGTCCAGTGCGCCAGCGCGTGCAGCTCGTCGGCCGCCAGCGTCAGCCCGCGCGCCGTGCACTGGGCGACGAAGGGCGCGTCGCGGTCCAGCGCCGCGATGTCCGCGGCATCGGCCATGCGCCCGTCGGCATGGCGCGCCAGCAGCACGCCCAGCTCCTCGAAGCTCTCGCGGATCGCGGCAATGGCCTGGGTCAGGTGCGCGTCGCCTTGCGTCGGGCGGCGCGCGGCGGCGCCGTGCGACAGCGCGTCGAGCGCATCGACGCTGCCGCCCGGAAACACATAGGCGCCCGGCAGGAAGCTGGCATGGGGCGAGCGGCGCGTCATGAGCACTTCGATGCCGCCGCCCGCGCCCTGGTCGCGCAGCAGCAGCACGGTGGCTGCAGGACGGGGTTCCACGGGAGAGCGCTGCGGGCGCAGGAGCTGGCTGGGGCGTTGCATCGCGGCTTCCTATTTGCCTTTGGTGTAGCCCAGCGCGACGGCCAGGGCGGTGACGATGAAGAACGCCTGCAGCTCCAGGGCCCAGCCGCCGGTATTGCCGATCGACAGGAACTGCCCGGTATGCACCAGCAGCAGTGCGACCAGCATGTTGCCGGCCACAATCAGCGCCGCCGGCACGACCCATACGCCGATCAGCAGCAGCAGCGGCGCCACCACCTCCCCGAGGTAGACCCCATAGGCCAGCCACGAGGGCAGGCCATGGCTGGCCACCATCTTCTCGATGCCGCCGATGCCCTGCGTGATCTTGGCCCAGCCGTGGAACAGCAGCAGCAGTGCCAGCGTGATGCGCAGCAGCGTGATGGCGGCGCGGGGATGGTGCAGGTGGGACCAGAAATTCATGGGTTTCCTCAACAGGTGGATGGCTGCCCGCAGTTGTGCCACAAGATGGCGCACAAGACTGTTGCGTGCGCGCCAATTGAGGGCATGTGGTGAGCGAAGGTTCACCGCCTACCGCGCTGCAAGCCGATTTCCCCGGTCCGTGTAGGCGTGCAGGCCGAGCTGCATCTGCAGTGAAACAAAGCCATTGAACCCCTCTAGGATCGCTTCAGGCCGTCAATCCGGTCCCAGAAAACGCTTGCTGCGCCATCTCGCCGTGCGCAAGCGCCATCAACATCAGGAGGAATATTCATGAAGACCCAAAACGCTCGCTCTCTGCTGATTGCTGCCGCTGTCGCCGTGGGCGGCCTGGCCATGGTCGGTTGCACCACGACCACTCCCTCCGACGTGAAGACCGCGCCCCGCGCCACGAGCAACTCGGTCGATGCGCAGGTCGACGCCACGCTGTCGCGCCTGTATTCCACCGTTCCCGGCTCGCGCGAGCTGGTGGCACGCTCCAAGGCCGTGCTGGTGTTCCCGACGGTGGTCGGCGGCAGCTTCGTGGTCGGCGCCGAGCACGGCCGCGGCGCACTGCGCTCGGGCTCGCGCACCCTCGGCTACTACAGCACCACTGCCGCCTCGATCGGCTGGCAGGCCGGCGGCCAGTCCAAGGCCGTGATCTATGTGTTCAACACCCAGGACGCGCTGGACAAATTCGTCAACGGCAATGGCTGGTCGGCTGGCGTCGACGCCACCGTGGCCGTCGGCCGCGTCGGTGCCAACGGCATGATCGATACGCAGACCGCACAGGCTCCCGTGTCGAGCTTCGTGATGACCAATGCCGGCCTGGAAGCCGGTGTGTCGCTGCAAGGTGCACGCATCCACAAGATCAACATGTGATCGCCTGCCGGCCTGGGGCCGGCATGTCGATGGAAATGCCCGTTGGTCCCGGGCTGCCTCTGGAGGCGGCCTGCGGACGAACGGGCATTTCCCGTCGGTGTCAGGCCCTGTCATGGCAGCGGCGCGCGAGTGGCGGATAATCTGCGTCCATGCAAATCCGCTTCACCAAGATGCAGGGCGCGGGCAACGACTTCGTCGTGCTCGATGAAACGCAGGGCCAGCGCGGCCTGTCGCCGGCCCAATACCGTTTTCTCGCCGACCGCCACTTCGGCGTCGGCGCCGACCAGATCCTCAGCGTGCGCCCCGCGCCCGCCGAAGGCATCGACTTCGAATATGCCATCCACAATGCCGATGGCGGCGAGGTGGAGCAGTGCGGCAATGGCGCGCGCTGCTTCGCGCGCTATGTGCACGACCGCGGCCTGACCACCAAGAAGGTGATCCGCGTCAAGACCCTGTCCGGCGTCATTGCGCCCGAGATCGTCGGCGAGGGCCAGGTGCGCGTGGACATGGGCCGCCCCGAGCTGCGGCCGGAACAGGTTCCGTTCGATGCTGCCGGCCTGCAATCCCGTGCCGTGGGCCGGGCGCAGACCTGGCAGCTGCCCCTGTCCGACGGCGCGGCCCAGTGGATCATGCCGGTGTCCATGGGCAACCCGCATGCCGTGCTGCTGGTCGACGAGGCGGATACCGCGCCCGTGGCGGCGGTGGGCCCGCAGATCGAGCGGCATGCGCGCTTTCCCCAGCGTGTCAATGTCGGCTTCCTGCAGCGCGTGAGCCGCAGCGAGGTGCGGCTGCGCGTCTACGAGCGCGGCACGGGCGAGACGCTGGCCTGCGGCACGGGCGCCTGCGCCGCGGTGGTCGCAGGCATCCACCAGGGCCTGCTCGACACCCAGGTGCGGGTCCACACGCGCGGCGGACTGCTGCAGATTGCCTGGGCCGGTGGCGAGGGCGACAGCGTCTTCATGACCGGCCCCGCGACCTTTGTTTTTGACGGCCAGATCGAACTTCCCGAAGCACCATGAACGACACCAGCAGCGTCCACGCATTGTCCACCAGCGAAGACAGCATCGCCTCCTACCTGACCGAGGTCCCCGAGTTCTTTGAACGCCATGCCGAAGTGCTGACCGGCGTGCGCCTGACCAGCGTCCACGGCCACCGTGCGGTGAGCCTGCAGGAGCGCCAGGCCGAGATGCTGCGCGAGAAGATCAAGGGCCTGGAGCAGCGCATCATGGAGATGATGCGCAACAGCAGCGAGAACGCGACCATCGCGCAGAAGATCCACCGCTGGAGCTGCGATCTCGCGTCCTGCGTCGAGGCGCGCGAGCTGCCGCATGCGATCACCGAAGGTCTGCGCCGGATATTCGACGTGCCCGAGGCCGCGATCCGCGTCTGGGACGTGGCGCCGCCGTTCTCCGGCGCGCTCTACACCATGGGCGTGAGCAGCGACGTGAAGGCCTTTGCCTCCTCGCTGACGCTGCCCTTCTGCGGCCCCAACCTGGGTTTCGAGCCGACCAACTGGCTCGCCAAGCCCGATGGCGTGCAGTCGCTGGCGCTGCTGCCGTTGCGCCCAGGCGCTCTGGCCATGCCTTCGCCGGCATTCGGCATGCTGGTGCTGGGCTCGCCCGACCCGCTGCGCTTCGACGCCACCATGGGCACCGAATTCCTGATGCGCATTGCCGAGCAGGCCAGCGCGGCGCTGGCGCGCCTGCGCCCGGCTCCGCGCACGCTGGCTTCGGTCTGAGCATGGGCCGCGCGGCGCCAGCGACGCGGGAGCCTGTGGCTGGCGTGCTGCCGCCCGAGGCGCTGGCCTATCTCGAGCATGTGCGCGTGGAAAAGCGCCTGGCCGCGCGCACGCACACGCTCTACACGCTGGATCTGCACAAGCTGGTGGCGTTCGCGCAGTCGGCCGGAATCGGACTGCTGGCGCTGCAGGCCCCGCATATCCGCCGCTTTGTCGCGCAGATGCACAGCGCCGGGCGCAGCCCGCGCGGCATTGCATTGATACTTTCGGGCTGGCGCGGCTTCTTCGATTGGGCCGCAAAGCAGGCGCTGGTGCCGCTGAACCCCGTGGACGGAGTCCGTGCGCCGCGCGCGCCCAAGCCGCTGCCCAAGGCGCTGGCGGTGGAGGATGCGCTGCAACTGGTGAATCACAAGGATGAAGAAGCCGATCCCTGGATAGAGTCTCGCGACGCGGCTATGGCTGAACTCCTCTATGGCAGCGGCCTGCGTGTCGCCGAGCTTGTAGGCCTGGATATCGCACCCGGCCCCGATACCGAACGCCTGGCGCGCGGCTGGATCGACTTGGCGGCCGGCGAGGCGCATGTGCTGGGCAAGGGCAGCAAGCGGCGCATCGTTCCCGTGGGAAGCGCGGCGCTGCGGGCGCTTCAGGCCTGGCTCGAGCTGCGGCCGCAGGCTTTTGCCCAGGCGCAGACGGTGGAGCCGGCGCTGTTCATCGGCCGGCGCGGCGCGCGCCTCACCACCCAGTCGGTCTGGCTGCGCCTGCGCGAGCGCGCGCGCCAGGCAGGGCTGACGAGCTCGGTGCATCCGCATGTGCTGCGCCACTCTTTTGCCAGCCATCTGCTGCAGTCCAGCGGCGACCTGCGCGCGGTGCAGGAACTGCTGGGCCATGCCAGCATCTCCACCACGCAGATCTATACGCGCCTCGACTTCCAGCACCTCGCGCAAGCCTACGAGAACGCCCACCCCCGCGCGCGCAGAAAGCGCTGAACGGCTGCGCCACGGCCTCTTGAAATAACCGCTGGACTCCCCATATCACCTTTTTCATCCAGGGCCGGCGGCTTCCCGAGCCGCAGGTGCCTGCCCGGCGCGCACCCACTTTCTAGGCGATTCCATGTCTCTCATTCCTGTCACCATCCTCACGGGCTTCCTGGGCTCCGGCAAGACTACGCTGCTCAAGCGTGTGCTGAGCGAGGCCCATGGCCAGAAGATTGCCGTGATTGAAAACGAGTTCGGTGAGGAAAACATCGACTCCGACATCCTCAAGACGGAGTCCAAGGAGCAGATAGTGCAGATGAGCAATGGCTGCATCTGCTGCACCATCCGCGAGGACCTGCGCGAGACGCTGCAGCTGCTGGCCGCCAAGCGCCGCAAGGGCCTGGTGGTGTTCGACCGCATCATCATCGAGACCACGGGCGTGGCCGACCCTGGCCCGGTGGCGCAGACCTTCTTCATGGATGACGAGGTGGCCGAGACCTACCTGATCGACTCGATCGTCACGCTGGTCGATGCCAAGCATGCCGATCAGCAGCTCGACACGCGCCAGGAAGCGCGCCGCCAGGTGGGCTTTGCCGACCAGATCTTCCTGTCCAAGACCGATCTGGTCAGCGCCGAGGCACAACAGGCGCTGATCCACCGCCTCAAGCACATGAACCCGCGCGCGCCGATCCAGGCCGTGCACTTCGGCGCGGTGCCCCTGGCCCAGGTGCTGGACCTGCGCGGCTTCAATCTCAATGCCAAGCTCGACATCGATCCGGACTTCCTCAAGGAAGAGGGCGACCACGGCCACGACCATGGGCACGACCACGGCCATGCGCACGACGGCTGCGACCACGACCACGGCCATTGCGAGCACGACTCCCACGCCGGGCACGACCATGCGCCCGGCGAAGCCTGCAACCATCCGCACCACCATCACCACGATGACGACGTGAAAAGCTTCGTCTACCGGGCGGACCGTGCCTTCGATCCGGCCAAGCTCGAGGACTTCCTCGGTGCCATCGTCAATATCTACGGCCCGAAGATGCTGCGCTACAAGGGCGTGCTCAACATGCAGGGAACCGAGCGCAAGGTGATCTTCCAGGGCGTGCACCAGCTGATGGGCAGCGACCTCGGCCCGGCCTGGGATGGCGCCGAGAAGCGCGAGAGCAAGATGGTTTTCATCGGCATCGACCTGCCGCAGGACATCCTGCGCTCCGGTCTCGACCAGTGCCTGGTGTGAGCGCGTCGAGCTTGTCACCTGACTTCGGGTGGGAAGCTCGAAAGTAGGACGGCAGCTATAAGCTGCGTCGGCTTTGCAGCGTGGCTCAATGATGTTGTTGGGAAATGCCAATTTTTGATGGGATTTGGGCTCAAATGACAGCATTCATTGGTTTACCCGTATGTAGGTTCCACACAACGTTCTGTTGGACTCCGGCTGCGGTCGATACAATCGCGCCCCTAAAGAGAACCCGGAAGGCAAAGCCCCACTGGGCTTGCTCCCCAGCCAGGGGCCGGTCGCACCGAGAGGAGACAGGAAGTGAATGCCGAGACCCGCAAAGTGAAAGCAGTGACCAAGCCCGCAGCCGCCAAGAAGGCTGCCGCGAAAGCAACTGCCAAGACCGCCATCCAGACTGCCAAGGCGCCTGGAGCCCATGCCGCGCCGCCTCCGCTGGCGCCTGCAGCCGCCGCACCTTCTTCCGGTCCCGCGCGCAGCGTCCGTCCTTCCGCACGTCTGACCCAATTGACCGTTCCCTCCATGGCACCGGCAGCGGCTTTTGACGCTGCCAAAACCAGTTACATCAACACCATGCCCACTACCATGCAAGCACCATCCCTGACTGCTGCAAAGAAAGATCCTCAATTGGCCAACAACTGGAAGACCAAACCCGCCGAAGAGCTGCTTGACGCAGAAGTCCTGGCCATGCCCGAGGAAGAGTACATGAACGACAAGCAGATGGCGTTTTTCCGCCACAAGCTTGTGCTGCTCAAACAGGACATGCACAACAACGCCGGCGAGACCGCGGAAAACCTGCGCGAGGACACCGTGGTCGTGCCCGATCCCGCCGACCGTGCGACCATCGAGGAAGAGCATGCGCTGGAACTGCGCACGCGCGACCGCGAGCGCAAGCTGCTCAAGAAGATCGAGCAGTCGATCGCCCGCATCGACGCCGGCGACTACGGCTACTGCGACGAGACCGGCGAGCCCATCGGCGTAGGCCGCCTGCTGGCGCGTCCCACGGCGACGCTGTCGCTGGAAGCCCAGCAGCGCCGCGAACTCAAGCAGAAAATGTTCGGCGATTAAAAGGATTCGCTTCGTCCCAAGGCCACTTGCGCTACGCTGACCATCTATGAGTACGGATGACAGCAAGCCCGGTGGCCTTTTTTCCAGGGTGGCGCGCTTTGTGCGCCATCCCGTCGTGCATTGGTCCGAAGCCGAGGCGCAAGACGATCCCCTGGGCACCGCCGACCGGCAGGTGCTGCGCCAGACGCTCGAGCGCAAACGGCGCAACGACCTGGTGCGCCAGCGCGAGTTCGAGCAGCTGCGCCGGCTGCGCCAGAAGGCGGCGGCGGGCGCCCAGGCGCAGGCTGAGTCCTCCAGCCAGCCGACCAGCATGCCAAGCAGCCTGACCCCGCCCGATGCGCGCGCGGTGACGCTGCAGAAGATCGATGCCATCGAGGAGCAGATGTCGCAGCAGTGGTGGCGCAGGAAGCAGCCCGCCGATGCCTCGACCATGCCGATGTATCTGCTGTCCAGCTTTCCGCAGCCCGATTCGGTCCACGTTGCGGCTGCCGCGCCCGCGCCGCCAGCGCCCGGCTTTGCACCGACCGCGCCGCTGGACTGGAATGCCGACACTGGCGCCGCGCTGGCGCAGGCGCATGGAGCGAACGCTGCGCAGACGGGCTTTGCCAGCACCCTGGCATTCGATCCCCCGGCCTGGGCCGCATCCGCGCAGCCCTTGTCTTCAGGCACCTTCGTGCATGACCCGGATTTCGAGGAGGCCGCCATCGCGTTTGCCAATG
This sequence comes from Comamonas endophytica, assembly GCF_023634805.2. NCBI lineage: Bacteria > Pseudomonadati > Pseudomonadota > Betaproteobacteria > Burkholderiales > Comamonadaceae > Comamonas > Comamonas endophytica. The sequence continues at coordinate 2,362,156 of NZ_CP106881.1, forward strand.
GCGATGCCGCGGGTGCCGAGGTTCTGCTGCAGGCGCTGCTGGCGCAGCGCGCCGCGTACCCCGCGCGGCAGTATCCCGTCTGGCTGGCCCTGTTCGACCTGTACCGCGCGGCCGGGCTGGCCGAGCGCTTCGAGGGGTTGGCGATCGACTTCGCCACGCGTTTCGGGCGCTCGGCGCCGCTGTGGTTTGCCCTGTCCGCACAGAACCATTGGGCTGGCGACTCCGCCGCGCCCCACGCGGCCGGGGCCGAGCCCTCCGGCGCGCAGGACTGGCGCTGGAACGCGCCGCGGGTGCTGACGCGCCAGGCGGTGGCGGCGCTGCAGCAGGCCAAGGCGGCTGCGCCCGCGCCCTGGACCCTGTTCTGGAGCGCCCTGGAGCACATCGAGGCCGATGCCGTGGCGCCGCTCGAGCAGGTGTTCGCCGAATGGGCGCAGGCGCCCGGGCTGCTGGTATTCATCGACACGCCGGTGCTGGCGCAATGCCTGCAGGCGCTGACCCCGTCGGGCGAGCGCGAGGCGCCCGAGGCCGGCTGGCGGCTGCGCATGGCGGCGCTGCGCCTGATGGACGAGCACGACAGCTTCGAACTGGTAGCGCTCGACTATTGCGTCACCTACGAGGTTTCGCCGCCGCGCTGGGTGCCGGCGCGCAGCAGCTACCGCGAGGGGCTGGAGGAAACTGCATCCGACGATGCCCCGGCGCTGCCCGCAGGCACCGGCCTGGCCGGCTGCATCGACGGCGATGCCACGCGCTGGCTGGCGGAGCTCGAGGGCCGCTCGCGGCCCGGGCAACCGCTGGTGGTGGATTGCGCCGAGCTGGTGCGCCTGGATTTCGCGGCCGCGGGCTCGCTGCTCAACTGGGCAGCGCGGCTGCAGGCGCGCGGCGTGGCGCTGCGCTTCGAGCGCCTGCACCAGCTCGTCGCGGTGTTCCTGGCCATGGTCGGTGTCGGCGACCATGCGCAGCTGGTGCCGCGCACCGACTGAGGGTGTGGCCGGCCAGGTGCGGCCGGCCAGGTGCGGCCGGCCAGGTGCGGCCGGCCAGGTGCGGCCGGCCAGGCGCGGCCGGCCAGGTGCGGCCGCGGCTTGCAATCCTCGCATCCGCCCCCAACTGGCAGCGCTATGGAACAGTATCACGGCACCACCATTCTCAGCGTCCGCCGCCAGACGGCGGACGGCATCCAGGTCGCCATCGGCGGCGACGGCCAGGTCACCCTGGGCAACATCGTGGTCAAGGGCACGGCGCGCAAGGTGCGCCGCCTCTACCACGGCACGGTGCTGGCCGGCTTTGCCGGCGCCACGGCCGATGCCTTCACGCTGTTCGAGCGCTTCGAGGCCAAGCTCGAGAAGCACCAGGGCCACCTGACGCGCGCCGCCATCGAGCTGACCAAGGACTGGCGCACCGACCGCGTGCTGCGCCGCCTCGAGGCCATGCTGGCGGTGGCCGACAGGAGTGCCTCGCTGATCATCACCGGCAATGGCGACGTGCTCGAGCCGGAGCAGGGCATCGTCGCCATCGGCTCGGGCGGCGCCTATGCGCACTCGGCCGCCAAGGCGCTGCTGGCCAATACCGAGCTGGACGCGGCGGACATCGTCAAGAAATCGCTGGAGATCGCCGGCGAGCTGTGCATCTACACGAATATGCACCATACGATCGAAACGCTCTGACGCGCCACTGCCTCTTGTTGCCGGCCGCCATTGCTGCGCCGCCGGCCCACCGGATTGAAATCACATGTCCTCCATGACCCCCCAGGAAATCGTTTCCGAGCTCGACCACCATATCGTCGGCCAGCAGGGCGCCAAGCGCGCCGTCGCGATCGCGCTGCGCAACCGCTGGCGCCGCCAGCAGGTCGAAGGCAGCCTGCGCCAGGAAATCACGCCCAAGAACATCCTGATGATCGGCCCGACCGGTGTCGGCAAGACCGAGATCGCGCGCCGCCTGGCGCGCCTGGCCGATGCGCCCTTCATCAAGGTCGAGGCCACCAAGTTCACCGAAGTCGGCTACGTCGGCAAGGATGTGGATGCCATCATCCGCGATCTGGCGGAGATCGCCGTCAAGCAGACGCGCGAAGCCGAGGTCCGCAAGCTGCGCGTGCGCGCCGAGGATGCGGCCGAGGACCGGATCCTCGATGTGCTGCTGCCCCAGGCGCGCACGGCCGATGCGCCCGCCGACAGCACGGCGCGCCAGGTGTTCCGCAAGAAGCTGCGCGAAGGGCAACTGGACGACAAGGAAATCGAGATCGACCTGGCCGACGCGAAGCCGCAGCTCGAGATCATGGGCCCCCAGGGCATGGAGGAGATGGCCGAGCAGATGCGCGGCCTGTTCAGCCAGATGGGCCAGGAGCGCCGGCGCACGCGCCGGCTGAAGATCGCCGAGGCGCTGAAGCTGCTGATCGACGAGGAAGCCGGCAAGATGGTCAATGAGGAAGAGATCAAGACCCGCGCCATTGCCAATGCCGAGCAAAACGGCATCGTGTTCATCGACGAGATCGACAAGGTCGCGGCGCGCCAGGAAGCCAGCGGCGCGGATGTCTCGCGCCAGGGCGTGCAGCGCGACCTGCTGCCGCTGGTCGAGGGCACGACGGTGTCGACCAAATATGGCATGGTCAAGACCGACCATATCCTGTTCATTGCCTCGGGCGCCTTCCACCTGTCCAAGCCCAGCGACCTGATTCCCGAACTGCAGGGGCGCTTTCCGATCCGCGTCGAGCTCGAGTCGCTGTCGGTGCAGGACTTCGAGGCGATCCTCACGCAGACCCATGCCTCGCTGGTCAAGCAGTACCAGGCGCTGCTGGCCACCGAGGGCGTGGCGCTGGAGTTCACACCCGACGGCATCACGCGGCTGGCGCATACCGCCTTCCAGGTCAACGAGCGCACCGAGAACATCGGCGCGCGCCGCCTGTCCACGGTGATGGAGCGGCTGCTGGACGAGGTCAGCTTCCTCGCGGCCCGCCTTTCGGGCCAGACCGTCACCATCGATGCCGCCTATGTCGATGCGCGGCTGCAGACCCTGAGCCAGGATGAGGATCTGTCACGTTTCATTTTGTGACATTTACGCCACGAAAGCCGCCGTTCCAGTAACGCTTGTATACGTCTTGTGCACCTGCCTGTGTACATCCGCAGTCATGAGGCGCCTGAGAGTTCACATGCACTGAATTGAGTAAGTGCTTATGGGGCAACGGCTTTTTGCCCAAACACGGTTTCTGTGAGCGTTCTAAGTCCTTGATTTCATTGCAAATAATTGTCACACCCGCTGTGGCGGCGCAGCGATTTGCTGCTACAGTGGAAAAAAGTGCAATTAAGTGGTGAAACCTGCCATCGCCGCCATTTTCAGCGGCCGAACCGGCGGGCGCCAGTCCAAGGGCAATCATGTTTCAAGGGGCTTCTTCGCTCAGTCTCGACGCGAAGGGTCGGCTATCGGTGCCGACCCGGCATCGTGACGCCTTGAATGAAATGGCCGAAGGGCAGGTCACTCTCACCAAACATCCGCATGGCTGCCTGATGTTGTTCCCCCGCCCGCAGTGGCTGCTGTTTCGCGACCGGATCGCGCAGCTGCCGATGTCCGCGCAGTGGTGGAAACGCATTTTCCTGGGCAACGCCATGGACGTGGAGATGGACGGAACCGGCCGCGTGCTGATCTCGCCCGAACTGCGCGAGGCCGTCGGCCTGAGCCGTGACGCCGTGCTGCTGGGAATGGGCAACCACTTCGAGCTTTGGGACAAAGCCACTTATGACGCCCAGGAGGCACAGGCCATGCAGGCCCAGATGCCCGACGTTTTCCAGGATTTTGCTTTTTAAAGGGCGTGCGATTGAACCAGCCCCTCCAACACATCACGGTTCTGCTCGACGAAGCGGTGGATGCACTGCTGGGCGCGGCAGGCCCGGCCCCGGCCGGCGAATGGGTCGACGGCACCTTCGGCCGCGGAGGCCACTCCCGTCTCATTCTCCAGCGCCTGGGGCCGCAGGGGCGGCTCCGGGCCTTCGACAAGGACCCGGAAGCCATCCAGGAAGCGGCGCGCATCACCGATGCGCGTTTTTCCATTCAGCACGAGGGCTTCAGCCGCCTGGCCGACCTGCCCGATGCCAGCGTGCAGGGCGTCCTGATGGACCTGGGCGTGAGCTCGCCCCAGATCGACACGCCGGAGCGCGGCTTCAGCTTCCGCTTCGACGCCCCGCTCGACATGCGCATGGACACCACGCGGGGCCAGAGCGTGGCCGAATGGCTGGCCGATGCGGAAATGCAGCAGATTGCGGAGGTGATACGTGACTATGGCGAAGAACGGTTTGCTGGGCCTATTGCAAAGGCGATTGTTGCGCGGCGCCAGGACAAAGGCCCTCTCGCAACCACCGGCGAGCTTGCCGAGCTCGTGGCTGGCGCCGTCCGCACGCGCGAGGCCGGGCAGAACCCCGCGACCCGCACCTTCCAGGCTCTTCGGATTTTCATCAATGCCGAACTGCAGGAGCTCGAACAGGCGCTAGAAGCCAGCCTGCGCGTGCTCGCGCCCGGCGGGCGGCTGGTGGTCATCAGCTTCCACTCGCTCGAGGACCGCATCGTCAAGCAGTTCATCGCGAAGCATTCCAAGGAAGTGTTCGACCGGCGCGCGCCGTTTGCGGCGCCCACGCCGATGCGCCTTGTGGCGCTCGACCGCATCAAGCCCAGCGCCGAGGAAGTCGCGGCCAATCCGCGCTCGCGCTCGGCGGTCATGCGGGTAGCGCAGCGCACAGAGGTTCCAGCATGAAGCAGACGCTGCGCTCGTGCTGCGGCAGCCGCATGGCCGTGTGGAAAGGCCAGCCATGCTGCGCCTGAATCTGATCCTGCTGCTGGCCGTCATGGGCAGCGCCATCTTCCTGGTGCACTCGCAGTACGAGTCGCGCCGGCTGTTCACCGAGCTCGACCGCTCCGTCAGCGAATCGCGCCGGCTTGCGACCGAAAGCCAGCGCCTGGAGGTGGAAAAGCGCGCGCAGGCCACGCCGCTGCGCGTGGAAACCATGGCGCGCGAGCAGCTCAAGATGCATTCCGCCACGCCGGCCATCACGCAATACGTGCAGGACAACGCCCGCCTGGAGACCGCCCCATGACGCGCAGCGTGCTCTACACCTCGAGCCCCTTGCTGGCCAGCAAGACGCCGCTGTGGCGCAGCAAGATGATTGTTGCCATGCTGGCGCTGGGCTTCGTGGGTCTGGGCGCGCGCGCCGCCTATGTACAGGTGTTCGGCAACGATTTCTTCCAGCGCCAGGGCGAGGTGCGCTTCGCGCGCACGCTGGAGCTGCCGGCCAACCGCGGCCGCATTCTCGACCGCAACGGGCTGATCCTGGCCTCGAGCGTGCCCGCGGCCAGCATCTGGGCCATTCCCGAGGACGTCGACAAGGAAGACCCCGAGGTCGCGGCCAAGATGCCCAGGCTGGCCGAGCTGCTGGAGATGACGCCCGCCGCGCTCGATGCCAAGCTGGCCGACGAGGACAAGACCTTCGTCTGGATCAAGCGCCAGCTCGACTGGGACATCGGCGAGCAGATCAAGGCGCTGGGCATCAAGGGCATCTACCAGCGCAAGGAATACAAGCGCCAGTACCCCGAGGGCGAGCCCGCGGCGCACGTCGTCGGCTTCACCAATGTCGAGGACCAGGGCCAGGAAGGCATGGAGCTGGCCTTCAACACGGAGCTCGGCGGCAAGGCCGGCTCGCGCCGCGTCATCAAGGACCGCATGGGCCGCGTCGTCGAGGGCGTGGGCGAAGAGGTGCCGCCGATGGACGGCCAGGACATCCAGCTGTCCATCGACAGCAAGGTGCAGTACTTCGCCTACCAGAAGCTGCGCGAGCAGGTCGAGGCCTTCAAGGCCAAGGCCGGCAGCGTGGTGGTGATGGACGCGCGCACCGGCGAGCTGCTGGCGCTGGCCAACTACCCGAGCTACGTGCCCGACAAGCGCAAGAACCTGACCGGCGAGCAGCTGCGCAACCGCGCGATCACCGACGTGTTCGAGCCCGGCTCGACCATGAAGCCGATCACCGTCGGCATCGCGCTCGAGGCCGGCAAGGTCAAGCCCGAAACGCCCGTGGACACCAATCCCGGGCGCATCAACGTGACCGGCTCGACGATTTCCGACACGCACAACTACGGCCTGCTCACCGTGGCCGGCGTGGTGCAGAAGTCGAGCAACGTCGGCACGACCAAGATTTCCCAGATGCTCACGGCGCAGCAGATGTGGGAGGGCTATTCCGCCGTCGGCTTCGGCCAGAAGCCGCAGATCTCCTTCCCTGGCGCGGCCAGCGGCCGCCTGCGCCCATACAAGAGCTGGCGCCCGGTCGAGCAGGCAACGATGTCGTACGGCTACGGCCTGTCGGCCAGCCTGCTGCAGATGACGCGCTCGTACACCGTGTTCGCCAATGACGGGCGGGTGATTCCCGCCACCATGCTCAAGCGCGACGAGCCGCCCGTGGGCGTGCCGATCTTCTCCGAGCGCACCGCCAACCAGGTGCGCCAGATGCTGGCGCTGGCCGCCGGCCCGGGCGGCACCGGCCAGAAGGCCCAGACCGTGGGCTATTCGGTGGGCGGCAAGTCGGGCACGGCGCGCAAGCAGGTCGGCAAGCACTATGCCGCGGGCAAGTACCGCGCCTGGTTCACGGGCCTGGCGCCGGTGGACAAGCCGCGCGTGATCGTCGCCGTCATGGTGGACGAACCCAGCACCGGCAGCTTCTACGGCGGCACGGTGGCCGCGCCGGTGTTCAGCGAGGTCGTGCAGCAGACGCTGCGGCTGATGGGCGTGCCGCCCGATGTCGCCGTCGTGCCGCAGATCGTCGCCAATCCGGTGGAGGAGCCGCTGTGAGCCTGGTGCAACTGACTTCGGCGCAGCAGGCGGTGCAATGGCTGCGCGGGCGGATCAACGGCCGGCTGCAGACCGACAGCCGCCAGGTGTCCGCAGGCGACGCCTTCATTGCCTGGCCCGGCGCCGCCACCGACGGCCGCGCGCATGTCGCCGCGGCGCTGGCGCGCGGGGCCGCGGCCTGCCTGGTCGAGGCGCAGGGGGTCGAGGCCTTCGGCTTTGCCGACGAGCGCATTGCCGCGCTGCCCGGGCTCAAGGCCGCCAGCGGCGAGATCGCGGCGCTCTGGTACGGGCGTCCGAGCGAAGCGCTGCAGGTGCTGGCCGTCACCGGCACCAACGGCAAGACCACGACGGCCTGGTGGCTGGCGCATGCATTGGCGCGGCAGTCCTTCGGCGAGCGCCGGGGCTGCGCCATGGTCGGCACGCTGGGCGTGGGCGTGCCGCCGCATCTGGAGGAAACCGGCCTCACCACCCCCGACCCGGTGCGCCTGCAGCGCGTGCTGCGCGACTATGTGGACGCAGGCGTGGCCGCCTGCGCCATGGAAGCCTCTTCCATTGGCCTGGCCGAGCACCGGCTCGCCGGCACGCGCATCCGCGTGGCGATCTTCACCAATTTCACCCAGGACCATCTGGACTACCACCTGGACATGCAGGCCTACTGGCAGGCCAAGGCGGCGCTGTTCGACTGGCCCGGCCTGCAGGCGGCGGTGGTCAATGTCGACGACCCGCAGGGCGCGCGCCTGTGGGCACGGCTGCAGTCGCGCGACCTGGATGTGTGGAGCGTTTCCACGCAAGGCCCCGCGCGGCTGCAGGCCAAGGACATCACGCTGGGCCGCGAGGGCCTGCAATTCACCGTCATCGAGGACGCGCACAGCCATGTGCTGCGCACCCGCCTGGTCGGGCAATACAACGTCGCCAATCTGCTGGGCGTGCTCGCCGCGCTGCGCGCGCTGGGCCTGGGCCTGGACCAGGCGGTGGCCGCCTGCGCCGAGCTCGAGCCCGTGCCCGGGCGCATGCAGCAGATCGCGCAGCCGGGCCAGCCGCTGGTGGCGGTGGATTACGCACATACCCCCGATGCGCTGGAGCAGGCGCTGCAGGCACTGCGCCCGGCGGCGCGCCAGCGCGGCGGCCGGCTGTGGTGCATCTTCGGCTGCGGCGGCAACCGCGACGCCAGCAAGCGCCCGCTGATGGGCGCGGCGGCGCAGCGCCATGCCGACTGCGTGGTCGTGACCAGCGACAACCCGCGCGGCGAGGACCCGGACGCGATCATCGCGCAGATCCTGGGCGGCATGGTGCCGTCGCAGCAGCTGCATTCCGAAGCCGACCGCGCCGCAGCCATTGCCGAAACGCTGGCCGAGGCGGGGCCCAAGGACGTGGTGCTGATTGCCGGCAAGGGACACGAGGATTACCAGGAGATCGCGGGCGTGAAGCGCGCGTTCTCGGACATGGCCGAGGCGCGCAAGGCGCTGGCGGCGCGAGAAGGAATGAAACGGTCATGATGACCCTGAACCAAGCGCTGGCGCTGATCCAGCCGCAGATCCCCACGGCCCGCCTGATCGGCGACGGCCGGACGCAGCTCGCGCGCGTGCACACGGACACGCGCAGCCTGCAGCCGGGCGACCTGTTCGTGGCCCTCAAGGGCGAGCGTTTCGATGCCAATGATTTCCTGGGCCAGGCCAAAGACAGCGGCGCGGCCGCGGCACTGGCGCATCCCGGGCGCCTGGCGGAATCCGGTCTGCCGGGCATCGAAGTCGAGGACAGCCTGGCGGCGCTGGGCATCCTGGCCCGGGGCTGGCGCGCGCAATTCGCGCTGCCGCTGATCGCCGTCACCGGCAGCAACGGCAAGACCACGGTCACGCAGATGATCGCCGCCATCCTTTCGGCGCAGGCGGGCGACGCGGCGCTGGCCACGCGCGGCAATTTCAACAACGCCATCGGCGTGCCGCTGACGCTGCTGCGCCTGGCGCCCGCGCACCGGCTGGCCGTGGTGGAGCTGGGCATGAACCACCCCGGCGAGATCGCCGAGCTGGCGCGCATCGCGCGGCCCACGGTGGCGCTGGTCAACAACGCGCAGCGCGAGCATCTGGAATTCATGCGCACGGTGCAGGCCGTGGCCGAGGAAAATGGCTCGGTGCTGGCGGCGCTGCCCGCCGATGGCGTGGCGGTGTTTCCGGCAGGCGAGGAATATTCGCCGGTATGGCAAGGGCTGGCAGGCGAGCGCCGCTGCATTCTTTTTGGTGAGCGCGCGGACGGTGCCCAGGTGCATGCGCTGGCAGCGCAGTGGCAGCAGGGCGCCTGGCAGGTGCGCATTGCCACGACCGCGGGCGAGTTCGAAGCCAGGCTGCGGATTGCCGGGCGCCACAATGTGCGCAATGCGCTGGCCGCCACCGCCTGCGCGCTGGCCGCCGGCGTGCCGCTGGCCGCCATTGCCGCGGGGCTCGATGCCTTCGTTCCCGTCACCGGCCGCTCGCGCGCTTTGAGCGTGCAGATCGGCGGGCGCGGCATCACGGTCATCGACGACAGCTACAACGCCAACCCGGACTCGATGCGCGCCGCGATCGACGTGCTGGCCGAGCTGCCGGCGCCACGCTGGCTGGTCATGGGCGACATGGGCGAGGTTGGCGACCAGGGGCCGCAGTTCCATGCCGAGGCCGGCGCCTATGCGCGGGAGAAGGGCATCGAGCGGCTGCTGGCGCTGGGCGAGCAGAGCGCGCATGCGGCTGCGGCCTGCGGCGCGGCGGCGCGGCATTTCAAGGACATGGCGGCGCTGCAGGCAGCGCTGCGCGAAGGGCTGCCCGCGGTGGGCAGCGTGTTGGTCAAGGGATCTCGGTTCATGAAGATGGAACAGGTGGTGCAGGCCATTTCGGCGTGCGCGGACAATGCAGCAGCGGAGGCCGCATGCTGCTGATGCTTTTTCAATGGTTGCAGGGCCTGTCGCCGGAATTCGGCTTTCTGCGCGTCTTCCAGTATCTGACACTGCGCGCCGTGATGGCCGCCATGACGGCGCTGCTGATCGGCCTGGTGGCCGGCCCGCGCGTGATCCGCCTGCTGACCTCGCTGAAGATCGGCCAGCCGGTGCGCGGCTACGGCATGGAGACCCATCTGGCCAAGAGCGGCACGCCCACCATGGGCGGCGTGCTGATCCTGATATCCATTGCCATCTCGACGCTGCTGTGGTTCGAGCCGTCGAACCGCTTCGTCTGGATCGTGCTGCTGGTGACGCTGGGCTTTGGCGCGATCGGCTGGGTCGATGACTGGCGCAAGGTCGTCAACAAGGACCCCGAGGGCATGCGCTCGGGCGAGAAGTATTTCTGGCAGTCGGTGATCGGCCTGCTGGCCGCGCTCTACCTGGTGTTCAGCATCTCCGAGAACAGCAACATGCAGGTGTTCGAGCTGTTCATCCGCTGGGTGCAGTCGGGCTTCGCCATGGACCTTCCGCCCAAGGCCGGGCTGCTGGTGCCCTTCTTCAAGGAGGTCAGCTACCCGCTGGGCGTGCTGGGCTTCGTGATCCTGACCTACCTGGTGATCGTCGGCGCGAGCAACGCCGTCAACCTGACGGACGGCCTCGACGGCCTGGCGATCATGCCGGTGATCATGGTCGGCTCGGCGCTGGGCATCTTCGCCTACGTGACGGGCAGCGTCAATTTCTCGCGCTACCTGCTGTTCCCGCATATCTCGGGCGCCGGCGAGCTGCTGGTGTTCTGCGCCGCCATGGCCGGCGCGGGCCTGGCCTTCCTGTGGTTCAACGCCCATCCGGCGCAGGTGTTCATGGGCGACGTCGGCGCGCTGGCGCTGGGCGGCGCGCTGGGCACCATCGCGGTGATCGTGCGCCAGGAAATCGTGCTGGCCATCATGGGCGGCATCTTCGTCGCCGAGGCGCTGTCCGTCATGCTGCAGGTGGTCTGGTTCAAGTACACCAAGAAACGCTATGGCGAAGGCCGGCGCCTCTTGAAGATGGCGCCGCTGCACCACCATTTCGAGAAGAGCGGCTGGAAGGAGACGCAGGTCGTGACGCGTTTCTGGATCATCACCATGCTGCTGTGCCTGGTCGGCCTGTCCACGCTGAAACTGCGATGAATACGCCCGACGCCACTTTCCATCCCGCGGACGGCGAACTGCCGGACGAGGCGCTGCCCGCCGTGGACGTGGCGCAGCCTGAGGCCGCGCCTGCCGAAGCTCCTGCGCAGCCCATGCCCGCATTGGGCACGCTGCATGCCGCCGAGGATGCAGCCGCCTTTGTCGCGCAGATCTTTGCGCAGGCCGCGCCGGCCGGAGATGCCGAAATCGAGACGGTGGAGGTGCAGGCACAGGAAGAAGCCGCGCCCGAGCTGCCCCCGGTACCCGCGGGCTGGCCACAGGCCGAGGCATTGCCGATGGCGGACCAGCAACTGCTGGTGCTGGGCCTGGGCGCCTCGGGCCTGGCCATGGCGCGCTGGTGCGCGCGCCTGGGCGCCCAGGTGACGGTGGCCGATACGCGTGACAATCCGCCGCAGCGGGCCGTGCTGCAGCAGGAGCTGCCGCAGGTGCGCTTCGTCGCCGGCGCCTTCGATGCCGCGCTGCTCGACGGCCAGAATTTCACCACCCTCTACCGCTCCCCGGGCCTGAGCCCGCAACAGCTCGCTCCTGTGCTCGAGGCCGCAAAGGCCCAGGGCCTGCGCCTGAGCGGCGAGCTCGATCTGTTCGCGCTGGCGCTGCAGGCGCTGGCGCAGGGCCATGGCTACCAGCCCAGGGTGCTGGCGATCACCGGCACCAATGGCAAGACCACCGTGACCTCGCTGACCGGCCAGCTGCTGGCGCATGCCGGCAAGAGCGTGGCCGTGGCCGGCAATATCGGCCCGACGCTGCTCGACACGCTGTCCGGCCATATCGATGCCGGCACGCTGCCCGAGGCCTGGGTGCTCGAGCTGTCGAGCTTCCAGCTCGATGCAGCGACGGGTTTTTCGCCCACCGCCGCGACGGTGCTCAATATCAGCCAGGACCATCTGGACTGGCATGGCAATCTGGATGCCTATGCCGCCGCCAAGGCGCGCATCTTCGGCAACGGGCTGATGGTGCTCAACCGCGAAGACCCCGCCGTCATGCAGATGCTGCCGGCGCCCACGCGCGTGAAGCTGCAGCGCCCGCAGGAGCGCGTGCACGTCACCTTTGGCGGCGACATGCCGCGGCGCCCCGGCGACTTCGGCATCGAGGTCGTGGCCGGCATGGCCTGGCTGGTGCGCGCGCTGGAAGCCGATGGGCCGGCCAAGCGCGCGCGCGCGCCGCAGGACGATTTGCATATCCAGCGGCTGATGCCAGCGGATGCGCTGCGCATCCGCGGCCGCCACAACGCCATCAACGCGCTGGCGGCGCTGGCGCTGGCCACCGCCGCGGGCTGCGCGCTCGCGCCCATGCTCTATGGGCTGCGCGAGTACCGCGGCGAGCCGCATCGCGTGGAACCGGTGGGCGTGGTGAACGAGATCGAATTCTTCGACGACAGCAAGGGCACCAACGTGGGTGCCACCGTGGCCGCGCTCACGGGCCTGGGCGCCGACCGGCGCCTGGTGGCGATCATGGGAGGCGTCGGCAAGGACCAGGATTTCTCGCCGCTGGCCGCGCCCGTGGCGCGCTATGCGCGCGCCGTGGTGCTGATCGGGCGCGATGCGCCGCTGATCCGCGCGGCGCTCGAGGCCAGCGGCGTGCCGCTGCTGGCGGCCGATTCGATGCAGCAGGCCGTGACCCTGGCCCAGGCGCAGGCGCGGCCGGGAGAGGCGGTGCTGATGTCGCCGGCCTGCGCCAGCTTCGACATGTTCCAGGATTACGAGGACCGCGCGCGCCAGTTCGTGCGCGCCGTGCAGGAGCTCGCGCAGGACGCGGGCCAGGATCTGGAGGGCTGGGTATGAGCGCCGCCGCTTCCTTCAGGCAGCGCTTTGGCGCCTGGTTCGGCGGCATCTCCGACAAGGCCGTCGACGTGCTGCCGGTGCGCGTGGGCGGGCCGCAGTACCGCCGCCCGACGGTGACCCCGGCCAGCGTGCTGGGCCTGGACCAGGCATTGATCTGGATGGTGATCGGGCTGCTGGCCTGGAGCATCATCATGGTCTATTCGGCATCGATCGCGATGCCCGACAACCCGCGCTTCGGCAAGATCGCGCCCACCCATTTCCTGCTGCGCCACAGCATGGCCATCGGCATGGCCTTCGTCGGCGCGCTGCTGGCCTTCCAGGTCTCTATGGCGACCTGGGAGAAGATCGCGCGCAAGCTGTTCCTGCTGTCGCTGGTGCTGCTGGTGGCGGTGCTGATCCCGCATGTGGGCACGGTGGTCAACGGCGCGCGCCGCTGGCTGTCGCTGGGCATCATGAACTTCCAGCCCTCGGAGCTGGCCAAGTTCGCGGTGCTGATCTACGCGGCCGACTACATGGTGCGCAAGATGGCGGTGAAGGAGCGGTTCTTCCGCGCCGTGCTGCCGATGGGCGCGGCGGTGGTCGTGGTCGGCGTGCTGCTGCTGGCAGAGCCCGACATGGGCGCGTTCATGGTGATCGTGGTCATTGCCATGGGCATCCTGTTCCTGGGTGGCGTCAACGCGCGCATGTTCTTCCTGATCGCCTTTCTGGTGGTGCTGGCCTTCGTCATCATGATCGGCTTCTCCGAATGGCGGCGCGAGCGCATCTTCGCCTACCTCAACCCCTGGGACGAGAAGCACGCGCTCGGCAAGGGCTACCAGCTCTCGCATGCGCTCATTGCCATCGGCCGCGGCGAGATCTTCGGCGTGGGCCTGGGCCGCAGCGTCGAGAAGCTGCACTGGCTGCCCGAGGCGCACACCGACTTCCTGCTGGCCGTCATCGGCGAGGAATTCGGCCTGATGGGCGTGCTGACGCTGATCATCATGTTCCTGTGGATCACGCGCCGCATCATGCACATCGGCCGCCGCGCGGTGGCGTTGGACCGGGTGTTCTCCGGGCTGGTGGCGCAGGGCGTCGCGGTCTGGGTGGGCTTCCAGGCCTTCATCAACATGGGGGTGAACCTCGGCGCGCTGCCCACCAAGGGGCTGACGCTGCCGTTCATGAGCTTTGGCGGGTCGGCGATATTGATGAACCTGGTGGCGCTGGCCGTGGTGTTGCGCGTGGATTACGAAAACAAGGAACTCATGCGCGGAGGACATCCATGAGCAAGACCGCATTGGTCATGGCCGGCGGCACCGGCGGCCATATCTTCCCGGGCCTGGCCGTGGCGCACGCGCTGCGCGAGCGCGGCTGGCAGGTGCACTGGCTGGGCGCGCCCGGCAGCATGGAGTCGCGGCTGGTGCCGCCCCAGGGCTTCACGCTCGAGACCATCGACTTCTCCGGCGTGCGCGGCAAGGGCCTGTTGACGCTGGCGCTGCTGCCGCTGCGTTTGCTCAAGGCCTTCTGGCAGGCGCTGGCCGTGGTGCGCCGCGTCAAGCCCGATGTGGTCGTGGGGCTGGGCGGCTACATCAGCTTTCCCGGCGGCATGATGGCGGTGCTCGCCGGCAAGCCGCTGGTGCTGCACGAGCAGAACTCGGTGGCCGGCATGGCCAACCGCGTCATGGCGGGCGTGGCAGACCGCGTGTTCACGGCCTTTCCCAAGGTGTTCGCCAAGGGCCAATGGGTCGGCAATCCGCTGCGCCCGGCCTTCACGCAGCAGCCGCTGCCGGCCGAGCGCTTCGCCGGCCGCAGCGGGCCGCTGCGGCTGCTGGTCGTGGGCGGCAGCCTGGGCGCGCGCGCGCTCAACGAGACCGTGCCCCAGGCGCTGGCGCTGATTCCAGCCGAACAGCGCCCGCAGGTGCTGCACCAGAGCGGCGCCAGGGAGATCGAGGCGCTGCGCGCGAACTACGCGGCCGCGGGCGTCGAAGCCACGCTCACGCCCTTCATCGACGACACGGCGCAGGCCTTTGCCGATGCCGATGTGATCGTCTGCCGCGCGGGCGCCAGCACCGTGACCGAGATCGCCGCCGTGGGCGCGGCCGCGGTCTATGTGCCCTTTCCCTCGGCCGTCGACGACCACCAGACGCGCAACGCGCGCTTCCTGGTCGATGCCGGCGGTGGATGGTTGCTGCCACAGCGCGAGATGAGCGCTGAAGTGTTATCCAAAATGCTACAAAATATGCAGCGCTCCACGCTTTTGGAGCGGGCAGAACAAGCGAAGAAAATGCAAAAGATCGAGGCGACCGCCGCGGTGGTGCGCGCATGCGAGGAGCTGGCGGCATGAAACACGCCATCCACCACATCCATTTCGTCGGTATCGGCGGCTCCGGCATGAGCGGCATTGCCGAAGTGCTGAAGAACCTCGGCTACCGCATTTCCGGCTCCGACCTGGTGGACGGCCCGGTGCTGCAGCGGCTCAAGGGCCTGGGCATCAAGACCTGCGTCGGCCACCTTGCCAAGCACATCGAGGGCGCCGACGTCGTCGTCACCTCCACGGCCGTCACGGCCGACAACCCCGAGGTGCTGGCCGCACGCGCGAAGAAGGTTCCCGTCGTGCCGCGCGCGCTCATGCTCGCCGAGCTGATGCGCTTCAAGCACGGCATTGCCATTGCCGGCGCGCATGGCAAGACCACCACCACCAGCCTCGTGACCTGCGTGCTGGCCGAGGCCGGGCTGGACCCGACCTTCGTCATCGGCGGCAAGCTCAACAGCGCCGGCGCCAATGCCCAGCTGGGGCAGGGCGACTACATCGTGGTCGAGGCCGACGAATCCGACGCCTCGTTCCTGAACCTGCTGCCGTGCATGGCGGTGGTCACGAACATCGATGCCGACCACATGGAGACCTACGGCCACGACTTCGGCCGGCTCAAGAGCGCGTTCGTCGAGTTCCTGCACCGCATGCCCTTCTACGGCCGCGCGGTGCTGTGCGTCGACAGCCCCGGCATCCGCGACATCCTGACCAGCGTCGCGCGCCCCATGACCACCTATGGCTTCAGTGCCGACGCCCAGGTGCGCGCCATCAACGTGCAGGCGCGCGGCGGCGAGATGCACTTCACGGTGCGCCGCGAAGGCCCGCCGGGCAATGGCACCTATCCCGATCTGGACGTCGTGCTGAGCCTGCCGGGCGAGCACAACGTGCTCAACGCGCTGGCGGCCGTGTCCGTGGCCATGGAACTCGACCTCGACGACGCCGCGCTGCTGCGCGCGCTGCAGAACTTCAAGGGCGTGGGCCGGCGCTTCCAGCGCTACGGCGAGGTGCCCAGCCGCGACGGCGGCAGCTTCCATGTCATCGACGACTACGGCCACCACCCGGTGGAGATGGCGGCCACGCTGGCCGCGGCGCGCGGCGCGTTCCCGGGTCAGCGCCTGGTGCTGGCCTTCCAGCCGCACCGCTACAGCCGCACGCGCGACTGTTTCGAGGATTTCGTCAAGGTCATCGGCGATGCCGACCTGGTGCTGCTGACCGAGGTCTACGCCGCGGGCGAGGCCGCGATCGTGGCCGCCGACGGCCGCTCGCTGGCGCGCGCGCTGCGCGTGGCCGGGCGCGTCGAGCCGGTGTTCGTGGAGAACGTGGCCGATCTGCCAAGGGTCATCGCGGACAATGCGCGCGCCGGGGATGTGGTGCTGTGCATGGGCGCGGGCTCGATCGGCGCCGTGCCGGGCAAGGTGGTGCAGCTGCTGGCCGTGCAGCCCAGCGAAGAGAAGGTCGTGGTATGAGCGCAGTGGACGCAAAGGCGGATATGGATATCGATGTGAAGGCATTCGGCAAGGTGGCCGTGCTGATGGGGGGGCGCTCGTCCGAGCGCGAGGTCTCGCTGATGTCGGGGCAGGGCGTGCTCGACGCGCTGCGCGCGCGCGGCGTCGACGCGCATGCCTTCGATCCCGCCGAGCGCGATCTGTCGGCGCTCAAGACCGAGGGCTTCGCGCGCTGCTTCATCGCGCTGCACGGCCGTTTCGGCGAGGACGGCACGGTGCAGGGCGCGCTCGAGCTGCTCGACATTCCCTACACCGGCCCCGGCGTCATGGCCTCGAGCATCGCCATGGACAAGATCATGACCAAGCGCATCTGGCGCTTCGAGGGCCTGCCCACGCCCGACTGGCGTCTGGTGGCCAGCGCCGAGGAAACCCGCGCCGCGCTCGCCGCCCTGGGCGCGCCGATGATCGTCAAGCCCGCGCGCGAAGGCTCCACCATCGGCCTGACCAAGGTCACGAGCGCCGAGCAATGCGCCGAAGCCTATGCGCTGGCCTCGCAATACGACCCCGAGGTGCTGTGCGAGCAGTTCATCGCCGGCGACGAGACCACCTGCCCGGTGCTCGAGAGCGCCGGCCAGGCACAGGCGCTGCCGGTGATCCGCATCGTTGCGCCCGAAGGCAACTACGACTACCAGAACAAGTACTTCACCGACACCACGCAGTACCACTGCCCGAGCGGCCTGCCCGCGGCCGAGGAGGAAGCCATCCAGCGCATCGTCGAGAAGGCCTTCCGCACGCTGGGCTGCCGCGGCTGGGCGCGCGCCGACATCATGGTCCGCGCCAGCGACCGCCAGCCCTTCCTGCTGGAGATCAACACCTCGCCCGGCATGACCAGCCATTCGCTGGTGCCGATGGCGGCACGCGCCTCGGGCATCAGCTACGAGGCGCTGTGCCTGCGCATCCTGGCCAATGCGGCCCTCGATGGAGGCGCAGGCCGGCCATGATGAAGCAGACGCTGCCCGCTCCGCTCGACGTCAAGCTCATGAACGTGACCGCCACGGTCCTGTTCCTGGGCTGCGCCGCGCTGGTGCTGGCGGCGGCCAGCTGGTGGGTGGTGCGCCATCCGGCATTCGCCATCAGCCGCATCATCGTCGAGGGCGAGCTGGTGCACAACAACGCGGTCACGCTGCGCGCCAACGTCGCGCCCAGCCTGACGGGCAATTTCTTCACCATCGACCTGGGCGCGGCGCGCGAGACCTTCGAGCAGGTGCCCTGGGTGCGCGAGGCCCAGGTGCGGCGCGAATACCCCAACAGCCTGCGCGTCGAGCTGCACGAGCATGTGGCCGAGGCCTTCTGGGGCCCCGACACCGGCGCGGAGATGGTCAACAGCTTTGGCGAGGTGTTCGAGGCCAACGTCGGCGAGGTCGACCGCGAGGGCATTCCGCGGCTGCAGGGCCCGGACAACAGCTCGCAGCAGGTGCTGCAGTTCTACCGCATGCTGGCGCCGGCGCTGGCGCCGCTGTCGCTGGAGATCGACGAGCTGGTGCTCAGCGAGCGCGGCAGCTGGCGCGCGCGGCTGGGCAATGGCGCGCAGGTCGAGCTCGGCGGCGGCACGGTCGAGCAGGTGCTGCAGCGCGTGCAGCGCTTCGTGCGCACGCTGGAGGCCGTCACGGCGCAATACCAGCGCCGCGCCGACGCGCTGGAATCGGCAGACCTGCGTTATGAGGATGGCTATGCGCTGCGGCTGCACGGCGTGAGCACGGTACAGGGCAAGATGCCGCCCCCACGCCCCAAACCCCAGCCCAAGCCCCAACCGGCTGCAGCGGCGCGGAACTGAAAGACGGCATATGCGACAGAACGAGAAGATGGGACCAACCGAGGGCGGACTCTGATATGGCTAGAGAATACAAAGATGTGGTCGTCGGCCTGGACATTGGCACCGCCAAGGTCATGGCCGTGGTGGCCGAAGTGCTGCCCAATGGCGAACTCAAGCTCGCCGGCCTGGGCGTGGCGCCCAGCAACGGGCTCAAGCGCGGCGTGGTGGTGAACATCGACGCCACGGTGCAGAGCATCCAGCTCGCGCTCAAGGAAGCCGAGCTGATGGCCGACTGCAAGATCCAGCGCGTATGCACCGGCATTACCGGCAGCCATATCCGCGGGCTCAATTCCAGCGGCATGGTGGCCGTCAAGGACAAGGAAGTCACGCCCACCGACGTGGCGCGCGTGGTCGAGACGGCCAAGGCCATCAACATCTCCTCCGACCAGCGGCTGCTGCTGGTCGAGCCGCAGGAATTCGTGATCGACGGCCAGGACGTGCGCGAGCCCATCGGCATGAGCGGCATCCGCCTGGAAGCCAAGATCCACATCGTCACCGGCGCGCAGAGCGCGGCCGAGAACATCATCAAGTGTGTGCGCCGCTGCGGCCTGGAGGTCGAGCAGCTGCTGCTCAACCCGCTGGCTTCCAGCCAGGCAGTGCTCACCGACGACGAGCGCGAGCTGGGCGTGGCCGTGGTGGACATCGGCGCGGGCACCACCGACGTCGCGATCTTCACCGGCGGCGCGATCCGCCACACCGCCGTCATTCCCATTGCCGGCGACCTGATCACCAGCGATATCGCCATGGCGCTGCGCACTCCGACCAAGGACGCCGAGGACATCAAGGTCGAGAGCGGCTATGCCAAGCAATTGCTGGCCGACCCCGACAGCCAGGTCGAGGTGCCGGGACTGGGCGACCGCAGCCCGCGCATGATCAGCAAGCAGGCGCTGGCCGGCGTCATCGAGCCGCGCGTCGAGGAAATCTTCTCGCTGGTGCAGCAGGTGATCCGCGAATCGGGCTACGAGGAGGTGCTGTCCTCGGGCATCGTCATCACCGGCGGCAGCTCGGTCATGCCGGGCATGGTCGAGCTGGCCGAGGACATCTTCCTCAAGCCCGTGCGCCGCGGCATTCCGAAGTATTCCAGCGCTTTGGCTGACATGGTGGCCCAGCCCCGCTCGGCTACAGTCATGGGTTTGCTAGATGAAGCACGCCTGGCGCGCTTGCGCGGTTTCAAGGTGGCACAAAAGAGTGGATCGATGAAGACCGCTTTTGGCCGTTTCAAAGACTTCATTGTGGGAAACTTCTAGCCATGGATGCGACTCGCCTGCGCATTACCGGCCCGCCCACGGATGTCCGAATACGTGTGATTCCAGATTCCTTTTTCAGAACGGCCGTAACACCCAATACACGAGTTTTAGGAGCAGCAACATGACCATCGAAATGATCGAAGCCGAAGAGTTCAACCAGGGCACACAGATCAAGGTGATCGGTGTAGGCGGCGGCGGCAGCAATGCCGTCGAGCACATGATTGCCCGCAACGTGCAGGGCGTGGAATTCGTCTGCGCCAATACCGATGCGCAGGCGCTGATCCGCAGCGCTGCCCACCGCACCATCCAGCTGGGCCAGAGCGGCCTGGGCGCCGGCAGCAAGCCCGAAAAGGGCCGCGAAGCCGCCGAAGCCGCAGTGGAAGACATCCGCGCCGCCATCGACGGCGCGCACATGCTGTTCATCACCGCCGGCATGGGCGGCGGCACCGGCACCGGTGCGGCGCCCGTGATCGCGCGCGTGGCCAAGGAAATGGGCATTCTCACGGTGGGCGTGGTGACCAAGCCCTTCGACTGGGAGGGCGGGCGCCGCATGGCCAATGCCGACAACGGCCTCAACGAGCTCGAAGCCAATGTCGACTCGCTGATCGTCGTGCTCAACGAGAAGCTGCTGGACGTGCTGGGCGACGACATCACCCAGGACGAAGCCTTTGCCCACGCCAACGACGTGCTGAAGAACGCCGTCGGCGGTATCGCTGAAATCATCAACGAATACGGCCAGGTGAACGTCGACTTCGAAGACGTGCGCACCGTGATGGGCGAACCCGGCAAGGCCATGATGGGCACGGCCACCGCCGCCGGCCCCGACCGCGCGCGCATCGCCGCCGAGCAGGCCATCGCCTGCCCGCTGCTCGAAGGCATCGACCTGTCGGGCGCTAAGGGCGTGCTGGTGCTGGTCACGGCGTCGAAGGGCAGCCTGAAGCTGTCCGAATCGCGCCTGGCGATGAACACCATCAATGCCTACGCCTCGCCCGACGCGCACGTGATCTTCGGCGCCGCCTACGACGACAGCCTGGGCGACGAGATCCGCGTCACCGTGGTGGCCACCGGCCTGGCCCGCCCCAACGCGCGCCGCCAGAACATGGCCGTGCTGCAAGGCGGCCTGCGCACCGGCACCGACAACCTGAGCTACCAGCTGCCCACCGGCAACATGGGCAGCGCGCAGGGCCTCGGCGGCACCGGCACCGACTTCGGCAACATGGGCAACATGTCCGTGCCCAGCGTGTGGCGCACCAACCGCACCCAGGCCGCCGCGCGCGTGGATGCGCTGGCTTCGGGCGGGATGGAGGACCTGGAGATTCCGGCGTTCCTGCGCAAGCAGGCGGATTAAGTCTGTCAACCTGTTCGCCCTGAGTTTTGGTTCAGGGCGAACCGTTTCTATCCGTTCGTCCTGAGCCTGCCTGAGCAGCTGTCGAAGAAGGGACGCCGGCTTTCCAATGAACGGGTATGCCCGCTTCATCGGTTGCCGTTCATTCTTCGACAGGCTCAGGACGAACGGGTAAGCAGACGCTGTGCAAAAAACACCGTTCGTGGTGAGCCTGCCTGGGCGGCCCCGTCGAACCATGAACGGCCAGTTCTCAAGACCAGTCCGCTGTTCACACGGCCACGCGCTGGTCAAGCAATTTGCCCACGGCTTAATTCATCACCGCCATAGCGACAACTGGATGCCCGGCATCCCCCAGGATTTGGTCCGCGAACTTAAAATGACGGGATGTTGAAGCAACGCACCCTCAAGACATTGACCCGTGCCGTGGGCGTGGGCCTGCACAGCGGCCAGCGCGTGGAGCTGACCCTGCGCCCCGCGCCGGTGGATACGGGCATTGTGTTCAGGCGTGTCGATCTGCCCGAACCCGTCGACATCCCGATTTCCGCGCATGCCATCACCGACACGCGCATGGCATCGACGATCGGCGTTGGCGGCGCGAAGGTGCACACCGTGGAGCATCTGATGTCGGCCATTGCCGGCCTGGGGCTGGACAACCTGTATATCGACATCACCGCCGAGGAGGTGCCGATCCTCGATGGTTCGTCCGCCTCCTTCGTGTTCCTGCTGCAGAGCGCGGGCATCGAGCTGCAGAACGCGCCCAAGCGCTTCATCCGCGTCAAGCACCCGGTCGAGGTGCGCGAAGGCGAGGGCAAGAGCCTCAAGTGGGCGCGCTTCGATCCCTATCACGGCTTCAAGCTGCGCTTCGAGATCGACTTCGCCCACCCGGCTGTCGATTCGACGGGCCAGTGCGTCGAGTTCGACCTGGGCGAGGACAACTACGTGCGCGACATCGCGCGCGCGCGCACCTTCGGCTTCACCAAGGACGTGGAGATGCTGCGCACCAGCGGTCTGGCGCTGGGCGGCGGTCTCGACAACGCGATCGTAATGGACGACTACAAGGTGCTCAACAGCGACGGGTTGCGCTATGACGACGAGTTCGCCAAGCACAAGATCCTCGATGCCATCGGCGACCTGTTCGTCATCGGCAAGCCGCTGCTGGCGGCCTACAGCGCCTTCCGCTCGGGCCACGGCATGAACAACCAGCTGCTGCGCGCGCTGCTGGAGCAGCCCGATGCCTGGGAAATCGTCACTTTCGAGAACGAGCGCCAGGCGCCGCGTGGCTTTGCGCAGCCGGTGCATGCCTGGTAAGGGCCTCTGATGCTGATCTTCCGCGCGCTCGTCGGGTTTTTGTTTGTCGCATCGCTGATCTGCTTTGCCTTCTATCTGGGCACTGGCCAGCCCGGCTACAAGCGCTGGAGCCTGCTGATCCTCAAGTGGATGGTCATTGCGGCGCTGGGATTCTTCGGCGTTCTGATCCTGAGCCGCATCGGCTGAAACGCGCCTCGCAGCCGCGCCGGCGTTGCATCCGGCAACGTTTGGGCGGCTGCAATTGTGTCGATTCGCTGCCCACGTGAATCAACGCAAGCGCCGCGCAAAACTTGTGTAAAGCGCCTCTGTCTGACCTCCCATTGCGTGCAGGATGGGCCATCATGCAGCCATCCAACCACTGCAAAGGGGCCATATGACACATAACAACTCCCTCCATTCCGCTGCCTGGAAGGCTGCCGCCGCCGCCGTGGCGCTGACCCTGGGCCTTGGCGCCACCGTGGCCCAGGCCCAACCCGACCACCGCCGCGGCCCGCCGGGCCACTCGCAGGGCCATGGCCCCGACCGCCATGACCGCTTCGACCGCCACGACCGCAATGACCACCGCGGCCCGCCGCCGCACGCCCACGGCCGCCACGGCGCCGGCCCGAACCATGACTGGGTGCGCGGCTCGCGCGTGCCGCCGCACTACCGCACGCGCCACTACGTCGTCCAGGACTGGCGCGGCCACCGCCTCTCGGCCCCGCCGCGCGGCTACCAGTGGGTGCAGAACGGCGCGGACTATCTGCTGGTGGCGATTGCCACGGGGGTGATTGCGCAGATCATTCTGGGCAATTGATTTTTGGGCCGGAGTCGGCCGTTTGGAAACCCGTCTCGCGGATTTGTGGGGCGGGTTTCTGCGTTGGGGGCCCGGCTTGAGGACAGGCCGTCCATCCTTCGATCCTTCGACAAGCTCAGGACGAACGGGTGAACGAGTGCTCAGCCTGGAACAACCCTTCGTGGGGAACCTACAACTCCATTAGAAATGCATGGGCAATCATCCGTTCGTCCTGAGCCTGTCGAAGGATGACGGGCCTGCTCTCAAGGGAAGTTGCAGCCTCAATGGTGGAAATTAGTACGCCCGACCCGCTTTGTACATCGCATGCTGCTTCCTCTGCAGCGGCGCCACCTCCGCCAGCCTGGCCATCGCCGCCCCCACATGCGCATGCGTGATCGCAATGCCCAGCGCATCGGCCGCATCGGGCCCCGGCAGGCCGGGCAGCTGCAGCATGCGCTGCACCATGGCCTGGATCTGGTCCTTGCCGGCGCGGCCGTGGCCGGCCACGGCCTTCTTCATCTGCAGGGCGGTGTATTCGGCCACCGGCAGCAGGCTGGTGACCAGCGCCGCCAGCGCCGCGCCCCGCGCCTGGCCCAGCAGCAGCGTCGACTGCGGGTTGGTGTTGACGAAAACGATTTCCACCGCCGAGCTGTCGGGCTGATAGCGCTGCGTGACTTCGGTGATGCCGTCGAACAGCAGCTTGAGGCGGCCGGGCAGGTCGCCACGCTCCAGCGCCGTCGTGCGGATGGTGCCGCTGGCGACGTAGCTGAGCCGGTGGCCGTCCACGTCGACCACGCCGAAGCCGGTGGTCTGCAGGCCGGGGTCAATGCCAAGGATGCGCATGCAAAAAATTCTAGGGTAATACGGTATGGTTCATGCGGCGCATGACGGCGCGCGCGCGCTGGGCCAGATAGCGGGAGTTGGGTTGCAGCGCAAAGCGCTTGGGCTGGGGCAGCATCACCGCCAGGCGCGCGGCCTCGGCGGCGCTCAGCCGGGCGGCGGGCTTGCCGAAGTAGTACCCGGCCGCGGCCTCGGCGCCAAAGATGCCGGGGCCCCATTCCACATGGTTGAGGTAGATTTCCAGGATGCGCTGCTTGCTCAGGAACAGCTCCAGCAGCTTGGCCAGCACCAGCTCCTGGCCCTTGCGCGCGAACTGGCGCTCGCCCGACAGCAGCAGGTTCTTGGCCAGCTGCTGGGTGATGGTCGAGCCGCCATAGACCTTTGCCGGCGCGCGGCCCGCGGCCTGCGCGCGCTGCTCCAGGCGCTGGTTGCGCTCCCAGGCGCGTTCGATCGCGTCCCATTCGATGCCGCCGTGGTCCACGAAGCCGTCGTCCTCGGCTGCCACCACGGCGCGCTTGAGATGCTCGGAAATCCGCGCATAGGGCACCCACTGCTGGCGCCACTGGCCGAGCTTGCCGGCCTGCAGCAGCTGCCAGGCTTCGGAGCGCTGGAAGCTGGTCGATGCGGGATCGATCGCCGCCATGGCCGCGATCCGGCCCACGAAGAACAGCTCCAGCACCAGCACGCCGCACAGCAGCAGGGCCAGGGCGCGCCAGACGGCCTGCATGCTCATGCCTGCATCAGCGCGCGCAGCTCGGCCAGCACCGGCGCGCCCGCGGGGCGCACGCCGCGCCACAGCGCGAAGGCCTCGGCTGCCTGCTCGACCAGCATGCCCAGGCCGTCGCGACCGCGCGCGCCATGCGCGGCGGCCCAGTCGAGAAAGCCCTGCGCCGCCGGGCCGTACATCATGTCGTAGGCCAGGCAACCCGGGCGCAGCACGCTGGCGGGCACTGGCGCCGCGGCGCCGCCCAGGCTGCTGGCCGAGGCGTTGATCACCAGATCGAAACTGCCAGCCACATCCAGCCCCTGGGCCTGCAGCTCGACGCCATGGCGCGCGGCCAGCGCCGCGTGGCGCTCGATCAGCGCCTGCGCCTTCTGCGCCGTGCGGTTGGCCACCACCACGCGCCGCGGCTTCTCGGCCAGCAGCGCGCCCAGCGCTCCGGCCGCGGCGCCACCCGCGCCGATCAGCAGCAGCGCGCGGCCCGCGATCGCTTCGCCCGCGTTGCGCGTGATGTCGGCCACCAGGCCCAGCCCGTCGGTGTTGTCGGCATGGATGCGGCCCGCGTCGAATACCAGCGTGTTCGCCGCGCCCGCCAGCTGCACGCGCTCGCTGCGGGTGTCTGCCAGCTCCGCGGCCTGCAGCTTGAAGGGCACGGTGACGTTGCAGCCGCGCCCGCCGGCGTCGGCGAAGCCGTGCACCGCGGCGGCAAAGCCATCGAGGGCGACGAGCTCGCGCGTGTAGCGCAGGGACTGTGCGGTGAGTTCGGCAAAGCGTGCATGGATCCAGGGCGAGCGGCTGTGCTCGACGGGGTTGCCCATGACGCAGTAGAGATCGGCAGTGGATGGCATGGCTACAGGGAAAAATCAGCAATGGATACCGGCGCAGTACGCCAAGGCCTCAGCGCACGCTGGTCTCCAGCGTCTGTTCGCGCGTGAACTTGAAGCGCGACACCACGGCGATCTGGTCGGCCTTGATGCGCATGGCCGGGCTGAAGCGCTCGAAGGGCCCGGCGGCGCGCGCGATGGCCGCGGCGCGGTTGTCGAGCAGCGGGTTGCCCGAGCTCTGCACGATCTCGGTTTCCAGCACCTGGCCGTCGTGGTTGACGGTGATGATCATCGTCAGCTCGCCATAGAGCTTGCGCCCGGCCTGCTCGGGGAAGTTCTCCGTGCCCTTGTCCTCGACCTTGCGGCGCAGCGTGTCGTAATAGACCGCATACACCTCCTCGCGCGTGGCGGGGCTGATGTAGCGTTTCTTGGGACGCGCATTCTCCTCGTTGATGCGCTTTTCGATCTCGGCCAGCAGCTTGACCAGCTGCAGGCGCCGCTCCTGCTCGCTCAGCTGCTGCGGGCTGGGCGAGGTCTCGCGCGGATCGAGCGGGGACATCGTCGCCACGCGCTGGCGCAGCTGCGCCAGCAGCACCGCCTGCTGCTCCTGCATCGCGTCGAGCTTGCGCTGCGCCTCCTCGAAATCGTCGCCCACCGCGGTGAGCGCCGAATAGGGCACCGGGCTGGTGGCGCGGCCGGCCTCGGCGTCGCCACCGCCGGCCAGCGAGGCCTGGGCGATGGCCTGGGCCTTGTCCGGGGTGTCCTGCGACTTGGCGTTGACCAGTATCACTTCCAGCGGCGTGTCCTGGAACACGCGCTCGAAGGCCTGCGGCTGGACGAAGCGTATCGACAGCACCGCCGCATGCAGCGCCAGCGAGATGCCGAGCGCGAGCTGCAGGGTGCTCAGGGAGCGAAGCGCGGCAAGGGTTTTCACGGTGCGGCAGGGGGCGTGGCGCTTTCGGCCTCGTTGACATCGACGGCAATGGCAATCGGGCCGGCCACGGCCTCTTCCTCGTCTTCCGCGGCTTCCTCGGCGGCATTGGCGGCCGCAGCATCGGCCGCCGCGGTTTCCGGGCTGTCGAGGCGCTCGATCAGCGTGCCGTTGACGTCCAGCGTGATTTCATCGATCTCGCCCAGGCGCACCAGGATGCGCGCGCCGCGCGGCAGGCCCTGCGCGCCCAGCACCGGCAGCACCAGCGGCAGCGATTCGGCGCGCACCAGGAAGCTGCCGCCCGGGCCTTCCTTGATGACGCTGGCCTCGATCTCGGTGATGCCGTTCTGCTCCAGGTATTTGAGCGTCCAGAAGCGCTCCATGCCGGCCTGGTAGCCGTTGTAGGCGCTGTAGGCGGTGTCGAAGCTGCTGATGATGGCAAACAGGTCCGCGTCCTTGGGCTTGAAGGGCGCGGCCAGCGCCGCCGCCCTGCCGTGGCGCACGCAGGCAATGATCTGCCACTGGTTCACCAGGTCGACGTAGCGGCGCAGCGGCGAGGTCGCCCAGGCGTAGCTCTTGACGCCGATGCCGGCGTGCGGCAGCGCCTTGGTGCCCATGCGCACCTTGACGCCGGGCGCGAGGCTGGCCTGGCTGCGGTAGATGCCGGGCACGCCGTGCTCGGCCAGCAGGTTGCCCCAGGTGCTGTTGGCGACGATCGCGGCCTCGGCGACGATCAGGTCCAGCGGCGCGCCGCGCCGGCGCGTGGTGATCTGCACCTGCTCGTGGCCGGTGGGCTCGCCGCCGCTGCCGTTCAGCAGACGGAAGTTGTAGTCCGGGCGGTTGAAGGTCTCGGGCTTGCCGCGCACGACCTCGCGCTGCGCCTTCAGGTGCTTGGCCAGGCGGTGCAGGAAGCTGAACTCGCTGCGCTTTTGCTGCAGCAGCTCGGGCGTGCCCTCGACCTGCAGCGTCGGGTCGGCCAGCCATTCCTCGGTGACGATGTGGTCGAGCTTGTCGTGGCGGAAGTTGACCTGCACCGGCACGCGCTCCAGGCGCGTCTCGCTGCCGATGAAATCCAGCGTCTCCTCGTTGATCTGCACGTACAGCGACACCGCCGGGTTGGCGCGGCCCTCGTCCAGCGTGTAGACCTGCACCACCTCGTCGGGCAGCATGGTGATCTTGTAGCCGGGCATGTACACGGTCGACAGGCGGTTGCGGCCGAGCTGGTCGAGCGGCGTTCCCGGCACGATGGCCAGGCCCGGCGCGGCGATGTGCACGCCCAGCGTCACCGTGCCGCTGCCCAGGCCCTGCACCGACAGCGCGTCGTCGATCTCGGTGGTCTGCGAGTCGTCGATGGAGTAGGCCTGCACATCGGCAAGCGGCAGTTCCTGCGGCGGCTGCGGTGCGGCCAGCGCCGGAAAGCCCGTGCCCTTGGGGAAGTTGTCGAACAGGAAGCGCTTCCAGTGGAACTCGTAGGCCGAGTCGATGGCGCCGGCACGCTGCAGCAGGTCGAGCGGCGCGAGGTGCGTGGCGCGGCTGGCTTCGACCACGGCCTTGTATTCGGGCGCGTTTTTGTCGGGGCGGAACAGGATCCTGTAGAGCTGCTCGCGCACCGGCGCCGGGCATTCTCCGCGGCCGAGTTGCGCGGCCCATTCGTCGATCTGCGCCAGCACCAGCTTCTTCTTCTCGATCGCGGCCAGCGCCTGCTGCAGGATCTCGGCCGAGGCCTTGCGAAAGCGCCCCTTGCCGGCGCGGCGGAAGTAATGCGGCGCGTCATAGAGCGCGAGCAGCATGCCGGCCTGCTGGACCAGCGTGGCGTTCTCGGAGAAATAGTCGCGCGCCAGCTCGGCAAAGCCGAACTCCTCCTCGGGGGCGAATTCCCAGGCCAGGTCCAGCTCGATGCCGGCGGCCTGCGACTGGGCCTGCGCCATGAGTTCGGCCGGAGCCGGCTTGTCGAACCTGATCAGGATATGGGCGGCTTTGACCTTGACCCGTTTGCCGGTGTCGAGCTCGACCTGGGCGGAAGCGTCGGTTTCGGACAGGATGCGGCCGGCGAGGAATTTGCCGGCTTCTTCAAACAATGCGTGCATGGCCGCAATTGTCCCATGAGGCACGGGGAAGGCGCTGGGCATTTCCCCGCGCGTTGGGATCGGATACGACCGCAGCGGCTAAACCAATTCCAGAAAGCGCCCGATGCGTTCCATATGGAAAGCGAAGTCATCGAGCGCATGGTTGCCGCCTTCGAGCAACTCGATCTGCGCCTCGGGGTAGCGCGCCACCATCTCGCGCCAGTCGAGCACTTCGTCGCCCTTGGCAATGATGGCCAGCGCGGGCGCGGCGGCGGGCAGCGCGCGCGTGTCCAGCGCCTGCAGCTCGTCGATGAACTCCGCGCGGAAGAAGAAACTCGCCTCGGGATCGTGCCAGCCGGTCTGCTCGCCGATATGGCGCTGCAGGTCGCGCGCCGGGAAAACCGCCGGGTTGAGCAGCACGCTCGGGCAGCGCCGCTGCTGCGCGAACCAGCTGGCGTAGAAGCCGCCGAGCGACGAGCCGATGACCGCGGTCGTGGCACGCGGCCAGTCGGCCGTGCCGTCCAGCAGCAACTGCGCGGCTTCGCGCGGGGAGGGCGGCAACTGCGGGCACCACCAGTGCACGCCCGGATGGTGCGCCGCGACATGCGCGGCCATCAGCCGCGCCTTGGCGGATTCGGGCGAGGAGCGAAAGCCATGCAGGTACAGCAGATGGGTTGTGGCCATGGAGTGCGGTCGTGGAGGACGATGTGCCGATTGTGCGTTGCCCGGCGCTGGATTTGCGCCGCAACGGATAATCCCGCCCATATGTCTGCAGCAGAATTCGACAAGCCTTCGGTCCTCCAACGCATCGTGCCGCTGTTTCGCGGCTTTGACGGCCCGCTGGTCCTGCTGGTGCTGCTGCTGGCGTCGATCGGCCTCACGGCCATGTATTCCTCGGGTTTCGACCATGGCACGCGCTTCATCGACCATGGCCGCAATATGCTGATTGCCGCCACGCTGCTGTTCGTCGTGGCCCAGGTGCCGCCGCAGCACATCATGAAGGTGGCGGTGCCGCTGTATCTGCTGGGCGTGGCGCTGCTGGTGGCGGTGGCGGTTTTCGGCATCACCAAGAAGGGCGCGCAACGCTGGGTCAACGTGGGGGTGGTGATCCAGCCCAGCGAGCTGCTCAAGATCGCGACACCGCTGATGCTGGCCTGGTGGTTCCAGCGCCGCGAAGGCCAGTTGCGCTCGAGCGACTTCGCGCTGGCCATGGTGCTGCTGCTGGTGCCCGTGGGCCTGATCATGAAGCAGCCCGACCTGGGCACCTCGCTGCTGGTCATGGCCGCGGGCCTGTCGGTCATCTTCTTTGCCGGGCTGCCGTGGAAGCTGGTGCTGCCGCCGGTCGTGCTGGGGTTCGTGGGCATCGTGCTGATCGTCTGGTTCGAGCCGCAGCTATGCGCCGAGGGCGTGCGCTGGCCGGTGCTGCACGAGTACCAGCAGACCCGGGTCTGCACGCTGCTCGACCCGACGCGCGATCCGCTGGGCAAGGGCTTCCACATCCTGCAGGGCATGATCGCCATCGGCTCGGGCGGCGTCTGGGGCAAGGGCTTCATGGCCGGCACGCAGACGCACCTGGAATTCATTCCCGAGCGCACCACCGACTTCATCTTCGCGGCCTTCTCCGAGGAGTTCGGCCTGCTGGGCAACCTGCTGCTGATCACCGCCTTCCTGTTCCTGGTCTGGCGCGGCCTGGTCATCGCCATGCGCGCCCAGCAGCTGTTCGCGCGGCTGATGGCGGCGGCGGTGGCGATGATCTTCTTCACCTATGCCTTCGTCAACATGGGCATGGTCAGCGGCATCCTGCCGGTGGTCGGCGTGCCGCTGCCCTTCGTCAGCTATGGCGGCACGGCGATGGTCACGCTGGGGCTGGCGCTGGGCGTGCTGATGTCGGTGGCCCGCTCGCAGCGCCAGCTGCCCCAGGACAACACGCTGTCGCGCTGACCGCGCGTCGCGCGGTGCGCAAAGCCCCGGCCGACGCAGTGCCGCGCGCCGTCGCCCGGCGGGCTTGGCAAGCGCTGCCTACAATGTGCGGATGATCTCCCGCGAACCCACCATCGAACGCCTGGCCACGGCCCGCAGCTTGCTGCTCGAACCCTTCGGCCTGGATGAATCCCACCTCGCACGCGCCCTGGCCGAGATCCGCTCGCACCAGGTCGACGACGCCGACCTGTACTTCCAATACACCCGCGCCGAGGGCTGGAGCCTGGAGGAGGGCATCGTCAAGACGGGCTCCTTCAGCATCGACCAGGGCGTGGGCGTGCGCGCGGTCAGCGGCGAAAAGACGGCGTTTGCCTACTCAGACGATATTTCCGAGGCCTCGCTGCTCGACGCGGCGCGCACCGTGCGCAGCATCTCCAGCAGCGCGCTGAACCAGCGCGCCAGGGTGGTGCGCCCGAAGGTCGCCTCCAGCCGTTCGCTGTATCCGGGCATCGACCCGATCGCCTCGATGGACAGCACCGCCAAGGTCGAGCTGCTGGGCCGCGTCGAGAAGCTGGCGCGCGCCAAGGACCCGCGCGTGGTGCAGGTCATGGCGGGGCTGGCCAGCGAATACGACGTGGTGCTGGTGGCGCGCGCCGACGGCACGCTGGCGGCCGACGTGCGCCCGCTGGTGCGCCTGTCGGTCACGGTCATCGCCGAGCACAAGGGCCGGCGCGAGGTCGGTTCGTCCGGCGGCGGCGGCCGCTTCGGCCTGGCCTATTTCAGCGACGAGCAGATCAGCCAGTATGTCGATGAAGCCGTGCATTCGGCGCTGGTCAACCTCGAGGCGCGGCCCGCGCCAGCCGGCGAGATGACCGTGGTGCTTGGCCCGGGCTGGCCCGGCATCCTGTTCCACGAAGCCGTGGGCCATGGCCTCGAAGGCGACTTCAACCGCAAGGGCTCGAGCGCCTTCAGCGGCCGCATCGGCCAGCGCGTGGCGGCCAAGGGCGTCACCGTGCTGGACGACGGCACCATTGCCGACCGCCGCGGCTCGCTCAACGTCGATGACGAGGGCTGCGCCAGCCAGCGCAACGTGCTGATCGAGGACGGTATCCTCAAGGGCTACATCCAGGACTCGATGAACGCGCGCCTGATGGGCGTGGCGCCCACTGGCAACGGCCGGCGCGAGAGCTACGCGCACATTCCCATGCCGCGCATGACCAACACCTACATGACCGGCGGCGACCGCGAGCCCGAGGAAATCGTGGCCAGCATCAAGAAGGGCCTGTACGCCACCAACTTCGGCGGCGGCCAGGTCGACATCACCAGCGGCAAGTTCGTGTTCTCGGCCAGCGAGGCCTATTGGGTCGAGAACGGCAAGATCCTGTACCCGGTCAAGGGCGCCACGATCGTCGGCAGCGGCCCCGAGTCGCTCAAGAAGATCAGCATGATCGGCAACGACATGCGCCTCGATCCCGGCGTGGGCACCTGCGGCAAGGAAGGCCAGAGCGTGCCGGTGGGCGTGGGGCAGCCGACGCTGCGCATCGATGGCTTGACGGTGGGCGGCACGGCTTGAGCCAGGCTTCACCGCATTGGATATCGACCAGGAAGAGGGCCCAGGCCCTCTTTTTTCATGTGTGGATGGGTGGGATGCAAAGCATGCCGGGACAGGGGGTGCAGCGTATCCGTGAGATTTTTAATTTTTCGGATAAACGCTGTTTTCATCCATTGGAAGGCGTTTTTGCGCATTTAAATTGCGTCAATGCTTTGAAAAAATCCCATATTGCAGGTTTATTGAATGTGCCGTTGCTCCGCGGCAACGTCTGCACCACCTGGAAGGCGGCGCGACTGTGCTACATTTTGAACCCATGAATGCAGCACGCGCTTACTTTGCCTACTTTTGGTTCTCGGTCCCTGGCGGATGAGAGGCGAGCGCACAAGCACCCGAAGCAAACTCTCCAAAGACCGCCGAAGCTGAAAAGCCCGGCGGTTTTTTTTGGTCCCCTTTTCCACGCATTCCACGAAAGCCAACGATGACTGCTCACACCGCATCCAGCGATTCCTGGTATCGCAGCTCTGCCCACAAGACCGGCCAGACTGACGACGAACGCATCAAGGACATCACTGTGTTACCCCCTCCAGAGCATCTCATCCGCTTCTTCCCGATCTGCGGCACCCCGGTGGAAGCGCTGATCGCCAACACGCGGCACACCATCCACCGCATCATGGCGCGCGAGGACGACCGGCTGCTGGTCATTATCGGCCCCTGCTCGATCCACGATCCGGCCGCGGCGCTGGACTACGCGCGCCGCCTGGCCGCGGTGCGCGAGCAGTACAAGGACACGCTGGAGATCGTGATGCGGGTGTACTTCGAGAAGCCGCGCACCACCGTGGGCTGGAAGGGCCTGATCAACGACCCCTACCTCGACCAGAGCTACCGCATCGACGAGGGCCTGCGCATCGCGCGCCAGCTGCTGATCGACATCAACCGCCTGGGCCTGCCCGCGGCCAGCGAATTCCTCGACGTGATCTCGCCCCAATACATCGCCGACCTGATCAGCTGGGGCGCCATTGGCGCGCGCACCACCGAGAGCCAAGTCCACCGCGAGCTGGCCTCGGGCATCTCGGCGCCCATCGGCTTCAAGAACGGCACGGACGGCAACATCCGCATCGCCACCGACGCCATCCAGTCGGCCAGCCGCGGCCACCACTTCCTGTCGGTGCACAAGAACGGCCAGGTGGCCATCGTCAACACCACCGGCAACCAGGACTGCCACGTGATCCTGCGCGGCGGCAAGGCGCCCAACTATGACGCGCAAAGCGTGGCCGAAGCCTGCGCCGACCTGCGCGCCGCGGGACTGCGCGACAACCTGATGGTCGATTGCAGCCACGCCAACAGTTCCAAGCAGCATGAGCGCCAGAAGGACGTCGCGCGCGACATCGCCGGCCAGGTGGCGGGTGGTTCGGACTCGGTGTTCGGCCTGATGATCGAGAGCCACATCCATGGCGGCGCGCAGAAGTTCACGCCGGGCAAGGATGATGTGTGCGCGCTCAAGTACGGCCAGAGCATCACCGATGCCTGCCTGGACTGGGACGATTCGCTGCAGACCCTGGCCGTGCTGTCGCAGGCCGTGCAGGCGCGCCGCGTGCGCCAGCAGGCTCCGTCCGAGGCGGCAGCGCTGGCCTGAAGGCCGGGCGTCGCCGGGCGTCGCCCACCCGGCGCCGGGCTCAGTGCGCGGCCGCGCCCGC
Organism: Comamonas endophytica; assembly: GCF_023634805.2. Classification (NCBI taxonomy): domain Bacteria; kingdom Pseudomonadati; phylum Pseudomonadota; class Betaproteobacteria; order Burkholderiales; family Comamonadaceae; genus Comamonas; species Comamonas endophytica. Next base: position 2,395,674 of record NZ_CP106881.1, read on the forward strand.
GTTGAGCCGCTGGTCGATGCGCTGCAGCACCGCCAGCAGCGGGCCGCAGTCGCGCGGCGCCAGGCGCGCGAACTCGTGCTCGCCCAGGGCGTGGGTGTGGCAGTTGTTGGGCAGGGGGCTGCCGGCTTCTATCAGTGCATTGAGCCGCGGCATGAACACCCATTGCAGCCACTGGTGGAACTCCAGCGTGTCATACATGAAGGGCATGGTCGAGGCCATGGCCTCGGCGCTCGGCGGCATGGCCGACCACAGATCGAGGGCTTGCAATTGCGCCTGCAGGTTCTGCAGATGTTCCCGGATTTCCGCGTGCTGGGCAGTAAGGGACATGGAGTGCCTGTGATGAGGAAGGGAGGGCGATTTTAGCGACAGCGAGCAAGCACTGCTCGCTGACCCGCTGGCGCCCGCACCGGGATTGTGTTTAAGCTGATTTCCCGGGCATTCCCGCCCTCCGAACAAAGGTTTTCCATGCACAGCGAAGTGACCGTGACCCTGGCTCCCGAACAGGAATTCCATGCCGACCTGCGCGGCGTCGACGCGCTGGGGCACGAAGCTGCGCGCCAGTGGCTCGACGATCAATTCATCGCGCTCGATTGCGAACCCCTGCGCCCCAGCGGCAAGGTGCTGCTGGCCGACAAGCTGCTGACGGTGGCGCATGCGGCGGGGGCCAGGCTTCTTGCGAACCCCGACTGGCTGCACGCCTATGCGCGTGCGGCGACGGGGGTGACGGGGCGGCCGGTGGTCAGGGTGGATGTGCCGGGGATGACGGTGGGGTATTGAGCCAAGGCGTGCGGGGTTGATCGTTTGTCTTGGCAACGAACAAATGGTTTGCTGTAGGGCAGGCCGTCCATCCTTCGACAGGCTCAGGACGAACGTATCAAACCGTTCGCCCTGAGCCTGTCGGAGGGTGAGCGGCCTGTCCTATAGCCCCAGGGCAAACGGGTTCCATTACATGCATTGCACTCAAGAAGCCCCCAGCCGCTCCATCAGCCGCGCATGGATCCCCCCGAACCCCCCGTTGCTCATGCAAACCACCTGATCCCCAGGCTGCGCCGCAGCCACGACCTGTGCCACAAGAGTGTCGATATCGGCAGCCGTCTGCGCGCGCTGTCCCGGCCCCACGCCCAGCGGCGCCAGCGCCGCTGCCGCATCCCAGTCCAGCCCCGCCGTATGGCAAAAGACCAAGTCCGCGCTTTCCAGTGACCAGGGCAGCAGCGCCTTCATCGCGCCGAGCTTCATGGTGTTGCTGCGCGGCTCGAACACCGCCAGGATGCGTTGCCCGGGCGCGGTGGTGCGGCGCAGGCCGTCGAGCGTGGTGCGGATCGCCGTGGGGTGGTGGGCGAAGTCGTCGAACACGGCAATGCCGCGCACCGTGCCGCGCAGCTCCATGCGGCGCTTGACGTTCTGGAAGCGCGCGAGCGCCGCGCAGGCCTCGGCCGGCGCCACGCCCACATGCTCGGCGGCGGCAATCGCAGCCAGCGCATTGAGCTGGCTGTGCACGCCGGTCAATGTCCATTCCAGCCGGCCGACCACCTTGCCGCGCTGCAGCACGTCGAAGGCCTGGGGCTCGCCCTGGGCGCTGAAGTCGCTCACGGCCGCGCCGAAGTCGCAGACCTCGCTCCAGCAGCCCTGGTGCAGCACCCGGACCAGACTTTCCTCGAGCGCGTTGCTGACGATGCGTCCCGAGGACGGCACGGTGCGCACCAGGTGGTGGAACTGGCGCTCGATCGCGGCCAGGTCGTCGAAGATGTCGGCGTGGTCGAACTCGAGGTTGTTGAGGATCGCGGTGCGCGGTCGGTAATGCACGAACTTGCTGCGCTTGTCGAAGAAGGCGGTGTCGTACTCGTCGGCCTCGATGACGAACAGCGGCGCGGCGCCTTCGGGGCCGGGCCCGGGCACCGGGCGCGCCGCGGCGCCCAGCCGGGCGGACACGCCGAAGTCCAGCGGCACGCCGCCGACCAGGAAACCGGGCTGCAGGCCCGCGCATTCGAGGATCCAGGCCAGCATCGAGGTGGTCGTGGTCTTGCCGTGCGTGCCGGCAACGGCCAGCACATGGCGCCCGCGCAGCACATGCTCGCTCAGCCACTGCGGGCCGCTGGTGTAGGGCAGGCCCGCGTCGAGGATGGCTTCCATCAGCGGGTACTTCGCGCGCCCGTCGGGCAGGCGCGCGCGGCTGACCACATTGCCGACCACGAACATGTCGGGGCGCAGGCCGATCTGGTCGGCATCGTAGCCTTCGATCAGCTCGATGCCCAGCTCGCGCAGCTGGTCGCTCATCGGGGGATAGACGCCGCTGTCGCAGCCCGTCACGCGGTGGCCGGCTTCGCGTGCCAGCGCAGCGAGCCCGCCCATGAAGGTGCCGCAAATCCCCAATATATGTATGTGCATGGGCCGGGATTCTACGTTTGGCCGGGCAGGACCGCCGGCTCGCGTGCGGCGGGTTCACAAGGGCTTGCAAAAAAGGCGGCGTCCGGCATTTAATGGCAGCAGCGCCGGGGCAGGCGGCGGCATTCGGAATCACCACTGGCATGGCCGGGCGACCGCATGCCGCTATCCTGTCGGCAGGGGCCTGCAGCGCGCTGCGGGCAGTTCGATCTGGCGTTTTTCGGGGGGCGGTATGCAACAGGACACACTCATGGATGAAATCGCCCAAACCGCAGCGCGCCTGGTCGTGGAAGACGGGCTGGACTGGGGCGCCGCCAAGCGCCGCGCGCTGCGTGAAATGGGCCTGCCGGCGCGCACCGCGCTGCCCGACAACGACCGCGTCGAGGATGCGGTGCGCGAATACATCGACCTGTTCTGCGCCGACACCCAGCCGGGAGAACTGCGCGCGCTGCGCCGCCTGGCGCTCGAGTGGATGGAGCGCATGGCAGAGTTCCGCCCGCATCTGGGCGGGGCCGTGTGGCGCGGCACCGCGACGCGCCAATCCGACATCTACCTGCAGCTGTTCTGCGACGACTGCAAATCGGCGGAGATCGCGCTGATCAACCACCATGTCGATTACGACCCGAGCACCGTCACGGGCTTCCATGGCGAGGATGTCGAGGCGCTGAGCCTGGGCGCGATGTGCCGCGAGCTGGGCGTGGTCGTCGGCGTGCATCTGCTGGTCTACGATCTCGACGACCTGCGCGGCGCGCTGCGGCCCGATGCCCGCGGCCGCAGCCCGCGCGGGGATATCGCGGCGGTGCGCAGGCTGCTGTCCGACGAGAATGGAGCCCATGACAAATCCACCGAATCCGCCCGTTGACACCTCTGCCCCCCAATCGCCTCGCCGCCGGTCATGGCTTGGCGCGGGCGTGGCCGGCGCGGCGGCAGTTGCCGGGGCCGGCTTTGCCTGGTGGCGCCTCGGGCCCGGCACGGCAGGGCCAGGCGTCGAGGAGGCACTGTGGCAGCGCAGCTTCGTCACGCCCGAAGGCGCGCCGCTGGCGCTGGCCGACTGGCGCGGGCAGCCGCTGATCGTGAATTTCTGGGCCACCTGGTGCCCGCCCTGCGTGCGCGAGCTGCCGCTGCTGAGCGAATTCGCCGGCCGCAAGGCCGCGCATGGCATCCAGGTGGTAGGCTTGGCGGTCGACAAGCAGCCGGCGGTGCAGAAATTCCTTCAGCGCCAGCCGCTGGCGTTTCCGGTCGGCATGGCGGAGAACGGCAGCCAGCTCACGCGCGAACTGGGCAACGCCAACGGTGGTTTGCCGTTCACGGTCCTTCTTGGACGCGACGGCAGATTGCAACAACGTAAAATAGGCGAATTGAGCGCACAGGATCTTGCGCAATGGGCCAAAAGCTAGTGCACGCAGCCGCTTTTCCCTTCAATCTCCTTGCGATGTTGGTGAAAAATGTTCCACGAAACGCGCAGAAGGGCGAAATTGGAGTAAATTCGCGCCCTTACAAGTTTTAGTCGCTGGAGCTCCCATGGATTTGCGAAAACTCAAGACCCTGATTGACCTGGTCTCTGAATCCAACGTGTCAGAGTTGGAAATCACCGAGGCCGAAGGCAAGGTGCGTATCGTCAAGAGCGAAGGGAAGGTGCAGCAGCAGTACGTTGCCGCTCCCGTGGCCGCACCCGTGGCAGCCGCGCCTGCCGCCGCCGCCGCGCCCGCAGCCGAGCTGCCCGCCGCGGCCGCAGCCGAGTCCGGTCATGTCGTGAAGTCGCCCATGGTCGGCACCTTCTACCGCTCGTCGAGCCCTGGCGCCAAGCCCTTCGTCGACGTCGGCTCCGAAGTCAAGGAAGGCGACACCATCTGCATCATCGAGGCCATGAAGATCCTCAACGAGATCGAGGCCGACAAGTCGGGCAAGATCACCCGCATCCTGGGCGAGAACGGCCAGGCGGTGGAATACGGACAACCGCTGTTCGTCATCGAGTGATTGGCGCGCCGTGATGCTGCGTGAAGCAAAAAGTAGCAGCCGCGCGCGTCGCCCGGCTGAGCCCATGACTGTGGCGTGCGCCCATACGCAGGCACTGCGCCGCGAGGACTTCCATGTTTAAGAAAATTCTGGTGGCCAACCGGGGCGAGATCGCCCTGCGCATCCAGCGTGCCTGCCGCGAGCTGGGCATCAAGGCCGTGATGGTCTATTCCGAGGCCGACCGCGACGCGAAGTACGTCAAGCTCGCCGACGAGGCCGTCTGCATCGGCCCCGCGCCGTCGCCGCTGAGCTACCTCAGCATGCCGGCCATCATCTCCGCGGCCGAAGTGACCGATGCCGAAGCCATCCATCCCGGCTACGGCTTCCTGAGCGAGAACGCCGACTTCGCCGAGCGCGTGGAGAAAAGCGGTTTCCAGTTCATCGGCCCGACGCCCGAGTCGATCCGCATCATGGGCGACAAGGTCTCGGCCAAGCAGGCCATGATCAAGGCCGGCGTGCCGTGCGTGCCCGGCTCCGACGGCGAGCTGCCCGATGACCCGGTGCAGATCCGGCGCATCGCCAAGGCCGTGGGCTATCCGGTGATCATCAAGGCCGCCGGCGGCGGCGGTGGCCGCGGCATGCGCGTGGTGCATACCGAAGCCGCGCTGATCAATGCCGTGCAGATGACCAAGGCCGAAGCCGGTGCCGCTTTCGGCAATCCTGCCGTGTACATGGAAAAGTACCTGCAGAACCCGCGCCACATCGAGATCCAGGTGCTGGCCGACAAGTTCAAGAACGCCGTCTACCTCGGCGAGCGCGACTGCTCGATGCAGCGCCGCCACCAGAAGGTGATCGAGGAAGCGCCCGCGCCCGGCATCCCGCGCCGCCTGATCGAGCGCATCGGCGAGCGCTGCGTCGCGGCCTGCAAGAAGATCGGCTACCGCGGTGCGGGCACCTTCGAGTTCCTGTACGAGAACGGCGAGTTCTACTTCATCGAGATGAACACCCGCGTCCAGGTCGAGCACCCGGTCACGGAGATGATCTCGGGCGTGGACATCGTCAAGACGCAGATCATGGTCGCGGCCGACGAGAAGCTGCCGTTCACGCAGCGCCAGATCGAGCTGCGCGGCCATGCGATCGAATGCCGCATCAACGCCGAGGACCCGTACAAGTTCACGCCGTCCCCCGGCCGGATCACCACCTGGCATGCGCCGGGCGGCCCGGGCGTGCGCGTCGATTCGCACGTGTACACCAACTACTTCGTGCCCCCGAACTACGACTCGATGATCGGCAAGCTGATCGTGCACGGCGACACCCGCGAGCAGGCCCTGGCCCGCATGCGCACGGCGCTGCTGGAAACCGTGGTCGAAGGCATCAATACCAACGTGCCGCTGCACAAGGACCTGATGGTGGATGCCAAGTTCATGGAAGGCGGCACCAACATCCATTACCTGGAAGAGTGGCTGCAGCTGCGCAACCCCAAGCGATGAGTCCGGCCCCAGGGCTGTGACCGCACATGCTGGCCTCTGGCAACGGAGGCCGGCATTTTATTTTTTACAAGGAACGGCCTCATGTTTGAACTGAGCCTGCTGTGCCCGGAAGACCGGGTGGAAACCATCAGCGACGCACTCGATGCGCTGGATGCATTGAGCGTGTCCGTCGAAGACGCCGACGCACAGACCGAGGCCGAGCAGGCCCTGTTCGGCGAACCCGGCATGCCCCCGCCCAAGGAGGGCTGGCAGCGCAGCCGCGTGGTGGCGCTGTTTCCCAGCGAGGCACTGGCGCAGGAAGCGCGCCAGGTGCTGAGCCTGCAGGACTTCTTCGAGGGCTGCAAGCTGCTGGGAGTGAACGAGGTGCCCGAGCAGGACTGGGTGCGGCTGACGCAGTCGCAGTTCGCGCCGGTGGACATCACGCCCGAGTTCTGGATCGTGCCCACCTGGCACGAGTTGCCCGAGCAGGCCAAGGTGAGCATCCGGCTCGACCCAGGCCTGGCTTTTGGCACCGGCACCCATCCCACGACCCGCATGTGCCTGCGCTGGATCGCGCGCCAGCCCAAGGGATCGCTGGGCCGCGTGCTGGACTACGGCTGCGGCTCGGGCATCCTGGCCATCGGCGCCGCCAAGTTCGGCGCGGTGGACATCGATGCCGTCGACATCGACACCGCGGCCGTCGATTCGACGCTGCAGAACGCCCAGGCCAACGAGGTGCAGCTGTCCGCCGGCCTGCCCGACAAGGCGCGCGGCGAATACGGCACGGTGCTGGCCAACATCCTGGCCTCGCCGCTGAAGGTGCTGGCGCCGCTGCTGTGCGCGCATGTGGCCGAGGGCGGCCATCTGGTGCTGGCCGGTATCCTGGAGCGCCAGGCCGACGAGCTCAAGGAGGCCTACGCGCCCTGGATCCAGCTGGAAGTCGCGGACAGCGAAGACGGCTGGATCCTGATGACCGCCGCGCGCTGAATCCGCACGCCGGCCCCCACTTTTGACAGGAACTGCCGATGAGCCAGACGACGCGCTGCCCTTCTTGTGGAACGAGGTTCAAGGTGGTGGCCGACCAGTTGCGCATCTCCCAGGGCTGGGTGCGCTGCGGCCAGTGCAGCGAGGTATTCGACGCCACTTTGTCGCTGGATGCACCGGCACCTGCGCCTGCGCCTGCAACGGTACCCGGACCCATGGCTGCAGCTCCCGCCGTGCCTGTGGCATCCCCGCCCGTGCCGGCCGCGGCAACCGTGGAGGCCGCGGGCTATGCGCTTCCCGCTGCGGTCGAAGACGAAGACGAGGAAGCGCTGCCTCTGGTGGGGAACGAGCCGGAACGCGCCGCCGAATCGCAGCCGCCCGCACTGGCTGCGCCGGGGCCTGAGCCAGACCCCGAACCTGCGACGGAACCGGATTCCAAACTGGAACCGGGACCGGAACCGGAACCGGAACCGGAACCGGAACCGGAACCGGGACCGATGCTGGAGAGGGCGCAGGACCCGGAGCCCGCGCCCAGGCTGGAGCCCGAACCTGCATTGGCCGCTTCCGCGGACGCGGCGCAGGCGTCCAGCGATCCTTTTGCGCTGCCCTACCACGACCCTGACCACGACCGGGTTCGTGGCCGTGATCGCGAACCGCCGCCTGACGCCGAGCCCGGCTTCATCCGCGCCGCCCGGCGCCGCGCGCTGTGGCATGCGCCCGGCATGCGCCTGGCGCTGGGCCTGGGCAGCGCGCTGCTACTGCTGGCACTGGCGCTGCAGGTCGCGCTGCAGGAGCGCAATGCGCTGGCGGCGTGGAATCCCGCGCTGCGCCCGGCTTTGCAGGGCCTGTGCGCGCTGACCGGCTGCACGCTCTCGGCGCGCCAGGACATCGATCGGGTGGTCATTGCCGGCTCGGCCTTCGCGCGCACCGCGCAGGCCGGCCAATACCTGCTGTCGCTGACCATTGAAAACCAGGCCGCCACCGAGCTGGCCATGCCCGCGGTGGAGCTCACGTTCACCGACCTGCAGGACCAGCCGGTGCTGCGCCGGGTATTGCTGCCCGCCGACATGCAGGCGCCCACGACCCTGGGGGCCCATGCCGAGTGGAGCGTGCGCCTTCCACTGGCCGTCACCGCCACGCCCGCCCGCATCGCGGGTTATCGTGTGCTTGTCTTCTATCCCTGATTCCTGGAAACCTCATCCATGTCCGCTCTCATCTGTGGCTCCCTTGCGTTCGACACCATCATGACCTTCGAGGGCCGGTTCGCGGACCAGATCCTGCCCGACCAGCTGCACATCCTCAACGTCTCGTTCCTGGTGCCCACGCTGCGCCGCGATTTCGGCGGCTGCGCTGGCAACATTGCCTACAGCCTGAAGCTGCTGGGCGGCGAGCCGCTGCCGATGGCCATGCTCGGCAGCGATGGCGAAAGCTATCTGGAGCACATGCGCGCGCTGGGCATCTCCACACGCCACGTGGGCCAGAGCGACGAGATCTACACGGCGCAGGCGATGATCATGACCGACGTCGACAACAACCAGATCACCGCCTTCCACCCCGGCGCGATGTCGCACGCGCACCTGCTGCAGATCGACGAGGGGGCGCGCGCCGACGTGGCTATCTGCGCGCCCGATGGCCGCGAGGCGATGATCCAGCATGCGCGCCAGTTCCACGAGATGGGCATTCCCTTTGTCTTCGATCCGGGCCAGGGCCTGCCGATGTTCAATGGCGAGGAGCTCAAGGTCTTCATCGAACAGGCCAGCTGGATCGCCGTGAACGACTACGAAGCCAAGGTGCTGTGCGACCGCACCGGCATGGACCTCGCGGCGCTGTCGCAGCAGGTCAAGGGCCTGATCGTGACGCTGGGCGCCGAGGGCTGCGAAGTCTGGGAGCAGGGCGAGAAGACGCTGGTGGCGCCCGTCGCGCCGAAGCAGGTGGTCGATCCCACGGGCTGCGGCGACGCCTGGCGCGGCGCGCTGCTGTTCGGGCTGGAGAAGGGGTGGCCGCTGGTGCGCTGTGCGGAACTGGGCAATCGCGTGGGCGCGCTGAAGATCGCCAGCAAGGGGCCGCAGAACTATCGGTTGGATTTCTCGGTGGAGTGAGAATTCTCTAGGCTGCTCGGAAAAACCTTTGTGGCGGACCCATTGACCATTGTTAGTGAGCCTATTGACCGTTCGTGGTGAGCCTGTCGAACCATGGACGTCCTGCACTCGAAACCAAGGCGCGTGCTTGTTCTCGAGAACAGGCCCTTCATCCTTCGATCCTTCGATCCTTCGACAGGCTCAGGATCAGGACGAACGATTTTTCCGATCGTGAGTCATCCATCTTCCTTCTGGATTCTCCATGGATTCCGTTTCGCAGATTGCGCTGGGCTCTGCCCTGACCATTGCCACATTGGGCCGGCGCACCGCCGTGTGGAAGGCCGCTTTCTGGGGCCTGGTGGCGGGCACGCTGCCCGATCTCGATGTGTTCATCGACCATGGCAGCGCGCTGGCCAACATGATCAACCACCGCGGCAACAGCCATTCGCTGCTCTACCTGCTGCTGCTGTCGCCGCTGCTGGGCTGGGGCATCGCGCGGCTGCAGGGGGAGGGCGCGCACTGGCGGCGCTGGTGGCTGGCGATGGCGCTGGTGCTGGTCACGCACCCGATACTCGACTGGTTCACGATCTACGGCACGCAGCTGCTGCGGCCGTTTTCCACCGAGGCCTATGGCCTGGGCAGCGTGTTCGTGATCGACCCGCTCTACACGCTGCCGCTGCTGATCGGCATCGGCGTAGCGCTGTGCCGCAGGTCCTTTGCAGGCCTGCGCGCCAATCGGATCGGCCTGGCGCTCAGCTGCCTGTATCTGGGCTGGAGCGTGCTGGCGCAGCAATATGTGGGCGGCGTGGCGCGCGAATCGCTCGCGGCGCAGCGCATCGCGGCGCCGCAGCTGCTGGTGACGCCCGCGCCGCTCAATACGCTGCTGTGGCGCGTGGTGGCCATGGACGATACGCACTATTGGGAAGGCTTCCATTCGCTGTTCGATCCCGACCGCACGATGGCCTGGACACGCCATGAGCGCGGCACGGCGCTGCAGGCACAGTACGCGCCGCAGGCGCCTGCCGTGCAGCAGCTGGCGCGCTTTGCCGATGGCTTCGTGAAGCTCGAGCGGCAAGGCGATGCGCTGTACCTGAGCGATCTGCGCATGGGCAGCGAAGGGCGCTACAGCTTCCGCTTCCTGCTGGGCAGCCCGGCGGAGGTGGCCGCGGGCCAAAGCCGCGCCGAGCAGCAGCCGCTGCAGCTGCCGGTGGGCGAGGCGCTCAGGGAGCTGTGGCAGCGCATCTGGCACCGCCCATGAAAAAAGCCCGAGGCCTCGCGGCTTCGGGCTTGTGTGGCCGGGACCAATGCCTCAGGGCTTGGTGCCCGTGGGGAAGGGCCAGGCGGCCTGCGGGTTGAGTGCGGTCTGGGCCACGGGAGCGGCAGCGGCGGCGGGTGCGGCAGCCTTCTTTGCAGCAGCCTTCTTGGCGGGTGCAGCAGCCTTCTTGGCGGGTGCAGCGGCCTTCTTGGCGGGCGCGGCGGCCTTGGCCGGTGCAGCAGCCTTTGCCGAAGCGGCAGACTTCTTCGCAGGTGCGGCGGCCTTGGCGGGCGCGGCAGCCTTCTTGGCCGGCGCAGCCGCCTTTGCGGAAGCAGCGGTCTTTGCCGGAGCAGCAGCCTTCTTCGCGGGCGCCTGTGCCGAAGCGTCGGCCTTTGCGGAAGCAGCCGACTTCTTTGCAGGTGCGGCGGCCTTGGCGGGGGTGGCGCTCTTTGCAGAGGCAGCCGACTGCTTCGCGGGCGCGGCGGCCTTGGTGGCCGCAGCGGACTTCGCAGGAGCAGCCGCCTTCTTCGCCGGCGCAGCAGCCTTGGCAGATGCAGCGCTCTTCTTGGCAGGCGCCGAGTCGGCCTTTGCCGGGGCGGCCTTCGCCGAGGCGGCCTTTGCCGAGGCGGCCTTCGCCGGCGCAGCAGCCTTCTTGGCCGGTGCCGCAGCCTTGGATGCGCCAGCCGTCTTGGCGGAGGCCGCCTTTGCGGAGGCCGCCTTCGCGGAGGCCGCCTTCGCGGGAGCAGCCTTGGCCGAAGCCGTGGAGGTCTTGGTCACCGCGGCTTTGGTAGAGGTTGCAGCCGGCTTGGCGGCGGAGGTCTTCTTGGCGGCAGCGGGTGCGGCAGCCGTTTCGGACTTGGCAGCCGCCTTGGGCGCAGCCGCCTTCTTCGGTGCAGCAGCCTTGGTGGCGGAAGCCGTTTCAGGCTGGGCGGCCTTGGTCACGGAGTCTGCCGGTTTTGCAGTCGAGGCCTTCTTGTCGGCCGTTTTCTTCGCAGTTGCCATCATCTTCTCCTTGGTCGATTTGCACAAAACACTTCGACTGCACATCGGCAGGAAGCGATCCATAGCGATGTGGAGTGACGCATCGCAATGAACTCGGAAATCGCCTCGCATTTGACCTTGACACAAGCCCAATTGCGTGAGGCGGTTGGTGAGTCACATTGTGCCTGCAGGAAGGCGATTAATCCCAGGAAAGTGCGCCGCCGGTCTGATACTCGATCACGCGTGTCTCAAAGAAGTTACGTTCCTTCTTCAAATCGATCATCTCGCTCATCCACGGGAAGGGATTTTCCTCGCCGGGGAACAGTTCCTCCAGGCCGATCTGCGTGGCGCGGCGGTTGGCGATGTAGCGCAGGTAGCCCTTGAACATCGACGCGTTCATGCCCAGCACGCCGCGCGGCATGGTGTCCTCGGCATAGCGGTATTCGAGTTCGACGGCATGCATGAACAGGGCCTTGATCTCTTCCTTGAACTCGCTGGTCCACAGGTGCGGATTCTCGAGCTTGAGCTGGTTGATCAGGTCGATGCCGAAGTTGCAGTGCATGGACTCGTCGCGCAGGATGTACTGGTACTGCTCGGCGGCGCCGGTCATCTTGTTCTGGCGGCCCAGCGCCAGGATCTGCGTGAAGCCGACATAGAAGAACAGGCCTTCCATCAGGCAGGCGAAGACGATCAGCGACTTGAGCAGCGTCTGGTCGGTTTCGGGCGTGCCGGTGTGGAAGTTCGGGTCCATGATCGCCTCGATGTAGGGGATCAGGAACTCATCCTTGTCGCGGATCGACTTGATCTCGTTGTAGGCGTTGAAGATCTCGGCCTCGTCCAGGCCCAGCGACTCGACGATGTACTGGTAGGCGTGGGTGTGGATCGCTTCCTCGAAGGCCTGGCGCAGCAGGAACTGGCGGCATTCGGGCGCGGTGATGTGGCGGTAGGTGCCCAGCACGATGTTGTTCGCGGCCAGCGAATCGGCCGTGACGAAGAAGCCCAGGTTGCGCTTGACGATGCGGCGCTCGTCTTCGGTCAGGCCGTTCGGGTCCTTCCACAGCGCGATGTCGCGCGTCATGTTCACTTCCTGCGGCATCCAGTGGTTGGCGCAGGTGGCAAGGTACTTCTCCCAGGCCCACTTGTACTTGAACGGCACCAGCTGGTTCACGTCGGTCTTGGCGTTGATGATGCGCTTGTCCGCGGCATTGACGCGCTTGAAGGTCTGGGGCGCGGGTGCCTGGGCGTCGGTGGCCGGGGCGCTGGGGGTGATGTCGTCGTCGAAGGTCAGCATGGTGTATTCCTAAAAAAGCAGCAAGGGCAGGGCCAACGGCCCCCGGGCGCCGGCTTGCAGAGCGGGCGGGACCGGAGGCCGCGAGGGCGGACACCCGAAGGCGTCCGGCGCTTTACTGGCAGGCTTCGCAGCCCGGGTCGTCGATGGCGCAGAACTTGATGTCCGTTGCCGGCACGCTGGCGCGGGCAGCGGCCGCGGCCTTTTCCAGCGCAGTGGGCACCGCGGCGGCGGCAGCCGATGCCACGGTGACGGCGGCGGTGGCTGCGGCAGCGGTCGCTGCGGCTGGGGCGGCCGACGACACGGCGTTCAGCGTGCGGCTTTGCACCGTCGACTTCTCGACCTGCGTGGCGCTGGTGGTGCGCAGATAGTAGGTGGTCTTCAGGCCGCGCAGCCAGGCCAGCTTGTAGGTGTCGTCGAGCTTCTTGCCCGAGGCGCCGGCCATGTAGATGTTCAGGCTCTGCGCTTGGTCGATCCACTTCTGGCGGCGCGACGCGGCCTCGACCAGCCATTCGGGCGAGACCTCGAAGGCGGTCGCGTACTGGTCCTTGATCTCCTGCGGCACGCGGTCGATGGGGCGCAGCGAGCCGTCGAAGTGCTTCAGGTCCATGACCATCACGTCATCCCACAGGCCCAGGCGCTTGAGGTCGCGCACCAGGTAGTTGTTGATGATGGTGAACTCGCCCGACAGGTTGGACTTGACCGACAGGTTGCCGAACGAGGGCTCGATCGAGGCATCGACGCCGACGATGTTGGAGATCGTCGCCGTCGGGGCGATGGCCACGCAGTTCGAGTTGCGCATGCCGTCGGCCGCGATCTTGCTGCGCAGGCCGGCCCAGTCGAGGCGCATCGAGCGGTCGACTTCGACATGGCCGCCGCGGGCCTTCTCCAGCAGGTCCAGCGTGTCCAGTGGCAGGATGCCCTGGTCCCACAGCGAGCCCTTGAAGCTCGAGTAGCTGCCGCGCTCCTTGGCCAGTTCGGTCGAGGCCCAGTAGGCGTAGTAGCAGATGGCTTCCATCGACTGGTCGGCGAACTCCACCGCCTGCATCGAGGCGTAGGGCATGCGCATCTCGTACAGCGCGTCCTGGAAGCCCATCAGGCCCAGGCCCACGGGGCGGTGGCGCAGGTTCGAATCCCTGGCCTTCTGCACCGCGTAGTAGTTGATGTCGATCACGTTGTCGAGCATGCGCATTGCCGTCGTGATGGTCTTGCGCAGCTTCTCGTGGTCGAGCTGGCCGTCCTTGATGTGGCGCACCAGGTTGACCGAGCCGAGGTTGCAGACCGCGGTTTCGGTGTCGCTGGTGTTGAGCGTGATCTCGGTGCACAGGTTGGACGAATGCACCACGCCCGCGTGCTGCTGCGGCGAGCGGATGTTGCAGGGGTCCTTGAAGGTGATCCAGGGGTGGCCGGTCTCGAACAGCATCGAGAGCATCTTGCGCCACAGGTCGGTGGCGGGCAGGGTCTTGTGCAGCTTGAGCTCGCCGCTGGCGGCCTTGGCTTCGTAGGCGGTGTAGGCCTTCTCGAAGTCGGCGCCGTACAGGTCGTGCAGGTCGGGCGCGTCGGCGGGGGAGAACAGCGTCCACGAACCCTTCTCGATCACGCGGCGCATGAACAGGTCGGGAATCCAGTTGGCGGTGTTCATGTCGTGCGTGCGGCGGCGGTCGTCGCCAGTGTTCTTGCGCAGCTCCAGGAACTCCTCGATGTCGAGGTGCCAGCTCTCCAGGTAGGTGCAGACCGCGCCCTTGCGCTTGCCGCCCTGGTTCACGGCCACGGCCGTGTCGTTGACCACCTTCAGGAAGGGCACCACGCCCTGCGATTCGCCGTTCGTGCCCTTGATGCGCGAGCCCAGCGCGCGCACGCGCGTCCAGTCGTTGCCCAGGCCGCCGGCGAACTTCGACAGCAGCGCGTTTTCCTTGATCGACTCGTAGATGCCGTCGAGGTCGTCGGGCACCGTGGTCAGGTAGCAGCTCGACAGCTGCGAGCGCAGCGTGCCGCTGTTGAACAGCGTGGGCGTGCTGCTCATGAAGTCGAAGGAGCTCAGCAGCTCGTAGAACTCGATGGCGCGCGCGTTGCGGTCGGTCTCGCCCAGCGCCAGGCCCATGGCCACGCGCATGAAGAAGGACTGGGGCAGCTCGATGCGCGTCTTCTTGACGTGCAGGAAGTAGCGGTCGTAGAGCGTCTGCAGGCCCAGGTAGTCGAACTGCTGGTCGCGTTCGGCCTTCAGGGCCTGGGCCAGGCGCGGCAGGTCGAAGTTCAGCAGCTCGGGGTTGAGCAGCTCGTTGTCGACGCCCTTCTGCACGAAGCCGGGGAAGTATTCGGCATAGGCCGTGGCCATGTCGGCGGGCGCGACCTCGCGGCCCATGACCTCGCGCACGATGGTGTGCAGCAGCAGGCGCGCGGTGGCGTAGGTGTAGTCCGGGTCCTTCTCGATCAGCGTGCGCGCGGCCAGGATCGCGGCCTTGAACACCTCGTCGATCGGCACGCCGTCGTACAGGTTGCGCAGGGTTTCCTGCACGATGGGTTCGGACTGGATGTCGGCGTTCAGGCCCTGGCAGGCGGACTCGATCAGCGCCAGCAGGCGTTCGCGGTTCAGCGGCACGCGCTGGCCCTTGTCGGTGACCTGCAGCTCGGGTGCGGGCGCGGCCGCGGGCTGGGTGGCCTTCTTCTGCTCGGCGCGCTCCTGGTTGCGGCGCTCGCGGTACAGCACATAGGCGCGCGCCACTTCATGGTGGCCGCCGCGCATCAGGCCGAGTTCGACCTGGTCCTGGATGTCCTCGATATGGAAGGTGCCGCCTGCGGGACGCGAACGCTGCAGCGCGCGCACCACGCCCTGCGTGAGCTCGTCCACCATCTCGCGCACGCTGGCCGATGCCGCACCCTGGGCACCGCGCACGGCGAGAAAGGCCTTGGTCACGGCCACGGCGATCTTCTGCGGCGTGAAGTCCACGACGTCGCCGTTGCGGCGCATGACGTGGTACTGCTGGTCGGCCGAGGGGCGCGCCGCATCGGCGGGCGTGGTGGATACGGGGTTCAACGCTTCTTGCATGGATTCCTCTTGGGCGTTTGATGGATGGCGCTGCAGTGGTGGATGGCCGTTTTTTCCACAAGCCGTGCACACGCTGTGCACAAGTTTTACACTAAATGTAGTGCTTTTGGAAGGCGCCGACCACTACAGGTAGTGTCTGTGATTCGGATGCTAGTTTAGCGCGGCGTACCTGCCAAAACCACGTGGGAGACCGCCAAAACCTTGCTGCAGGAAGAAAAGCCGCCGGCTCCAGCGCGATGCGAAAGGGGTCGGCACCAATGGCTGCGCGGGCTTGCGGCGGGGCATGGCGTGTTGGCTTACAGCAAAAAAAATTTTTGCCGGCGTGGCGAAAAAGCCGGAGTCCACGCAGGCCAATTGACGCTGCCGGAAAAACGTTTTAGGCGTCGGGCACGGACCTGTTCAGCAGGTCCTGGCCTCAGTGCCTGGCGGCCAGTCCAGGGCATTGCCCAGCTCCCCGCGCAGCCGCGGCCAGTCGAAGCCCGGCCCGGGGTCGCACTTGCGGCCCGGCGCTATGTGCTCGTGGCCGGCGACATGGCGGATCGGGTAGTGCGCCGACAGGTCGGCGCACAGCTGCGCCAGCGCCTGGTATTGCGCGGACTCGAAAGTCAGGCCTTCGAGTCCTTCGAGCTCGATGCCTATCGAGTCGTCGTTGCAGTTGCCGCGCCCGCGCCAGCACGATGCGCCCGCATGCCAGGCGCGCTGATCGCAGTCGACGAATTGCCAGATGGCGCCCGCGCGCGTGATGAAGAAATGCGCCGAGACCTCCAGGCCGCGGATACCCTGGTAATAGGGGTGCGCGTCCCAGTCGAGCTGGTTGGTGAACAGCTGCTGCACCGCGCCCGTGCCGTATTCGCCGGGCGGCAGGCTGATCGAGTGCAGCACCAGCAGGTCGATGCAGGCGCCCGGTGGGCGCGGGCCGAAGTTGGGCGAGGGCAGGATCCGCGCGGGCTGGTACCAGCCGCCCTGCCAGCGGCCGCAGGCTTCAGTGCTCGCTGCTGTCGCTGTCATGGGGTGCGGCGATGTTCAGGCGCGCGATGCGGTAGCGGATCTGGCGCAGGCTGATGCCCAGCCGGGCGGCAGCCGCGGTGCGGTTGAAGCCCACCTCGTGCAGCGCGCGCACCAGGATGTCGCGCTCCTGCTGGTCCAGCCAGGCCTGCAGGTCATGGGGCAGGGGGCCGGGCGTGGCCACCGGCGCGGGTGCAAACGGGTCGGCCGCCGCGGCGTCGGCCGCCGCAACATCGAGCGACAGCTGCTGGTCCTCGCCCAGCGCCAACGCGCGGTGCAGCTGGTTCTCCAGCTCGCGCACATTGCCGGTGAGCGGCAGCCGCGCCAGCTGTTCGAGCACCTGCGCGGTGAGCGGCGGCACGGCGCAGCCGCTTTCGGCCGCGATGCGCGCCAGCAGCACCTCGCACAGCGCCGGCAGGTCCTCGCGGCGCTCGCGCAGCGGCGGCAGCCGGATCTCTATGACATTGAGCCGGTAGTACAGGTCCTGGCGGAAGCGCCCGGCTGCCACCTCCTCGGCCAGGTCGCGGTGCGTGGCGCTGACGATGCGCACGTCAACCGCCTCCTCCTGGGTCGAGCCCAGCGGGCGCACGCGCCGCTCCTGGATCGCGCGCAGCAGCTTGGCCTGCATGGCCAGCGGCAGGTCGCCGATCTCGTCGAGGAACAGCGTGCCGCCGCGCGCGGCCTGGAAGTAGCCGCCGCGGTCCTGGGTCGCGCCGGTGTAGGAGCCCTTGCGCGCGCCGAAGAACTCGGCTTCTAGCAGGTTGTCGGGAATCGCGCCGCAGTTCACCGCCACCAGCGGGCCGTCGGCGCGGTGGCTGCAGGCATGCAGCGCGCGCGCGACCAGTTCCTTGCCGGTGCCCGATTCGCCCTGCACCAGCACCGGGGCCATGCTCTTTGCGACCTTGAGAATGTTCTGCTTGACCGCGCGCATGGCCGGCGATTCGCCCACCAGCTGCGCCAGTGCGCTCGCGGGATCGGCCACGAGCAGCTCGATGTCGCGCGGGCCGGCGCCGCGCGCGCCGCGCAGCGCGGCATCGCCGGAGTCGGCGGGCCGGCGCACGGCCGAGGCCACGACGGCGCGGAACTGCTTGAGGTCCACGGGCTTGCTCAGGTAGTCGAACGCGCCCGCGCGCAGCGCCTCGACGGCGTTCTCGGCCGAGCTGTGCGCGGTGATGACCACGCAGCGCTCGGGCCGCTGCTGGGCGCGCAGCTCGTGCAGCAGCTCCAGGCCCAGGCCGTCGGGCAGGCGCATGTCGGTGAGCACGGCGTCGAAGCGCTGCGCCTGCAGCTGCGCACGCGCCTCGTGCACGCAGTCGGCGGTTTCCACGCGGTAGCCCTCGCGCAGCAGCGTCAGCTCGTAGAGCGTGCGCAGGTCGGGCTCGTCGTCGATGACCAGGATGGAGGCGGCGATGTCAGGCATGGGCGAAGGTCAGACCACAATGGTGTCGAGGCGGTAGGCGGGCGTACCCAGGACGGCGGTGGGATAGAACACCAGCGTGAAGGCATTGCCCTCGACGCTGCCGCGCGCGGTGCTGCGCGCCAGCCGCTGGTAGCCCAGGCGCGCGCCGTAGCGCTCGCACAGTTCGCGGCAAATGTACAGCCCCAGGCCCGTGGAGCGGCTTTGCGACGAGAAAAAAGGCTCGAACAGGTGGCGCTGCACCGATGCCTCCAATGGCGGCCCGTCGCTCCAGACCTGCAGCCAGACCGGCGCCGCGCCCGCCGCCGGGGCCGCCGCCGCATGGCCGGTGTGCAGCTGCAGGCCGTCGGCGGCGCTGCTGCGAAAGCGCTGGGCGTTGTCCAGCAGGTTGACCAGCACGCGCCGCAGATGCTCGGCATCGAAGGCCACCATGGCCTGCGGCGCCTGCAGCTGGACCAGCGCCGTGCGCTCGGATGCAGTCCCCGCCGCCCCAATGGCGGGCCCCTGGTCGCTCCATTCCTCCCAGATCGCCGCCACCTGTTCGTCCAGCGGCAGCGCGCTGGCCTCGGCGCCATGCAATTGCTGCTGCACGCGCGCGATGTCCAGCACCTCCTCGGCAATGCGCGCCAGGCGCTGGGCGTTGTTGGCGATCATCTGGCTCAGGCGCTGCTGGGCCGGCGCGCCCAGTTCCTCGGCCAGCAGCGCATTGGCCTGGCTGATCGCGGCCAGCGGATTGCGGATCTCGTGCGCCACGGCGGCCGACATGCGGCCCATGGCGGCGAGCTTCTCGGTGCGCAGCCGCGCCTGCATCTCGCGCAGATCGTGCAGGAACACCAGGCACCATTGCGCGGCTTCGGGCAGCGCGGTGTCCAGCGGGCTGGTGAGCCAGGTGCGCGCATGCAGGCCCAGCGGGTTGCGCCCCGCATGCACCAGGTCCATGTCCGCGGTCAGCTCGGCCCCGCTGGCAAAGGTCTGCTCCACCAACGCCGCCAGCGGGGCGTTGCCGACCGTGGCCGACAGCGCAAAGGGCAGCCGCAGGCCGGCCGCGCAGTCCAGCAGCAGCAGCGCCGCGGGGTTGGCCGCATGCACCAGGCCTTCGCGGTCGATGGCCAGCACGCCGTCGTCGAGATGGTGGATGATCAGGTGATTGACCTGCTCCTGCAGATGCGCCGCCTCGCGGTTTTGCTGCGCCAGCTGCCGCTCGCGCTGCAGGCGCTGCGCCAGCTGGTGCGTGAGGTAGGCCATCAGGAAATAGCCGGCGCAGGTCAGGGCGGTCTGGAAGTACTGCTGCGTGAGGTCCGTCATGCCCGAACGGCCGGCCCAGCCGGTCCAGCCCAGCAGCAGCAGCGTCACGCTGGCGGTGGTGGCAAAGGCCAGCAGCAGCGTGCCCAGCGCTGAGGCCATGAGGATCGGCAGCGCCAGCAGCGGCGCGTAGTTCATCGGG
This sequence comes from Comamonas endophytica, assembly GCF_023634805.2. NCBI lineage: Bacteria > Pseudomonadati > Pseudomonadota > Betaproteobacteria > Burkholderiales > Comamonadaceae > Comamonas > Comamonas endophytica. Next base: position 2,414,979 of record NZ_CP106881.1, read on the forward strand.
CTGGGCTGCAGCAGCTGCAGAAGGCAGACGACGGCGATGTCGAGCCCGATCAGCGGCAGCCAATGCCAGCCGACCTGCGGCGGCGGCGGCGTGCGGCGCCCGGCAATGCGCGCGAACAGCGTGAAGGCGAGATAGACCGCGCAGATCACCCACAGCAGCGGCGCATTGCGATTGTGCACCGTGAGGCTCAGGCCCTGCAGCACCAGCAGCACCGTGCCGACCAGCACGCGGCCGTTGAGAAAGCCGTTCCACAGCCGCACCACCTGCGGCTCGGCGGTGAAGGGGCGGGGCGCGGCGCTGAGCATGGCCAGGGCGCGGCGCCGGCTCAGGCCGGGCCCTGCGCGCGGTGCTGGGCGCAGCAGTAGTAGCGCGGCTGCGGCGCCTCGAGCACCAGCGCCTCGCTGCGCGGCAGATGCAGCCCGCAGCGCGCGCAGGCCACCATGTCCTGGGGCGGCTGCAGCGGGGCGGCGCGGGGCGCCGCCGGGCGCTGCGCGCGTTCGACACGGCGGCGGCTGCGCCAGATGCCGATGGCGATGACGATCACCAGCAAGACCAGGAGGTACTTCATACGAAACGTTCCAAGAGCACTTCCATCACGAAACGCGAGCCAGCGTAAGACAGAAGCAGCAACAGTGCACCCGCATACAGCACATGCACCGCATGCCGGCCGCGCCAGCCGAAGCGCGCGCGGCCGATCAGCAGCGTGGCGAAGGTGAACCATGCCAGCAGCGAGAAGATCGTCTTGTGGTCCCAGCGCCAGGCCCGGCCGTACAGCGCCTCGCCGAACAGCCAGCCGGCGAGCAGCGTGGCCGAGAGCAGCCAGAAGCCGGCGGAAACGAAACGGAAGGTCAGCCGCTCGAGCGCCAGCAGCGGAATGCCGCTGTCGTCATCGGCCGCCACGCGGATGCGTTTTTCCGCGTGGTTCATCAGCGCCGCATGCACCACGGCCGCGGCAAACAGGCCATAGGAGGCAATGCCCAGCGCCAGGTGCAGCGGCAGCCAGGCCGAGGAATTGACCTGCAGCGGCATGCCCGGAAACAGCGCCGCCAGCACCACCGCGGCCGCGCCCAGCAGCCCCAGCAGCGCGCGCGTGCGCAGTTGCGGATAGAGCTGCTGCTCGACGCCATACACCGTGAGCATGAGCCAGGCAGTGATCGACAGTGCCGTGGCAAAGCCGAAATGCGGCGCCATGCCCAGCAGCCCCCAGGCGAGAAACGCCGCGTGCAGCCCCCAGGCGATGGCCAGCGCGGTGCGCGCCGCGGTTTCCCCGATGCGTGCGGCGGGAAGGGCGTAGGCGCAGGCCGCCAACAGGGCCAGCAGCCAGGTCACGGTAGGAGAGGGGGTATGCATGGAAGCAAAGGGAACCATCGTGCAATGATAGACCGGCGCAGCCCGGCCAGGCCCACGCAGGGCTGCAGCATGCGCCGGTGCGCGCGGGTGTATCAAATCGTACACATTCCAATCCCCGCAGGTGCGCCGCGGCAAGCGCAGGGGCGGCCACCGCGCGCCGGGCCTGCGGGTAAAATCCGCTCTTCACTCTTGCATGCTGCATGCCCCAGGCTGCCCCGCGGGCGGCAGCACCTACCGGAACTTCCCGCCTATGGCCTCCGCTCTTACCGACAAACTCTCGCGCCTCGTCAAGGAGATGCGTGGCCAGGCCCGCATCACCGAATCCAACGTGCAGGACATGCTGCGCGAGGTGCGCATGGCGCTGCTCGAGGCCGACGTGGCGCTGCCCGTGGTGCGCGATTTCATCGCGCGCGTCAAGGAAAAGGCGCTGGGCCAGGAGGTGCTGTCCTCGCTGCAGCCGGGCCAGGTGCTGGTGTCCATCGTCAACACCGAGCTGGCCGCGACCATGGGCGAGGGCGTGAGCGACATCAACCTCAACGCCCAGCCGCCGGCCGTGATCCTGATGGCCGGCCTGCAGGGCGCGGGCAAGACCACGACCACCGCCAAGCTGGCCAAGCACCTGATCGAGAAGCGTAAGAAGAAGGTGCTGACGGTCTCGGGCGACGTGTACCGCCCCGCGGCCATCGAGCAGCTCAAGACCGTCACGGCGCAGGCCGGTGCCGAATGGTTCCCGAGCACCCCGGACCAGAAGCCGCTGGACATCGCGCGCGGCGCGCTCGATTACGCCAAGCGCCACTTCTTCGACGTGCTGCTGGTCGATACCGCGGGCCGGCTGGCCATCGACGAAGCGCTGATGCGCGAGATCCAGGATCTGCACGGCGCGCTCAAGCCCGTCGAAACGCTGTTCGTCGTCGACGCGATGCAGGGCCAGGATGCGATCAACACCGCCAAGGCCTTCAAGGAGGCGCTGCCGCTGACCGGCATCGTGCTGACCAAGCTCGACGGCGACTCGCGCGGCGGCGCGGCGCTGTCGGTGCGCCAGATCACGGGCGCGCCGATCAAGTTCGCGGGTGTCTCCGAAAAGCTCGACGGCCTGGAAGTGTTCGACGCGCAGCGCCACGCGGGCCGCGTGCTGGGCATGGGTGACATCGTCGCGCTGGTGGAACAGGTCACGGCCGGCGTGGACATGGAAGCCGCGCAGCGCCTGGCGGCCAAGGTCAAGAGCGGCGACGGCTTCGATCTCAATGACTTCCTCGGCCAGATCCAGCAGATGAAGCAGATGGGCGGCCTGTCGAGCCTGATGGACAAGCTGCCGAGCCAGATGACGGCCAAGGCCGGCCAGGTCGACATGGACAAGGCCGAGCGCGAGATCCGCCGCAAGGAAGGCATCATCTGCTCGATGACCGCCAAGGAACGCAGCAAGCCCGAGCTGATCAAGGCCACGCGCAAGAAGCGCATCGCCATGGGCGCGGGCGTGCAGGTGCAGGAAGTCAACCGCCTGCTCAAGGAATTCGAGCAGATGCAGGACATGATGAAGAAGATGAAGGGCGGCGGCCTCATGAAGATGATGAAGCGCATGGGCGGGATGAAGGCGATGAAGGGGATGATGGGTGGCGGCGGTGGGATGCCGAAGCTGCCCTTCTGAAGTTGACGGGTCCCCCTGGAAACCGGCCGTGCGTGATGCACAGGCCGGTTTTTTGTTTTGGAGGGCAGGCCCTTCATCCTTCGACAAGCTCAGGACGAACGGTAATTTCCGTTCGCCCTAGGCTACGTCCGCGTCCGCGTCCGCGTCCGCGTACCCGTACCCGTACCCGTACCCGTACCCGTACCCGGTTTTCCATTCGCCCTGAGCCTGTCGAAGGGTGGACGGCCTGCCCGGGAGAAAAGCCCCAGCGTATCCGGTCGTACAAGCCCGATTTGTTTCCCCCAGCCCCCCACGCCCATAATGTCCGCATGCAAATGCCGACCGAAACCCCCATCGTGCCGCCACGCAGGCTCATGCTTTCCGCAGCCCTCGCCAGCGCCGCGATCCTGGCCGGCTGCAGTTCGTCGCCAACGCGCCGCGGACGTACTGCCCCGCCTCCAGTCAAACCACTGGCGCTTGACGGTTCACTGCGCGATGCGCTCTACGCGCGCACCATGCTGGTGGTGAACACGCCCTATACCTATGGCGGCAACACGCCCGATGGCGGTTTCGACTGCAGCGGGCTGGTGCAGTACGCGCTGCAGGGCATCACCGAAAAGCGCCTGCCGCGCAGCACCAGCCAGTGGGCTGGCGTCAGCACCCCGCTGAGCCGCAGCGATCTGCGCCGCGGGGACTTCGTGTTCTTCAACACCTCGGGGGGGCGCTATTCACATATGGGGATCTATGTGGGGGGCGACCGCTTCGTGCATGCGCCGTCGAGCGGGGGCACGGTGCAGGTGGTGGGGATGGGGAGCGCTTATTTCAGCAAGCGGTTTACTGAAGCGCGGACGGTGTTTGCGGGGTGAAGGGCCACCCCTACAGAATTGTTGACGCGGCCGGCCACAGGCCCGAAGCCCCGCACCCTCAATCCCGTAACACCACCTCACCCCGCAAGGTGTACGCCTTGGCCTCGGTGATCCGCACATCGATCATCTGTCCGATCAACCGCTCCTGCCCCGCGAAGTTCACCACGCGGTTGCATTCGGTGCGGCCCATGAGTTCGCTGCCGTCGCGCTTGCTCACGCCTTCGACCAGCAGGCGCTGCACCGTGCCCACGCGCTCCCGGCTGATGTCCAAGATGTTGCGGTTGATCACGGCCTGCAGCTCCTGCAGGCGGCGCAGCTTGACTTCATGCGGCGTGTCGTCGTGCAGGTTGGCGGCGGGCGTGCCCGGGCGCGGGCTGAAGATGAAGCTGAAGCTGTTGTCGAAGCGCAGGTCGTCGATCAGCTTCATCATCTTCTGGAAGTCTTCCTCGGTCTCGCCAGGGAAGCCGACGATGAAGTCGCTGCTCATGGCCAGCTCCGGGCGGATGGCGCGCAGCTTGCGCACCGTGCTCTTGTATTCCATGGCGGTGTAGCCGCGCTTCATCGCCATCAGGATGCGGTCCGAGCCATGCTGCACCGGCAGGTGCAGGTGGCTGACCAGCTTGGGCAGCTTCGCATAGGCCTCGATCAGCCGCGGCGTGAACTCGTTCGGGTGGCTGGTGGTGTAGCGGATGCGCTCGATGCCGGGGATCTCGCTGACGTATTCCAGCAGCAGCGCGAAGTCGGCGATCTCCTGGGTATCGCCCATCCTGCCGAGGTAGGCGTTGACGTTCTGGCCCAGCAGCGTGACTTCCTTCACGCCCTGGTCGGCCAGGCCCGCGACCTCGACCAGCACGTCGTCGAAGGGGCGGCTGACTTCCTCGCCGCGCGTGTAGGGCACGACGCAGTAGCTGCAGTACTTGGAGCAGCCTTCCATGATCGACACGAAGGCCGATGCGCCCTCGACGCGCGCCGGCGGCAGGTGGTCGAACTTCTCGATCTCGGGAAAGCTGATGTCGACCTGCGGCTTGGCCTTGGCGGCGCGCGCGTTCAGCAGCTCGGGCAGGCGGTGCAGGGTCTGCGGGCCGAACACCACATCGACATAGGGCGCGCGCTTGATGATCTCGGCGCCTTCCTGGCTGGCGACGCAGCCGCCCACGCCGATCAGCACGCCCTTGTCCTTCAGGTGCTTGATGCGGCCCAGGTCGCTGAAGACCTTTTCCTGCGCCTTCTCGCGCACCGAGCAGGTGTTGAACAGGATCAGGTCGGCTTCATCGACATCCTGCGTCGGCTCGTAGCCCTGGGCGGCGCCCAGCACGTCGGCCATCTTGTCCGAGTCGTACTCGTTCATCTGGCAGCCGAAGGTCTTGATAAATACTTTTTTGGACATCGTGGAATTCTCGGGAAAAAGGACATGCCCTGCGCGCAGGCGCAAGGCAGCAATGGATCAGGGCAGGGCATGCAGCCCCGTTACTCAGGGGCGCTTCAGCGCAGCTTCTTCAGGCGTCAGGATCCAGGCCGCATGCAGCCATTGGGTGCTGGGCTCGATCACATAGTTGACCAGCAGGTTCTGGCCGGCCAGGGTGTGGGCCATCAGCAGCCGGCCTTCGGCGCTGAACAGCCGAAAGCCCGGCGTGGTGCGGATCGCCTTGCCGTTGAGCGTGACCTCGGGCATGGTGCCGATCACCAGCTTGCCGCGCTGGGCATCGGGCGGGAAGTTGCGCGTGCCGGCGGCGGCAGCGGTCACGGAGGACACGGGCTGCGCCTGGACGGGCAGCGCGGCGGCACTGCCCAGCAGCACAAGGCTGGCGGCAAGCGCGCGCGCGAAAGATGGATGAGAGCAGCGGTGCATGGTGTATATCCAGTGGCTGAGCCCGCGATTCTACGAAAGTTGACGCTGGCGCAGCGGCGCGCCGGGACAATGCGCAGCTAGGAGGCAATGGGCGGCTGGCCCGCGCCCGGCGCATACAGCACGGCGCTGGGCGAGCGGCACAGGCCCCAGAAACGCAGGCCCGTGAGCTCGGCCATGCGCACCCCCATGGCCGTGGGCGCGGAGATCGTTGCCAGCGCGCCGATGCCCAGCTTGGCGCACTTGCGCACCAGCTCATGGCTGCCGCGGCTCGACAGCACGACAAAGCCCGGCTCCTGCAACCGCCCGGCGCGCGCCAGCCGGCCCAGCAGCTTGTCGAGCGCATTGTGCCGGCCCACGTCCTCCACCACATCCTGCAGCTGCCCGTCGGCCAGTGCCCAGCCGGCGGCGTGGATGGCGCCGGCCTGCGCATTAAGCAGCTGCTTGTCTTTCAACGAATCCATCGCGCGCAGCACCTGCGGTAGTTCGATCCCACCAATCCATTCACGCGCGGGCAGCGGCGCAAAGGACAGGTCCAGCGCCGCAAAGCTCTCCACACCGCAGACGCCGCAGCCGGTGCGCCCGCTGAGGCTGCGCCGGTGGTCCTTCAGGCGCGCAAAGCAGCGCGAGGAAATCTCCACCTGCACCTCCATGCCGTCCATGCCCGCCGGCAGGCCCGCGGCTTCGGCGGCCACCGGCGCGGCTTCCACGCCAAAGCAGTCGGCTGCGCTGTCGACGATCCCCTCGCTGAGCGCAAAGCCCAGCGCGAAATCCTCCAGGTCCAGGGGGGTGCCCAGCATCACGGCATGCGAGATGCCGTTGAAGACCAGCGCGATCGGCACTTCGCTGGCCAGGGTGCGCTGCTGCGCCAGTATTTCAGCGGGCTGGCCCTGGACTTCGGGCAGGCGGTGCAGCGTGACGGATTGCGGGTGCAAAGGGGCGATGGCGGAAGACATGGCGCATTATCGAATGCAGCCATCAATCCAGCAGCGCCACCCCCTTTACCTGCGCATAGACCCCCACTCCAGGCGCCAGACCGAGCTGCCTCGCCGAGCGCTGCGTGATGCGCGCCAGCAGCGGCGTCGGCCCGGCCTGCAGCGCCACCATGACCAGGCCCGGCCCATCGTCGCGCATGGCCTGCACCCGTGCCGGCAGGATATTGAGAATGGAGCTGCCCTGCGGCGCGGCCAGCGCCAGACTGACGCCGCCGGCCGGCACGCGCAGCCGCACCCGGGAGCCCACGGGATGCGGGTGCGAGGCTACGAGCTGCAGCGGCCCGCCGGGAAAATCCACCGTGCTCAGATGGTCGGCGGCATCATGCGCGGTCACGATGCCCGACACCACCGCCGCGGCCGTGTCGCCCCGGCTCAGCGGCAGGTCCAGCCGCGCCAGCAGGCTTTCGGTCGTGCCCTGCGCGCGCACCTGGCCGTCCTGCAGCAGCACCAGCGCATCGGCCAGCTGCGCCACCTCGTCCAGTGCATGGCTGACGTAAAGGATCGGAAGATCGAGCGCACGCTGCAGCCGGTCGAGATAGGGCAGCACCTCGGCCTTGCGCTGGGCATCGAGCGCGGCCAGCGGTTCGTCCATGAGCAGCAGCTGCGGGCTGGAAGCCAGCGCGCGCGCAATGGCCACGCGCTGGCGCTCGCCGCCCGAGAGGCTGGCCGGCATGCGCGCCATCAATGCGCCAATGCCCAGCAGCTCCACGGCCTGTTCGATGGCCACGCGCGCCAGCGGCTGGCGCTTCGCGCCATAGGCGATATTGGCCTGGACGGTGAGATGGCTGAACAGGCTGGCTTCCTGGAATACGTAGCCCAGCTGGCGGCGGTGCGTGGGCAGCCACAGGCCATGGGCGTCGTCCTGCCAGGCCTGGCCGTTGACCTCGACGCGGCCCTTGGCGCGCTCCAGCCCGGCAATGGCGCGCAGGCAACTGGTCTTGCCGCAGCCCGAGGGCCCGAACAGCGCCGACACGCCGCGCCCCGGCAGGTCCAGATCGACATCGAGCAGGAAACCCGGGCGCTGCAGCTGCAGCCGGGCATGGATGCGCGCGCTCATGCCTGGCGTTCCTTGGGCTGCAGCAGGTTCAGCGCCATCAGCACCAGGAAGGAGAACAGCACCATGCCGCCGGCCAGCCAGTGCGCCTGGGTGTACTCCATGGCTTCGACATGGTCGTAGATCTGCACCGAGACCACGCGCGTCACGCCGGGGATATTGCCGCCGAGCATCAGCACCACGCCGAACTCGCCCACGGTGTGCGCGAATGTCAATACCGCGGCGGTGATGAAGCCAGGGCGCGCGAGCGGCAGCACCACGGTGAGAAAGCGGTCCACCGGCCCCGCGCCCAGCGTGGCCGCGGCTTCCAGCGGGCGCCGGCCCAGGCTCTCGAAGGCGCGCTGCAGCGGCTGCACCGTGAACGGCAGCGAGTAGACCAGCGAGCCGATGACCAGCCCGGCAAAGCTGAAGGGCAGCTGCGGCAGGCCCAGCCACTGCACGAATTGGCCCACCGCGCCATGCGGGCCCATGGCCACCAGCAGGTAGAAGCCGATCACCGTGGGCGGCAGCACCAGCGGCAGCGCCACCAGCGCGCCGACGGCGCCGCGCCAGCGCGATGCGGTGTGCGCCAGCCACCAGGCCAGCGGCGTGCCCAGCAGCATCAGCAGCACGGTGGTGGTGGCGGCCAGTTCCAGTGTCAGAACGATGGCGGACAGGTCTTCGGCAGACAGCGGCATCGGCCCGTTCAGAAACTGTAGCCGAACGATTTCATCACCGCGCGTGCCTTCTCGCCGCGCAGATAGTCCATCAGCGCGGTGGCGGCCTCGTTGTCCTTGCCCTTGTTCAGCACCACCGCATCCTGGCGGATCGGCTCATGCATGCTGGCCGGCACCTGCCAGGCCGAGCCCGAGATGATCTTGCCGTTTTCCATGACCTGCGACAGCGCGACGAAACCCAGCTGGGCGTTGCCGCTGGCGACGAACTGGTAGGTCTGGGCAATGTTCTCGCCGGTCACCATGCGCGGCTGCAGCGTGGCCGTCAGGCCCAGTTTGTCCAGTGTCTGCATCGCCGCCACGCCATAGGGGGCCAGGCGCGGGTTGGCCACCGAGATGTGCCTGAAATCACCGCTCCTGAGCACTTCGCCCTGGCTGTCCACAAAGCCGGCGCGCGGGCTCCACAGCACCAGCTGGCCGGTGGAATAGGTGAAGCGCGACGCGGCCAGCGCATGGCCTTCGCGCACCAGCTTCTCGGGGGTGGTGTCATCGGCCGCGAGCAGCACCTCGAAGGGGCCACCGTTGACGATCTGCGCGTAGAACTTGCCCGTGGCGCCAAAGGACAGCTGGGCGGTGTGGCCGGTGTCCCTGGCGAAGTCCTGGGCGATCTGCTTCATCGGCGCGGTGAAGTTCGAGGCCACGGCCACCGCGACTTCGGCGGCTTGCGCCGGCAGCCAGGCAGCCAGGCAGGCAGCAGCGAGGGCTGCAAGGCGCAGCACGGGACGGATCGAAGGGTGGTTCATGGCGCTATTCCTTGGATGAATAACGCAGTGTAGCGCGCATCCGGTGCGCCGGTTGCGCCCGGGCTGCCCGTACCGGGGGCATGATGGCGCCATGCAACATCCGTCCTCTTCCCTGTCTCTGGCCGCGGCGCTGGACCACGGCCCGGCCGACCGGCGCATTGCCATCCTGCGCGAGATCGGCGCTGGCGGCTCGATCTCCGAGGCGGCGCGCAGCGTGGGCGTGAGCTACAAGGCCGCGTGGCAGGCGCTGGACACGCTCACCAATCTCGCCGGCGTGCCGCTGGTCGAGCGCGTGGTGGGCGGCGCGGGCGGCGGCGGCGCGATGCTCACGCCTGCGGGCCAATCCTTGCTGGACGCGGCCGCGGCCATGGACGCCGCGCGTGCCGAGGTGCTGGCGCGCCTGAGCGGCCAGGCCCCGGTGGCGGCGCGGCTGGCGCTGCGCACCAGCATGCGCAACCAGTGGCCCTGCGTGGTCGAGGCGCTGCAGGGCCAGGGGCCGCTGGTGCGCGTGCAGCTGCGCGGCGCGGACGCGCAGGCGCTGCAGCTGGTGGCGCGCATCACGCGCGAAAGCGCAGAACTGCTGGCGCTGGCGCCCGGCCTGCCGGTGCTGGCGCTGGCCAAAGCCACGGCGGTGCAGGTGCAGCGGATGGACGCATCGGGTCAAGCTGGCGGCGAAAACCGCTGGCCCGCGCGCATCACGCGCGTGGCGCGCGGCGAGGGCGGCGATGAAGTCGCGGCGCAGCTCGATTCAGGCGTGCACATGGTGGGGTTTGCAGCGGCATCGAGCGGGCTGCGGGTGCGGGGGAGGGTGGTGCTGACGCTGGCGGAATCGGCGCTGGCGCTGGCGGTGGTGAGTTGAGCTTCAGATTCAGAGGCCAGGCCCATCATCCTTCGATCCTTCGGCAAGCTCAGGATCAGGACGAACGGTTTATCAATCCCGCCATGCACCCTTTGACGGGACCGCCCAGGCAAGCGCAGGGCGAACGGGTTTGAACCGTTCGTCCTGAGCTTGCCTCGCCGGCCGCGTCGAAGGATGGACGGCCTTGCTACAAAAACACTGCCGCCGCATCCTGTGCCATCTCAGAACAAACAATTTTGGCGTTTACTGCAGCTCCTTCCCCTTCAACTCCGGAATCAGCATCGCAGTGGCAATCATGTCAAGAATGTAGATCGCCGCCAGCAGCGCAATCGCCACCTGGAAGGAGTAAGCCATCGCCACGGCGCCCACCACGATCGGCCCCAGCCCGCCGATCGCGCGGCCGATATTGAACAGCACGTTCTGCGCCGTGGCGCGGGCCTCGGTGGGATAGGCCTCGCTCATCACCGCGCCATAGCCGCCCATCATGCCGTTGACGAACAGGCCCAGCAGCGCGCCGGCCCAGAGCATGGCGGTGGGGTCGCTGAGCTGGGAGTAGGTCACGAGCATCAGCACCGAGCCGAGCTGGAACAGGATGAAGCTGGGCTTGCGGCCGATGCGGTCGGCGAGCTGGCCGAAGACCCAGATGCCGGCCATCATGCCCAGCACCGTCACGGCGGTCCAGAGCGAGGACTTGGTCAGGTTGAAACCCAGCTGCTTGGACAGGAAGCTGGGCATCCAGATCATGATGCCGTAGTAGCCGAAGTTCTGCACCGAGGTCAGCACGATCATGCCGATGCTCACGCGCGTGGTGGCTCTGTCGGCCATCAGCAGCCTGAGCGCATGGAAACGCGGCTGTGTCACGCGCTGCTTGCGCACGAACACTTCGGGCTCGTGCAGCTTGTTGCGGATCACCCAGGCCACCAGCGCCGGAATCACGCCGACCAGGAACATACCGCGCCAGCCGATCACCGGCAGCAGCAGCGGCGTCAGCAGCGCCGCCCCCAGCACGCCGGCCTGCCAGCCCAGCGCCACATAGGAGGACACGCGCGCGCGGTGGCGCGCCGGCCAGGCTTCGGCCGCCAGCGCCATGCCGATGCCGAACTCGCCGCCCAGGCCGATGCCGGCAATGGTGCGGTAGACCAGCAGGTCCCAGTAGCCCTGCGCGAAGGCGCACAGGCCGGTGAACACTGCGAACAGCACGATGGTCCAGGTCAGCACGCGGATGCGGCCATAGCGGTCACTGAGCGCGCCAAAGAAGAAGCCGCCCACCACCGCGCCGATCAGCGTCCAGGTGACCAGCGAGCCGGCCTGGCCGGGTGTGAGGTTCAGGTCGGCGGAAATGGCCGACAGCATGAAGCCCAGGATCAGCAGGTCGAAGCCGTCCATCGCATAGCCCACCGCCGAGCCCGCCAGGGCTTTCCAGCTGTAGCCGTTGATCTCGGTGGGCGCCGCCGGGGCGCCCTGCGTAAGTGGAATGGAAGACACATCGATCCTTGCTGAACAAAAGGCCCGCCCGCCGTGCGCCGCGCGCGGCTAGCCGCTAGCCGCGTGCGGCAGCCGTCATCAGGCATGGCTGCGCCTGCTGACGGGGAGGGGAGAAATGGGAGTGGGCGGGCCGTGGCTGCGCGGGCAGCAGGCAGGAGCCCCTGTAAAAAGCAAAAAGCCCGGCAAATGCGTTTTGCTGGGCTTGTGGATGAAGCGCTGGGCTCGGGGACGGGCGCCATTGTAGCGGCAAAGCCAAAATCGGGTGCACGCCCTCGCCATAATCGGCGCATTGCCCCGAAAGACCCGCCATGCCCCGCTTTGCCGCCAATCTGTCCATGCTCTACCAGGAGGTGGATTTCCTGCAGCGCTTCGGCGCCGCCGCGCGCGATGGTTTCCAGGGCGTGGAATATCTGTTCCCTTATGCCCATGCGCCCGAAGAGCTGGCGGCGCTGCTGCGCGGGCATGGTCTCGCGCAGGTGCTGTTCAATGCCCCGCCCGGCGATTGGGAGGCGGGCGAGCGTGGCCTGGCCTGCCTTGCCGGGCGCGAGTCGGAGTTCCACGCCGGCATCCGGCAGGCGCTGGAATATGCGCAGGCGCTGCACTGCCCGCGCATCCATGTGATGGCCGGTATCGCGGCGGCGCAGGCCGCCGATGCGCATGCCACCTATGTCGCCAATCTGCGCGCCGCCGCCGCGCTGGCCGCGCCGCAGGGCATCACGCTGATGATCGAGCCGATCAACGGCCGCGACATGCCGGGCTATTTCCTGCAGCGCCAGGCGCAGGCGCATGCGCTGCTGGAGGAGATCGGCGCGCGCAATGTGCAGGTGCAGATGGATCTCTACCATTGCCAGGTCGGCGAGGGCGATCTGGCAAGCAAGCTGCGCCAGTACCTGCCCGGCGGCCGCGTCGGCCATCTGCAGATCGCCGGCGTGCCCGGGCGGCACGAGCCCGATGTGGGCGAGATCCACTATCCCTATCTGTTCGCGCTGATCGACGAACTGGGCTACGCCGGCTGGGTCGGCTGTGAATACCTGCCGGCGCGCGGCGCGGCACCCGGGGCAACGCGCGGCGGTCTGGGTTGGCTGACACGATAAGCCGGTGCCGGCCGCCGCCGACGCGCCGGGCTGCCTGCAGAATGTTACATTGGCCCGCCGGGTCTGCCCGCACGGGCAGCCGCCACCGCGGCCCGTGCCCTTCATCCAGGGCCGGGCGTTTCTTTGTCTGCACACACAAGGACGATCGACTATGCAAGCAACACGCCGTCAATGGCTGCTCTGGGGCGCCGGTACCGTGGCCGCCGCCGCGGGTATTTCCGGCTGCGCACATTCGCCTGCGCCAGGCGTCTCGACGCCGGGCACTTCGGCGGGCTTTTCCCGCCACCGGGTCGGCAACGCCCGCGTCGTGGCGCTGAGCGACGGCGTGGGCCGCAGGCCGCTGGCCGAGGGCTTCGTGCGCAACGCCAAGCTGGCGCAGGTGCAGGCCGCACTGGCGGCGCAGGACCTGCCCACCGACTACCTCGATGTGCCCTATACCTGCTTCGTGCTGGAAGTCGATGGCAAGCGCTATCTGCTCGATACCGGCTTTGCCGACAACGGCCCGGCGGGCACCGGTCAGCTGCTGACGCACATGCGCGCCGCGGGCATCGATCCCAAGTCCATCGATGCCGTGGTGCTGAGCCATCTGCATGGCGACCATGTCAACGGCCTGCGCCGCAAGGACGGCAGCCTGGTCTATCCCCAGGCGCTGGTGTATGTGCCCGCGCCCGAGCATGCGTACTGGATGGATGAGGAGCGCCGCAACGCCGCGCCCGAGGCCGCGCGCGGCGGCTTCAATGCGGTACAGCGCGTGTTCCAGAACTACCCCGCGGACCAGCTGCGCCTGTTCGAGCCCGGCATGGCGGTGGTGGGCGGCATCGAGAGCATTGCCGCCTTCGGCCATTCGCCGGGCCACACGGCGCTGGCGCTGCGCTCGGGCAACGAGCGCTTCACCTATCTGGGCGATACCGCGCATTTCCCGGCGCTGTTCGTGCGCAACCCCGACTGGCAGGTGCAGTTCGACATGGACCCGGCCCAGGCCCGCAGCACGCGCCATGCCATGCTGGCGCGCATGGCGCAGGAGGGCGGGCTGGTCGGCGGCTTCCACTTCCCTATGCCTTCGCTCGGACGTATCCGCAAGCGGGGCGATGGCTACGAGTGGCTGCCAGAGCGTTGATGCAGGAGGAGGGGCAGCAGCCCCTCAATGCACTGCAAAGCTGAACAGGGCCTCGTAGCTTCTTTCGGTGATCTGCGCATTGCCCTGCACCGGCTGGCGAAAGATCACCTGCACATGGTTGGTGCCGCGCGCCGTCTGGATCTTGGCGTGCCCGTTGGCATCGGTCTTGGCCGGCGGGCCGTTTTCCCCGAGGCTGACGGTGGCGCCGGGCAGCGGCTTGCCCTGCAGCTGCACCCGCAGTTCCAGCCAGTCGCCAGCGTGCGGTGCGCGGCCCTGCAGCGGGGTGACTTCGAAGACCTGGCCGATGTCGCGCTGGGTCAGCGCGTTCCAGGCGATCACGGTCTTGTGGAACTTGCGCGCATGGATGCCGCGCGTGGCGCCGGGGTTCTGGTCCATGCGTACATTGCGTATCGCGCCGGCGCTGCCGCCGCCGCTGAAGAAGCCGTTGTCGAGCTCGACGGCAATCATTGCCGCCTCGGGGGAGGGCAGCACGCGCAGGCCCTGTGCCGCCTGCTGCACGCGGGCCTCGACACCGCGCCCGCGCCGGTCGAAGGCGCGCACGCTCTGCAGCTTGGCCGGGTCGAAGGCTTCGAGCTTGCCGGCATGGCCGCCGAACTGGATCAGATAGCCGCCCTCGGCATCGGGCTCGAGCCAGACATTGTGGGCCTGCGCGGCGCCGGCCAGCAGCGCGGCGCTGCACAGCGCAATGCGCGCGAGGGATTGCAGTTTTTGCATGGAAGGCTTTCTTGTCAAAGCGAAAAGTTCAGGCCGAGCAGCACGGTGCGCGGGGCGCCGGGCGCCACCAGCAGTTCGCCGCCGATCACCGACAGGTTCGAGGCATGGGTCTTGTCGGTGAGGTTGCGCACCATCAGGCTCAGCGTGCCGTTCTGCAGTCCCGTGGATGCAGGCAGGCGGTATTGCACGCCCAGATCGGCCACGTGGTAGGCCTGGCTCCAGGTGTTGTTGGCGGCATCCACGGCCATGCGGCCCACATGGCGCAGCGCGCCCTGCAGCGCCCAGTCGGCGTCCATCTGCCAGCGCGCCTGCAGCATGCTGGTGTAGCGCGGCACGGCCGCGACCTGGCGGCCCAGCAGCGCGGCATTGGCGTTGCGCGCCACGCGCGACTGCGCGCGGCCGTAGTTCCAGCGCAATTCGACAGCACCTGAGGGGGTCCATAGGGCCTGAAGTTCAGCGCCCTTGCGCGATGTCTGGCCGAAGTTCTCATAGACCCCGGGGGCCAGGTTGCGTATCTCCTGGCTGGAGCGCATGCGGTACAGCGCCAGGTCCAGCCACAGCCGGGAGCTCGCGCGCCACTGCAGGCCCAGCTCGGTCTGGCGGAAGATGTTCGGGTCGAGCTGCGCCGCGCCCAGCGCGTATTTGGCGAAGTTGCCCGGCAGCGCGAAGCCTTCGCTCCAGCTGGCGCGCAGCGTCACCCACTCGTGCACCCGGGAGCTGAAGCCCAGCTTGGGGCTGGTGTGCGACACGCGCTGCATGCGGGTGCAGGGATCGGTGCCGGTCTCGGCGCCCAGCCGCTGGCAATCGCCGGTGAAGCGGTCGTGGCGCAGGCCCACGCTGGGCGCGAACAGCGGATGCAGCTGCCAGGCCAGCTGGCCGAAGGCCGCGGCATTGTTCAGCGTGGCCTCGCGGTCGCTGATGGCGCCGGCCGAGCGCGCGCGGTTGCGCAGGTCGTCCCAGTAGCCGTAGTCGGTGGATTCGCGCAGCGCCTCCAGGCCCAGGGTCCATTGCGCCGGGCGGCCGGCCCACTGCGCATCGCCGCCGAGATTCAAGCCGGCGCCCGCGACACTGCGCTCATAGCGCTCCTCGCGCTGCGCCCAGCTGCCGCCGCGCGGCCGCGTGAACCAGCGCACGAAATCCTGCTGCGTGCCATAGGCATAGGCCAGCAGCCGCGTGTCGCTGCCCAGGTCGTGGTTCACGTCCAGGCGCAGCGTCTTGAAATGCTTGTCGGAGCCGTCGCCCTGCACGCGCGCATCCTTGCCCTGGGGGGCGGCCTGCCACTGGGCAAATCCCAGATAGCCTGGCGAGTCGGCTTCTGCGGCATGCATGCGCCCGGACAGCGCAATGCGCAGGCCACTGCCGAGCTGGCGCTGCCAGCGTGCGCTTAGCGTGCTGCGCTCGTGGCCCGAGTCGGGCCGCGCGCCATCGCTGCGCGCATGCTGGGCGGCGAGGAAGAGTCCGCTGTCCGCGTCGAGGCGCAGCCCCAGCGCGGCCTGCGCATCCAGGCTGCCGTGGCTGCCGGCCTGCAGCGCGACATCGCGGTATTCGCCGCTCCTGCGCGTGCGCAGCTCGATCAGCCCGGCGCGGTTGAAGTTGCCCTGCAGCACCGACACCGGGCCCTGGTGCACCGCGACTTCCTCGAGCTCCAGCGGCACCACCACGTTCAGATCGAAGTAGCCGTCGGCATGCGACATCGCCTCATTGAGCGAGATGCCGTCCAGCGTCGCCGCGACATCGCCGCCATGCCCGCCGCCGGAGAATCCACGCAGCACCACGCTGTTGGCGACTCCGCCGAGCTGGTAGTGGTTGACATGCATGCCCGGCACATTGCGCCACAGCGCCTCGACCTCGGACACCGCTGCCGCCTGGATGTCCTCGCGGCCCAGCGTGGGCACCGAGTAGGCGGCGCGGCTGGCTTCGAGCGCCTGGCCTTTGACCGTGACGGCGGGAAGTTCATCGGCCCGTGCGGCTGCGCCCAGGCACAGCGCAAGGGTGGCGCAAAGCAATGGTGGCAACTGGCGCGTGCCGGGCCGCGGTGGGCAGGGGATCATGGAAGCGGAGGCAGTGATATGTATGAAGTTTCGAGCAAACTTCATACCAGGCGCTGACGCCACTTTGCGCACCGTTGCAGTGCGGGCGCACCCGCGAGGTGCGCACTGCGGTCACTCGTGCGGGTGGCGATGGTGCGTGCCGCCCCCGTCCTGGCCCATCACCAGATTCAGCTGCCCATGGTGCACGCCACGCTCGGCGATCAGCTGCTGGGCGAACTGCCGCACCTGCTGCGCCGGGCCCTTGAGCATCACGGTCTCCAGGCAGCGCGAATGGTCCAGAAGCACATGGGTGGTGGCGATCGTGAGGTGGTGGTGCGCGTGCTGCAGCCGTGCCAGGCGCTCGGACAGCTCGCGCTCGTGGTGGTCGTAGACATAGGACAGGTTGGCCACGCAGGGCCCCATGGCCTGCGCCGCCTCGCGCTGCTGCCCCAGGTGCGTGTGCAGCAGATCGCGGATAGCCTCGGAGCGGTTGCTGTGGCCGGTGCGCGCCATGAAGGCGTCGAACTCCTGGGCCAGGTGGTCCTGAAGGGAAATGGTGAAGCGTTGCATGCCTGGATGCTAGCGATGTTCATGCCGCCGGGGCGCCGCGCGGGCCTTGCGAAAAAGCGATTTTACTTACTCGCTTTCCTTCGTTGCGCGCCGCAGGGCCGCGCTCCTATGCTCGCAGGCGCATCCATGTTCCTGCCCCATTGCACGCAAGCTCCATGAATCTTCTCAAAGCCGGCCGGGTCCTGCGCCGCACCCTGTGGCAGGCCGTCCCCACGGTGATCGGCGTCGTCATCCTCAATTTCTGCCTGCTGCAGCTGGTGCCCGGCGATGCCGCCGATGTCATTGCCGCGGAATCGGGCTCGGCCACGGCCGAAAGCATGGCGCAGATACGCAGCCACTTCGGGCTCGACCTGCCGCTGCTGCAGCAGCTCGGCGCCTATCTGAGCAATCTCGCGCATTTCAGCCTCGGCAACTCGCCGCGCTACAACCTGCCGGTCACGGAGCTGATCGGCTCGCGGCTGCCCAATACCTTGCTGCTGATGCTGGCTGCGCTGGGCACGGCGCTGCTTGCGGGCGTGCTGCTGGGCAGCATCATGGCCAGCCGCGTCGGGCGCTGGTCGGACCGCGTGCTGTCGGTGCTGGCGCTGCTGCTGTATTCGACGCCGAGCTTCTGGCTCGGGCTGATGGCGGTGGTGCTGTTCTCGGTGCACCTGGGCTGGCTGCCCACGGGCGGCAGCGCCAGCATCGGCGTGCAGCTGGGCGAATGGGACAGCGTTGTCGACCGCCTGCGCCACCTGGTGCTGCCGGCGCTGTCGATGTCGGGCTTCTACATCGCGATCTTCGCGCGGCTCACGCGCGCCTCGATGCTGGAGGTCAGCCGCCAGGACTTCGTGCGCACCGCCGTGGCCAAGGGCCTGCACCCGCTGCGCGTGGGCCTGCACCATGTGCTGCGCAATGCGCTGATTCCGGTGACGACAGTGGCGGGCATGCATTTCGGCACGCTGCTGGGCGGCGCGGTCGTGGTCGAGACGGTGTTCAGCTGGCCGGGCCTGGGCCGGCTGGCCTTCGAGTCGGTGATGGCGCGGGACTACACCGTGCTGCTGGGCATCCTGCTGCTGTCCTCGCTGCTGGTGATCCTGGCCAACATGCTGGTCGATCTGCTGCATGCCTGGCTCGACCCGCGCATCCAGTTGCACTGAGCTTCCTCTCTCATCACATACCCCATGTCCACTCCCTTTCCCACCACGGGCAAGCGCCCCACGCTCCGGCCGAGCACCCTCTGGAGCCGCCTCGTGCGGCGCCTGGCGCGCCGCGCGCCGGCCCCTGCAAGCTCTGCGCGCAGCGCCGCGCTGCAGGCCTTCATGCGCAATGCGGTCGCGGTCGGCGCCGTCGCCTTGCTGCTGCTGGTGCTGGCCATGGCGCTGGCGGCGCCCTGGCTGTTTCCCGGCGACCCGCTGGACATGGTGGCGACGCCGCTGCTGTGGCCCGGGCAGGACCCGGCCTTTCCCCTGGGCAGCGATTCCATGGGGCGCGACGTGCTCGCCGGCATCGCGCATGGCGCGCGCATGTCGCTGGCGGTGGGCGTCGTCGCCGCGGTGCTGAGCCTGCTGATCGGCATCGTGGTGGGCGCCACTGCCGGGTACTTCGGCGGCCGCGTCGACGATGTGCTGGTGCGCATCACCGAGCTGTTCCAGACCATGCCGACTTTTCTTTTCGTGATCGTCGTGGTGGCCATCGGCCAGCCCTCGGTGGCGGTGATCGTGCTGGCCATCGGCCTGGCCTCCTGGCCGGTGATCGCGCGCCTGGTGCGCGCCGAGTTCCGCACGCTGCGCGAGATGGAGTTCGTGCTGGCCGCGCGCAGCCAGGGCTTCGGCCACCTGCGCATCATGCTGCAGGAGATGCTGCCGAACGCGCTGCCGCCGGTCATCGTGACGACCTCGGTGCTCGTGGCCAGCGCCATCCTGATCGAGTCGGCGCTGTCCTTCCTGGGCATGGGCGACCCGAACACCGTGAGCTGGGGCAGCATGATCGGCGAAGGGCGCGAACTGCTGCGCACCTCGTGGTACCTGTGCGCGCTGCCGGGCGCGGCCATCGTGTTGACGGTGCTGGCGCTGAACCTGGTGGGCGAAGGCTTGAACGACGCCCTCAATCCACGCCTTCGGAACCGCTGAAATGACGCTTGAACTGATACCTCCTCCGACGCCGCTGCTCGATATCCGCGGCCTCGATATCCAGTTCCGCGGTGCGCGCGGGCCGATCCAGGCGGTGCGCGGGCTGGACCTGCAGGTGCGCCACGGCGAGACGCTGGCGCTGGTCGGCGAGTCGGGCTGCGGCAAGTCGACCACGGCGCTGTCGATCCTGCGGCTGCTGGCGCCGGGCGCGGCGCTGCGCGGCAGCATCCGCTTCGACGGGCGCGACATCCTCGCCATGCCGCCGGCCGAGCTGCGCGCGCTGCGCGGGCGCGATATCGCGATGGTCTTCCAGGAGCCGATGACCTCGCTCAACCCGGTGCACAGCATCGGCGCGCAGATCATCGAGACGCTGCGCCGCCACGAGCGCCTGTCCGCGGCCGCGGCACGCCAGCGCGCGATCGAGCTGCTCGAGCTGGTGCGCATTCCCGAGCCGCAGCGGCGCATCGACGATTTCCCGCACCACCTGTCGGGCGGCCAGCGCCAGCGCGTGATGATTGCCATGGCGGTGGCCTGCCGCCCGCGGCTGCTGGTGGCCGACGAGCCCACGACCGCGCTGGATGTCACGGTGCAGGCGCAGATCCTCGAGCTGCTCGACGGCCTGCGCCGCGAGTTCGGCATGGCGCTGCTGCTGATCACCCACGACCTCGGGCTGGTGGCGCAATGGGCCGACCGCGTGGCGGTCATGTATGGCGGCGAGAAGGTCGAGGAGGCGGCCACGGCCGCGCTGTTCGCGCAGCCCGCGCCTTCCTGTGCCGGCCACGCCTACACGCGCGGCCTGCTGGGCGCCTCGCTGCATGCGGGCCACACGCTGCACTACACCGCCGAGCGGCTGCCCGAGATCCGCGTGCGCGCCGATGAGGCCAGCGGCCAGCGCGAATTCACGCTGCACCGGCCGGCCGCGCCGGCGCCGCGCCCGCCGCATGCGCGGAACGCGGCGCCGCTGCTGTCGGTGCGCGATCTGCGCACCAGCTACCCGGCGCGCCAGGGCCACGTGGTGCATGCGGTCGATGGCGTGTCATTCGACATCGCTCCCGGCGAGACCCTGGGGCTGGTGGGCGAGTCGGGCTGCGGCAAGTCGACGCTGTCGCGCACGCTGCTGCGCCTGCTGCAACCCACCAGTGGGCGCATCGTGCTGGACGGCACCGATATCGTGCCGCTGGATGCGCGCGCGCTCAAGCCCTGGCGCCGGCGCATCCAGATGGTGTTCCAGGACCCCTATGCCTCGCTCAACCCGCGGCGCAGCGTCTTTGACATCCTCGACAGCGTGCTGCGCGTGCATGGCGTGGCGCAGCCGGGCGAGCGCCGCCAGCGCATTGCGCAGATGCTCAAGCGCGTGGGCCTGCCGGCCGATGCCGCGGTGCGCTACCCCAACGAGTTCTCGGGCGGCCAGCGCCAGCGCATCGGCATTGCGCGCGCGCTGATCGTGCGGCCGGCGCTGGTGGTGCTGGACGAGCCGGTGTCGGCGCTCGATGTGTCGGTGCAGGCGCAGATCCTGAACCTGCTGGTCGAGCTCAAGGAGGACTTCGGGCTGTCCTACCTGTTCATCTCGCACGACCTGTCGGTGGTGCGCTACTTTGCCGACCGGGTGATGGTCATGAACCAAGGCCGTATCGTCGAGACCGGCAACCACGAGGAGATCTGGCAGCGGCCGCAG
Source organism: Comamonas endophytica (assembly GCF_023634805.2). Taxonomy (NCBI): domain Bacteria; kingdom Pseudomonadati; phylum Pseudomonadota; class Betaproteobacteria; order Burkholderiales; family Comamonadaceae; genus Comamonas; species Comamonas endophytica. The sequence goes on from NZ_CP106881.1 coordinate 2,435,846, forward strand.
CATGCCTACACGCGCAGCCTGATCGCCGCGGTGCCGGGGGCGCAGCACCGGCAGGCGGCCTGAGCCTGGGCCTGAGGTGGCCACGGCGGCCCCGGCCGCCCTGGCTCAGGCCGCCTGCAGGCGCTGCGGATGGTGCTGCAGCCAATGGACCAGCGCCGGCTTGTCCATGGGCCGGGCAATGTGGTAGCCCTGGCCTTCCTGGTAGCCCATGGCCCGCAGCGCCTGCCAGGCGCCCGCATCCTCTATGCCCTCGGCCAGCACCGTCAGCCCGAGCTTGCGCCCCAGCTCCGCGACCATCTCGGCAATGCGTGCTCCATGCGGGTCGCCGAGCTGGCGCGTGAAGGAGCGGTCGATCTTGATGCGGTCCAGCGGCAGGCGTTCCAGGTAGCTCAAGGATGAATAGCCGGTGCCGAAGTCGTCGATGGCGATCGAGATGCCCTCGGCGCGCAGCGCGCCGAGCGTCGAGTCGAGCAGCTGGGTCGGCAGCGCCGCGACCGATTCGGTGATCTCCAGCTCCAGGTGCCGCCCCTGCAGGCCGTTGTCCGCGAGCGCGGTGCGCACCAGCGCGAAGAACCCCGGGTCCTGCAGCTGCACCGGCGAGACGTTGACCGCCATGCGCAGCGGCGCGACCCCGGTGTCCAGCAGATCGCGCATGGTGGCGCAGGCGGTGTCGAGCACCCATTGCCCCAGCGCCAGGATCAGGCCCGAGTGCTCGGCCACCGGAATGAACTGGTCCGGCGGGATGAAGCGGTCGTCTTCGGTGCGCCAGCGCAGCAGCGCCTCGAGCCCGGTCAGCTGCTGCGTGTCCAGGTTGAGCTGAGGCTGATACACCAGGAACAGCTGGCGCTTCTCGATGGCCTCGCGCAGCTGGGACAGCAGCACCGCGCGGGCGCGTGCCTCCGTGCCCATCTGGTCGGCATACTGCAGGTGCTGTCCGCGATGGTCGCGCTTGGCGCGCTTGAGCGCAATGGTCGCGTCCTTGATCAGGTCGGCGCCGGCCTGCGGCTCCTTCGGCAGCAGCACGTAGCCGCAGGTCAGCGATACCTTGTGCGGCACGCCATCGACCAGCAGCGGCTGGTGCACGCATTCCAGCAGGCGCCGGGGCTGCACCTGCGCCACCGAGCCCAGCACCGCGAAGGTATCCGCGCCGAGCCGCGCCAGCAGCACGCCCGCGGGCAGCGCGGCTTCCAGGCAGCGCGCGACGCGCTCGAGCAGGCGGTCGCCGAAATGGTGGCCCATCATGTCGTTGGTGGCGCTGAAATCGTCGATGTCGATCAGCGCCAGGATGTAGTCCTCCATGGCCCGGCGTTCGCCGTCGTGGATGCGCTCGATGAAGTGCGAGCGGTTGGGCAGATCGACCAGCGGGTCGTGGTAGGCGCTGGCATGCACCGCGCACAGCTGCTTGTACGAGCGCACGGCGGTGACCACCATCGCCAGCAGCCGGTCGCGCGTGAGCTCCGCCTTGGTGCGGTAGTCGTTGATGTCGTAGCGCAGCAGCGTCTCCAGGTCGGGCACCTGCCCGGGCTGGCCCGTGCGCAGCACGATGCGCGTGTTGCGCAGGCCGGCGCTGTGGCGGATGAAGTCCACCAGCTCCAGCCCGGAGCTGGTGCGCTCCGACACCACGTCGATGAGCACCATCGCCAGGTCGTGCTCGCGCAGCAGCAGGGCGCGCGCCTCGTCGCCCGAGAAGGCATGCATGAACACCAGCGGGCGCTCGAACAGCATCTGGCCTTCCAGCGCGGCGCAGGTCGCGGCGTGGACGTCGGGGTCGTTGTCGACGATCAGCACCCGCCACTTCGGGCTGGGGTCGGGCTCGGCCGTCGGTTCTTCGGGGGCGGCGGTCGATCCGGTATCCAGCCAGCCCAGCGCGGGGCTACACCACATGCTCGAGGGTCTGCAAGGCATGGGAGGCAAGCCGGACCTGGTTGCGGCCGGCGCGCTTGGCGATGTACAGCGCCTCGTCCGCCAGGCCATAGGCGCTGTCGAAGTCGCCGCCGGCGCTTGCCCAGCAGACGCCGAAGCTGGCCGTGACGCGGCTGGCGTCAGGCAGCCCGAACGCATGGTTTTCAATGGCGCGGCGCAGCTCCTGCGCGACGCGCTCGGAAGCGGCGCCGCTGTGCTGCGGCAGCACCACGGTGAATTCCTCGCCGCCCACGCGGCCGACCTGGGCGGCGGCCGGCACCACGGCTTGCAGGCAAGCCACCACGCCAAGGATGACGCGGTCCCCCATGGGATGGCCGAAACTGTCGTTGATGCGCTTGAAGTGGTCGATGTCGAGAACGATCAGCGCCAGGTCCTGGTGCGCGAACTGCCGGTTCACCAGATCGATGATCGCGGCGCGGTTGAGCACGCCCGTCAGCGGATCGTGGTTGGCGCGGTGCTCGAGCTCGGCCGCCAGATCCTGCAGCCGCGCGTTGAGCCGGTTCATCTCCAGCTCGGCCTTGTCGCTGCGGCGCACCAGCCGGCGGGTCTCGCGCAGCAGCCGCTCGTAGGCGGTGATCAGGTCGCCCAGCGCCTGCTGGCCCGGGCCGGCGCAAAAGGCCGCCTTCGCGGCCAGCAGCGCCTGGGTCTCGGCATCGAAGAGATCGGGGGCGGGCCCGGCGCCGGTGCAGGTCATCATGGCGCTTCGACGGCGTGGGTGGAAAAGTCGATGGCCGGGAAGTCCTCGCTCAGCTCCTGGCCGAACTCGAGGATCGTGTCGTCTTCCTCGTCGTGGTACCAGTGCAGCATGACCTGGCTGCCGCCCTCCGCGGCGTTGCTCAGCGCTTCGATGAGGTTGAACAGCATCTTCGTGCTGGAGCTGTTGAAATAGGCCAGCGCGATGTGCACCTCGAGCGTGATGCCCTGCCGCTGCGCCAGGAAGTCCTTGAGGCGCGCGATGATGTCGCCATAGAAGGCGGCGGCGTTCTCGGGGTACGACTCACCGCGCAGGCTCAGGCGCAGCGCGTCGAACTTGAAATCCACCTCGGGAGAGCTGGGCGTGGGGGCGATGTAGAGGTTTTCCATCAGTGGTATCGGTTCGTTGACGGGCGGGCCCAGCTCAGATGGCTGCCTTCAGATAGAAGACCGGCGCATCGCCGGATGCGTCGTCGGTGTCGAAATCGAAATCCAGCGGCTGGCGCGCGTCGCGCGCGACGGTGAGAAATCCCATGCCGGCGCCCTTGCTGCCTTCGGGGGCCTCCTCGCGCAGCGTCTGGCGGTAGGCCTGCTTGATTTCCTCCATCGTCATCTTGCGCAGCGCCTCGAGCTTCACCCGCAGTTCCTCGGCCAGCACGGCCTCGATCGGGTTGGCGCACAGCAGCAGGAAGCTGCCGTCCGCCTCGCGGCGGATGCACACCGAGCCATGGCGCAGCTCGCCGTCGTTCTGGCTTGCCGGCGTGAGCGCATCCGCCGAGTAATGGATGATGTTCTGCGCCATCTCGATGAAGGAGGAGAACAGCTTGCGCCGGGTGGGCGTGGCCACTCCGGCCACCTCGAGCTGCAGCTTCACCGCATCGGCCATCGCCGCCACGATGTGCTGCGAGAAATAGCCCACGTAGTAGAAGATCACCTGGTGCTCGCGCGCCAGATGGAAGAAGGAGCCGTATTTGTCGGCGATCATCGGGGAGGGCATAGGTCGGGCCGGCGTCAGGTACGGAAGCAAAAGAAGGTCAGGTCGTCGCGGCGGTGGTGCTCGCCCTGCCACAGCCGCAGCGCATCGAGCAGCGCGGCATTGATCTGCGCCGGGGTGCCGTGCCTTTGCTCGAGCAGGAGCTCGCGGATGCGGCGCTTGCCCAGCGCGATGCCGCGCGGCCCGCCGATCTGGTCGATCAGGCCGTCGGTGCTGACGAACACCAGGCTGCCCGCGGGAAGCGCCACTTCCTGGTTCTGCCAGGCGTAGTCGAATTCGCTGTCCACATAGCCCACGCCCTTGCGCTGGCCGTCGAGCATTTCCACGCCCTCGGCATCCGGGCGCAGCACGAAGACCGTGAGCCGCGCGCTGGCGACGATCAGCCGGCCGGTGGCGGGCTCGAACCAGAAGCAGGCGGCATCCATGCCGTCGTCGGAGCCCGGCGTGCCGTCCTGGCCGTCCACCTGGCCCAGCATCTGCTTGATGCTGCGGTTGACATGGCCCAGCAGGCTGGCCGGGTCGCGCGGGCCGTGCTGCTCGATCGCCTGATTCAGGCTGGTCGAGGCGATCAGCGTCATGAAGGCGCCGGGCACGCCATGCCCGGTGCAGTCGGCCACGGTGGCGAACCAGCCGTCGGTGCCGGTACAGAACTGGTAGAAATCCCCACCCACGATGTCGCGCGGCTCCCATACCAGGTGGGCATCGGGGCAGGCGCGGGCCATGGCCTCCAGCGAGCTGCGCAGCGTGGAGCGCTGGATGACGCTGGCGTATTCGATGCTGTGCATGATCTGGCGGTTGCGCGAGGCCTGGATGTCGGCCACCGCACGCATCAGCTGCAGCCCGTTGCCGACACCGGCATAGGCGCCATCGCGCGTGATGATGAAGCCATCGGAAAGGGTCTTCTCGCCGAATTCGACGGTCTTCACCGTCAGCGCGTCGATGTCGAGCGCCGAGTCGACGATCAGCGGCTCCTTGTCCATGAAGGCGATGCAGCTCTTCTTGCCGTACAGCTCCTGGCGGAACTGCTTGCTCATCTGCGACAGGAAGATGTTGCGGTTGATCAGGCCGATGGGCCTGCCGTCTTCGACCACCGGAAGGCTCACCAGATCACGGTGCTGGCTGAAGACCTCCAGGACCTTCTCGTTGTTTTCCTCCGGCGTCATGCAGGGAACCTCGAGGCACAGGTCGGCCGCGCTCGGCTGGCGAAAGCGCGGCCGGAAGTCGCTCAGGTACTCGGTGGTCTCGGACATGGAAGAGGTCACAGAAAACGATGTGCATAAATGTTACTTTTGCCATATTTCGTTTTCATGACGCTCCATTGCATGCCGGCATCGGCACTGCCGGCGCGTGCAGGCCCGGTGCACACGGCGCCGGGCCCGCGGGTGGCAGGCGCTTACTTGCGCGCGTCCACCCAGACGTCGGCCAGGTTCGACTCCACGCCATCGGCCGTGAGCGAATGGTCATGCACGCGCTGGTTGGCAATGGTGATGAATTCCGGCTGGTAGAGGTTCAGGTCGGGCACGTCGCGCGCCACCGTGTCCTGGAAGTCCTTGAACAGCTTCTTGCGTTTGGCCGCATCGTTTTCCACCGCAGCGTCTTCCAGCAGCTTGTCGACCACCGGGCTGCTGTAGTGCGTGCCGTTGGAGAAGGGCACACCCTTGATGAAGTTCTTCGACCAGTACAGGCGCTGTACGCCGACCGTCGGGTCGAACAGGTTGCTGGCGCCGTTGGTGGTGAAGGCGAAATCGCGGTCGGTGTAGATGCGCTTGATGAAGGCGCTCGGGTCCTGCGCACGCACCGTCACCGCGATGCCGATGCGCGCCAGCGCCGTGCGGATGTAGTCGGGCAGGCGCGTGCCTTCGGCGCTGATCGGGTTGAAGTCCAGCGGCAGCGCAAAGCGCACGCCACCGGCCTTGCGCGGATAGCCGGCCTCGTCGAGCAGGGCGTTGGCCTTCTTCAGGTCGTAGGCATAAGGCGAGGGCGCGGGGTCGTGGTAGGCGGTCAGGCCCGGCGCGATCGGCGAATGGCTGACCTTGCCGTAGCCGTAGTTCACGACCTTGACGATCACGTTGCGGTCCAGAGCATGCGCCACCGCCTGGCGCACCTTGGCGTTCTTGAAATATTCGTTGTCGAGGTTGAATTCCAGGCGCGTGACATTGTGCGAATAGCTGTTGCCCTTGGTCTCGAAGCGCAGCGTGGGCAGCTTCTTCAGCCGCTCGAGGTCGGCCAGCGGCACCGGCGTGCGGTAGCCCAGGTCGGCGGTGCCGGTCTCGAAGGCCACGGCGGCAGCGGCCGGGTCGCCGACGAAACGCACGATCAGCTGGTCGACATAGGGCTTGGGCTTGTCCCAGTAATCGGCGTTGCGCTCATAGACGATATGGCTGCCGCGCACCCATTCCTTGAACTTGAAGGGGCCGGTGCCCACGGGAGCATTGTTGTGCGGGTTGGACTGGGCCTGCGTGCCGTCATAGAGATGCCTGGGAACGATCGGCGTCTCGGTGGCCACCAGCGCGCGGATCAGATAGGGCGCGGGCTTGGACAGGCGGATGACCGCGGTGTGCCGGTCGGGCGTTTCAATGGCGCTGACGTTGGCAAAGGTATTGCGCCCGCGCGGGTGGATCTTCCTGAGCAGGTCGATGGAGAAGGCGACGTCGGCCGAGCTGAACTCGCGCCCGTCATGCCACTTGACGCCCTCGCGCAGGGTGAAGCTATAGGTCAGGCCGTCGGGGCTGATGCTCCATTGGGTCGCAAGCTGGGGCTGGGGATTGACGCCGTGGTCGTACTTCAGCAGGCCTTCGGTGACCTTGGCGCTGACGCTCAGGATCGGCGTGGCGACATTGCTCACGGTGACCAGCGCCGTGGGCTCGGTGGGCAGCAGCAGCGTGAGCGAGCCGGAGTGATCGGGCGGGGCCGCATGGCTGGCCAGGCCGATGGCCAGCAGCGCCGCCGCGGCCAGCAGGGAACGGGTACGGGAAGTGAATGGGTGTTTCATGGTTTGTACGCGAAAGCAGGAAAGGGATCGGGAGTTCAGGTGGCGGCGTAGGCCGCAGCCGCTTCGGCCGAGATCAGCCCATGGCGCAGGTCCTGCGCAATGCGCTCGGCGGGGCGCTGTGCCGCAGGGCCCAGGCCGCCGCCGCCCGGAGTGCCGACGATCAGCCGGTCGCCCGCGGGCACGACCTGGCGGCCCTTGGGCTGCAGCACCGTGCCCGACCCCAGCCGCAGCTGTCCGGGTGCGCCATCGAGGCCGCCCAGCGCGCCGCGCGCCGGGTGGTGCACGCGGTCGAAAGCCGCGGCAATCAGCATGGCGGCATGCGGGTCGGCATGCCGCACCTCGATCACCTGGCCCAGCCCGCCGCGCGCCGCGCCGGCGCCGCCCGAGTCGGTGCGCAATTCCTTGCGCTCGAACACCAGCGGGGCTTGGGTCTCGAGGATCTCCAGCGAGACATTGCGCACGCCGCTGGGGTAGGCCGTGACCGAAAGCCCGTCCTGGCCCGGGCGCGCACCCGTGCCGCCGGTCGAGAAGCTGATCACATTGAAGCGCGGCCCGGCCCGCAGCGCGGCGCTGTCTTCGGCACTTGCGCCGGGCAGGCCCTCGCCGCCCATCAGCTGCAGGTTCCACAGCGAGGAGGCCCCCTCGGCCGGCACCAGGTCCGGGCGCGCCTGGCGCAGCGCGCCGAACACCACATCGGGCAGCAACTGCCCCACCACATGGCGCGCGGTCACGGCCGCCGGGTGCAGGGCGTTGAGAATGCAGCCCGCGGGCGCTTGCACGCGGATCGGCGCCAGCGAGCCGGCGTTGTTGGGCACGTCGGCGCCCACCAGGCAGCGGATGCCGAAGGAGGTGTAGGCATCGGTATAGGCCTTGGGCACATTGATGCCGCGCGCCACCGTGCCCGAGGTGCCGCTGAAATCGACGTCGATGCCGTCCCCGGAGATGGTGACGCTGGCCGCCAGCGTGATCGGCGCGTCGTAGCCATCGGCCACCAGCGTGTTGTGCCAGGTGCCCTTGGGCCAGCCGGCCAGCGCATTGCGCATGGCCTGCGCCGACTGCGCAATGATGTAGCTGCCCAGCGCCTCGAGGTCCTCGAGCGCGAACTCCTGCATCAGCGTCTTCAGCCGCCGGCTGCCGACGTCATTGCATGCGACCAGCGCAAACAGGTCGCCTTCGACCTGCGCCGGGTCGCGCACGTTGGCGTGGATGATGGCCAGCACGGCCGGCTCCACCGTGCCTTCGCGAATGAAGCGCAGGATCGGCAGGAACAGGCCCTCGTGGTAGATCTCGAGGCCGTCGGGGCTCGAGCCGATGCCGCCGATATCGACCACATGCACCGTCGCCGCGAACAGCGCCACGGGGCGGCCCGCGCGGAACACCGGCGTGACCATCGTCATGTCGAACAGATGGCCGGTGCCCTTCCACGGGTCATTGGTCAGGAACACATCGCCGTCGCGCATCGTGTCCAGGGGAAAGGCCTGCAGGAAATGCTTGACCGATTCGGCCATGGCATTCACATGCCCGGGCGTGCCGGTCACGGCCTGCGCGACCATGCGGCCGTCGGGCAGGAACACGCCCGCCGACAGGTCGCCGGCCTCGCGCGTGGGCGTGCCGAAGGCGGTGCGCATCAGCGTCTGCGCCTGTTCTTCCACCACCGACAGCAGGCGGTTCCAGGCCAGTTGCTGGCGGATGATGCGAGACTGGCTCATGCGGCCTCCCTGGCGGGCTGATAGAGAACCGCGCCCTGCGGCGTCACCAGCCCGGCCAGCAGATCACGCGCCAGCCGCGCGGGATCGCGTTCGCGCGGGTCGCCCAGGCCGGCGCCTCCAGGGGTTTCGACGACCAGCACCTCGCCCGCGGGAATCAGCTGCCGGCCCTTGCCGCGCAGCGCCGTGCCTGCATGCTGCAGCCGCGCCTGGCCCCGGGCGCCATCGCCGCCGCCGAGCGCACCGCGCGGCGCAAAGCGCACGCGGTCCCAGCTGGCGGCGAGCACCATCGGCGCGCCGTCGGCGTTCTCCACCGCAATCGTCTGGCCCAGGCCGCCGCGCTGCGCGCCGGCGCCGCCCGAGTCGGCGCGGTACTCCTTGCGCCGGAACAGCAGCGGCGCCTGGGTCTCGAGAATTTCCAGCGAGACATTGCGCACGCCGCTGGGATAGGCCGTGGCGGACAACCCGTCCTGGCCCGGCCGGGCGCCCGTGCCGCCGGTGGTGAAGCTGGTGATGGCAAAGCGCCGCGCCCGGGCCAGCGCCTCGTTGGGTCCGCCCGGGAAGGGCCGGCCGCCGACCAGGTGGATGTTCCACAGCGACGACGCACCCTCGGCCGGCACGCGGTCGGGCCGCGCCTGGCGCAGCGCGCCGAACACCAGGTCCGGCAGCATCTGGCCGACGGCCGAGCGCGCGGTGACGGCCGCGGGCGGCAGCGCGTTGACGATCGAGCCCTCGGGTGCGCTCACCTGGATGGCGGCCAGCGAGCCCGAATTGTTCGGCACCTCGGCGCCGATCAGGCAGCGGATGCCAAAGGAGGTGTAGGCATCGGTATAGGCCTTGGGCACGTTGATGCCGCGCGGCACGGTGCCCGAGGTGCCGGCGAAGTCGACGCGCACGCCTTCGTCGTCGATGGTCACGGCCGCGTGCAGCTCGAGCGGCACGTCGTAGCCGTCGACGGTCATGTGGTTGTGCCAGGTGCCGCGCGGCCATTCGCGCAGCGCCTCGCGCATCGCGCGCGCCGAGCGCTCGACGATGTAGTTGCCCGGCTCCTGCAGGTCGTCCAGCGCGAACTCGCGCAGCAGCTGCCGCAGCCGGCGCGCGCCCACGGCGTTGCACGCCACCAGCGCATGCAGGTCGCCCTCGACCTGCTCGGGCTCGCGCACGTTGGCACGGACGATGGCCAAAATGGACTCTTCCAGCACCCCGGCGCGCACGAAGTGCAGCAGCGGCAGGAACAGCCCCTCGTGGTAGATCTCCAGGCCGTCGGGCCCGGCGCCCAGCCCGCCGATGTCCACGACATGCACCGTCGACGCGAACAGCGCGACGATGCGCTCCTTGTGGAACACCGGCGTGACCATGACCACGTCATAGAGGTGGCCCGTACCCTTCCAGGGATCGTTGGTGATGAACACATCGCCGTCGCGCATGGTGTCGGCCGGGTAGGCGCGCAGGAAATGCAGCACCGAGTCGGCCATCGAGTTCACATGTCCGGGCGTGCCGGTGACGGCCTGGGCGACCATGCGGCCATCGGGCAGGAACACGCCGGCCGACAGGTCGCCGGCCTCGCGCGTGGAGGTGCCGAACGCGGTGCGTATCAGCGCCTGGGCCTGCTCCTCGACGATGGCCAGCAGGCGGCTCCAGATCAGCTGCTGGTGGATGGTACGGCGGCTCATGCGGGCACCACCAGTTCGGCTTCGGCCAGCGCGTCCTGCGCCAACTGCTGCGTGTCGTCCAGTATCAGCGCGCCCAGATGGCTCAGGCGCAGCTCGAAGCCGGCAATCACATGGGTGGTGGTTTCATCCTCCACGACCAGCGCCGGGCCCGCCAGCCATTGCCCCGGCTGCAGCCGGTGGCGCTCGTAGACCGGCACCGCCTGCCAGGCGCCGCTTTCGGCATCGTAGACCTGGCGCGTCTGGGCCGGCACCGCCGGTGACTGGTCGGCTGGAATGAAATCGGGCGCGGGCGGCGCGTGTTCACCGGCCTGCACCGCCACCGACCAGCTCACGGCCTCGGCCGCGATGTGCGGCAGGCTGCGGCCGTAGAGCTCGGCGTAGCGTTGCTCGAAGCGCCGGTGCAGGGCGGCGCTGGCCGGGGCATCGAAGGTGCCCTCGGGCAGGGCCACGGCAATCTCATGGCCCTGGCCCGCATAGCGCATGAACACCTGGCGCTGGCGCACCAGCGGCGCCCCGGGCGCGGCGCGCAGCACCACCGCATCTGCGGCCTCGGTCAGCTCGGCCAGCAGGCGCTCGACGGCGACGTGGTCGATGCGGTCCAGGCGCTGGTGCAGGCTGCGCACCGTCTGGTAGGCCACGGGCGCCCACAGGAAGCCCAGCGCCGAGCCGACGCCGGCCGAGGCGGGCACCACCAGCCGCGCGATGCCCAGCTTGCGCGCCAGCAGCGCCGCATGCAGCGGGGCGGCGCCGCCAAAGGCAATCAGCGTGCTTTCATCGGCTGCCTTGCCCAGCTCCGAGGCATGCACGCGCGCCGCGTTGGCCATGTTCTCGGTGACGATGTCGACCACCGCCTGGGCCGCGGGTTCGGGTTCCAGCCCGGTCTGCGCCGCCAGGCCCCGGGCCAGCGCGGCGCGCGCCAGGGCCGGATCGAGCTGCACCTTGCCGACGGCAAAGCGTGCCGGATCCACATGGCCCAGCGCGGCATGCGCGTCGGTGACGGTGGGCAGCTCGCCGCCCAGGCCATAGGCCGCGGGGCCGGGGCTGGAGCCGGCGCTGTCCGGGCCGACCTGCACCACGCCCAGGTGGTTGACGCGCGCGATCGAGCCGCCGCCGGCGCCGATCTCGACCATCTCGATGACCGGGATGCGTATCGGCAGGCCCGATCCCTTGAGATGGCGGTGCACACGGCCGAACTCGAAGCTGCGGCTGAGCTGCGGCTGGTAGTCGTCGATGAAGCAGATCTTGGCGGTGGTGCCGCCCATGTCGAAGGACAGCGCGCGCGCCGCGCCGATCTGCTCGGCCACCTGGCGCGCCAGCACCGCGCCGCCCGCGGGGCCGGACTCGACCAGCCGCACCGGCTCGTCGATGCCGCTTTGCAGCGTGGTGAGCGCGCCACCCGAAGTCATGAGGAAGGGCTCGGATTGCAACCCGCGCTCCTTCAGCCCCTGCTGCAGCCGGCGCAGGTAGCCGGCGACCAGTGGCTGCACATAGGCATTGGCCGAGACCGTCGACAGGCGCTCGTATTCGCGGATCTCGGGGCAGACATCGCAGGCCAGCGAGACCCAGATGCCGGGCGCATGCTGTGCCAGCAGCGCGCGCACGCGGCGCTCGTGCGCCGGGTTGGCATAGCCGTGCAAGAAGCACACGGCCACGCTTTCGATGCCGTCGGCAAGCAGTTGCTGCGCCAGCGCCTCGACCTGCGCCTCATCCAGCGCAGCCAGTGCCTGGCCCGCGGCATTCACGCGTTCGGCCACGCCATGGCGCCAGTGGCGTGGCACCAGCGGCGCGGGTTTTTCCAGGAACACGTCGTACTGCGCGAAGCGGTCTTCGAGGCCAATCTCGACCAGGTCGCGAAAGCCCTCGGTGGTGATCAGCGCGGTCTTCGCGCCCTTGCGCTCGATCAGCGCATTGGTGGCCAGCGTCGTGCCCAGAATCAGCAGATCGACCTGCGGCCAGTCCAGCCCGGCCAAACGCAGGATTTCCCCGACACCCGACAGCACGGCCTGCTCGGGCGCCTGCGGCGTGGTCAGCACCTTGACGGTGTGCTTGCGGGCGCCGTGCAGCAGCACGACATCGGTAAAGGTTCCGCCGACATCGACGGCCACGCGCACGCGCGGATCGAGGGCAGCCTGGAGGGCTTTGGTAGCTTGGGAAGAGGGCATGAGGACTCTGGCGGCAGGGGATGAATTCGCAGTGCTCCACCGGCTCCGGTGGATCAGCGATGACCTGGCCATGCTAGGTTTGGGCGGGGTTTTGCCCAACGAAGCTTTTCATGCTTGGTTATGCGGAAGTTGCCACGCCCCGGGCGCGCCGGGCCCTGCACTCAGTGGCGGATGGCGATGTCCCGCACCACCGGACCCGCCGCGCCGCCGATCTGCAAGCGCGCCGCATCCCCGCTGGCGTTGCCATAGAGCGTGGCGGCGCCCGTTGCCAGCGACACCGTGTAGAGGCTGAACGGCCCGGTGGCCCCCGGGCGCAGTGCGGCCAGCACCAGGCCGCCGGCGGTATCCATTGGATCCAAGGGCGTGCCGTGGTTCGGCGGCGCCTGCATGGCCCGCAGGTTTTCCATGCTGCTGCCGTCGCAGAGGTCGTAGATGTCGGTGGCAACGGCTGCCGCCGTGCCGGGAGTCCCGTCGCCCATGTCCACGCCGATGCACAGGCTGTGGCTCAGCGTGCCGAGGGCGCGCAGGCAGTCGGCCGCCGGGTTGAAGCCGACGCCCAGGTCCGTGCCGTTCAGGCGCGGCGCGGATGCTTCGGTGGCCGCGGCGCTCAGGATTGCGGCCGCCGCCGTGACGCCGGTGGCCGGATCCACCAGCAGCAGGCGACCGGCACTGGTCAGCGCATGGAGATGCGTCTGGCCAGGGTAAAAATCGATGCCCAGGATGTCCTCGCCGATGGCCAGGCCCGTGATCTTCACCGGAGCAGACAACGTGCCGGGTGCCGACAGCGGGAAGCTTCTGAGCTGCAGGGCATCATCGAGCACATGGACCATCGGCTGGTCCGGCGCATGTTCAGGGTCATTTCCGCTGCCGGGGCGGCCAGCCTGGGCAGAGGCAGTGGACATGACTGCCACAGGGCGAAAGATCTCGAGCCGGTTCATCGTTATGTGCGCGAATTGGGGAAGATGCCATGCACCCTGTCTTCCTGCGGGTGGCGAACCGTCCACTGCCCGCGAGATGCCGGGCTGGATCCATTGGGTTGCAAATAGATACGTAATTTCGTATCGCTGTCATGGCTGCGATGGGCTGAGCGGCACCGGCCGGCGCGCCGTGGCAGCGCCCCGCAGCCTGTCAAGGCGACAGCCTGGCAGGCAGGGCGGGCGCGGTGCTGCCACGGCCTCGGGCTCAGTAGCGGATGGCGATGTCCCGCACCACCGGCCCCGCCGCGCCGCCGATCTGCGAGCGCGCGGCATCGCCGCTGGCATTGCCGTAGAGCGTCGCGGCACCCGTCGTCAGCGATACCGTGTAGAGGCTGAACGGCCCCGCGGGCGCGGTGCGCAGCGCCGCCAGCACCAGGCCGTTGGCGCCGCCGGCGATGTCCATCGCGCCCGCGCCGTTCACGGCCAGGTTCAGCGGGCCGACGTCCACCAGCGTGCCATTGTTCGGCGGCGTCTGCTTGGCCAACACGTTCTCGCGGCTGTCGATGTCGTAGAGGTCGGTGACGGTGGTGCCGGCAAAGCTGTTGGTGTAGGCGCCGGCGGCGACCACGGCGGGCGTGGCGCGGTTGATGTCGCCGTCGGTCGTGGTCGCGCCGGTGTCGACGTTGATGCGCAGGCTCTGGCCGAGGTTGCTGATCACGCGCAGGCGGTCGGCCGCCGGGTTGAAGTCGACGACGAAGCTGCTGCCGTTCAGGCCGGCATAGGGCGCGGTGGTGTCGGAGGCATCGGCGGCCAGCGTCGCGACGGCCGTCGCGGCACCCGTCGCCGGATCCACCGTCAGCAGGCGGCCGTTGCCCGTCAGCGCATACAGGCGCCCGTTGGCGGGGCGGAAATCGATGCCGAGCACGTTCTCGCCGGCGGCCAGGCCGCTGATGCGCACCGGCGCCGACAGCGTCGCGGGGGCCGAGGGCGAGAAGCTGCGCAGCTGGGCGGTGTCGTCGAGCGCGTAGACCAGTGGCGCCTGGGGCTGCGTGAGCGTGAGGCCCACCAGCGCCTCGCCGGTGCCGATCGTGCCCACCAGCTTCGCGCCGGCCGTGCCGGTGAGTGCCACCGTATAGAGCTGTGCAGTGCCGTTGACCGACAGCGCGGCCCAGGCCTGGTTGTTGCGCGCATCGATGTCGAAGCCGTTGCTGGCCGTGAACGCAACGTTCAGCGGCACCGGGTTGGCCAGCGTGCCGTTGTTCGGCGGATCCTGCAGATACACGGTACCGGCCGCGTCGAGGTTGTAGAGCTGCGTCGTCGTCGCGCCCGCGAAGGAATTGGTGTAGGCCGAGGCGGTGATGGCCGCGCCGGGGGCGCCGTTGATCGCGCCATCGACGACCGCCACGCCCGTGGTGACATCGACGCGCAGGTTCTGGCCCGTGTTGCTGACCAGGCGCAGCCGGTCCGCGACCGGGTTGAAGTCGACGCCGAACTGGCTGCCCGCGAGCGGCGTGCTCAGCGCCGACTTGAAGCTCAGCGCGCCGGTCCTGGCATCGAGCGTGTAGATGCGGCTGTTCGAGCTCACGCCATAGATCTGGCCGTCCGCCGGGCGCACGTCGAAGCCGACCAGCGCCTCGCCCGCCGCCAGCCCGGACAGCGCGACGTTGCTGGACAGCGCGCCGGGCGCGGCGCGGTCGAAGCTGATGACGCGGCCCGAGGCCGTGACCGCGATCGCGTTGCCCAGCGTGACCGCGGGCGGCTGCGGCGTTTCCTGGTGGTCGCCGTCACCGTCGCCGCCGCCACAGGCAGACAGGGCAAGCACAGCCGACATGAGCGCTACCGGGCGAAAGAATGTGGATCGATTCATTGCATTTCCTTGAAGTGGAGGAGATGTCACGCACGAGGTTGTCTTGCGTTTTGGTGAGCGACCCGTCCACTACCCGGTAGCTGCGCGATCGGATGCGGCATGTAACAAAGAAATACATTTTCCTGTCCGGCATCAACTCATGCGCTGGCAGCGCCCCGGGCTGCAAGCAGCGTTGCCAGCGCGATGGCCAGCAGCCCGGCCGCCAACGCCCTTGCGGCAGCCGCCGGGAGCAAGAAATGCCCATTGCCGAACTGTTTCAATGACCCTGATGGACGCTGGCCGACAGCGCCGCTGCCAACTGCCGCGCAGACTTCCCGCTCGCGCCCTTGCCGGTGATCGACAGGGCCGGTGGATGGGAGAGCATCCGCACGAACACTTCCCGCACTTCCTGCGCGCCGATGCTGTCGATCAGCGCGACGGTCTCGGACAACGGCGTCACGGCTCCATGGGCAAAGACTTCCTCCACGGCCCTCTCCATCGTCGCGAATGGCCGTTCAGCCGAGCGCACGCGCGAGACGGTCAGCTGGTTCTTGGCGCGCTCCAGATGGATCGGGTCGATGGCTGCCGCCTGGGCGCGCAGCAGTTCGCCCGTGGCCTTCACCAGCGCATCGACCTTGTCGGGCGTCGTCACCGCATGGACCACGAAGTTGAGCCAGGCGTCGCCACTGTCGATGGTGGCATCGGCCGTGTAGGCCAGGCCGAGCCGCTCCCGCACCGTATCGACCAGCGGCGACGACATTCCGCCACCGAACAGGTTGGCGGCGATCGACCCTGCCAGGCGCCAACGCTGCGGCGGTGCGTCATCCGCTCCGGCAAGCGGCAGCGGGTAGGCGATGTTCAGGAAGACCTGCGACACCTGCGTGAATCGGCGGGCCACGGCCTGGCCTGCGTACCCGGCGGGCACGGGTGGCTGCGCCCTGGAAGTAGCGGCCGACGCAGGCATCCCGGTGAAGAGTTCACCGGCGAGCTCCATCCAGGCGTCGACGTCGAAGTTGCCAGCCGCGGCCACGATGGTCTTGTCGGCCACGTAATGCTGCCGCACATGGGCCACCAGATCGTCGCGGCTGAAGCCCTCGATGTTCCTGATGGTGCCGATCACGGGCATGCCCATGGGGTCGCTCCCCCAGATGGCTCGGTCCAGCAGCTCGTTGGCGCTGTCTTCCGGATCCTCGTCGTACTCGATGGCTTCCTGGCGAATCACCTCCAGCTCGCGCTGCAGCTCGGTCTCGGGGAAGGTGCTGTTGAGCACGATATCGGCCGTCATGCGCAGCAACTGCCGGGCATGCTGTCCCAGGCCGGTCATGAAATAGCCCGTGCTGTCCTTGCCGGTGTAGGCATTGACATCCGCCCCCAGCCGCTCCGCATCGAGGTTGATCGTCTGGACGGATCGGGTCGTGGTTCCCTTGAACGCCATGTGCTCCAGGACATGGCTGATGCCGTTGGAGGCGGGTGTCTCGTCGCGCGAGCCCACGCGCAGGAACACCCCGACGCTGGCGCTTTGCACATGCGGCATCGGCAGGGCCAGCAGCCGCACGCCGTTCGGGAGCGTGCGAAGCTGCAGGGAAGCGGGCGCTTCCATCGGCGGCCGGGGAGGATGGGAAGAGGCGGTGTCCAACACAGGGCAGGTCTTTTGATCCATGGGGCATTGTCGCCGTCGCAGTGGCTCGAGAAATGCGAAAGCCCCAAGGGCTTGCGCGCTTGGGGCTTGAATCTGGTGGTCGTAGCGGGACTCGAACCTGCGACATCAGCATTATGAATGCTGCGCTCTAACCGACTGAGCTATACGACCGATAACCCGAAATTATATAGGAAGAAATTGCCTTTGCAGCCAGGTTGGGGATTTTTGCCCGCGAGCCGTAACGCCGAGCCGTAACGGCGCTGAAAGATTGCGCTGCTGCAAAGAAAAAACCGCAGTGCTTTTGCAAGCACTGCGGTTTCCTGTCTGGTGGTCGTGGCGGGACTCGAACCTGCGACATCAGCATTATGAATGCTGCGCTCTAACCGACTGAGCTACACGACCGAAGACGGCAATTATATGCAAATAATCGCGGCCCCAAGCGGTTCAAGGAATATTTTTGCAACAAATCTTCTGCTTCACTGATGCGTGAAGGTGGCGGGGCGCTTGTTCACGAACGCATCCATGCCTTCCTTCTGGTCCTGCGTGGCGAACAGCGCGTGGAACAGCCGGCGCTCGAACATCACGCCGTCGCTGAGGCCGCCCTCGAAGGCGCGGTTGACCGATTCCTTGGCCGCCATCACCGCGATCTGCGAGAAGCCGCTGATCTGCAGCGCCGCGCCCAGGGCTTCGTCCATCAGCTTGTCGAGCGGCACGACGCGGCTGACCAGGCCGGCGCGCTCGGCTTCCGTGGCATCCATCATGCGGCCGGTGAGCGCCATGTCCATGGCCTTGGACTTGCCGACGGCGCGCGGCAGGCGCTGCGTGCCGCCCGCGCCGGGGATCACGCCCAGCTTGATCTCGGGCTGGCCGAACTTCGCGTTGTCGGCGGCAATGATGAAGTCGCACATCATCGCCAGCTCGCAGCCCCCGCCCAGCGCGAAGCCCGACACGGCCGCGATCACCGGCTTGCGGATGCTGCGGATGCTTTCCCAGTTGCGCGTGATGTAGTCGCCCTTGTAGGCATCGACAAAGCTGTATTTGGCCATCGCGCCGATGTCGGCGCCCGCGGCAAAGGCCTTCTCGCTGCCGGTGATGATGGTGCAGCCGATCTTCTCGTCCGCATCGAAGGCCTGCAGCGCCGCGCCCAGCTCGGTCATGAGCTGGTCGTTCAGGGCATTGAGCTGCTTGGGGCGGTTGAGGGTGATGATGCCGACCTTTTCGGCTTCGGTGCGGACTTCGAGGGTTTCGTAGGCCAAGGGGGATCTCCTGATGTCGTTGTAGAGGGCTTTGGCACTATACCCAAGCGGAGTGTCGGGGGGGGGGGGCAGAGGGCGGACCCTTCATCCTTCGAGCCTTCGACAAGCTCAGGATCAGGACGAACGGTTGTCCCCATTCGTGGTGAGCCTGTCGAACCATGAACGGCCCGCCCTCGTGCCCGGAGCGCAGGACGTTCATCCTTCGACGGGGCCGCCCAGGCAGGCTCAGGACGAGCGGTTAACAGCCTTCATCCCTCAACCACCGCTTCGCCACCCCCGCATCCACAACCGCCAACCCCACGTTGGAAGCCAACGCCCCCTCAGCCTCCTTGAGCTCCAGCGCCAACCGCAGCAACCGCTGATCCCGCGCCACCAGCGCCGTGACCTGGGTAGCCTGCCCCGCATAGAACGCCAGATCCTCCAGCTTCGCAATGCGCCACCCCGCGCCGCTCTCCAGCTCGATCCCCAGCCATTCGTCGCCGGCCATGAAGCCCGCGCGTTCGGCCAGGCCGCCGCGCAGCACGGCCTTGACCTGCACGCTGTGGTTCTCCTGCACGCGCAGGCCCAGGCGCTGCGCGGGCTGGGGCGGCTCGGGCTGCAGGCGCACGCCATGCGCGGCCAGCAGTTCTTCCAATGGCAGCT
The DNA here is from genome assembly GCF_023634805.2 of Comamonas endophytica. Lineage (NCBI taxonomy): Bacteria > Pseudomonadati > Pseudomonadota > Betaproteobacteria > Burkholderiales > Comamonadaceae > Comamonas > Comamonas endophytica. Next base: position 2,454,289 of record NZ_CP106881.1, read on the forward strand.
CTTCGGTACCGTGCACCCATTTCGAGAGCTCGTCGGCATGGCTGCGGCCTGCCAGCTGCTGCAGCACGGCCAGCACATCGGCCTCGGACATCGGGCCGCCGCTGCAGCGCTGCCACAGCGCGCGCATCACGGCGTCGAGGGTGCTGGCGCCGGTGCGGCGCAGGCTCAGGTCCAGGCTCAGCGCGACCAGCGCGCCCTTGGTGTAGTAGCTCACGGTGGCGTTGGCCGTGTTCTCGTCCTGGCGGTAGTACTTGACCCAGGCATCGAAGCTCGACTGGGCGACGCTCTGCACCAGGCGGCCCGGGGTCTGCAGCACCTGGTTGACGGTCTTGGCCAGCAGTTTCAGATAGCGCGCCTCGTCGATCAGCCCGGCGCGCAGCAGCAGCAGGTCGTCGTAGTAGCTGGTGAAGCCCTCGAAGAACCACAGCAGCTCGGTGTAGTTCTCGCGGTCGTAGTCATAGCGCGCGAACGCGTCGGGGCGCAGGCGCTTGACGTTCCAGGTGTGGAAGTATTCGTGGCTGATCAGCCCCAGCAGCGTCGTGTAGCCATCGCTGGTCTTGCTCTCGCCCAGGCGCGGCAGGTCGCGGCGGCTGCAGATCAGCGCCGTGGAATTGCGGTGCTCGAGGCCGCCGTAGCCATCGTTGACCACATTGAGCATGAAGACGTAGCGGCCATGCGGCGCGCGGCTGCCGTCGTGGGCGTGCCAGAAGCCGATCGCGGCCTCGCAGATCCGGCGCGAGTCCTCCAGCAGCCGTTCGTGGTCGAAGGATTCCGCGGCCCCGGCCACGACGAACTGGTGGCGCAGGCCGCCGGCCTCGAATAAGCCGCTCCAGAAACGGCCCATCTCGACCGGGCAATCGACCAGCTCGTCATAGTCCTGCGCGCGGTACAGGCCAAAGCCCTGGGCGTCGGTGCGCGCAGGTTCGAGCCCGGTGGCAATGCGCCAGTCCGCCGTGGCCGGCGTGGACGCGAGCTCCAGGCTGTGCGGCGCATCTTCCTGGCCGTGCACGCGCAGGCACAGGCTGGTGCCATTGAAGAAGCCGCGCTGCGCATCGAGCCAGGCGGTGCGCACCGAGTTGTCGTAGGCGCTGACCTGATAGCGCAGTGTCAGCGGCGCGCCGGCCGCGCAGTCGATCTGCCAGCGCTGCTTGTCGAGCTGGCGCACGGCGAGCTCGGCGCCGCCCTGGCTGGCCTGCAGGCCCTGCAGGTTCCTGGCGAATTCGCGCACCAGATAGCTGCCGGGAATCCAGACCGGCAGCGAGACCTGCTGCTGCGCGGCGGGCGCCTCGACGCGCAGCTCGATGGCAAACAGGCGGGCGTGGAGATCATGCGCCGTCACGTGGTAATGCACGTTGGCGCAGGAGGAATCGGACTGGATGGCGGACATGGGTTCAGGTTCAAGGCAGGGCCCGGGACGCGTGCACTGCCCGGGGCCGGAAAAGGAAAAGGGCGCATACGCGCCCTGCGATCACTGGGCCGAGAGATGCTTTTCCACCTCCGCGGCGCTGATGGCGCCGGGCACGCGTGTGTTGTTGGCGAAGATCAGCGTCGGCGTGCCGGTGATCTTGTACTTGCGCCCGAAGGCCAGGTTGCGCTGCAGCGCCGCGGTGTCGCAGCTCGCCGCTGGCGCGGCCTTCTCGCGCAGCATGTAGTCGTGCCAGGCCTGCACCCGGTCCTTGGCGCACCAGATGTTGCGCGATTTCTCGGCCGAATCGGGGCTCAGGATCGGGTAGAGGAACAGGTAGATGGTGACGTTGTCGACCTTCTGCAGGTCGCGCTCGAAGCGTTTGCAGTAGCCGCAGTTCGGGTCCTCGAACACGGCCATCTTGCGCGCGCCGTTGCCCTTCACGATGGTGAACGCGTCCTTGAGCGGCAGCGCCGAGAAGTCCACCGAGGTCAGCTGGTTGATGCGGTCCTCGGTCAGGTTGCGCCGCGCCTTGGTGTCGATCAGCTCGCCCTGGATCAGGTAGTTGCCCTTGGCGTCGGTATAGAACAGGTCGGTGCCGATGCGCACCTCGTACAGCCCGGCCATCGGCGTGGGCCGCACCTCCTCGATCTTGTCGAGCTGGGGAATGCGCTCGCTCAGCGTCTTGCGCAGGGCGGCGTCCTGGGCCTGGGCCGTCATGCCGACGCACAGGAGTGCGGAGGCCAGCAGGGGAAGAATCAGTTTCATGGCAGGTGTTCCGTAGTCGTTGGGGGCGGATGCCTTCAGGTCCCGATGCCCATGGCCTGGCGCGCCATCCAGGCCTTGATCGGGCCGCTGTGCTCGAAGCCCTTCATGCCCCAGTTGCGCAGCGCCTGCAGCGGCGCCTCGCGGCGCGTGAAAAGCTGCTGCAGGCCGTCCAGCGCCAGGCCCATGGGCGCCAGCGCCGCCTTGCGCTCGCGCTCGTAGCGGCGCAGCAGCCGCAGGTCGCCGGTGCTGCGCCAGCCGTCGCGCTGCTGCAGCACGCGCGCCAGGGCCTGCGCATCGGCCAGGCCCAGGTTCAGGCCCTGGCCGGCCAGCGGGTGCACGTTGTGCGCCGCATCGCCGACCAGCACCCAGCTGCCGGCATTGCCCAGGGACCCGCTCCAGCGCTCGGCCATGGCCTGCTGCAGCGGCCATTCGACGCGCTCGCTGGCCAGCGTCAGCCGGCCCAGGTTGCCCTGGCTGATGTCTTGCAGCCGCTGGGTGAAGGCTTCGGGGTCGGCATTCATCCAGGTGGATACGTTTTCCTGCGCGATGGACCACACCACGGCCACGTTCTGGCCCAGCGGGCCGTCCAGCGGCAGCAGCGCCAGGATGCCTTCGGGCGCCAGCCACTGGCGCGCGGTCTCGCCATGCGGCAGCTCGCAGGCCAGGCGCGTGGCAATCGCATGCTGGGCGTAGGGGGTGACGGCGAACTCCACGCCGAACTCGGCGCGGGTGCGGCTGGCGCGGCCCTCGCAGATGGCGACGAGCGGCGCGTCGACGGGCGCGTCGACCACCTCGACCTGCGGCTGGTAGCGCACGGCCTCGCGCAGCCGCGTCTCGAGCGCCGGCACATCGACGATCCAGGCCAGCGCATCGACCTCCTGGGCCTGGGCATCGAAATGCACGCTGCCGTCGAGATCGCCATGCACTTCCATGTGCCGCACCGCGGTGGCGTGCTGCGCGTCGGGCCAGCTGCGCAGCGATTCGAGCAGCTGGCGCGAGGCCGCGTTCAGGGCATAGGCCCGCACGTCATGGTGCCCGGCGGTTGCCACGGGAGTCGCCACCAGCGCGACGCGCAGGCGTTCACGGGCAAGCAGCAGGGCCAGGGTGTGGCCCACGATGCCGGCCCCACGGATACAGATATCAAAGGTTTGCGCCATGCGGGGATTGTAGGAGGCAGCGAATCCCTCGGCCCGCGGCGCACCATGCGCGCGGCAGCAGCGGGAATTCGCCTGTCTGGTGGTTATAGACCACCTGCGCCGCGGAACGTTCCCGCGATGCGCCATTGCGCTTGTAAGGCAGGGCCTCGAACGGCAGCCGCGGGTTTTTGCTTCGGGCCGCCGCGCGGCGGTCGCTAGAATGCCTGCTGCAAGGCGGCGGCCCGCGGTCCAGACTGACGGCCAGCGCCCCTTGCTCCGGCCGCCGCAACCCCTGCGGCCGGTCCTCTCGACGCTGCTGCCGCGTGCGCCGCTGCCATGCCTTCAGGCTTGGTCCAGCCCTGTGTGTGCCGGTGCAGTTCCCTTGCTGGCGGCAATGCGTGCAAGACGCGCAGCCCCCGCCATCGCCTGAGGCACCTGCCTCTACCAACATTGCTTCCAGACGCTGGCCCGCCCCGGGCTGCGCCAGCTTGCCGCTTTTGCAAAGAAGCGCTGCTGGAAGCAATCGTCCAAAGGAGAGACTTTGATCATGCGCTGCAATTCCCCCCGGCTCCTGGCCTGTGCAGTTTTGGGCACCCTTGCGGCATCGGCGCCGGCCTGGGCGCAATCCTCGTTGTCCATCAACGGCCTGCTCGATGCCGGCATCTACCGCGGTTTCGACGGCGTGAACCAGCTGGGCACCATCCAGCGCAGCAATGTGGCGATTTCGGGAAGCGAAGACCTGGGCGGCGGCCTCAAGGCCATTTTCCGCCTGAGCACGCGCCTGGAGCTCGATACCGGCGAGAGCGAAGGCGCGGGCTTCAAGCCCTTCTGGCATGACGAATCCACCGTCGGGCTGCTGGGCAGCTGGGGCACGCTGCGCATGGGCCGGGCCCTGACGCCGATGTGGGCGCAGGACTGGAAATTCGATCCCTGGGGCAACTTCAACCGCATTGCCTCGCCCGCCTGGTACCAATGGCATTACCTGTCGCCCAGCGATCCCCTGGGCAACAACGGCACGGCCGAGTACGGACGCCTGAACAACGGCATCTTCTACGATTCGCCGAAGGTCGCCGGCTTCACGCTGCGCCTGAGCAGCTCGCCCGAGCGCCAGCGCGCACTGGGCGCCACCGAGCGGCCGTATTCCGCGGCGCTGGAATACGAGCACCAGGCCGTGGCGGCGATGGCCGCCGTCGAGCGCAACAGCTTTGGCGATCGCGACACCTTCCTGGCCGGCAAGTACAGCTTCGGCAGTGCCGCGCTCATGCTGGCGCACGACCGCAGCCGCAGCGCGGACAGCAGCAACAAGTCGCGCGCGACCACGCTGGGTGGCACCTACCGCCTGGGCCAGACCACGCTCAAGGCCGGCTACGGCCACCAGCGCCTGAACCGGGACACCAACCGCTTCGTCTCGGTGGGCGCGGACTACGCGCTGTCCAAGCGCACGACCCTGTATGCCAGCCTGGGCCACAAGCGCGATGCGAACCTGCCGTCGCGCACCGCGTTCGGCGTGGGCATGTCGCACAACTTCTGACGCGACGGGCGCGGCCCTGCCGGCGGCCGTGGCTGGCAGGGATATGCCCCGACCGTTTAAAATGCCGGGTTTGTCCCCCGATCTCCAGAAAGCCCTGCCATGAGCCTGAAATGCGGCATCGTGGGCCTGCCCAACGTCGGCAAGTCCACTCTCTTCAATGCACTGACCAAGGCCGGCATTGCGGCCGAGAACTACCCCTTCTGCACCATCGAGCCGAACACCGGCGTGGTCGAAGTGCCCGATCCGCGCCTGCAGCAGCTCGCCGGGATCATCAGCCCCGAGCGCATCGTCCCGGCCATCGTCGAGTTCGTCGACATCGCCGGCCTGGTCGCGGGCGCGAGCAAGGGTGAAGGCCTGGGCAACCAGTTCCTGGCCCACATCCGCGAAACCGACGCCATCGTCAACGTGGTGCGCTGCTTCGAGGACGACAACGTGATCCACGTGGCCGGCCGCGTCGATCCGATCTCCGACATCGAGGTCATCCAGACCGAGCTGTGCCTGGCCGACATGAACACCGTCGAGAAGGCGCTCAACCGCCACAGCAAGGCCGCCAAGTCGGGCAACGACAAGGAAGCCGCGAAGCTGGTCTCGCTGCTCACGCCGATCCTGGCCGCGCTCAACGAGGGCAAGCCCGCGCGCGTGGTGCCGGTGTCGAAGGAAGACGCTCCGCTGCTCAAGCAGTTCTGCCTGATCACCGCCAAGCCGGCGATGTTCGTCGGCAACGTCAGCGAGGATGGCTTCGAGAACAACCCGCTGCTCGACCGCCTGAAGGAATACGCCGCCGCCCAGGGCGCGCCCGTGGTCGCCATCTGCGCCAAGATGGAAGCCGAGATGGCCGAGATGAGCGACGAAGACCGCGACATGTTCCTGGCCGAGATGGGCCAGGACGAACCCGGCCTGAACCGCCTGATCCGTGCCGGCTTCAGCCTGCTGGGCCTGCAGACCTACTTCACCGCCGGCGTGAAGGAAGTGCGCGCCTGGACCGTGCCGGTCGGCGCCACCGCGCCCCAGGCCGCGGGCGTGATCCACGGCGACTTCGAGCGCGGCTTCATCCGCGCGCAGACCATTGCCTTCGACGACTACATCGCCTACAAGGGCGAACAGGCCGCCAAGGACGCTGGCAAGATGCGCGCCGAAGGCAAGGACTATGTGGTCAAGGATGGCGACGTGCTGAACTTCCTGTTCAACGTCTGATTCCGGACCCTCGCCCCATGCGCTGGGGCCCGCAGAGCCCTGCAGATCATCGATCTGCAGGGTTTTTCGTTTACTGGCCCCGGCGCTTCATATCGGCGCAGGCCCAGCCGAAGATCACCAAGCCTCCCAGCGCCAGCAGCATGCCGACCCACCCGGTCGACTCCCAGCCCAGGCCCATCGAGATGGTGATGCCGCCCAGCCACGCGCCCAGCGCGTTGGCCAGGTTGAAGGCCGAGTGGTTGAGCGCAGCGGCCAGGGTCTGGGCCTCGCCGGCCACATCCATCAGCCGGATCTGCAGCGCCGGGCCCAGGGCCACCGCGGTGCCCACCAGCAGCACGTTGAAGGCGCCCAGCCACAGATGGTGCGCGGTGAAGCAGAACAGCGCCAGCACCGCGCCCGACCACAGCAGCAGGCCGCCGATGGTGGGCATCAGCGCCTTGTCCGCCAGGCGCGAGCCGACCAGGTTGCCGGCGACCATGCCGGCGCCGAACAGGGCCAGCACCAGCGGAACGCCCGCTTCGGGCAGTCCCGCCAGGTTCATCAGCGTCGGCTTGACGTAGCTGAACACCGCGAACATGCCGCCGAAGCCGATGGCGGCAATGCCCAGCGTGAGCCAGACCTGCTTGCTGCGCAGCGCGCCCAGCTCCTTCCACGGGCTGGCGCCTGCGGGCGCGGGCAGCCGGGGAATCCAGCGCCACACCAGCAGCACGGCCAGCAGCGCGATGGCGCCGACCAGCGCGAAGGCCGCGCGCCAGCCCAGCCACTGGCCCAGCCCGGCCGCGAGCGGCACGCCCACCAGCGTGGCCGTGGTGAGCCCCATCATGACATAGCCCACGGCCTGCGCGCGCCGCCCGGGCGGCGCGAGCTGCGCGGCCACCAGCGCCGCGACACCGAAGTAGGTGCCGTGCGGCAGGCCGCTGAGAAAGCGCATCAGCACCATGGCGCTATATTCCGGCGCGATGGCGCTGGCGAAATTGCCGATGGCGTACAGCAGCATCAGCGCCATCAGCAGCACGCCGCGCGGAAGGCGCGCACCCAGCACGGCCAGCACCGGCGCGCCGATCACCACGCCCAGGGCATAGCCGCTGATCAGATGGCCGGCCGAGGGGATCGACACGCCCAGATCGTGGGCCGCATCGGGCAGCAGGCCCATGATGACGAATTCGCCGGTGCCGATGCTGAAGCCGCCGACGCCCAGCGCCAAGAGGGCCTTGATGAAGGAACGGTCGGAGCTGCCGCCGGACGCGGTGGGGGTGGAGGAGATGAGGGGACTATCCATGGGCAATACGGGAGCCGACCGGGCACGCAATGTCCGGTGCGATGGGCAAAAGGGGAGGGTGGGGAGGAGTCGCGGGGTGCCAGGACCCGGGGCTGCAGTCTACCGATGCCGGAGCCCGGCCGTGCCCAGCCGCTTTGACGACCGCGTGCTCTTCAAGGGCAAGCAACTGCATCCTCCATGCATTTTGTAAAAAAATTTGCAAACCCGGTTGGGGTTTTGCGATGCCATGCGTCTACCTGAGAAGCATTCCTATTCATTCCAGCTTCGGAGAGTTCCCGCATGTCCCGTTTCCGTTTCCATCCCGCCCCGCTGGCGGTGGCCGTTGCCCTGCTGGCGGCGGTGCCGGCCCAGGCCCAATCCGGCGCCGCGCCGGCCTCGATCGAGTTCCGCATTGCCGCGCAGCCGCTGGCGCAGGCGCTCGATGCGCTGGCGCGCCAGGCCCGGCTCGAGCTGATGGTGCAGCCGGCGCTGGTGGAGGGCAAGAGCGCCCCCGCCGTGCAGGGGCAGCTTACGGCTTCCGAAGCCTTGAACCGCCTGCTGGCCGGCAGCGGGCTGTATGCCGAGATCGACGGCAGCGCGGTGCTCGTGCGCCGCGTGCCCCAGGGCAGCGCCACGCTGGCTCCCGTCACGGTGTCGGCGCTGGCCGCGCGCAGCGCCGTGACCGAGCACACGGGCTCCTACACCACGCCGGCCGTCACCCTGGGCCGCGGCACGCAGGCGATCAAGGACATCCCGCAATCCGTGAGCGTGGTCACGCGCCAGCTGATGGACGACCAGAATCTCAAGTCGGTCTACGACGTGCTGGCCAGCACCACCGGCATCACGCTGGCGCAAAGCCCGCAGGGAGGCAAGTACATCTACTCGCGCGGCTTCGACCTGACGACGGTGCAGTACGACGGCGTGCCGCTCAACCGCGGCATCTACGGGCGGGCCAGCAACTTCTCCTCGAACATGGCCAGCATCGACCGCGCCGAGGTGCTGCGCGGCGCAGCCGGGCTGCTGCAGGGCGAGGGCAGCCCCGGCGGCGCGGTGAACCTGGTGCGCAAGCGTCCGCTCGACGGCAATGCCATGACGGCGGAGCTGCGCGCCGGATCGTGGGACCGCTATGGCGCGCAGCTGGACATCTCGCGCGTGCTCAACGAGGAAGGCACGCTGCGCGGCCGCGCGCTGATCGACCATGAGGACCAGCATTCCTTCATCGACTACGTGAACCGGCGCAATACCGCGGTCTACGGCACGCTGGAGTACGACCTGTCGCCGGCCACGCGCATCAACGTGGCCGCGAGCGCCGAGGAAATCCACGGCCGCCCCTTTCTCAACGGCCTGCCGCGCAGCACCACGGGGGGCGATCTGGGTCTGCCGCGCTCGACCTATTTCGGCGCCACCTGGAACCGCCAGGAAAGCAGCCACCGCGGCCTGCATTTCGATGTCAGCCACCAGTTCGACGACGACTGGAAGCTGCTGGTGTCGGGCCTGTACCTGACCGAAGACCACGACATGAAGTACGCCGGCGTCAACCGCGCGGTGAACCCGGCGCTGGGGCAGAGCGCGAATATCGTCGCGCGCTCCCTGGCCGACCTGGAGACCAGCGGCATCGACGCCCACCTGACGGGCCGCTTCGATGCCTACGGCCGCCGCCATGAGCTGGTCAGCGGCATGAACTACACGCGCACGACCAACGACACCACCTATGGTTTCAGGACCAACTACAACATCTTCAACATCGGCAGCTACGACCCGGCGCTGCGCGAACCCCTGGACTCGGAGATCTACTCCGCCACGCGCGAAGACCGCAAAGGCAATGCGCGGCAGCTGGGCTTCTACAACGCGCTGCGCCTGCAGCTGAGCGATCCGCTCAAGCTCGTCGTGGGCGCGCGCGTGAGCTGGTTCCGCACGGACTGGGACACCGTCACGACGGGTGCGGCCCCCTCGACGGGCACCACGCGTGCCCGCAACAACGCCAAGATCAACCCCTATGCCGGCCTGATCTATGCGCTGGATCCGCAATGGTCGGCCTATGTGAGCTATGCCGACATCTTCAAGCCGCAGAACGAGCTGGACGCTTCCGGCGCGCTGCTGCGGCCCATGGTCGGCGCCAACTACGAGGCCGGCCTCAAGGGCGAGCTGATGCAGGGGCGGCTCAACACCTCCCTGGCGCTGTTCCGCATCGAGCAGAAGCACCGCGCGCAGGTGGACTACGGCAGCAGCCCCACCTGCCGCGACGACTTCTACTGCTACACCGACTCCGGCAAGGTGCGCAGCCAGGGCCTGGACGCCGAAATCAGCGGGGAAGTGGCGCGCGGCTGGAACCTGTTTGCGGGCTATACCTTCGTGCGCAGCAAGTACGTCAAGGACGTGGACAACGAAGGCCTGGCCTTCCAGACCCAGACGCCCAAGCATCTGCTGCGCCTGTGGAGCACCTACCAGCTGCCCGGCGAGCTCAATGCCTTCACGCTCGGCGGCGGTGTCAACGCGCAGAGCGCCAGCTACCAGCAGGTCGGCGCCGCGCGCGCCCTCAACGGCGGGCGCGCGGTGTGGAGCGCGCTGCTCAAATACCGGATCGACCGCAACTGGACGGCGGCGCTGAATGTGAACAACCTGTTCGACAAGCGCTACTACAGCTCGAGCACGACGCTGGTCAACGGCAACTACTACGGCGACCCGCGCAACGTGATGCTGACGCTGCGCGGCGCGTTCTGATCGGGCTGCGATGAAGAACGGCTTTCGCCAGTCCATGGCCTGGCTGCATACCTGGTGCGGCCTGACCTGCGGCTGGCTGCTGTGCGCGATCATGCTCACGGGGACGCTGAGCGTGTTCCGCGAGCCGATCACGCGCTGGATGCAGGCGCGGCCGGCGCTGCAGGAGGCGGCGGCGGCCGATTCCGGCATGGCCGTGCCGCTGGAGCAGGCGGTGCGCCACCTGGCGCAGCAGGCGCCCGGCGCGCGGCTGTGGCGCATCGAGTTCCCGGCGCATCCGGGCGACGCCATGCTGCTGATCTGGCGCCAGGGGCGCACGCAGGAGCACGCCGCGCTGCACCCGGTGACGGGCGCGCTGCTGCCCCAGCCCTGGGGGCGCGCCACCGAGGGCGGGCGCCATTTCATGTCCTTCCACTACCTGCTGCATGCGGGCATGCCGGGCTACTGGCTGGTGGGATGGGTGTCGATGTGCATGCTGGTGGGCCTGGTCTCGGGCGTGGTCGTGCACCGGCGCATCTTCCAGGACTTCTTCACCTTCCGCCCGGGCAAGGGCCAGCGCTCCTGGCTCGACGCGCACAACGCCACGGCCGTGACCACGCTGCCCTTCTTGCTGATGATCGTCTACACCGGGCTGTTCATCTTCTACACCTCCTACATGCCCTGGCCGATGCGCACGGTCTACGGCAGCGAGCCCCAGGCCCACGCGCGCTTCCAGGGCGAGCTGCTGCAGCACGCGGCCGAGCCGCCCGACCGTTCGCGCGCCGGCGAGGCGGCGGCGCTGGTGCCCCTGGCGCCGCTGCTGGCGCAGGCCCGGCAACTGCTGGGCCAGCCGGCGCGCGCGCTGGTGGTGGAGCAGCCCGGCGACCTGCATGCCACCGTGCGCGTGCTCGGGCGCGTGGACGAGAACGAGCACCCCTCGCGCACCCTGCTCAACCCCGCGGGCAGCGTGGCCTTCGACGGCGTGAGCGGCGCAGTGCTGCAGCTGCAGCGCCACGATCCTGGCGCCGCCTTTGCCACCGAGCAGGTGCATGGCGTGATGGAGTCGCTGCATTTCGCGCGCTTCGGTGGCTGGAGCATGCGCTGGCTGTATTTCTTCAGCGGGCTGGTGGGCACCGTGATGGTGGCCACCGGCACGGTGCTGTTCAGCGTCAAGCGGCGGCAAAAGAGCGGGAAGGAATTCGGCCGTGCCACGGCGGGCGTCTACCGCTGCATCGACGCGCTGGGCGTGGCCTCGGTGGCGGGAATCTGCGTGGCCTGCATTGCGTTCTTCCACGCCAACCGGCTGCTGCCCGTGGAGCTGGCGCAACGCCCGCAGTGGGAGATCCGCGCCTTCCTGTGGATCTGGCTGGCCACCCTGGTGCATGCCGCGCTGCGCCCGCCGCGGCGCGCCTGGGTGGAGCAGCTGGGCACCGCGGCCGCGCTGTGCCTGGCGCTGCCAGCGCTGAACGCGGCGTCCACGGGCCAGCATCTGCTGGGCTACGCCGGGGCAGCGGACTGGCAGCGCATGTCGGTGGAGCTGGTGGCGCTGGGCCTCGGGCTGGCGCTGGCCTGGACGGCCTGGCGCACGCAGCGCGGCTGGCGCGCCAAGCCGGTGGCGCAGCCGCGCCGCGGCGCTGCCATGGAGGCGCGCGCATGAGCCGAACGCACCAAGGGTCAGGCGCGGCCGGGCGCTGGAGCGTGGCCAGCCGCGTGCTGGCGGCGGGCCTGGGCGGCTACGCGGTGGCGGCGCTGTGCGCGTCGGCTTTCACGCTGCTGATGGTGCGCGCGGCGCTGATGCCGCGCGCCGATGCGGTGCTGTGGGCCAGCTTCGCCAGCTTCGCGCTCTACACCGTCGCGGCGCTATGGGTGTTTGCCGCGCGCTCCGCCACGCGCGCCTGGGCCGGGATCTGCGGCGTGTGCGCGCCCTGCGCCGCGCTGCTGTGGCTTTGGCCGGCATAGCGCATCAAGACGGCGCCGAGCCCGTGGCGGCAGGGGTATCGGCGCGGTCCACCGCGTAGCGGTTCTTGCCCCGTCTTTTGGCCTCGTACAGCGCGGCATCGGCGCGCTGCATCCAGCTGGCGGCGGCTTCGCCCGCGCCGCGCTCGGCCAGGCCCAGGCTGATGGACGGCACCAGCCCGTGCATTCTGATGGCATGCACCGCCGCGACCAGGCGCTGCGCCAGCTGCTCGGCATGCGCCAGGTCCGCCGCGTGCGCCGCCACCGCGAACTCCTCGCCGCCCAGGCGCGCCAGGGAATGCCCGGGAACGGTGGCCTGCAGCACCTTGCCGACGTCGATCAGCATCTGGTCGCCAGCAGCGTGGCCCAGGGTGTCGTTGATGTTCTTGAAGTCGTCGATATCGATCATCAGGAAAAAGCGCGGCGCGCCGGCTGCTTCCAGGCCTTGCAGGAAGGCGCGGCGGTTGGGCAGCCCGGTGAGCGGGTCCTGGTAGGCCAGCGCATGGAGCTGCTGCTGCAGTTCGAACACCGTCTTGCGCACCCGCTGGTAGGCGATGCAGACCGCCAGCCCGGTCAGCAGCGTGGCGCCCATGGTCATCATGGTCAGCGTGAAATCCAGCGGGCGCACGAACGTGGGCTGGATCAGCAGATAGGCCGTGCCCCAGATCAGGCTGCTGCACACCAGGTAATGCAGCGGGCGCATGTGGATGGTGGCGCTGGGCAGGCTCAGCACCATGCCGATCGGCAGCAGCCAGTACGTCGGCTCGCCCATGGCCACCGCCAGCTGCGCGAGGCATGCCGAGCAGATCGTCAGCACCAGCGTGGCCATGACGAACAGGAAATCGGGGGTCTGGGCCCTGGCCGCGGCCCAGCAGCAGATGCCCGCCACCAACACCCAGAGGTACAGGTAGGAAGGTACCGGGTAATGCAGGTCGACCAGCACCAGGAAAGCCAGGCAGGCCAGGGTGGCAATGATCTTGCAGACCACTGCCACCGGCCGAAGCTGGCAAAAGGACTTCTGCTGATACGAAGGTGCTTGCATTCCGGTGGAATGATGCGCCCGGCCGGCAAGCGGCGCAAAGCCTGCAGGCAATGTCCAGCCTGCCGGTCGAGGAATTGCGCTGGGTGTCAGGCCGGGGTTTGCTGCGCGCGCCGCCCGAATGCCAGCCAGTCCAGCAGCGCCATGATCAACATGGATGCACCCACCAGCGGAAAGATCGCGCCGCCCACCAGCAGCAGCGCCAGCACGCCCGCCTGCAGGCGGCGGTTCGCGGGCTGCGGCGGCACGCCCAGGCCGCCCGCGGGGCGGCGCTTCCACCACATCACGGCGGCGCTGGCGCACAGCAGCACAATGCCCAGGCAGGTCACGACCAGCAGCGCCTGGTTGAACACCCCCCATTCCATGCCCAGGTGCACATTGATGCCCCACTCCAGCGTCCTGCCCATCGGTCCGTAGTCGGCATAGGACATGTCCAGCAGCGGCTTGCCGCTGTACTGGTCCAGATGCACCACGCGCTGCCGCGCCAGATCCGCGGGATATACCGAGCCCGAATAGACGCCTTTGGGGCCGCGCGGCATCTGCACCGCATAGCCGGGCGCCAGGCCCAGGCGGTCGAAGGCGGCAACGGCCTGATCGAGATCCAGCGCCGAGGGCAGGGGCGGGACATCGGGCACCGCATGGCCGGCGTGGGCGGTATGGCCCTCGTGCCCGTCATGGCCCGAATGGCCGTCGTGGTCTTCGTGGCCTTGATGCCCTTCATGGCCCGACTGCGGCAGCTGCGCCTGCTGCAGCGACCAGGTGGTGCTCTCGCCCTCGGCCAGCCGCACTTGCGACATCGGCACCTGCACGCGCACGCCGGCCGGATAGCCGAAATTGTTGCCATTGGCCCACTGGTTGATCTGCTGGCCCCACAGCACCGACCAGGGCATGCCCGTGAGCGCCAGGAACAGCACCATGCCGCCGACGCCCAGGCCCGTGACCGCATGCAGGTCGCGCCAGAACACGCGCTTGGCCGGCGTGCCGCGCACGCTGACCACGCCGCCCGAGCGCCCGCGCGGCCACCACAGGTAGATGCCGGTCAGCACCAGCAGGATCGCCCAGCCGGCCGCGATCTCTATCGCCCCACGTGCGATCGGGCTGAAGTATTTGAGGCTGTGCAGCTTGCGGATGGTCCAGGCCACGCTTCCGCCATCGGGCAGCGTGCCCAGCACCCGGGCGCGGTACGGATCGACGAACACTACCAGCCGCTCGCCGGCAATGGTGGACACCAGCGCCTCGGCGCTGCGCGCCGGGCCCGCGGGCGGCGTGTACTTGAGCAGCGCGCCCGGATGCGCGGCCAGCGCGGCGGCGGCAAGCTCGGTCGGGGCGCGCACGGGCGTGTCCGCCGCAGCCACCGACATCAGCTGCTGGTGGAAAAAGCCGTCGATCTGGTTCTTGAAGACATAGAGGCCGCCCGTGACGGCCAGCCAGATCAGGAAGGGAAGCACCAGCAGGCCGGCATAGAAATGCCAGCGCCAGACCGCGCGGTAGAGATCGGGGAAGCGGTTTCTGGAGCCGGGGCGCGCAGGGTTTGCTGAGGGGAAGGTCGTCATGGAATTCGGATGGTCGGGGCAGGGGCGCGCGGGCATGGAGCTACCGGCCGGGAACTTGCGTGAACCACAAAGCCAGATACATAATAGTTTTTGGCTATGAAAAATAAGTTGACACTTGTTTTGGTTTATGAAGCGGTTGTTTTCAGCCTTTCCGTGGTCCTGGCGCACGGCCTGTCTGCACTGGCTCGCAGTATGGGTCTTTGCGGCCCTGCCTGCGCGCGCTCTGCCATTGCCAGCCGAACCGGGGCCCATGCTGCCAGGCGATCGCTGGTCGATGGACCTGCAGGCCGATGAACATGTGGAAGCCACGCTGGCCCTGCGCCTTGCCCCTGCGCTGCAGGCCGGCGCAACGCTCGCGCTGCCGCGCGCAGGGGGCATGCTGCACGATCGGATCCACGCGCGCGCCGCCATGGCCTGGGTTGGCTGGGAGCTGCAGCCGGGATGGACGCTCTCCGCTGGCTGGCAGCATGCGGGCGGGCGCCCGGCGGAACGCCCGCCTGTCTGGAGCCATGCGGCGTCCCCCCGCCCCGGCGTGGCGCTGCAATGGAATCCTGGCGCCGGCACCACGCTCGCACTGCGTGGCTTCGCTGCCTACGACAAGCGCACCGGCGGCTCCCATCACTGCACCACGGCGCAGCCTTTCGCCGTGAAGCGATGGCAGCTGAAAATGAAACTGAAGTTCCAGTTCTGAGCTCTGGCGCTGCATGCCTTGTAGGCGCAGGACGCGTCGGACAAGGGCGTTCGACCGACTCCGCCGGGCGGCGGGCTGCCGTCAAATGGGTATCAATCCGTCGCCGAAAGGGCAGCGGGCATGGCCAAGGCCAATTTCCAGGCCCGTCCGGAGGCGGGCAGTCTCAACCATCCAACAGGAAGCATCACCATGGAAAACAAGCAAGTCATCGATACCCTCAACGACCTGATTGAAAACTGCAAGGATGGCGAGTTCGGCTTCCAGAGCAGCGCCGAACATGCCCGCACCGACAGCCTGAAGAGGACCTTCCTGGCGCGCGCCCAGGACTGCCGCCAGGCAGCCGAGCAGCTGCGCGGCCTGGTGGCCCAGCTGGGCGGCAAGTCCTCGCCCGACGGCGGCACGATTGCCGGCGCCGCGCACCGCGGCTGGGTGGCCGTGAAGGGCACGCTGGCCGGCTACAGCGACCTGAACATGCTCGAGGAAGCCGAGCGCGGCGAGGATGCAGCGCTGGAGCGCTATCGCGAGGCCCTGGAAAAGGACCTGCCGGCCGATGTGCGCGCCGTGGTGCAGCAGCAATACGAAGGCGCCAAGCGCAACCACAACGAGATCCGCAACCTGCGCGACGCGGCTCGCGCGGCCGACAAGGCCTGAAGACAAAGCGATCCTGGAGCCCCTGCGGGGGCACCAAAAGGGGCCTTCTTCAAGGCCCCTTGGAGTCTGAAGCCAAGGCTTCAACGCTTCAGGTCGCGATCGGAGTTATCGGACGGGCGCATATGCGCCCGTTCCTTTTCCTGCCCCGAGGGGGTCTGCGGATCCAGCCCGGTATCGGGCGACTCCTTGACCTGGCGCACATCGGAGGGCCGCTCGATCATCTCCTCGATGATGAAGCGGCCGTAGTGCTGCGCACGCTCCGCGCCTGCGTCCTGCAGCGCATCGGCGGCGCGGCGCGCGCGGTCGTCGTCCTCCACGTGCACGACCAGCCAGTGGAAACCGCGCTCGGCCAGCTCGCGGTAGGCCTTGACCAGGTTCAGCTCCTGGCCGATGGAAGCCACGGGACTGGCGCGCGCGATGTCGGCATCGCACTGCGCCACCATCTGTTCGGCGGTGTAGGGGTGGATGTCGGCGCGCTCGAAGCCCAGCGCCTCCAGGGCTTGCCTGCCCTTGCCGGCGCTGTCGGCATCGGGAAACGACACCACCATGTGGCCCACGGGCTTGAACACGCCATAGGCGCGGTGATCGGCTGGATCCATTGCATAGCTCCTCAGGTTTCTTTGGTGATTGCAGCCTAGCGCGTCTGCGCGGCAGGCGCCATAGGACGAAAAGCCATGGCGCCGGCTTCGTGTCTCATGCGGGGGCCAGGATCCTGACGGGCTCCTTCATGGCCGGCTGGCAGCTGTCGAGCAGCTGCAGCAGCGCGCACTCCGGGGCGCTCAGGCCGGACTTGCGCGGGGTGCCCGCTCCAGCCTCGGCCTCGCGTGCGCAATAGCTCAGCACCTCGGGGTGGATATAGAACTTGCGGCACACCGCGCTGGTGTTGCCCAGGCGCTGCGCAACCTGCTTGACGATATCGGCAATCGCCGGCTCGTCCAGGATGCCGGCCTCGGCATTGGCCTCGCGCGCCTGCAGCGCCAGCTCCATCGCCGTGACGCTGGCATGCCAGGTGCGGAAGTCCTTGGCCGTGAAATCCTCGTCGCACAGCGAGCGCAGGTAGTCGTTGACGTGATCGGAGCGCAGATGCTGCAGTTCGTCGTTCTCGTCGAGGAACTGGAACAGCCGCTGGCCCGGCAGCTCCTGGCAGCGCCGCACGATGCGCGCCACGCGCCGGTCGGCAACCGACACCTTCTGCATGACGCCGCTCTTGCCCTTGAAATGCAGCGTCAGGCCGCTGGTCGTGGCCTTGGCGTGGCGGTTCTTCAGCGTGGTGAGGCCGTAGGAGCCGTTCTGCTCCGAATATTCGTCGTTGCCGATGCGTATGCCGGTGGCGTCCAGCAGCCGCACGGCGGTGGCGGCGACCAGCTCCAGCCCCGGGCGGCGCTGCGCCAGATCGCGCTCGACGGCGCGGCGGATCGCCGGCAGGTGGTGGCCGAACTCGCGCATGCGCTCGAACTTGGCCTGCGTGCGGTGCTCCTGCCACAGCGCGTGGTAGCGGTACTGCTTGCGCCCGCGCGCATCGCGCCCCGTGGCCTGCAGGTGGCCGTTGGCATCGGGGCAGATCCAGACATCGGTATAGGCCGGCGGAATGGCCAGCTTGCGGATGCGCTCCAGGTGCCCGGGGTCGCGCACCGGGCTGCCGTCCTGCGCCACATAGGAAAAGCCCTTGCCGCGGCGCACGCGGCGCCAGCCTTCGGTCTGCTCGTCGACATAGATCAGCGTGGCCATCGTGGTGCGCGCCCTTTTCTGGATATGGATCGAGGTCGATCTTGCGCACATTCGGGCCGCGGCGCCGTCAGCCGGCGCCGCTTCCTCGTGAAGCTTCGGGAAGGCGGCAGTCCAGCGCCGTATTTCCAGGCTGGCCCGCCAATTGCTTGAACCAGGCATGCGCTTCAGCCACCCTTCCCTGCTTCTCTCGGCACTCCATGTCCTGGCCACCGCGCTGGCCGTCGGCCTGCTCTGCCGGCTTCTGATGAACGACACTGCTAGCGGCCTGGCCGCCGCACTGGCACACGCGCTGGGGAACACCCTGCTGCTGGCGCTGACGGCGGCGCTGATCGGCACGGCAGGCGGCACGCTGCTGGGCGTCCAGCCCGCGCTGCAGCGCAGCCGCTGGCCCGACCGGCTGGACTCGGCATTTGCCATGATCGGGGTCTCATTGCCGCACTGCTGGGTGACTCTGGCGCTGGTTGCAGCCTTCAGCGCCAGCATGGGATGGTTGCCCGCGGTGGACGGTGCCCTGTTGCTGCCGGCCATCGCGCTGGGCGTCATCCCGGCGGGCAGCGCGATGCGCGCGGTGCGCGGTGCGGCTATGGGAATCGTGCACCATGGCCTCGGCGTCTCGCAGCGCTTTGCCTGGCAGGTGCTGAAAAACGCCGGGCCCTCGCTACTGGTGGCGCTGGCGTTGCAGCTGCCTCATCTGGTCGGCGGCGCGATCCTGATGGAAACCGTGTTTGGCTGGCCTGGCGCGGGCCATCTGCTGCATGCAGCGATCTTCCAGCGTGACATTCCTGTATTGCAAGGCATGGTTCTGGTGCTGGCAGTGATATTTGCGCTGTTTCGCTTGTTTACAACCCATCTGCGAAGGTCTGGCGGAGTGGCAGCCAAAGGCATCTGAAGAGGCATGGAGATCAGGTGTGTTGTGGCTCATGATGCAACAATGACGCAGTGCATGTACGCGCTAGCAATCAGGAGATGCGCTGTGAATACCTACGCTGAAATCATGCGCCACAAGGATTCCATCCGGCGCATCGTGGCCCTGCACAAGGGCCACAATCCACGCCTGTATGGATCGGTGGCCAAAGGGCAGCAGACCCGCTCCAGCGATGTGGATCTGCTGGTCGATGCCCTGCCTGGCGCGACGATGCTTGATATCGTGCACATGGAGCAGCAACTGCAGCGCGAGCTGGGCCTGACTTTCGAGGTCAATACCCTGGCGGGGTTGCCGCGGCAATGGCGCGATGAGGTGTTGAGGCAGGCTGTTGCGCTATGAAACCCCCGCCTTCGAAACGCATCGAAAGCTATCTGCAAGATGTCCTGGATTCGGCCGCATTGCTGCAAGCCTATCTGCGGCCATACACCCGGGACACCTATGCCAGTGAAGATGCATCTTCAATCCAGCTCACCCAGGTGCGCGACAGTGTGGTGCGCCGGCTGGAGATCATTGGTCAGGCGCTGCACAATATCCAGGCGACAGATCCCGAATATGTGCGGCGCCAGTCGCTGGATGTAAGTGGATGGTACGGCTTGCGCTCGAAGATCAGCCATGGCTATGGAGATGTGGATCATGGGTTGCTGTGGGGTGTCGTGAAGCTGGACCTACCTGCGTTGGTAGCAAAGGTACAGCACTGCTTGGACCAGAACGATCCACTGGTTCGTGTGGATCGCGCCCGCCCTCAGCGTGGTCACAGGCGATAACAGCAGGTGATTCCCGCGTTCCCGCGCTGCCCTAGGCAGGCCTTTTAGCGGCTCCGTTTTGTCCTTCGGTCAGTGCTGGATTGGTCCCCAGAGCCCGTCTGCTGCCCAAACAGCTCCCCGATGCACTCCCGCAGCCACAGCCGCCCCGGCTCCTGCGCAAAGCGCCGGCTCCAGTGCAGCGAGACCGCGAAGCGGTGGCCGGGCAGCTCGGCCTCGAGCAGCGCGTAGCCGCCGCGGCGCACGAAGACCGCGGCAATCTCGTGCGGCATGAGCACGGCAAGATCGGTTTCGCTGACGATCGAGGGCACGGCCAGGAAATGCGCCGCGGACAGCCGGATGCGGCCGGTGAGATCGAGCGACTGCAGGATGCGCAGGGTTTCGGAATGCGAGCGCACGGCAACGAATTCCAGCTGGCGCAGCGATTTCAGCCCCAGGCGCCGGCCTTTCGTGGCAGCCAGCAGCGGGTGCTGGCTGCGCAGCAGCACGCAATAGTGGTCGTGCAGCAGCACGCTGTGCTCGGTGCTCGGCACGCCGGGCAGGAAGCCGATGGCCGCATCCAGCGTGCCGCGGTCCAGCGCCTCGGCGATCTCCGCCATGGGCAGCGGCAGCGTCTCGATGCGCACGCCCGGCGCGCGTTCACGCAGCGCCGCCATCAGGGCCGGCAGGAAGCGCGCTTCGCCGATGTCGCTCAGGTGCAGGCGGAACACCTGCTGCGATGCCCGTGGATCGAAAGCCCGCGCCTCGCCCAGGCCGACCTCCAGCGCCGCCAGCGCCTCGCGCACCACGGCCGCCAGGCGCTCGGCGCGCGGGGTGGGGCGCACGCCGCCATGTACGCGCTCGAACAGCGCATTGCCCAGCAGCAGGCGCAGGCGCGTCACTGCCTGGCTGGCTGCGGGCTGCGACAGGCCCAGCTCCTCGGCCGCGCGGCTCACGCTGCGGTGGCGGTAGACGGCATCGAACACGCGCAGCAGGTTCAGATCCAGCTGGTT
Source organism: Comamonas endophytica (assembly GCF_023634805.2). Lineage (NCBI taxonomy): Bacteria > Pseudomonadati > Pseudomonadota > Betaproteobacteria > Burkholderiales > Comamonadaceae > Comamonas > Comamonas endophytica. Next base: position 2,474,574 of record NZ_CP106881.1, read on the forward strand.
CATATCCATGGAATGAATATCTCTTAGATGGTTTATTCAATTGCTGGAAATTATCGCCGCGGGCACGATGCGCTGTACGCCAAGGAACCCCGATGCCACAGAACCTGAATTCCCCCCACACCGTGCGCCATGCGGTGATCGACCTGCTGCGCCAGCTCGGCATGACGCGCATCTTCGGCAACCCCGGCTCGACCGAGCTGCCGCTGTTTCGCGACTATCCCGAAGACTTCTCCTATGTGCTGGGCCTGCAGGAGGCAGTGGTCGTGGGCATGGCCGATGGCTACGCCCAGGCCACGCGCCGCGCCAGCTTCGTGAACCTGCATTCGGCCGCGGGCGTGGGCCATGCGATGGCCAATATCTTCACGGCCTTCAAGAACCGCACGCCGATGGTGATCACCGCCGGCCAGCAGGCGCGCTCGATCCTGCAGTTCGACCCCTTCCTGCACTCGAACCAGGCGGCCGAGCTGCCCAAGCCCTATGTCAAGTGGAGCTGCGAGCCGGCGCGCGCCGAGGATGTGCCGCAGGCGCTGGCGCGCGCCTACTACATCGCCATGCAGGAGCCGCGCGGCCCGGTGCTGGTGTCCATTCCCGCCGATGACTGGGACCACCCGGCCGAGCCCATCCAGGTGCGCGATGTCGGCTTCGAAAGCCGGCCCGATCCGCGCGTGCTCGATGCGATCGGCACGGCGCTCGATGGCGCGCGCACGCCGGCGCTGGTCGTGGGTGCGGCCGTGGACCGCGGTGCGGCCTGGGATGCGGTCGTGGCGCTGGCCGAGCGCCACCAGGCGCGGGTCTATGTCGCGCCGATGTCCGGGCGCTGCAGCTTCCCCGAGGACCATCCGCTGTTTGCCGGCTTCCTGCCCGCCATGCGCGAGCGCATCGTGCAGCTGCTGGGCGGGCACGACGTGGTGCTGGCGCTGGGCGCCGCCACCTTCACCTACCATGTCGAGGGCCAGGGCCCGCACATTCCCGAGGGCGCGGCTCTGTACCAGCTGATCGAGGACCCGGCCATTGCCGCCTGGTCGCCGGTGGGCACTGCGGCCATCGGCAACATCCGCCTGGGCGTGCAGGAGCTGCTGGCGCGGCCCGCACCAGCGGCGCGCCCCGCACCCGCGCGCCGCGTGCCTGCGCCGCGCGCGCAGCCGCCCGAGGCGGGGCGCCGCATGTCGGTGGCCTGGGCGATGCAGACGCTGGCCGAGCTGCGCGATCCGCACAGCATCGTCGTCGAGGAAGCGCCCAGTTCGCGCCCGACGATCCAGGCGCACCTGCCGATCCTCCACTCGGGCACCTTCTACACCATGTGCAGCGGCGGCCTGGGCCACAGCATGCCGGCGGCCGTGGGCGTGGCGCTGGCCGAGCCGGAGAAGAAGATCATCGCGGTGATCGGCGACGGCTCGAGCATGTATGCGATCCAGGCGCTGTGGAGCGCGGCGCAGCTGCGGCTGCCGATCACCTTCGTGATCCTGAAGAACCGGCGCTACGCGGCGCTGCAGGAATTCGCCAAGGTGTTCGGCTACCGCGATGGCGAGAAGGTCGAGGGCACGGAGCTGCCCGACATCGATTTCGTCGGCCTGGCGAAAGCCCAGGGCTGCGACGGCGTGCATGTGGAAGACGCGCTGCAGCTGCGTGACGCGCTCGAGGCGGCCATTGCCTCGCCGCGGCCGATACTTGTCGAGGTCGAAGTCGCCTGACACCGGCGCCGCACAACCATAAATTCACAAGGAGACAAGCATCATGACATCACCTACCCAAGCCGCGCGCCGCCATGCCCTGAAGGCGTTGCCGGCGCTGGCCCTGGCGGCGCTGGCGCTGCCGGCCGTGGCGCAGAACTGGCCGGAAAAGCCGGTGCGCCTGGTCGTCAATTTCGCGCCCGGCGGCGCAGCCGACGTGCTGGCGCGCGCCCTGCTGCCCGAGCTCTCGAAGACGCTGGGCCAGCCGGTGGTGATCGAGAACAAGCCCGGCGCCGGCGGCAACATCGGCATTGCCGAGACGGTGCGTGCGGCCAAGGACGGATACACGCTGCTGCTGAGCTCGGGCGGGGCGATCACGATCAACCCGATGATCTACGCCAAGCTGCCCTACGACCCGGCGCGCGATCTCACGCCGATCACCGCTGTGGCGCGCGTGCACGTCTACCTGGAGACCCATCCCGACGTGCCGGCGAAGAACGTGGCCGAGTTCATCCAGTACCTGAAGGCCAATCCGGGCAAGGTGAGCTATGGCTCGCCGGGGCAGGGCAGCTCGCCGCACCTGGCGGGCGAGATGTTCAAGCGCATGGCCAAGGTCGAGGCGGTGCATGCGCCGTACCGCGGCGCGGCGCCCGCGCTCAACGACGTGGTCAGCGGCCAGTTGCAGTACTGGTTCGATCCGGGCCCGGGCCTCAAGCATGTCGAGGCCGGCAAGCTGCGCCTGCTGGCCGTGGGCAGCCCGCAGCGCTCGCCCCAGTACCCGAACGTGCCGACGCTGGCCGAAAGCGGCCTGCCGGGCTTCGACGCCGACACGCTGTTCGGCATCTACGCGCCCACGGGCGTGCCGGAGGTGGTGGTCGACAAGGTGCGCGAAGGCGTCGCCAGGGCCATGGAGCAGAAGAACGTGCGCGACATCGTCGCCAGCCTGGGCGCGACGCCGGCGGTGATGACGCGCAAGCAGTTCATCGACCACCATGGGGCGGAGGCGCAGAGGTTCGGGGAATTGGTGAGGAGCATTGGGCTGAAGGCGGATTGAGGCAGATCGAGGACCCAGGGAGACGGCCTGCCCTACAGTGTTGAACTCCTGCCCTTCGGTGGGTGGTTTTTCAGGAAACTCCCTAAAGACTCCCCGCCGGCCACATCCAGACCAGCGCGCTGGTCATGATGAGATACCGGAAGAACTTCCCGATCGCCATATAGAACAGGCAGGGCCAGAACGGCAGCCGCAGCCAGCCGGCCACCGCGCACAGCGGGTCGCCGACTAGGGGCAGCCAGCTCAGCAGGCAGGCCTTGGCGCCGAAGCGGCGCAGCCAGATGCGCGCCTTGCGTTCGTGGCGCGAGGGCTGGCGCGGCTCCTTGCCCGGGGGGCTGCCCTCGATCAGGTGCGCCTCCTTGGCCTTCTCCCAGGCCTTGTGCGCGCCCAGCCCCATCCACCAGCTGATGGCGCCGCCCAGCGTGTTGCCGGCGGTGGCCACGAGGATCGCCTGCCAGAAAAGATCGGGGTTGAGCTGCAGCAGCCCGGCCACGGCGGGCTCGGAGCCCAGCGGCAGCAGCGTGGCCGAAACCAGGGCCACCAGGAAAACCGTGCTCAGCCCGAATTGCGGCAGCGACAACCATCCCAGCAACTGATGCATCCAGATTTCCATGTGACGGCAAGTGTAGGTGTGGACCGGCTTGTCTTTGTTGGGACGAAGGTTATGGTAAACGCTCGACACAACAAAAAAGGTAGTCCGCCATGCCACGATTTCAGACCCCGGGTAGGGATTGGGTGCAGCTCGGCCTGGGGGTACTGGCCCTGGGCCTGGCCAGCTGTGCCGTGGTGCCGCCGCAGGGAACGGCCGGACAGGAGGCGGCGGGACAAGACATGCAAAGCCAGGGTGCGCTGGCCGTGCTGGCCCAGCCCGAGTGCCGGCGCATGGCCAGCCAGCGCGCGCGCCTGCAGGCGGTGCATGCGGCGCTGGCGCGCGAGGGCATGGGCCTGCGCGTGCTGGGCTGCCCGCAGTTGCCCGCGGGGAAAGCGGCCGGCGCGCAGGTGATCGCGGTAGCGGTGCTCGTGGTCGATGGCGAGCGCGCCGCCGATACCGTGCGCGGCCCGCTGGCCGACGGCGAGCTGCTGGACATGGGCAGCGCCGCGCCGCAGGCAGCCTCCGGCCCGCTGCAGCGCGTGAGCACGGCGGCGCTGGCGCAGCCGCCGCGCGACAGCCTGTCGCCCGACGTGCTCTACAACCGCGCCTGGCTGCGCAGGCTCATGGCGGCGCAGGGCCTGCGCCAGGTGGCCGATACCTGGTGGGCGTTCGCGCCACGCTGACCCCATTGCTCGGGATGCTGCGCGACCCCTGCAGGAAGCGGGGAATTAGGGTACAAAGTCCTGTCAGTCACAACTCCGGCACCCGCTCTGCGCCTTTTCGCAGCAAGGTCCTCGCCATTGGCACGCAAGAGAATGATTTCCTATTTATACGTAGAAGACGATGCCGATATCCGGGAGGGTGTGGCAATGTGCATTGAGGCCGGACATCGCGAGATCGTCGCGCTGCCGAATGCGGAAGCCGCGCTGGCCCGGGACGACCGCGCCCGCTTCGATGTGCTGGTCACCGACATCAGCCTGCCCGGCATCTCGGGCGTGGACCTTGCCAGGCAGTGGGTGGCAGACGACCCGAGCCGGCATGTGCTGCTGCTCTCGGGCTATGAGTTCAGGCATGGCCTGGAAGCGATCGGCCCGAATGTGCGGGCGCTGCTCAAGAGCGCCGAACCCGAGGAGCTGGAGGCGGCCCTGCTGGGCATCGAGGACGTGCTGAGCGCGCGCGCCAGCTAGGGCGCGGCCCTCAGGCCCGGGCTTCGTCCTGGCGCGCCGGCCGGGCCATCAGCGAGCGGATGGCATCGAGCAGCTTCTGCGGCTGCAGCGGCTTGGCGAGATGGAAGTCGAAGCCCGCGTCCATGGCCAGCTGCTTGTCCGTGGCGCGCCCGAAAGCTGTCAATGCGATGGCGGGAAGCCCGGCATGGCCGCTCTTCGATGCGCGCACGTCGCGTATGAGCTCATAGCCGTCCTTGCCGGGCAGTCCGATGTCGCTGACCAGCACGTCGGCGCCGTGCCGGTCCAGAAGCGCCACGGCGGTGTCGTAATCGCCCGCCATCGACACCGTGGCGCCACGCTCCTGCAGGATCAGTGCCAGCAGGTTGGCGGCTTCGGTATCGTCTTCCACGACCAGGATGCGCAGGCCCTGCAGTTCCTGCGCGCCGTCCATCACGGCGGCCATGTCGGCATCCGGGCTGGCGGCCTGTCCCTCGGCGGCCAGGCCCAGGGGCAGCGTGACGCTGACCGTGGTCCCCAGGCCCAGGCCCGGGCTCGACACCGAGATGTCTCCCGAGTGCAGGTCGACCAGGTGCTTGACGATCGACAGGCCCAGGCCCAGGCCGCCGGAGGTGCGGCTTCCGGGCGTGGCGGCCTGCGTGAACTTCTCGAAGATGCGGTCCATGAAGGCGGCCTCGATGCCCTTGCCATGGTCGCGCACCGACAGCAGCAGCTGGTTGTCCGTGGCCGACAGGCTGACCTCGAGCAGCCCGCCTTCGCTGGAGAACTTGATGGCGTTGTTCAATATGTTCCAGAAGATCTGCTGGAACCGGGCCGGATCGAGGAAGGCCTTGACGCCGCGGGTCTGCGTCTCCAGGCGCAGCCGCAGCTGCTTGGCTTCCATCATCGCCTTGAGCGAATCGAGCGACGAGGAGATCAGCGCGTCCGGCTCGATCCATTCGCGCTCGAGCGCGAGCTTGCCGGAGTTGATGCGCGAGACATCCAGGATGTCGCTGATGATGCGCGCCTGGGTGCTGGCGTTGCGCTTGATGGCGTCGAGGCTGCGCGCGAATTCGGCGGGCGGCGCCTTGCGCAGCAGCTGGTGCACGTTCATCATGATCGCGCTCAGCGGGTTGCGCAGTTCATGGGACAGCACCGCCACGAAGTCGTCCTTGGAACGGCTGTAGCGCTCGGCGGCAGCGCGCGCCGCCTGTTCGCGCTCGAGCAGCTGCCTGCGCTCCTCTTCGAGCTGGATGCGGTTCGAGACATTCGACACCGCGGCCACGCGCAGCTCGCCGTTGACGCTGGGCGCCATGCTCCACTCGAGGTGCAGCAACTGGCCGCTGGCGTCCAGGAACACCACTTCCTCGCGCCACATGGACTGCACGTTCTGCGCCGCGCTGAGCGCCTGGATGTGCTGCTCGTGCCCCGGCGCGGAGAAGTCCGCGACCGGGCGGCCCAACACCTCCTCGGCGCTGCGCCCCATCATCTCCAGCATGGCCGGGTTGGCGTCCACGAAGCGGCCGCCATCGTCGATCAGCGCGATGCCGCTTTGCGCCTGCTCGTAGATGGAGCGGAACTTGGCTTCGCTCTGGCGCACGCGGTCCTCGGCCAGCCGGGCCCGCACCAGGGCCTGGATGGTGGCCACGAGCATGGCCGGCTCGGCGGGGTGGGTGAGGTAGGCGTCGGCCCCGGCATCGAGGCCGGCGATCTTGTCGGCATCGGCAATGAACGCCGCCGACAGATGCACGATGGGCAGGGCGCTGGTGGCCTCGCGCTCGCGCATCATCCGGCAGACCTCGAAACCGCCGATGTCCGGCAGGTGCACGTCAAGCACGACCGCGGAGATGTCGCCCAGCGACAGGTCGAGCGCGCCCTGGCCCGTGCCGGCTTCGATCGTGCGGAACCCCGCCGCGCGCAGCGAGCGAGAAGTCGCGTAACAGGTGACCGGGTTGTCGTCGACGACCAATACGGTGTGCTGGGACCGGTCGATGCTGACGTTGAGCCTGGCGGATGTGGGTGGCATGTTGCTTAGCTTGAACGGTGCGTGGCCTCGGGGGTGGACGTTGCCACGCTGATGGGGATGGTCACGTAGAAGGTCGAGCCCTTCTGGGATTCGCTTTCGACGGACACGGTGCCGCCCAGCAGTTCGGCCAGGCGCTTGCTCAGCGACAGCCCGAGGCCGGTGCCGCGCAGGCGCTTCTGGATCGGCGAGTCGATCTGCGAGTAGTCCTGGAAGATGGCGTGGTGGAATTCTGGCGCAATGCCGATGCCGGTGTCGGACACCGCGAATTGCACGAAGTCCTCCGAATGGCGCCGAGCGCTGACGCGGACCTCGCCGCGCAGCGTGAACTTCAGCGCGTTGCTGATGAAGTTGCGCAGGATCTGCGCCAGCTTGCGGTCGTCCGAGAACAGCTTGGGGACGTTGACCGGCTCCTCGAAGATCAGCGTCACGTCCGGATTGATGCTCACCGGCTTGAACATGCCGCGCAGCGCGGAAAACACGTCGACCATCTCGAACCAGTCCGGCGAGACGTCGATGCGCCCGGCCTCGACCTTGGCCAGATCCAGCAGGTCGTTGACCATGTCGGCGAATTCGGCCGAGGTGCTCTGGATGAAGCGCACCTGCTTTTCCTGCTCGTCGGTCAGCGGGCCGTCCATGCGGTCCAGCAGGATGCGCGAAATGCTCTGGATGGCGCCGATCGGCGTGCGGAACTCATGGCTCATGTAGGCTAGGAAGCGGCTCTTGAGCTCGGTGGCCTGGCGCAGATGCTCGGCTTGCGAGTCCAGCTCGGCGTAGAGCGCGAGCACGCCGCGGTTGGTTTCCTCCAGCTCGGACTGCAGGGCCTCCACCTGGGCCTCGGCGGCGGCCAGCGCCTGCGCCAGTTCGGCGCCCTGGGCGCTGCCGGCATTGCGGTCGATTTCCATCATGTCATTCATTGAGCCTCCTAGTCGCCTCGGCGCACCACCAGCACGGTCACGTCGTCCCGCCCCCGGCCGAAATCCCGCACCAGCACGGCCGCGGCCAGCGCCGGGTCGTGTCCGATGAGCCCGAAGATGGCTTCGGGCGGCCAGCGCGACTGCAGGCCGTCGCTGTGGCACACGACCAGCGCATGCGCCGGCCATTGCATTCTTGTTTCTTCCGCGCGCCGCATGTTCACGCCCACGGTGCCATGCTGGGGCAGCATCGAACGGTTGAAAATCCCGCTCACCACGCGGATCGCGACGTTGCCCGCGCCCGACATGCGCAATTCCTCGGTTTCGACATCGAGCTGCGCGCGCGTGACGGCTGCTCCGCGCGTCATGCGCAGGACGACATGCGATTCCTCGAGCGCTTCCTTCATTCCGGCAAAGGGCTGCTTGGCAAACAGATCGACCGCGGCCAGCGAGGCCTCTGCCGCATGGATGCCATGTCCCAGGCCATCGGCCACCACCAGCGCCGCGCGCGGGCCCTCGAAGGCCAGGCCCCAGCTGTCGCCGCACACGGTCTCCCCCGGGGCGGGCAGGGCCACCACCCCCCAGCGGAAGGCGCTGCCGCTGCGTGCGCCAGGCCGCAACCGGGCCAGGGTGACGGTGCCTTTGCCGACTTCCGAGTGGATGTCGAAATCCGTCGCCAGCCGCTGCACCGCGCCCAGGCCGTTACCCGGTGTGCCGGCGGTGGAAAAACCATCGCGCATGGCGCGCGGCAGGTCGCTGATGCCCGGGCCGCTGTCGACCGACAGGATCTCGAGCTCGGGTGCCTCGCCCGCGCGCGCGGCAATCCACAGCTGGCCCCGGCCCGCATGCTTGCACAGGTTGCCGCCCAGCTCGTTGATGATGATCGCGGCCTGGCCGCAGCGCACCTCGTCGAAACCCAGATCGCGGCACAGGGCCGCGACGTGGCGGCGCGCCTCGCCTACACCGCTGGGATCGTCTATTGCAAAACAGGCGTGGCTGGAACCTTGTATCACTTCCACCGGGTCACACTGACGCAGGTGCCCACACCCACGGCCGATTCGATGTCGAACTCATGGACCAGCCGCTTGCTGCCGGACAGGCCCAGCCCCATGCCCTTGCCCGAGGTCCAGCCGTCCTTGAGCGCCAGGCCCATGTCCGGAATGCCCGGGCCCTGGTCCCTGAAGCGCAGGCGCAGGCCCTGCTTGAGCATGTCGGTGACGATTTCCCACTCCATCTCGCCGCCGCCGCCATAGACCACGGTGTTGCGCGCCAGCTCGCTGGCCGCGGTGATCATCTTGGTCTGGTCCACGATCGAGAACTTCAGCTGGGTCACCAGTTTTCTCACCACCTGGCGGCAGAGGATGATGTCGGCCTCCACGCGCAGCGGCTCCACGCCCTGAGTGTCATTCGTCAAAAGGATCTCCCTCGACAGACGCTTCCAGGAGCGCCATGCCGCGGCTGACATTGAGGGCGGTCTTGACGCCGTCGAGCGACATGCCCAGCTCCACCAGGGTGATGGCCACGGCCGGCTGCATGCCGACCACGACCGTGGTGGCATCGAGAATGCGCCCGATGCCGGAGATGGCGGCCAGCATGCGGCCCACGAACGAATCGACGATTTCCAGCGCCGAGATGTCGATGAGCACGCCATTGGCGCCGGTATTGGCGATCTGCTCTGCCAGGTCATCCTGCAGGGCCATGGCGGTCTGGTCCTCCATGTCGACCTGGATGGTCACGAGCAAGGAGCGCCCCATGCGCAGAATAGGGATGCGGTACATGGCCTCAGACCTGCCTTGCGGTCTTGGTGAAGGTGTAGCCCCTGCGTTTCATTGCCAGGGCCAGCGCGTCGGCCAAGGTGGCTTTGGAGGTCACGGACTGAAGGTCGATGCCCAGATGGACGATGGTCTGCGCGATCTGCGGACGGATGCCGCTGATGATGCAATCCGCACCCATCAGGCGGATGGCCGTGACGGTCTTGAGCAGATGCTGGGCCACCAGCGTGTCGACGGTGGGCACGCCGGTGATGTCGATGATCGCCAGCTCGGCTTCGGTTTCGACGATGCGCTGCAGCAGCGTCTCCATCACCAGCTGGGTGCGGTTGGAGTCCAGCGTGCCGATCATCGGCACGGCCAGGATGCCGTCCCAGAGCTTGATGACGGGCGTGGACAGCTCGAGCAGTTCCTCCTGCTGGCGCGCGATCAGCTGTTCGCGCGTGCGCTGGTAGGCATCGACGGTCCACTGGGCCATGGCATCGACCAGCCCCGTCACCTCGGAGATGGCCTGGACCATGGCCTGGGTGTCGGACTGCAATTCCTTTTGCAGCGCGGCGAAGATCGGCTGCTTCAGGGCCAGCACGAAGGCACTGGTGTTGCCGGCCGTGATGCCCTGGGCCGCGCGCGAGGCGGACAGCTGTTCCAGGGCCGCCTTGACGGGCTGCCACGCGCCGGAGCCGGCGACGAAGCTGGTATCGGATTGGATGGCGGGCAGCAGCGCGCTCAAGACGCTGCTGGCTTCGGCCTGGGCCTTGGGGGAGGCATTGGCGCCGCCCGCGGCGGCCGCCCAGCCTTGTTGGATCGCCGATTGCTCGCGCTGGAGCAAGAGCGCCAAAGTGTCAAAACTTGTACCCACAGCAACCCTCTCTGAATGTAACTTGTAAGCTCCAAAGATTATGGGGCAAGTCGGCCGCTTGCCCCCTTTCAAGCTGGCGGATGCAGCTGAATCGGGGTTCCCTCCTACAGAGAATGGGCGCTTGGCCTACTGCAGCGACGCAGTGCCGGTGTTCCAACAGCGGGCCTGGGTAGTTGATGCGCTGCCGATGGTTTTGCTCCGGTTTCGCTCTGCTGAAAAATTGAGCAGCTACAATCCTGCCTCCTTTTCCCCGTCTCCTTCCCCATTCCATCCTTCCCATGGCTGCGCTGCGCATTGGTCATATTCCACTGGACAACCGCCTGTTCGTCGCCCCTATGGCCGGGGTGACGGACCGGCCGTTCCGCCAGCTGTGCCGGGCGCTGGGCGCGGGCTATGCGGTCAGCGAGATGGTGACCTCGCGCAGGGACCTGTGGAACAGCCTCAAGACCTCGCGCCGCGCCAACCACGAGGGCGAGCCCGGGCCCATTTCTGTGCAGATCGCCGGCACCGACGCGCAGATGATGGCCGACGCCGCGCGCTACAACGTCGAGCGCGGCGCGCAGATCATCGACATCAACATGGGCTGCCCGGCCAAGAAGGTCTGCAACAAGTGGGCCGGCTCGGCGCTGATGCAGAACGAGAAGCTGGCAGTGGAAATCGCCGAGGCGGTGGTCGAGGCCTGTGCCCCGGCCAATGTGCCGGTCACGCTGAAGATGCGCACCGGCTGGAGCGACGATCATAAGAACGCCGAGGTGCTGGCGCGTGCCTTCGAGGGCGTGGGCATCCAGATGCTCACCGTGCACGGGCGCACGCGCGAGCAGGGCTACAAGGGCTTTGCCGAATACGACACGATTGCCGCGGTGAAGGCCGCGGTGCGCGTGCCGGTGGTCGCCAACGGCGACATCACCACGCCCGAGAAGGCACGCGACGTGCTCGCCCGTACCGGCGCCGACGCCGTCATGGTCGGGCGCGCGGCGCAGGGCCGTCCATGGATCTTCCGCGAGATCGCGCATTTCCTGGCCACCGGCGAGCACATGGCGCCGCCGCTGGTCGCCGAGCTGCGCCGGCTGCTGCTCGAGCATCTGCAGGACCATTACAGCCTCTACGGCGAAGGCACCGGCGTGCGCAGCGCGCGCAAGCACATCGCCTGGTACCTGCGCAGCCTGCCCGGGGGGGAGGCATTGCGCCAACACATCAACACCATCGAGGACTGCGGCGCGCAGTCGCAGGCCGTGGCCGACTACCTGGATTGGCTGGCCACGCGGATGGACCGGCTGCCGGCGGCGGCCGCGTCCGGCGACGCCCAGCCCCTAGAGGAATCCGCAGGACACACTGCATGAGCAACCAGAACATCGAACAAACCGTGCGCGACAGCCTGGAGAGCTACTTCCGCGACCTGGACGGCGAAGCGCCCAACGGCATGTACGACATGCTGCTGCGCGTCGTCGAAAAGCCGCTGCTGGAAGTGGTCATGAGCCAGGCCGACCACAACCAGTCGCGGGCCGCCGAATGGCTGGGCCTGAACCGCAACACGCTGCGCAAGAAGCTGGTCGAGCACCAGCTGCTCTGAGCGCCGGCCGCCGGACGCACGCGACTTTCCCGTTTCCTTTTGAAGATCTTCCACCATGAACGCACTTCTTTCCGTCTCCGACAAGACCGGCATCGTTGAATTCGCCCAGGCGCTGCACGCCATGGGCATCAAGCTGCTCTCGACCGGCGGCACCGCCAAGCTGCTGGCCGACCAGGGCCTGCCCGTCACCGAAGTCGCCGAAGTGACGCAGTTCCCCGAGATGCTCGACGGCCGCGTCAAGACCCTGCACCCCAAGGTGCACGGCGGCCTGCTGGCGCGCCGCGAGCTGCCGGCGCACATGGCGGCGCTCAAGGAACATGGCATCGACACCATCGACCTGCTGGTCGTGAACCTCTACCCCTTCGAAGCCACCGTCGCCAAGCCCGGCTGCACGCTGGCCGACGCGATCGAGAACATCGACATCGGCGGACCGGCCATGGTGCGCTCGGCGGCCAAGAACTGGGCCGATGTCGGCGTGGTCACCGACGCTTCGCAATACGCAGCCGTGCTGGCCGAGCTGCAAGCCGCAGGCAAGCTGTCGCACAAGCTGCGCTTCGAGCTGTCGGTGGCGGCATTCAACCGCATCGCGCAATATGACGGCGCGATCAGCGACTACCTGTCGAGCGTGAATTTCGAGGAAGAGAAGCTGGCGGAGGAATACGTGCCGACGCGCGCCGCCTTCCCCGGCCAGGCCAACAGCCAGTTCATCAAGGTGCAGGACCTGCGCTACGGCGAGAACAGCCACCAGCAGGCGGCCTGGTACCGCGACCTGGCGCCCGCCGCCGGCTCGCTCGCCACCGGCGTGCAGCTGCAGGGCAAGGAGCTGTCGTACAACAACATCGCCGACGCCGATGCCGCCTGGGAATGCGTCAAGAGCTTCGAGGCCCCGGCCTGCGTGATCGTGAAGCACGCCAACCCCTGCGGCGTGGCCGTGGCCGGCAACGCGCATGATGCCTATGCCAAGGCCTTCCAGACCGACCCGACCAGCGCCTTCGGCGGCATCATCGCCTTCAACCGCACGGTGGACCTGGCCGCGGCCCAGGCCGTGGCCAAGCAGTTCACCGAAGTGCTGATGGCGCCCGACTTCACGCCCGAGGCGCTGGAAGTCTTCAAGTCCAAGGCCAATGTGCGCCTGATGAAGATCGCGCTGCCCGAGGATTACAACCAGGTGCGCAACGCCATCGAGACGAAGCGCGTGGGTTCGGGCATGCTGCTGCAGACCGCCGACAACCACGAGCTGCAGCTGGCCGACCTGAAGGTCGTGACCGTGAAGCAGCCGACCCAGGAGGAACTGCAGGACCTGCTGTTCGCCTGGAAGGTGGCGAAGTACGTCAAGAGCAACGCCATCGTGTTCTGCAAGGGCGGCATGACGATGGGCGTGGGCGCGGGCCAGATGAGCCGCCTTGACTCGGCACGCATCGCCTCGATCAAGGCCGAGGCCGCCAAGCTGTCGCTGCGCAACACCGTGGTCGCGAGCGATGCCTTCTTCCCCTTCCGCGACGGCCTCGACGTGGTGGTGGACGCGGGCGCGACCTGCGTGGCCCAGCCCGGCGGCTCGATGCGCGACCAGGAAGTCATCGACGCCGCCAACGAGCGCGGCGTGGCGATGGTCTTCACGGGCGTGCGCCACTTCCGCCACTGATCGGCACTCCCCATGGCGCCGCCCGCATTCAAGGCCCGGCGCTGGCTGGCGGCGGCCGGCGTGGCCGCCGTAGCGGTGGCGCTGCTGGTGCTGGCCTTCCGCAGCCTGACCTCGCCGGCCATGCCCAGCGGCGCTTTGGAATCGCAGCAGACGCTGCATGCCGGTGCGGCGCTGGTGCAGAGCAATTACTGCCTGCGCTGCCACGGCAATGGCCGTTTCGGCCCGGACTTCGCGCAGATCGCCCAGCGTTACCGCGGCGACGCCAGCGCGCCCGCGCAATTGGCCGAGCGCATCCAGCAGGGCAGCTCGGGCCGCTGGGGCCGCAGGGTGATGCCGCGCCAGCCGAATATCGGCCCCGAGGAGGCGCGGCTGCTGGCCGCCTGGGTGCTGGCGCAGCCCGATCCCGGCCAGCCTTGAGGCAACGCCATCGCGCAAGGCGATGGCTGCGTCTTCCAGCGGCGCGGCCTGCGCTTGCAGTCGCGCAATAAACCAACGATTTCGCGGTCCTTCGCGCATTTCTCATGTGGGGATATGCGCAAATCACTATGCTTGCGCGATTTTCCACGGCGCATCGGCTGCTGCACAGGGCAGGGCCAACCAGGTGCGCCGCCATTTCGCAAGGACGCGCATGCAGTGGCTCAGAACCAAAACCATAGAACAGGCGGTGGCCGACTCCGATGAGCCCGGGCGCCAGCTCAAGCGCAGCCTCGGGGTGTTCGATCTCATGATCCTGGGCGTCGCGGTGGCCGTGGGCGCAGGCATCTTCTCGGTAGGCGCGCGCGCCGCAGGCAGCTTTGCCGGCCCGGCCGTGATCTTCTCCTTCGTGCTGGCGGCCATGACCTGCGCGCTGGCCATGATGTGCTACGCGGAATTCGCCTCGAGCATTCCCGTGACGGGCAGCGCCTATACCTACACCTATCTGACGATGGGCGAGGGGCTGGCCTGGATCATCGGCTGGAACCTGCTGCTGGAGATGGTCGCGGCCGCGGCCGTGGTGGCGAAGTACTGGGGCATCTACCTCAGCACCGTGTTCAGCCTGGGCGGCTGGGAGGTGCCGAGCACCGTGTACCTCGGCCCGGTGGCCATGGACTGGGGCCCGCTGCTGATCGTCGGCGTGTTCACCGCGCTGCTGATCGTCGGCACCCAGGTCTCGGCGCGCGTCAACAGCGTGTTCACGCTGATCAAGGTGGCGATCACGCTGTTCGTGATCGCCGTGGGTTTCAGCTACATGGATACGGCGAACTTCTCGCCCTTCGTGCCGCCCTCGCAGCCGCCGATCGCCGGCCCGGGCAGCATCGGCGCCGATGCCTGGGGGCAGCCGCTGCTGTCCTGGCTCACGGGCGCGGTCCCGAGCCAGTACGGCTGGACCGGCGTGCTCTCGGGCGCGGCGCTGGTGTTCTTCGCGTTCATCGGCTTCGACGTGGTGGCGACCTCGGCCGAGGAGGTGCGCGACCCGCAGCGCAACCTGCCGCGCGGCATCTTCGGCGGCCTGGCGCTGGTCACGCTGCTCTATATCCTGGTCACGCTGGCGCTCACCGGCATGGTGCCCTACACCGAGCTGGCCAAGGCCGAGCACCCCTCGCTGTCGACGGCCTTCGTGCTGGTCGGCGCCGAATGGGCGGCGCAGGTCATTGCCGTGGGCGTGCTCGCCGGCCTGACCACGGTGGTCATGGTGCTGCTGATGGGCACCTCGCGCGTGCTGCTGGCGCTGTGCCGCGACGGCCTGCTGCCGCGCGCCTGGGGCACGACCTCGGCCAAGCGCAAGACGCCGGTGCGGCTGCAGCTGCTGTGCGGCGCGGTGGTCGCCTTCCTGGCCGGCTTCACCAATGTCGGGCTGCTCGAGGAGATGATCAACATCGGCACGCTGTCGGCCTTCGTCATGGTCAGCCTGGCCGTGCCGCTGCTGCGCCGCCGCCGCCCGGACCTGGAGCGCGCGCAGCATTACCGCGTGCCCTTCGCGCCCGTGCTGCCATGGCTGTCGGCGGCGCTGTGCTTCTATCTGATGCTCAATCTCACTACATTGACGTGGGTGCGCTTCGTGGTGTGGCTGGCGCTGGGGGTCGTGGTTTATCTGGCCTATGGGGCCCGGCATTCGCGGCTGGCGGGTGGGCGCGATTCAACCTGAAGGCCGCAGGACGTTGGCGCCCTACGGCCCATGCTCAAGCACAGGGCGAACATCTTCATCACCGTTCGTTCTGAGCTTGTCGAAGGATGGACGGCCTGCCCACAAGTTTAGGACCATGCGTTTCGGCAAGGCCCTGCGGGCTTTTTCGTACAGGCCCTTCACCCTTCGACAGGCTCAGGGCGAACGGTACAAAAACCGTGCCCTGATATGCGCTTGCTTGGGCCGACCCCGCAAAGGGCGCCCGCAACTACAGCGTCTTGAACACCTCGCGCGCCGCCTCGACCGTCCGGTCGATATCCGCATCCGTATGCGCCGCGCTCACGAACCCCGCCTCGTACAGCGCCGGCGCGAAGTAGTGTCCGCGCTCGAGCATGCCGTGGTAGAACTTGTTGAAGCGCTGGCCATCCGTGCGCATGACTTCGGCATAGGTGGTCGGCAGCTCCGGCAGGAAGAAGAAGCCGAACAGCCCGCCCTCGTGGTCGGCGCAGAACGGCAGGCCGGCTTCGTGCGCGGCTTCCGACAGGCCGTTCATAAGGCGTCCGGTCTGGCGGTGCAGCTGCTCGTGGAACCCCGCGTGGCTGATCAGCTCCAGCGTCTTCAGGCCGCAGGCGGTGGCGATCGGATTGCCCGACAGCGTGCCGGCCTGGTAGACCGGGCCCAGGGGCGAGAGCTTTTCCATGATCTCGCGGCGCGCGCCGAAGGCCGCCATCGGCATGCCGCCGCCGATCACCTTGCCCAGCACCGTGATGTCGGGCGCGAAGCCCGGGATCTGCTTGGCATAGACGGCTTGCGCGCAGCCCAGCGCGACGCGGAAACCGGTCATGACCTCGTCGTAGACCAGCAGCGCGCCATGCTGCGTGCACAGCTCGCGGATGCGGCGCGTGAAGGCGACGCTGGCGCGCACGAAATTCATGTTGCCGGCAATGGGCTCGATCATGACGCAGGCCAGGTCGTCGGCATACAGCGCGAAGGCTTCCTCGAGCTGGTCGATGTCGTTGTACTCGAGCACCAGCGTGTCCTGCACGGCCTCGGGCGTGACGCCGGCGCTGGTGGCGTTGCCGAAGGTCGCCAGGCCCGAGCCGGCCTTGACCAGCAGGGCGTCGGAATGGCCGTGGTAGCAGCCGTTGAACTTGATGATCTTGCGCCGGCCCGTGAAGCCGCGCGCCAGGCGCATCGCGCTCATCGTGGCCTCGGTGCCGGAGCTGACCAGGCGCACCATTTCCATGGACGGCAGCAGCTCGATCAGCTTCTCGGCCAGCGTCACCTCGCGCTCGGTGGGCGCGCCGAAGCTGAAGCCGTCGAGCGCCGCCTGCTGCACCGCCGCCAGCACCTCGGGATGGCCGTGGCCCAGGATCATCGGGCCCCAGGAGCCGATGTAGTCGGTGAACCGCTGGCCGTTGGTGTCCCAGAAGTAGGCGCCTTCGGCGCGCTGCACGAAGCGCGGCGTGCCGCCGACGGCATTGAAGGCGCGCACGGGAGAGTTCACGCCGCCGGGAATCACGGCCTTGGCGCGTTCGAACAGGGGGATGTTCAGGTCAGTGTTTGGTGTCATGGGGTGGCATCACGAAGCCCTCGAGGGGCATGGGTTCATTGACCGATCGGCCGGCCGGGTCCGCGGGCGCGGGCGCCGCCTCGCCGGGTTCTGCCTCGGCCTCGAGTTCGTCGTCCTCGGGCTGGGCCCAGAACATGCGGTCGGGCAGGAAATGGCCCATGCCCGGGCGGAAACCGTTGTCCAGGCTGTGGTCCAGGTATTCCAGCGCTTCCTGCGTGGCGCTGATCAGGTCATTGCCGCTGGCGACCAGCGCCGTGAGCGCCGCGGACAGGGTGTCGCCGGCGCCGGTGAAGGTGCCGTCGAACATCTCGAAGCGGTGGCTGGCGAGCACCGCCTGCGGGGTCGACAGCACGTTGTCGAGGAACTGCTCGGGCAGCGGCATGCCGGTCACCAGCACGTAGGGCACGCCCAGCGCGTCGGCGGCCATGGCCAGGTCGCGCGCGCTCGGGCTGCGGCTGGCGTCCCAGTCGGGCAGCAGCCAGCGCCACAGCGTGCTGTGGTTGCCGATCAGCACCGAGGTCTGCGGCAGCACCAGCTCGCGGAAGGCATCGAGGTATTGGTCGAGCAGATCGTCGCGCCACCACGACAGCTCGGGCATGTAGCTGATGATCGGCAGCTCGGGGTAGTCGGAGGAGATCTCGGCAATGACCGCCAGGTTCTCGGGGCTGCCGGCGAAGCCGACCTTGATGGCGCGCACCGGAAGGTCCTCGAGCACGGCGCGGGCCTGCTCGTCGACGCAGTCGTCGGCAAAGCTGTGGTGCTCGAAGATGCGGACGGTGTCGCGCACGTAGGTGCCGGTGACCACGCCCAGCGGATGGCCACCCACCGAGGCGATGGTGGTGATGTCGGCGGTGAGCCCGCCGGCGCCGCTGGGGTCGTTGGCATTGAAGACCAGCACGCACACCGGCTGCGCGACGTCGAGCTCTTCAGGCGTCGGGCCGGAGGCGGTGGTAGGGGTGGGGGAGCTTGTCATAGGAGGCCTTAGTGTGCACCGGCACTGCGGCTGGTTGGGCCAGGGTGATGACTGGATACAATCGTTGCATTCTATGTGAAGGCCCTTTAAGCTGTGACGAACCCTAAGACTTGGATGTGTTTGATCTGTGGCTGGCTCTATCAGGAAGAGCTGGGTTGTCCGGAGCATGGCATTCCCCCGCAGACCCGTTGGGAGGATGTGCCGATGAACTGGACCTGCCCCGAATGCGCGGCCCGCAAGGAAGACTTCGAGATGGTTGAAATTTGAGCACAGGCTGAACCTGCGCCGGGAAGAACCTCCCAGGGCCTGGGAGCCCATCTGCCGCTCGAACCGGGGCAAGACAACCTGTGGTCCGTCCCCCCATGCCGGCCCTGACAGCCGGGGAGTTGCGCATGCCTTCCACTGATTCCAACTTTTATTCCGAAACCGCTGCCCCGTCGGCACCGGGCAAGCAGGCCCCGGGGCCGCTGGCGTGGGTCGTCGATGGGCTGTACGAATCGCTCAAGAGCATGGCCGCCGCGCTGGCGCGCTGCGCGCGCGGCAGCGCCCCGCACGCACAGCCGGGCTCCGGGCCGCTGGACATCCCTGCCATGCAGCAGGCGCTGCACCAGGCAGGCAGGTCGCTGCAGATGCTGGAGATGGGCGCGCCCATGCTGCTGGTGCAGGCCCTCGAAGCGGCGCTGCTGCGCTTGGCGCAGGAACCCGATGGCTGTACGCCCGAAGCCGCGGGCACGCTGGAAAATGCCTGCCTGGCGCTGCTGAAGTACCTGGAGGCGGGACGGCAGGGGGCCGCCGTGGCGCTGTTTGCGCCATACCGCGCGGTGCAGTCGCTGGCCGGCAACGACAAGGTGCACCCCGCGGATCTATGGCTGGCCGAGCAGCGCGTGCCCGAACCCGCGTGGGAGGAGGGCGTGCCCCATGGCTTGCCGTACGGCGCGCCGGCGCTGCCCTATGGGCCGCAGGCGCGCGCTGTGCTCGATGCGAGCGTGCTGGCATTCGTCAAAACCGGCGAGGCCGCGGCTGCGGCCCAGCTGCGCGCGGCCTGCCTGGGATTCGCGGTCGCGCAGGCCGAGCCCGAAGCGCGCACCTTCTGGCGCATCGCGGCCGGGTTCTTCGATGCCTTGGCACAGGGGCTGGTCGAGTCCGATATCTATGCCAAGCGCACCACCTCGCGCGTGCTGCTGCAGTACGCCACGATGGCCAAGGGCGACAGCCGGCGGCCCGAGCGGCTGACCTCGGAACTGTTGTTCTTCTGCGCCCAGGCGGGCTGCCAGGCCGCCGGCGACGCGGGCGCGCAGCCATCGGTGCTGCGTGCGGTGCGCTCCGCGTATGGCCTGGAGTGCCGCCCGCCCTTGAGCCTGGCCCCCGAGGGCACGGGCGACGAACTGCGCGCCCTCTTTCTCGAAGAAGCGCACAAGGCCGTGCGCCAGGGTGTCGAAGCGCTGGCCGCGCTGGCCGCCGACGCTGCGGATCGGAGTGCGCTGGCGCAGCTGCGCCGCGCCTTCCATGCACTCAAGGGCAGCGCGCGCATGGCCGGGCTCGATGAATTCGGCGAGGCCGGTGCGGCCATGGAGCAGATGCTCCACGGGCTGGACGGGCAGCAACCCGTGCCGGCCGCCTTTCAGGCGCTGGCACGCGAGGCCCTGCAGGCCCTTGCGGCCTGGGCGGATGCCATGGCCGATGGCCGGGACCAGGACTGGTCGGCCACGCCGTTTCGCGCCGCCGCCGATGCCATGCGCCTTGTGGGCCAGCGCGCTCCCGTGGCGCTGCGGCCATCGCGCCGGCGCCGCATGGCGCTGGATACGCCGGCGCCGCCAGCCCAGCTGCCGCAGACGCAAGAAACAAGCCCCTTGCCGCTGCCGGACGTCGACGCGGACGCAGCCGAGGGAATCGATTTCGCGGCCATTGAATGCGCGCTGCAGGCCAGCCAATCGCTGGCGCAGAGCGCGCCCGCGCTGGCCCCCGCGCTGGCGTGCGGCGCGGGCTTGCAGGTGCCCGAGGCCGCAGCGCAGCCTGCAGCCGCAGCCCTGGATGGCGCTGCCGGGCGGATCGACGGCCTGGGCATCAACGCCTATCTGAACGCGGCCGACGAGTGGTCGCGCCGCCTGGAAACCATGCTGCAGGAATGGCGGCTTGCGCCGCAGCGGCCCCAGCCCGAGGACGCGGCGGCCTGTGCGCACGCGCTGGCCGGCAGCTCCGCAGCGGTGGGTTTCAAGGATCTTTCCCGCCTGGCAGGCTTGCTGGAGCAGGCGCTGATGCATGCGCGGGCGCAGGGCGCGGCCGATGCGCAGCAGCTGGAAGTGTTCCAGGCCGCGGCCAGCGAGATACGCCGGCTGCTGCACCAGTTTGCCGCGGGCTTTCTCAAGCCGCCGCAGCCCCCGGTGGAAGAAGCGCTGCAGCGGTTGCTGGACCAGCTGGCCAGCCAGCCGCTCGAGGCATCGGTGGCGCGCTCGCGCATGGACGCGTGCCTGGAGCAGGCGCGCAGTTCGCTGCACGATCTCGGCGCCACCCTGGAGCGCCTGCGCCAGCCGCTGCGCGCCCTTGAACTGCAGGCCGAAATGCAGCTGCGGCGCCAGGCGCTGTCGCGTGCTTCGGCGCAGGGCTCCGATGCGCTGGAAGTCGATCGCAATACGCGCATGCACGAGCGCATGCGCAGGATGGCCGGGTCGGTCGCCGACGTGGCCGCGGTGCAGCGCAGGCTGCAGCGCCAGCTTGCGGCCGCCGAGGACGAGCACCTGGAGCCGGTCCGGCAGGGCAGGGGGCATGCAGAGGTGGCCGTGCCTGGCGCACTGCGCGACTGAGGCGAACCGTAGCGGCCTGGCCGCCTGGGGCAGGGGAATCAGGATTGTTCGTCCTGAACGCTCCCCTTCACCACTCCATACCTCGAAAGCGTCCGCTCGCGCGCCTGCGCATGGTCCACCAGCGGCCGCGGATAGCTCCCCATCCCCGGCACCTGCCCCGCATCCACCAGCTCCACCCCTGCCGCCGCCAGTTCACGCGCCCCGGCCTGCCAGGGCGCGTGGATCAGCTTGTCCGGAAGTCCCGCCAGCTGCGGCACATAGTGGCGGATGAAGCGCCCCGCCTGGTCGAACTTCTCGCTCTGGCTGACGGGGTTGAAGATGCGGAAATAGGGCTGCGCATCGCAGCCGCTCGATGACGCCCACTGCCAGCCGCCATTGTTCGACGCCAGGTCGTAATCATTGAGCTTCTCGGCAAAGTAGCGCTCGCCCCAGCGCCAGTCGATGCCCAGGTCCTTGACCAGAAAGCTGGCCGTCACCATGCGCAGCCGGTTGTGCATGTAGCCGGTCTGGTTGATCTGCGCCATGGCCGCATCGACCAGCGGGTAGCCGGTGCGGCCCTCGCACCAGGCGGCAAACAGCCGCCTGGCCTCGGCGCCTTGCTCCCACTCGATCGCGTCATACGCGGGCTTGAAGCTGTGCGTTGCCACGCGCGGGTGGTGCGCCAGGATCTGGTGGTAGAAATCGCGCCAGATCAGTTCGCTGAGCCACACGGCCGCGCCTGCGTTGTGCTTTTGCGAAGCCTCCCAGGCCAGCCGCGCGACCTCGCGTATCGATACCGTGCCAAAGCGCAGGTGCACGCCCAGATAGCTCGGGCCCTTCACGGCCGGGAAGTTGCGTGCCTCGCCATAGTCGGCCAGCCGCGGCAGGAAGTCGGCCAGCAGCCTGGCCGCGCCCGCGCTGCCCGGCGGCAGGGGCAGGGATGACAGATTGGTCGGCTCGAAGCCCATCTCGGCAAGGGCCGGCACGGGCCGGCGTTCGCCTTCGGGCCGGGGTGCCAGCTGCTGCGCGTGGCGCTCCACGGGGTAGGACGAGAGATAGAAGGCATTGAGCTTGCGTAGCCAGGCGTTCTTGTAGGGCGTGAACACGCTGAAGGGCTTGCCCGAGAGCGTCAGCACCTCGTTGCGCTCGAAGATGACATGGTCCTTGTAGGTGTGCAGCGCCGCGCCCGCCGCCTGCAGCGCCTTGCGCACGGCGCCATCGCGCGCCTGGGCATCGGGCTCGTCATCGTGGTTGGCAAAGACGGCCGTCGCGCCAAGCTGCTGCGCGAGGCGCGGGATCTCCTGCGCGGCCACCCCCTGGCGCACGATCAGCCCGCCCCCGGCATGGCCCGACAGCGCGCGCAGATCGGCATCGAGCTGCACCAGGCTTTCGCGGATGAACTCCACGCGCCGGTCGGCGCGCGCCAGCGGCGCGAGGATCTCCGCGTCGAAAAGAAACACGCAATGCACCTGCGAACAGCTGCGCAGCGCGTGGTAAAGGGCGGCGTGGTCGCGCACGCGCAGGTCGCGCCTGAGCCAGACCAAGCCCACAGGTCCCGAAAGTGCCATGGATCACCGTTAAAATCAATGAATGCCCGCTGATTCTGCGCCTATCAACTTGACGCACCATTTTCTGATCGCCATGCCCGGCGTCGAAAATGAGTCCTTTTCGCGCAGCGTGGTGTACCTGTGCGAGCACAGCGAGCGTGGCGCCCTGGGTTTGATCATCAACAAACCCATGCCATTGAGCCTTGAAGGCCTGCTCGACAAGATCGATCTTTCCCTCGGACGCGAGGATCTGCGCTCCAATGTGGTCTACCGGGGCGGCCCGGTGCAGACCGACCGCGGTTTCGTGCTGCACGAGGCGTTTGCGGCCGAAGGCGGCATTCCCTCCGACGAATCCATCTACGCCTCGACCATGACCATCCCCGGCGGCCTGGAGATGACCACCTCCAAGGACGTGCTCGAGGCACTGGCGAACGGCGCCGGCCCGCGCCGGGTGTTCGTCTCGCTGGGCTACGCCTCCTGGGGCGAGGGCCAACTCGAATCGGAACTGGCGGAGAACGCCTGGCTCACGGTGGGCGCCGACACGGCGCTGATCTTCGACGCGCCCGTGGCCGAGCGCTACGACCGCGCGCTGGGCCTGCTGGGCCTGCACGCCTGGTCGCTGTCGCGCGACGTGGGGCACGCATGAGCGAAGCCTCCCCGCAGGGCGCCGGCGCGCCCGCAGCTCCGCCACGCGCGTCGGGTACCGCGCCGGCCGTGGTGCCGGCGCATTTCCAGAGCTTCCTGGCCTTCGACTTCGGCGCCAAGCGCACCGGTGTCGCCACCGGCAGCCGCATGTTCGGCATCACCACGCCGCAGGCCACGATCAAGGCCGAAGGCGCCGACGCGCGCATGCTGCAGGTGGCGGCGCGCATCAAGGAATTCGAGCCCGACGCGCTGGTGATCGGCGTGCCCTGGCACCCCGACGGCACGGCGCACGAGAACACCGCGCGCGCGCTGAAGTTCGGCCGCCAGCTGCGCGGGCGCTTTGGCCTGCAGGTGTTCGAGGTGGACGAGCGCTACAGCACCACCGAGGCCCTCGCCGAGGGCGCGCGCGATGCCGATGCCGCGTCGGCCTGCATCATTCTTGAACAGTTTCTGAGGAGTCTTCCATGAACGATCCGAGAGCCGGCAGCGGCACCCTGGTGCTCGACGCCGAGGCGCTGTACCGCGAACTGCTGCGCGGCGTGCGCAGCCTCATGGGGCCCTCGACGCGCCTGGCGGGCATCGCCTCGGGCGGCGCCTGGCTGGTCGAGCGCCTGCACCAGGACCTGAAGCTGGAGGGCGCGCCCAGCGTCATTTCCTCGGCGCTGCACCGCGACGATTTCGCGCAGCGCGGCATGGCCAGCAGCGCGCAGACGCAGATTGATTTCGACGTCAACGGCGCCGACATCCTGCTGCTCGACGACGTGCTCTACACCGGCCGCACCATCCGCGCCGTGCTCAACGAGCTCTACGACTATGGCCGCCCCGACTGCGTGCGCCTGGCGGTGCTGGTGGACCGCGGCGGGCGCGAGCTGCCGATACAGGCCGACTTCGCCGCCGCGCGCGTGGCGCTGCCGCCCAAGCAATCGCTGGCGCTGGCGCAGGACGAGCAGGGCCGCTTCCAGTTCCGCATCCAGGAGGCCTGAACGTGTTGTACAAGCGCAATCCCCAGCTCAACAAGAACGGCGAGCTGATCCACCTGCTGTCGACCGAGGGCCTGTCCAAGGACATCCTGACGCATATCCTCGACACCGCCGCCAATTTCGTCAGCGTCAACGACCGCGAGATCAAGAAGGTGCCGCTGCTGCGCGGCAAGAGCGTGTTCAACCTGTTCTTCGAGAACAGCACGCGCACCCGCACCACCTTCGAGATCGCCGCCAAGCGCCTGTCGGCCGACGTGTTCAACCTCGACATCGCGCGCAGCTCGGCCAGCAAGGGCGAGTCGCTGCTCGACACCATCGCCAACCTCTCGGCGATGGCCGCGGACATCTTCGTCGTGCGCCACAGCGAGTCGGGCGCGCCCTATCTGGTGGCCCAGCATGTGGCGCCGCACGTGCACGTGGTGAATGCCGGCGACGGGCGCCACGCCCATCCCACGCAGGGGCTGCTGGACATGTACACCATCCGCCACTACAAGAAGGATTTCTCCAACCTGCGCGTGGCGATCGTCGGCGACGTGCTGCACTCGCGCGTCGCGCGCTCGGACATCCACGCGCTCACCACGCTCGGCGCGGCCGAGGTGCGCGTGGTCGGCCCGCGCACGCTGGTGCCATCGGATCTGGCGCAGATGGGCGTGCGCGTGTTCCATACGCTGGAGGAAGGCATCCGCGATGCCGACGTGATCATCATGCTGCGCCTGCAGAACGAGCGCATGACCGGCGCGCTGCTGCCCTCGAGCCAGGAATACTTCAAGGCCTTCGGCCTGACGGCCGAGAAGCTGCGCCTGGCGCAGCCCGATGCGATCGTCATGCATCCCGGGCCGATCAACCGCGGCGTGGAGATCGACTCCGAGGTGGTCGACGGCCCGCAGGCCGTGATCCTGTCGCAGGTCTCGTTCGGCATTGCCGTGCGCATGGCCGTCATGTCCATCGTCGCGGGCAACGAAGCCTGAGGTCCAGACCCATGAAACTACTGATCCAGAACGGCCGCGTCATGGACCCGGCCAGCGGCTTTGACCAGGTCTGCGATATCGCCGTCGATGGCGGCCGCGTCGCTGCGATGGGCGCGGCGCCCGCGGGCTTCGAGCCCGGGCGCGTGATCGATGCCAACGGCTGCTGGGTGCTGCCCGGCCTGGTGGACCTTGCGGTGCGCCTGCGCGAGCCCGGCCATGAACATGAAGGCATGCTGCAAAGCGAGATGGCGGCCAGCGTCGCCGGCGGCGTGACCAGCCTGGTCTGCCCGCCCGACACCGACCCGGTGCTCGACGAGCAGGGCCTGGTCGAGATGCTCAAGTTCCGCGCCGAGAAGCTGAACCAGTCGCGCCTGTTCCCGCTGGGCGCGCTCACGCGCGGCCTGGCCGGCGAGGTGCTGACCGAGATGAACGAGCTGACGGAGTCGGGCTGCGTGGGCTTCGGCCAGGCCGACGTGCCGCTGGCCAGCACCCAGACGCTGCAGCGCGCGCTGCAGTACGCCGCCACCTATGGCTACACGGTCTGGCTGCGCCCGCAGGAGATGCACCTGGGCAAGGGCGTGGCCGCGAGCGGGCCGCTCGCCACGCGCATGGGCCTGTCGGGCGTGCCGGTGTCGGCCGAGACGATCGCGCTGCACACCATCTTCGAGCTGATCCGCGGCACCGCGGCGCGCGTGCACCTGTGCCGGCTGTCGAGCGCCGCCGGCGTCGAGCTGGTGCGCCGCGCCAAGGCCGAGGGCCTGAACGTCACGGCCGACGTCAGCATCAACTCGCTGCACCTGACCGATACCGACATCGGCTACTTCGACAGCAGCGCGCGCCTGAACCCGCCGCTGCGCCAGCAGCGCGACCGCGATGCGCTGTCGGCGGCGCTGGCCGACGGCACCATCGACGCGCTGGTCTCCGACCACACCCCCGTCGATGACGACGCCAAGGTGCTTCCCTTCGCCGAGGCCGAGCCCGGCGCGACCGGGGTGGAGCTGCTGCTGTCGCTGGCTGTGAAATGGTCCGAAGCGCAGCAGGTGCCGCTGGCGCGCGCGCTCGAAGTCGTCACCGCCGCGCCCGCGCGCGTGCTGGGCACGGCGCTGGGCGCGCTGCAGCCGGAGATCGGCCAGCTGCGCGAGGGTGGCATTGCCGACCTGTGCATCGTCGATCCCGGCACCCACTGGGAAGTCACTCCCGCGGCGCTGGCCAGCCAGGGCAAGTGCACGCCGTTCAGCGGCTACGAACTGCCGGCGCGCGTGCGCTGCACGCTGGTGGCCGGGCGCATTGCCTTCGAGCGTGCCTGAGAGGCGCTGGGGCCGTACGGCCCTGCGCCTGCTGCGGCTGGCGGGCCATTTGCTGCGCGGGCTCTGGACCATTGCCTGGCGCTTCCCGCGCCTGTCCACCCTGCAGCGCAATGCGCTGGTGCAGGCCTGGGCGCAAGGATTGCTGGCGCGCATCGGCGTGCAGCTCGAGGTGCACGGCACGCCGCCGGTCAGCGGCCCGGTGCTGCTGGTGGCCAATCATCTTTCCTGGCTCGATATTCCGGTGCTGCACGCGGCGCGCCATTGCCGCTTCATCTCCAAGTCCGATGTCGACTCCTGGCCGCTGGTGGCCACATTGGCGCGCGCCGCGGGCACGCTGTTCATCGACCGCGGCTCCCGCCGCGACACGCTGCGCATCGTCAAGCTGATGGGCGAGGCGCTGCGCGCCGGCGATGTGCTGGCGGTGTTTCCCGAGGGCACGACCAGCGATGGCACGGCGATGCTGCCGTTTCGCGCCAATCTGCTGGAAGCCGCGATCGAGGTGGACGCGCCGGTGCAGCCGCTGGCGCTGCGCTTCATCGACCCGGCCACGGGGCTGGACAGCCCGGCGCCCATTTACGCGGGCGACACCACGCTGTGGGCATCGGTCTGGAGCACGCTGAGCGCGCCGGCGATCATTGCGCGCGTGGAATATGGGGTACCGCAGAGGGCGCATGGGCGCGACCGGCGTGCGTGGGCACGTGACTTGCAGTCGGAAGTGGAACGGTTGCGGCGCGCTTAGTTGTTTTTCGCGCAAGTAGAGGGGCTGAATCGCGGTAATCTAGCGTTTTGGACCGTCCATCCTTCGACAGGCTCAGGACGAACGGATTTTCCGTTGCCGAACTCTCGTTGGACGCACGCTGCACAAACCCGTTCGCCCTGAGCTTGTCGAAGGGTGTTTTGGGCTTTTCAATCACGGCTACAGGTGTCCCCATGAAAATTTCCCGCTTATCCCTGCTGGCACTGGCTCTGGCCGGCCTGACCTCGGCCCACGCCGGCAAGACCCTCGACACCATCAAGCAGCGCGGCCAGATCAGCGTCGGCATCAGCAGCGGCGTGCCCGGCTTCTCGGCCGCCGACAGCAAGGGGCAGTGGACCGGCCTCGACGTCGACGTGGGCAAGGCGATTGCCGCCGCGCTGCTGGGCGACGCCAACAAGGTCAAGTGGGTGCCGCTGGCGTCGCAGCAGCGCTTCACGGCGCTGCAGTCGGGCGAGGTCGACGTGCTTTCGCGCAATACCTCGGTCACGCTGACGCGCGATGCCTCGATGGGCCTGGCCTTCACCGCCGTGGTGTTCTACGACGGTCAGGGCTTCATGGTGCCGGCCAAGACCAAGGTGCAGAGCGCCAAACAGCTCAAGGGCGCGACGGTCTGCGTGCAGGCGGGCACGACCTCCGAGAAGAACATGACCGACTTCTCGCGCATCCACAAGCTCAATCTCAAGCCGGTGGTGTTCGACAAGTTCGACGCCGCCAATGCCGCGTATTTCGCCGGCCGCTGCCAGGCCTACACCACCGACGCCTCGGGCCTGGCTTCGGTGCGCGCCAAGGAAGCCAAGGATGCGAAGGCGCACACCATCCTGCCGGACCTGATCTCCAAGGAACCGCTGGGCCCGCTGGTGCGCCGCGGCGACGACGAGTGGCTGTCCATCGTGCGCTGGGTGGTCTACGGGTTGATCGAGGCCGAGGAGAACGGCATCACGCAGGCCAATGTGGACAAGCTCAAGGCCGAGACCACCGACCCGACCATCGGCCGCCTGCTGGGCAAGACCGAGGACACCGGCAAGCTGCTGGGCCTGGACAAAGACTGGCTGGTGCGCGCCATCAAGGCCGTGGGCAACTATGGCGAGATCTACGAGCGCAATGTCGGCGAGAAGACCCCCGTGGGCCTGGCGCGCGGCAAGAACCAGCTCTGGACCGAGGGCGGGCTGATGTACGCGCTGCCGGTGCGTTGAGCCATGAGTGCCGAACGCCCGGCGGCCCCGATCCCCGCGCGGCCCGCGCCGCCGCGCCCGCGCGCCGGCTGGTCATGGCACCATCCGGCGACGCGCGCGCGCATCTGGCAGCTGCTGGCGCTGCTGGGCATCGCCGCGCTGCTGGGCTGGCTGATCCACAACACCCAGTCCAACATGGCGGCGCGCGGCATCCAGAGCGGCTGGGACTTCCTCGGCCAGACCGCGGGCTTCGATATCGGCGAGCAGCCGATCGCCTATGAATCGTCGGACAGCTACTGGCGCGCCTTTGCCGTTGGCCTGCTCAACACCCTGCGCGTGGCGCTGGCCGGCATCGTGCTGTGCACGCTGCTGGGCGCGCTGGTCGGCATCGGGCGCTTCTCGCGCAACCTGCCGGTGCGCGCGCTGTGCCGCGGCTACGTGGAGCTGTTCCGCAATGTGCCGCTGCTGGTGCAGTTGCTGGTCTGGTACCTGCTGCTGGTCGAATACCTGCCCGATACGACCGAGGCCTGGTCCTGGGGCGGGGCGGTGTTTCTCAGCAAGTCGGGGCTGGTGCTGCCCTTTGCGCAGCATGGCGCCGACGGCTGGCACTGGAGCCGGCCGGTGCTCGAGGGCTTTTCCATCGAGGGCGGCGCCGCGCTGTCGCCCGAATTCCTGGCGGTGCTGGCCGGGCTGACCTTCTACACGGCAGCCTTTGTCGCCGAGGTGGTGCGCGCCGGCATCCTGGCCGTGCCGCGCGGGCAGATCGAGGCCGCGCAGAGCATTGCGCTCAGCCGCTGGCAGACGCTGCGCCTGGTCACGGGGCCGCAGGCGCTGCGCGTGATGGCGCCTGCGCTGACCAACCAGTACCTGAACCTGACGAAGAATTCCTCGCTGGCGGTGGCCGTGGGCTACCCGGATCTGGTGTCCATTGCCAACACTAGCCTGAACCAGACCGGCCGCGCGCTGGAATGCATTGCCATCGTGATGGCCGTCTACCTGACGCTGTCGCTGGCCACCGCGCTGCTGATGGGCGGACTCGACCGGCGCGATCGCGCGCGCCAGGCGCCATGAGCGGGCTGCGGACTTCTCCCATTCCCGCCCGCGCCGCGCCACCGCGCGTGGGCGGCGCGCTGGCCTGGGTGCGGCGCGAGCTGTTCGGCAGCTGGGTCAGCGCGCTGACCACGCTGGCGCTGCTGGCCTGGGCGCTGTGGGCGCTGCCCGGTGCGCTCGACTGGCTGCTGTGGCGCGCCGTCTGGCATAACGATGCGCAGGCCTGCCAGGCCGCGCGCGGCGTCGGTGCCTGCTGGGGTGTGATCACCGAGAAGCACCGGCTGATCCTGTTCGGCCGCTATCCGCTGGAAGAGCAGTGGCGCCCGCTGCTGGCCACCGGTCTGCTGCTGGCGCTGGTGATTGCCAGCGGCATGCGGCGTTTCTGGACGCGCTGGCTGGTCATTGCCTGGGTGCTGGTCTGGGCGGTGGTCTTTGCGCTGATGGGCGGCGGCGTGGCCGGCCTGTCGCCCGTGCCCACCGAGCGCTGGGGCGGGCTGCCATTGACGCTGATGCTCACGACGCTGTCCATCGTGCTGGCCTGCCCGCTGGCGGTGCTGCTGGCGCTCGGCCGGCGCTCGCGCATGCCGGCGATCCGCGCGCTGTGCACGGTGTTCATCGAACTGGTGCGCGGCGTGCCGCTGATCTCGGTGCTGTTCATGGCAAGCTTCCTGTTCCCGCTGTTCCTGCCCGTGGGCGCCACGCCCGACGTGCTGGTGCGCGTGCTGCTGGGCATCGCGCTGTTTGCCTCCGCCTATCTTGCCGAAACGGTGCGCGCCGGCCTGCAGTCCGTGCCGCAGGGCCAGCTCGAGGCCGCGCACAGCATCGGCCTGGGCTGGTGGCAGACGCAGCGCCTGGTGGTGCTGCCGCAGGCGCTGGGCGCGGTGGTGCCGGGGCTGATGAACAGCTTCATCTCGATCTTCAAGGACAGCTCGCTGATCACCATCGTGAGCCTCTATGAACTGACCGGCTCGCTCGGCCTGGCGCTCAGCGGCGACCCCGAGTGGCGCCCGTTCATGGTGGAGGGCTACCTGTTCATCACCGCGATCTATTTTGTGGTCTGCGCCGCCATGTCCCGCTACAGCCTCTGGGTCGAGCAGCGGCACGCGCGCGGCCAGGCCCGTTGAAAGAATCCATGCCAGACATTCCGATGGTCCGCTTCGAGCAGCTGAACAAATGGTTCGGACGCGAATTCCACGTGCTGCGCGACATCGATCTCGACATTGCGCGCGGCGAGCGCCTGGTGGTCTGCGGCCCCTCGGGATCGGGCAAGTCGACGCTGATCCGCTGCATCAACGCGCTGGAGCCGTTCCAGGAGGGCCGGCTGTCCGTGAACGGCACGGCGCTGGCCGTCGAGGGCCGCGAGGACCTGCGCGCGGTGCAGCAGGTGCGCCGCAGCGTGGGCATGGTGTTCCAGCAGTTCAACCTGTTTCCGCACCTGAGCGTGCTGGACAACCTGACGCTGGCGCCGCGCCACGTCGGCCGCGTCGCGCGCGCCGAAGCCGAGGCCCATGCGCTGGCGCAGCTCGAGCGCGTACACATCGCCGAGCAGGCGCACAAGTTCCCGCAGCAGCTCTCGGGCGGCCAGCAGCAGCGCGTGGCCATCGCCCGCGCGCTGTGCCTGTCGCCGCAGATCCTGCTGTTCGACGAACCCACCTCGGCACTCGACCCGGAGATGGTGCACGAGGTGCTGGACGTGATGGTCGAGCTGGCGGGGCAGGGAATCACCATGGTCTGCGTGACCCATGAGATGGAATTCGCGCGTTCGGTGGCGGACCGCGTGGTGTTCATGGACCAGGGGCAGATCATCGAGGAGGGGGAGCCGGAGGCGTTTTTCTCCAATCCTCGGAGTGAGAGGGCGGGGCAGTTTCTGGATAAGTTGCTGGGGAGGAAGTAGGGGACATGCCTTTCTCAGGCTGCGCCCTGAAACGCCCTTCGACAGGCTCAGGGCGAGCGGTAGTGGGGAGGCTTAGGATGGAAGGGGGCGGCTAAAGGGTAAAGAGATCACCATAGGGCAGAGCGCTTCACCCCCCGTTCGTCCTGAGCCTGTCGAAGGATGAACGGCCTGCCCTCGAAACCTCGTCCCAATCCCCCCGCATCATCGCTTCCTTCTTCCGACGACTTCATCCCTTTACCTGCCGCTCGGCTGCAAGCGCTTCTTCACGACTCGCAACCTCCTGCGCAAACACCAGCGCTACAGGCCGGCGCAAAAACGTGTAGCAACCAGGGAATGCCCCGGCAACATGCTGCGCCACCCGCTGCTCGAGATTGTCCGTATGTCCGGTGTAATAGGTGCCGTCATTGCAGCGTAGTAGGTAAATCCAGAAGCCCATGGAGTCCTCCGTGCGGTAGCGGCGGGCCGAGCACGCCCCAAAACGCCCTTCGACAAGCTCAGGGCGAACGGTGGTGGGGGCTACATTTCCCTGGGAAACGCCACCACATGCTCCACCGCCAGTTTCATTCCCACCCATTCCCCCACCGCATGGTCATGGTGGCTGGGCACATGCGCCATCACCGTCTGGCCGCTGGGCAGGCGCATGGTGTAGAGGAACTCCGAGCCGCGGAAGGACTTGCGCACGATCTGCGCCTTGACCTCGGCGTTGTCGTCGTGGATCACGTCGTCGGCGCGCAGCAGCACGTCGCATTCGCCGTTCGGGTAGCTCGCGGGCAGCGGGCATTCGGCCAGGTCGCTGAGCTCGCCCAGCGGGGTCTCGGCCACCACGCCGTTCTCGCGCATCACCAGGCGCGCTGGCAGGAACACGCCATGGCCGATGAAGTCGGCCACGAAACGCGTGGCCGGGCGGTGGTAGAGCGTATAGGCGTTGTCCCACTGGTGCAGCGCGCCCTGGTTCATCACGCCGATCACGTCGCCGATGGCAAAGGCCTCGAGCTGATCGTGCGTGACGAACAGCGCCGTCGCCCCCGCGGCCTTGAGGATGGCGCGCACCTCGTGCGCCAGCCGCTCGCGCAGATCGACATCGAGGTTGGAGAAGGGCTCGTCCAGCAGCATCAGCTGCGGGCGCGGCGCCAGCGCCCGCGCCAGGGCCACGCGCTGCTGCTGCCCGCCCGAGAGCTCGTGCGGGAAACGCGCGGCGCTGCCCTCGAGGCCTACCAGCGCCAGCACCTCGGCCACGCGCGCCGCCTGCTCGCTCTTTCGCAGCCCGTGGATGCCGAAGGCCACGTTCGCGCCCACGCTCAGGTGCGGAAACAGGGCGTAATCCTGGAACACCATACCGATGCGCCGCTGCTCGGGCGGCACCGAAAGGCCGGCGCTGCTGACCAGCTGGTCCATGAGGCGGATCTCGCCGTCGCTGACCGGCTCGAGCCCGGCCACCGCGCGCAGCAAGGTGGTCTTGCCGCAGCCCGAGGGGCCGATCAGCACGCCGATGTCACCGGCGTTCAGATTCAGTGAAACGCCTTGCACGGCGGCCTGCGGGCGGCCGCGGTAGCGCACCCCGAGTTGGGAGACCTTGAGAAACATTCCTCGATTGTAGGGCGGTGCAAATGCTTAGAATTCGCATTTGCACGAAAGGCCCCGGCCGCGCGCATCCCTGCCTTCCCTCAGCCGAGCCTCATCTTGCGCCGCATCATCTCCGCCTGCCGTTCCCTGCCCCTGATCCTGCTGGCGTTGCTGCTGACCTTGCCGGTGCTGGCGGTGTTTGCCGCCTGGCTGCCCTGGGGCGACGCCGATGGCCTGGCCGGCCCGATCCTGCGCGAGATGGCCTCCACGGTGCTGCCCGGCTATGTCTGGACCACGGTCTGGCTCGGCCTGATGGTGGCACTGGGCGCGGCCATCGTCGGCACCGTGGCCGCGGCCGCGGTGACGCTGTTCGATTTCCCCGGGCGGCGCCTGCTGGAGTGGCTGCTGCTGCTGCCGCTGGCGATGCCGGCCTATGTCACGGCCTATGCCTATACCGACTTCCTGCAGTTCAGCGGCCCGCTGCAGGTCTGGCTGCGCGAGACCTACGGCCTCGAGGGCCGGCTGCTGCCCGAGGTGCGCAGCCTGGGCGGCGCGGTCTGGGTGTTCATCTTCTCGCTCTACCCCTATGTCTACCTGCTGGCGCGCACCGCGCTGGGCGAGCGCGCGGCGCACCTGATGGAAGCGGCGCGGCTGCTGGGCGCGCCGCTGCGCCGGCGCATCATGACGGTGGCGCTGCCACTGGCGCGCCCGGCCGTGGCCGCAGGCGTGGCGCTGGTGCTGATGGAGACGCTGGCCGATTTCGGCGTGGCCAGCTACTTCGGCATCCAGACCTTCACCACCGGCATTTACAAGGCCTGGCTGTCGATGGACAACCGCATTGCCGCGGCGCAGCTGGCCACCTTCTTGCTGGTGCTGGTCGTGCTGCTGCTGCAGATCGAGGTGCGCGCCCAGCGGCGCATGCGTTTCGTCACCAACGGCGTGGGCCGCGCCGGTTCCGCCGAGGCCCAGCCGCTGCGCCTGCGTGGCGGGCAAGCCGCCATGGCCTGGCTGGTCTGCCTGCTGCCGGTGCTGATGGGTTTTGTCGCGCCGGTCTTTTTCATGCTGCGCCCGCTGGCGGCCGACTGGTCGGTGCTGCCCTGGTCGCGTTTTCTCGAATGGGCCGGCAACAGCGTACGCCTGGGCGCGATCACGTCGGTGCTGGCCGTCGCCATTGCGCTGGCGCTGGCCTTTGCGGTGCGCCGGCGCCCGGCGCCGCTCACGCGCGGCGTGGTGCAGCTTGCCAGCCTGGGCTATGCGGTGCCCGGAGCGGTCATCGTCGTGGGCCTGCTGCTGCCCGTGGGCTGGCTGCAGGCGGCCGTGCCCGACTGGGGCCTGGCTTCGCTCATCACGGCCACGGCGGTGGGCATCGTGTGGGCTTACCTGGTGCGCTTCTGCGCCGTGGCGCTGCAGTCCATGCTGAGCGGCTACGCGCGCATTCCCGTGAGCTTCGACGACTCGGCGCGCATGCTGGGCACGCGCAGCTGGGGCCTGCTGGCGCGCGTGCACTGGCCGCTGCTCAAGCGCTCCACCGCTGCGGCGGCGCTGCTGGTGTTCGTCGACGTGATGAAGGAGCTGCCCGCGACCATGGTGCTGCGGCCCTTCAACAGCGACACGCTGGCCGTGGTGGCGTACCAGCTGGCGCGCGACGAGCGCCTGGGCGAGGCGGCATTGCCCTCGCTGGCGCTGGTGGCGGTGGGGCTGGTGCCGGTGATCATGCTGAGCCGGACGCTGCGCTCGCGCTGAGTGGAGGGTCTGTTTACAGGGTGAAGCTTGTTCGCTTCGGTAAGGCAGTGCCGCATCTATTGTGCAGGCCCTTCACCCTTCGACAGGCTCAGGGCGAACGGGAACGGGAACGGGAACGGGAACGGGAACGGGAATGAGCGCTAAATCGTTCGTCCTGAGCTTGCCTGGGCGGCCCCGTCGAAGGATGGACGGCCAGCTCTCCAGCATGGGCAGGGCCGTTCATGGTCCGACGGGCTCAGGTTTCAGAACGAACAGGGAAGTCATTCGCCTGAGTAAACTCCGCCTCCATGACCCAGACACATCCCCCCTCCGACTTCCCCGTCACGATCTACCACAACGCGCGCTGCAGCAATTCCCGCGGCGCGCTGGCGCTGATCCGCGAGCGTGGCATCGAGCCGCGGATCGTCGACTACATCGCCGAGCCGCTGGATGCGCCCGCGGTCGCGGCGCTGGTGCAGAAGCTGGGCGTGCCGGTGCGCGAACTGCTGCGCAGCAAGGAAGCCGAATACGCCGAACTGCGGCTCGATGATCCCGCGCTGGGCGATGCGCAACTGATTGCCGCCGTGGCCGCCCATCCAGTGCTGCTCAACCGCCCGATCGTCGTCACGCCGCGCGGCGCGGCGCTGTGCCGCCCGCCGGAGAAGGTGTTGGCGCTGCTGCCCGCATGAGCCCCGCGCCGGGCGTTTTCTCGCCCTGGCCCGAGGCGCTGCGGCGATCCGGCCAGCGCCTGGCCTATCTCGGCCCGGCCGGCACCTGGACGCATCAGGCCTGCCTGCAATGGCTCGAAACCGCGCGCCTGCAGCCCGGCCCTGCGCTGCTGGCCATGCCGGCCGACGCGGTGCTGCAGGCGCTCGCGGCGCGCAGCGTCGATATGGCGTGCCTGCCCGTGAGCACGCGGCTGGTGGGTGCCACGCCCTATATGGCAGCGGTGCGGGCCCTGCTGGAGCGCAGCGGCGCAGGCAATGGCGATACCCTGCAGGTCGTCGGCGAATGCCGGCTGCAGCTGGGCTACAGCCTGATGGCGCGGCCCGGCGTGCACCGCGCGCAGCTGCAGGCGCTCTGCGCCCACCCCGTGGCGCTGCGCGAAGCCGCGCCCTGGCTGCGCCAGCACCTTCCGTCACTGCCGCACCGGCCCTGTGCCTCGGCGGGCGCGGCGGCCGAGGCCGTGGCCGCGGCGCACCAGGAGCCGCTGGCCTGCCTCGGCCCGCCGCTGGCGGCCGCAATGCATGGCCTCGCGGTGTTGCAAGGCGGCATCGAGCAGGGCCCGCACAATGAAACCCGCTGGTGGCTGCTGGCGCGCGCCGCGCCGCCGCACTCCCCGGCAGATGCGCAGCATCCCTGGCTGGGCCGCTTCGGCCTGGCGCATGGCGCTATGCTTGAAGCATGAGCCAGCTGCCCACCCCATTCGCCGCCATGCCCGCGCACCCTGCGCCCGCGGGGCCGCGCCAATGACGACCTTCGCGCTGCTCTCCGGCCTGGGCCACAGCATCGTGGTCATCGCCAGCCTGCTGGTCTACATGGTGGCCACGCGCATCGGCCACCAGCGCCGCCACCCTTCGGCGGCGCTGGCCTGGGTCGTGGCCATGGTGGCCATTCCCTATGTGGCGCTGCCGCTGTTCATGCTGATCGGCAGCCGCAAGTTCCTGAGGCCGATGCAGCGCCAGGCGCCCTTGCTGCCCGCTCCGTCGCCCTGGAGCGATGCGGACGCGCAAGCCGGCGCCGCGCCCCCGCAATGGGTGGCGCGCCTGCTGCGCGCGCTCGATCTGCCCGAGGCCATGCGCAACTCCCATGTGCAATTCCAGTCCGGCGGCGACGAGGCGCTGGCCGCGCTGCTGGCCACCATCGACAGCGCGCGCGAACAGCTCGCGCTGTGCACCTATGTGCTGGCCGCCGACGCGACGGGCGAGCAGGTGGCCCAGGCGCTGCAGCGCTGCGTGGCGCGCGGCGTGCAGGTGCGGGTGCTGATCGACGCCATCGGCAGCCTGCAGACGCCGCGCACGCTGCTGCGCGACTGGCGCGGCATGGGCATCGCGGTGCGGCGTTTCATGCCGCTGCTGCACAACCCGCTCTACGGCCGGCTCAACCTGCGCAACCACCGCAAGCTGGTGGTGGCCGATGCGCGGCGCATCTGGAGCGGCGGGCGCAATCTGGCCGACGAGTATTTCGTCGGCAGCAATGGCGCGCCACCCTGGGTCGACCTGGGCTTCGTCGTGGAAGGCCCGCTGGCGGCCCAGGCGCTGGCGCAGTTCGATGCCGACTGGCGTGCCGCGCCGGGGCGCATCCACCGCAAGAAGCACCGCGCGCCCCCGGTGGCGCAGCCCGCGGCACTTGCTCCCGCCCCGGGCCAGACCTGGGCGCAGTGGATCGCCAGCGGCCCGGACCATGCCGACGACACACTGCATGCGCTGCTGCTGTCGGCCGCGTTCCAGGCGCGCGAAAGCATCGTCGCGGTCACGCCGTATTTCGTTCCCGATGATGCGCTGGTCGCGGCCTGGGCGCTGGCGTGCAGGCGCGGCGTGCGGCTGCGCCTGCTACTGCCGCGCTGCTCCAACCACCGGCTGGCCGACTGGGCACGCGAGCGCGCGCTGCGCCAGCTGGCCCAGGCCGGCGCCGAGATCCACCTGCTGCCGGCCATGCTGCACGCCAAATGCGTCATCGTCGATGGCGAATGGGCGCTGTGCGGCTCGCTCAACCTCGATGCGCGCAGCCTGTTCCTGAACTACGAAGCCATGGCCGCGTTCTACGGCCAGGCCGAGGTGCAATGGCTGTGCGACTGGCACGAGCAGCTGCAGGCCGGCGCCGAGCCCTATGTCGGCCGCCGGCCTTCCTGGCCGCGCGAGATCTTCGAGGGCATGGTGCGGACGGTGGCGTTCCAGCTCTGAGCGCAGCGCAGCCGAAAAAAAACCGGCAACCCTCGCAGGCTGCCGGTTCGTGCCGAGCTATGAAGCTCAGTCGATCAGCACGACTTCGACGCGGCGCGCTTCGGCATTGCTGCCGCTGGCCTGGGTCTGCTCGGGCTTGCGCAGGTCGATGGCTTCGGGCTTCACGCCCAGCGCCACCAGGGTGTTGTGCACGGACAGCGCGCGCTGCTTGGACAGCTCGGCATTGATGGCGGCATCGCCCGTGGCATCGTGGTAGCCGGAGATCTGCGCGCGCTTGCCCTGCGTCACGCCGCGCACCACATCGGCCAGCGCTTCATTGCTGCCTGGCGCCACGTCGGCCTTGCCGGTGGCGAAGTAGAACTTGACCACGCCGTTGTCTACGCGCACCAGCGCTTCCTC
The DNA here is from genome assembly GCF_023634805.2 of Comamonas endophytica. Lineage (NCBI taxonomy): Bacteria > Pseudomonadati > Pseudomonadota > Betaproteobacteria > Burkholderiales > Comamonadaceae > Comamonas > Comamonas endophytica. Next base: position 2,512,164 of record NZ_CP106881.1, read on the forward strand.
ATAGACGGCACCGGCGGGGATCACCCCGACGGGCACCGCTGCGGACTCGGGCGACTTGAGCACGCGCTGATAGACCACGACGCCGATCACCGTGGCAACGATCAAGGCAATCAAGCCAAAAAGAAAACCCAGCGCGAAACGCTGCTGGCTGTCGTCATCGGAACTGGTGGCCATGTCTGAACTCCCTTGGATGTGAATGGATGCGGCGCAGCACCTGCAGCGCGCGCGACGAATCGATTGTAGAGGGCTGCGCCGGCACGCTGTCAACGCCGCCGCGGCGCGTCTGCAGGCGGCGCGCAGGGCGCCGGTCCGTGCCCGGCTTGGCGTCGGGATCGGGCCCTACAGCCGGGTTTTTCCGCCGCGGTTCACCATGGGCCATGGGTTTTTTCCGCTGTCACAAGGAGACATCATGGCCCACCCATCCTACGATGCGACGCAACTCAAGGACCTGCTGCTGCAGATGCTGGAAACCGAGCTGGCCGGCGAACAGGTCTACAAGAAAGCCATCACCGTGGCGCGCAACCCCGATCTCAAGAAGGAGTGGCAGGAATACCTGGCGCAGACCCAGAACCACTACAACGTCCTGCGCACGCTGTGCGAGGATCTGGGCATCGATGCCGGCGGGCGCAGCGCCGGCCGCGACGTCGCCAAGCACATCGGCAATGCGCTGGTCCAGACCATCGAACTGGCGGTAGGCAGCGGCACGGCGCAGGCGGCCGAACTGATCGCCTGCGAATGCGTGGTGCATGCCGAAACCAAGGACCACGCCAACTGGGAGCTGCTGGGCCAGGTGGCGGCAGTGGCCAGTGGCGAGCAGGCGAAGCTGCTGAAAGACGCGTATGCGCGCGTGGAGCAGGACGAAGACCACCACCTGTACCACAGCCAGGGCTGGTGCCGCGAGCTGTCGCTGCAAGGCCTGGGCATGCCGGCGGTGCTGCCGCCGCCCGAGGAAGTGCGCAATGTGGCAACTGCCACGGAAGCCGCACGCGCCGGACAGCAGCGGCGCAGCATGCTTTGAGCCCTGCCTCAGTCGATTTCGGCCGTGGCCCTCGTGGCCGCGGCCGGATGTGCGGCGGGAGCCATGGTGGAGGGCGTCGAGGGCGGCACCTTGGCCGCCAGCGGCAGCACCCGCGTGCCGCAGCGGCGGCAAAAGCGCGCGTCGTCTTCATGGCGGTTCTCGCCGCAGGTGCGGCATTCGACACCCTTCATGCGCGCGCGGGTGCCGGTGCTGCGCGAGATCTCGGCGCCGACGATGCCGGTCGGCACCGCCAGCACGCCCCAGCCCAGCAGCATCATCACCGAGGCGAAGAAGCGGCCCACCGAGGTGGCCGGCGTCACGTCGCCATAGCCCACTGTGGTGACGGTGGAGATCGCCCAGTAGATGCCCGTGGGCACGCTGGTGAAGCCGTTTTCCGGACCCTCGATCACGAACATCAGCGTGCCCATGACGAACACCAGCACCGCGACGACGCTCAGGAACACGAAGATCTTGCGCATGCTCGACTGCAGCGCCCGGCCCAGCATCAGGTACTCGTCGAGAAAGCCGCGCAGCGCGGGAAAGATGTGGAAGGTGCGCACCAGCCGCAGCGCACGCACCGCCGCCAGATACTGCGCCTCGGGAAAGAAGATCGCGAGATAGGCTGGAACGATGGCCAGCAGATCGACGATGCCGTAGAAGCTCAGCGCGTAACGCCAGGGCTTGCGCACCGAGACCAGCCGCAGCAGGTATTCCACGGTGAACGCCACCGTGAACACCCACTCCAGCGAGCGCAGCAGCGTGCCGCGCCAGCCCTCGGAGATCGCCGGCACGCTGTGCGCGATCACCACGCCCAGACTCAGCACGATGGCCAGCGTCAGGTAGCGCTCGAAGGCCTTGCCCATCTGGGTATTGGTCTCGAACACCGTGCGGTATAGGCTCTCGCGCCAGCGCGCCACGGGCACGCCCAGGCGCTCGGCGGAAGGGTAGTTGTCGCGGAAGAAAGCCGTGAAGGCAAACAGGCGCATGGCAGGTACGGGCGGAAACAGGGGCAGGAAGAAGGCGCGGCGCGCCTGGCCCTCAGGTGATCTTGAACACCCAGCGCTGGGGCTTGCCGCCCGACTTGCCTTCGTAGACCGCCCACTGCTTGATGCCCTTGACCAGCACCTGCTGGCTGATGTCGCGCACCGCCTTCTTCGTCTTGAGCTGCGCGCCGAGCCAGTCCTGGATGTGCGCGTAATGCGTGCCTTCCTGGCCTGTGGGGACCAGCAGTTCCTGCCCCGCGACTTTGCCTGCGGAGGTGACGGTGATTTCGGTGGCGGGCATGGGATGCGTCTTGGCGATGAAATGAAGGTGGGCGCTGCCGCAGGGAGCGGCGGACCCCGCATTTTGCCTGCACCCCGCCGCGGCCGCAGCTTCGGGGGCATAGCGCCCGGCCCGGCCCAGCCTCAGGCGCCGGGCAGCGCCGCGATCACTTCCATCTCGATGCGCACCGGCGCGATCAGCCCCGAGATCACGGTCGAGCGCGCGGGATGGGGCGCCTGCGCGAAACGCTCGCCATAGGCCGCGTGGAACGCTGGGTAGTCTTCGGCATGCGTGAGCCACACGTTCACCTTGAGCACATGCTCCAGGCCCGCGCCGGCCTGCGCCAGGATGGCGGCGATCATGTCGAGCACGCAGTGGGTCTGGCCCGCGATGTCCCCGGCCGCGGGGCGGCCGGCCACCATCGGCACTTGGCCCGACACGAAGAGCAGGCCATTGTGCGCGGTGGCCTGGGAGATGGGCTGCGCCACGCCGGCGCGCACCACCGGCCCGCCGATGCAGCCGAAGGCCGGCGCCGCCGCGCGCTCAGTCGGCCCTGGCACCGGATTTCTCCACGATGTCTTTCCACTTGCCGGTCTCCTGCTTCACGAACTGGGTGAAGGCGGCGCTGCCGTTGCCCTCCATCACGAAGCCGCGTTCGGCGAAGAAGGATTGCACGTCGGGCGCCTTCACGGCCGCACTCACCGCCAGGTTGATCTTCTGCACGATGGCATCGGGCGTCGCGGCCGGCGCGAACAGGCCCTGCCACGACAGCGCCTCGAAGCCCGGGAAGCCGCTTTCGGCCACGGTGGGCACGTTGGGCAGGATCGGATTGCGCTGGGCGGAAGTCACGGCCAGCGCGCGCAGCTTGCCGCTTTCCAGGTGCGGCTGCAGCACCAGCAGGTCGCCAAAGGAGGAATCGATCTGCCCGCCCAGCAGGTCCGTCACCTTGGGGCCGTTGCCGCGGTAGGGGATGTGCTCGAGCCGCGCACCCGTGGCCTGCTTGAACATCTCGCCCGTCAGGTGCATGGAGGTGCCGTTGCCAGCCGAGCCGAAGCTCAGCGGCCGCGGGCCGTTCTTCGACAGCGCAATGTATTCCTTGACGCTGTTGGCCTTGACGTTCGGGTTCACCGCCAGCACCAGCGGCGCGCTCACCAGCATGGTCACGGGCTTGAAGTCGTTGATCACGTGGTAGCGCAGGTTCGGGTACAGCGACTGCGCGATCGCGTTGCTGCCGGTCACGCCCATCAGCAGCGTGTAGCCGTCGCCCGCGGCCTTGGCCACATATTCGGCGCCCACCGCGCCGCCGGCGCCGGGCTTGTTCTCGACGATGACGGCCTTGCCCCAGGCGGCGCGCAGCTTGTCGGCGACGCGCCGCGCCAGCAGGTCGGTGCTGCCGCCCGTGGGAAAGGGCACGACGATGCTCACGGTCTTGGAAGGATAGTCCTGCGCCGTTTCGGCCGCGCTGGTGGTGCAGGCCAGCGCCAGGGCGCAGGCCAGGAAGCCGGATGCGAAGTGGGAGGTTTTCATGGTTCTTGCGGGTTGATGATGCGATCAGGAAGAAGAGGGTGCGGCGCCCCAGCCGCCGGCCCCTGCGGTGGCGATCGTGAGGCGGTCGCCGGCAAAAAGCGTGGCCGTGGACTTGGCGGACAGCGCCAGCGTTTCGCCGCCAGCGCGTTCGATGAAGGCCTGCGCGCACTCGCCGGGCTGGCCGCCGAGCACGCCCTGCGGCGCGATCGAGTGGCGCTCGCCGCGGTAGCTCAGCGTGGCCGTGCCTTCCAGCAGCCGATAGCGGCGCAGCACGCCGTCGCCGCCGCGGTGGCGGCCCGCGCCGCCCGAGCCCGCGCGCACGGCCACGGTCTCGACGCGCAGCGGTGCCTGGGCTTCGAGCACTTCGGCCGGCGTGTTGCGTGCGTTGCTGATGTCGGTGGAAACGCCGGCCGCGCCAGCGCCCTGCGGCGTGCCGCCCGCGCCGGCGGCAATGATCTCGGTGTACATCCACGGCCGGCCGTCGGCGCGCCTGCCGGCCATCGACAGCACCACGGCCGCGCCCGCGTTGGGCGCCGGAAAACGCGCGGGATCGGCCTGGGCCAGCGCGCCCAGCAGGGCGTTGACCAGGATCTTCAGCAGGTTGGTGCGCGCATTCACCGCCGCCGGGTACTGCGGATCGACCAGGCTGCCGGGCCGATGGCGCACGCGGATCGGCTCGAGGCAGCCCTCATCGCTGGCGCCATGAGGCGCAAGGATGCGCGCGAAATAGGTGATGGCCGCCTGTACCGCGCCGCGCGAGGCATTGGCCGGGCCCGTGCACTGGTCGGCGCAGCCGCTGAGGTCCACCTCGATCTCGCCAGCGCGCACCGTCAGGCGCACCGCGATGCGGATCTGGTCGGGCACCACGCCGTCGCCATCGAGCGCGTCGGCGTAGCCATACTCGCCCTCGGGCAACTGCGCGATGGCCGCGCGCGCCAGCGCCGCCGAAGCCGCCAGCTGCGCGGCGCACTGCGCCTCGAATCCGCTGCCGGCCTGCGCCAGCAGTTCCTGCAGCGGTGGCTCGCCGGCCAGCAGCGCCTGCCACTGCGCGGCCAGGTCGCCGCGCAGATTCTCCGGCGTGCGCGAATTCGCCTGCAGCAGCCGCAGGATGTCGGGCTGGATCGCATGGTCCTGGTACAGGCGCAGCGGCGGAATGATGATGCCTTCCTGGTGGATGTGCGTGGCGTTGCTCGGCAGCGATCCGGCCGCGGTGCCGCCCACGTCCTGGTGATGCAGGATGCATGCCAGCAGCGCCGCCAGCCGGCCCGCATGGAACACCGGGCGCACCAGCGTGATGTCGGGCAGGTGCGTGCCGCCGGCCCAGGGATCGTTGAGCATGAAGCCATCGCCCGCGCGCATGCCCTCGGCCGGGTAGGCCGCCAGCAGCCCGCGCACCGCCGGGCTCAGGCTGCCCAGCAGCAGCGGCAGCGAACGCGCCTGCGCGATCAAGCGGCCATCGGGCAGGAAGATCGCGGCCGCGCAGTCCATCGCCTCGCGCGCGATGCTGGAGACGGCCTGCTCCACCAGCACCGACTGCATGCCATCGGCAATCGTGCCAAGCCGATGGGCGAGGGTGGGCGCGTCGGCTTGCACAGCAGTGGGCGGGGCAGGCGGCGCCAGCGGCCCGGCCAGCGCCAGCACCGTCTGCAGCGTGCGCTCGTACTCCGTGTGCAGATGGCCGAAGCCATGCGACAAGCCGATCTCGAGCGCCGGGAAATGCCGCGCCAGCGCCTGCGCGATGGCCCGCTCGTGCGCCGGATTGCGCCAGGAAAACAGCAGGCAGACGGCGACGGCATCGAGTTCAGGCGCCAGCGGCTCCAGCTGCGCGATCAATGCGTCCAGGTCCAGCGGCTGAACCTGCTCGCCCGCGGCGTCGATGCGCGCGTCGATTTCCAGGCGCTGGCGCGCGGGAATCCATTGCTCCCAGGGCGACTGCGGCGTGCACAGCGCATAGGGGTCGGGGCGGTTCTGGCGGCCCAGCACCAGCAGGTCCGAGAAGCCCCGGTTGCAGATCAGTGCGATGCGCTTCATGGCTGGCCGAACCGCAACGGGCTGAAGGGCGCCAGATCGACTTCGGGCTGCCGGCCCGCGACCAGGTGCGCGATCTCGCGGCCCGTGGCCGCGCCCATGCACATGCCCATGTGGCCGTGGCCGAAGGCCAGCCACACGTTCTCGTGCCGCGGCGCGCGGCCCACCACGGGCAGGCTGTCGGGCAGGCAGGGGCGGTGGCCCATCCAGCGCGTCACCTCGCTGGTGTCGAGGTGCGGAAACAGCATCCGCCCCTGGCGCAGCAGCGCGTCGGCGCGCGCGTAGTTCGGCGGCGGTCGCAATCCCGCGAATTCCACCGTGCCCGCCAGCCGCAGGCCCATCTCCATGGGATTGACCATGAGGTTGTGCTCCGACGCCATCACCGTGTGGCGCAGCCGCAGGTTGCTGCTGCGCACCGTCACGTGGTAGCCGCGCTGGGTCTCCAGCGGAATCGACAGGCCGAGCTGGCGCGCCAGCTCGCCCGACCAGGCGCCGCCCGCGACCACCACGCCCTCCACGGCATGCCGTGCGCCATCGTCCGTCTCGATGCTGTTCACGGCCGCGCCCTGGCGGTGCAGCCGCACGACGCGCGCGCGCACCGACGCCGCGCCGCCGTCGATGCACGACTGGTGAATGGCTTTGACCAGCTTCGAGGGATCGAGCGTCGAGCCGTTCTCCGGCGCCAGCACGCCGAAGCGAAAGCGCCCCTTGAGGTCCGGCTCCAGATGCTCCAGTTCGTCCTGCTCGATGTCGCGCAGCGCCACGCCCAGCGAGCGGCGCAACTGCATGCCCCATGCCCACTGCGCCGCGGTTTCGCGCGAGGAGTACACGTACAGGCAGCCGGTCTTGCGCACCAGATGCCCGGCGCCGGCTTGCTGCAGCAGCGGGTCATAGCAGTCGAAGATGGGGGCGAGCAGGCCGCGCAGCGCCGTGGCGATGCGCGTGACTTCCTCGCGGCTGGAGTGGCGCAGCATGCGCAGCAGCCAGGGCAGCACCTGCGGTGCGTAGTCCCAGCGCACGGTCAGCGGGCCCAGCGGATCGAGCAGCCACTTCGGCGCCTTCTTCCACATGCCCGGCATGCCCACGGGCAGGCAGGCGCTGGGCGAAAGCGAGCCCGCGTTGCCGAAGGAGCAGGCCTCCCCGGGCGCCAGCGGGTCGAAGAAGGTGACGCGGTGGCCGTCGCGCATCAGCCAGGCGGCGGTGCAACTGCCCACGATTCCGGAACCAATCACGGCGATATTCATGGCGCCCATTGTTCGAACGCGCACCGCGCCGGGTCAAACGAATAAATCTGCTGCAGCCATCAGCAAAGCTGATGCCGCAGCCCGGCTGCGCCACATTGGCGCAGGCCCGCGGCCCAAAGCGGGGCAGGGCGCGGGGCCATGGGGCGCCAAGGCTGCGGCGCGCGCCATGCACCAGGCTGGGGTTCGCATGGGTCTTGCTTGCAGCCATGCCGTGGCACGATCGAGACACGGCGCCCGGCCGCGCTCCACCGTGCCCTGTTTTTTGGTGTTGCCATGAATATTTCCCTGCGCCAGATCCGCGCCTTCGTCTGCGTCGCCAGCCACCGCAGCGTCACCCAGGCGGCGCGCGAGATGCATTTGACCCAGTCCGCCGTGAGCATGCTGATCCAGCAGTTCGGCGAGCAGGCGGGCGTGCGCCTGTTCGAGCGCAGCCAGGGCCGCATGCAGCTGACGCCCCAGGGCGAGGAACTGCTGCCGCAGGCGCGGCGCGTGCTTGCCAGCCTGGAGCAGATGGAGGCCAGCCTGCACGACATGCAGCGCATGCACCGCGAACGGCTGCGCATTGCCGTGCCCCAGCTGCTGGCCTGCACCTGGCTGCCGCGCGTGCTCGACAGCTTCGGCCAGCGCTACCCCGAGGTGGCGCTCACGGTGGTCGACGGCACGGCCGACGAGGTGCTGGGCGTGGTGCGCAGCGGCGACGCCGAGCTCGGCATCGGCCCCGAGCGCCAGGCCGGGCCCGAGATCAACCGCATCTTTCTCACCGAGGTGCCGATGGTGCTGGTGTTCGCGCAGGATCACCGCTTCGCGCAGTGCAGGAGCGTAGCCTGGAGCGACCTGGGCAGCGAGGACTGGATTGCCTACTCCAGTGAATTCAACCAATACTTGGAAAAGCTCTTCGAGCGCAACAGCCTGCGCTTCGGCGAGCGCACGGTCACCCAGGTCAACCACCTGACCACGGCGCTGGCGCTGGCCGGCAACGGCATGGGCGTCACTGCCGTGCCGGCCTACGCGGCACAGCTGTCGGGCAGCTTCGGGCTGCGGCATGTGCCGCTGCACACCCCGGCGCTCGGGCGCGACTTCTTCATCTACCACCAGAAGGGCGCGCTGCTGTCGCCCGCGGCGCAGGTGTTCTGCAAGTCGCTGAGCGTGGGGCTGCAGCGGCTGGGGGAGCAGTGAGCGCTGGATTCAGCCGGCCTGGCGCATCGCCCGGGCCAGCGCGGCGTTGTCTACGGCCTCGAGCCCTTCGGCCGCGCCAAGCCGGTCGCGCGCTTCCTTGTTCTGGCTCAGCTTGCGCTTGCCCGTCAACGAGGTCAGCGCGATCTCGATGCCGACGATGGCGCGCAGCAGCTCGTCGACGTACCCCGGCGCCGCATCGGACATCTTCCACGGCCTGGGCTGCGAAGCCTCGTGCCGGCGCGTCAGGCGCCCCACCAGGCCGCGCACGAAACGCTCGTCGTCGCGCACCGTGAGCACGCCATGCGCGTGCACCACCTCGTAGTTCCAGGTCGGCACCTGCCGGTGCGCCTCGTGCTTGCTCGGGTACCAGTTGGGCGAGACATAGCCCTCGGCGCCGCGGAACACCACCATCACCTCGCTGCCCTCCGCGCAGCGCTGCCACAGCGGATTGGCGCGCGCCACATGGGCCGTGAGCCGCCGGGCCTCGGCATCGAACTCGAAGGGAATATGGTCCGCGTCCAGGCCCCCGGGGCCATGCGTGACGAGCATGCCCAGTGGGTGGTCGTGGATGATGCGCGACAGTTCTTCGGGGCGGACTTCGGCGAAGTAGGGAGGGATGTACATGGTGCGGCAGGTGGCTGGCGAAACGTATGCGGACCCCATCTTCGCGCGAAAAGCAGCGCCGCGCGGCAAGGTGCTGCCGGTTGTTGCGGATTCGCGCCTGATGCGGCGCAACAGACCCTCGCCGAGCCCGGCGCGCTCAGGCCTGGACCAGAGCGTCTTCGCCCTTGCTGTCCTGCACCAGGAACACGATCATCACGACGACCCCGATGACCGGCACGAGGTAGAGCAGCTGCCACCAGCCGCTGCGGCCCGTGTCATGGAGCCGGCGTGTCGTGACGGCAATCGAGGGCAGCACCGTTGCCAGGGCAAAGAGGAGCCAGAGTATGCCGCTGATCAGCGACAACCCGAAAGAGACGAGCATGGCGAACAGGCCGAACCACCAGTATTCGGAGCGGCTTGCGCGCCCGCTGAAATCCGCGTATTTGGCAAAGCACACGCGAATGGATTCCTGGAACGTCATGACTTCCCCTATGGTTTTTCGGTGAACACTGGCGGTATAAATGAATCTTGACGTAACTTTTGTATCTAATATTGAGGGTTTTTGGGGAGGCAGGCGGCCGTGGCGTCAAGGCCACGCATTTGCGCCGGCGGCGGGTCAACGAGCCTGGCTTTCCGATCGCCGCGGGAGCGTATCGGGCCATGTCCGGATCGATCCTCAATTCCACCCGGCGGCCCGGCCCACAGCGGATACCTGAAAATCCGCATCCTGCGACAATCGCCTCGCCCGCGGCTGCGTTCCATTCCAATGCGCGTCCCGAACGCCGCCGCCCGGCAGCCGTTTGCTCGCGCGCATTGCCCCTCGCCGGGCGGCTCTCGCGCGGAGCAAGGCTGCGCCGATCTATTCATCCTCCATGGTTCTCGACCCCTTCACCCTGCTCGTCATCACCGCGGCCATGGCTGCCGCCTCGGCGCTGTACCTGGCCGCCGAATGGGGCATCGTGCGCGAGCGCTCGCTGCTGCTCTGGAGCGCGGGGTTCGCCCTGGTCACCGTGGGCAGCTCGCTGGCCCTGCTGCGCTCCAGCGGCTACATGCTGTTCGGCATCTGGTTCCCCAACGGCTTGCTGATCGTCGCCCACTGGCTGTTCCTGGCGGGCGTCGCCGGGTTCACGCGCGTGCGGCTGCCGCACGCCTGGTGGCTGCTGGCCGTCGTCTGGCTGGCGATGCTGTTGCTGCCCGACGGCCCCTGGTGGTCCAAGGCGATGATGTGCGTCCAGTCGCTGCTGATCGCCCTCATCGCCGTGCGCGCCGGCCTGCTGCTGCGCCCGCAGGACGGCGCGCTGAGCGTGGGCGCGGCGCAGCTGCGCTTCGTCCTGCTGGCGCACGGGCTTTTCTACCTCGCCAAGGCCGTTTCGACCATGGCGCCCGACGCCATCGTCAACCTGGCCAGTTTCCGTGGCGCGGTGATCCAGATCTCGCTGGTGGAAGGCGTGATGGCGATCATGCTGCTCGCGATGTCCATGACCGGCACCGAGCGCCACCGTCGCGAGGAACGCATCGCGCAGATCGCCGCCCGCGACCCGCTCACGGCCCTGGACAACCGCCGCGCGCTCTATCTGCGCGCGCCGCAGCTGCTGGAGCAGGCGTCGCCGGCCAGCCCTGGCGCCTTGCTGCTGATCGACATCGACCACTTCAAGCAGGTCAACGACCTGCACGGCCACGATGCCGGCGACCGCCTGCTGCTGGCCCTGAGCGACCTCATCCGCGCTGCGCTGCCTCAAGGCGCGCTGGCCGCGCGGCTGGGCGGGGACGAGTTCGTGATCCTGCTGCGCAATGTCTCCGGCGCGGCCGCCCAGGCGCTGGGCCAGGGCCTGCGCGAGGCCTTCGCCCAGCAGGCGCGCGCGATGTTCGCGACGCCGGAGCCGGTGTCACTGAGCATCGGCGCCACCTTGTTCGACCAGCCCGACATGGAACTGTCGCACTGGCTCAAGCGGGCCGACGAAGCTCTCTACGCATCGAAGCGCAAGGGGCGGGATCGGATGGAGTTGGTGCCGGTCGCGAACGGGCGGGCGGACTGAGGGTTTCCAAGGAGAAAAAGAAAAAGGCCGCACGTCTGTGGACATGTGCAGCCTTGGAATTGGTCCCCTCAGCAGGAATCGAACCTGCATCTAGCGCTTAGGAGGCACTCGTTCTATCCATTGAACTATGAGGAGACGCCGCGCTATTGTAAGCGGATGCAGCCCCGATGCCGGCGTGAACTGGCATCAGGGCGCTTCCAATCAATCCCTGCGCACCGTGTAGATCAGATCGACGGCGCTCTTTTCCCCGGTCTGCCCGCGCAGCGTGAGGCGGCGCGAGAGGTCGTAGAAGATGTAGAGCGTGCCCATCGCGCCCGAGAGGCTCTGCTCGTAGGTGACGTACAGGTTGGTCGACAGACGCTTGCCCAGCGTCAGCGCGGGGCTGTCTTCGCCGGCGGCGTTGCTGCCCGGGCCCTTGAAGCCGATCTCGTCGAGGCCCACGCGGCCGGCGAAGTTTTCGCCCGAGCCGCCGCCGCTGAGCAGGGCCAGCGCGGCCTGCTGCAGGAACGCGGCCTCGGCGCCGCCCTCGGCCGGGTCGCGGCCCATGACCACCCAGGAGAGTTTTTCGGCATCGGGCAGCTCCGGGTCGGAGTACAGGCGCACGCGCGGGTCGCGCGCCGAGCCCGTGACCTGCACGCCGGCGCGCACCGCGATGTTCGGGCGGATGGCGAGGATGTCGAGCGACGGGTTGTCGTAACTGCCGTTGAAGCGCACGATGCCGGTCTCGACATCGAGCGACTGGCCCCAGGCGCGGTAGCGGCCCTGTTCGGTGCGCACCTCACCGGTGATGCGCGGCGGCCCGCCGGGCTGCGCCGGGCCGAGCACGTCGAGCTGGCCGACCAGGCGGGTGGTGATGCCGAAGCCCTGCAGCGCGAAGTCGCGGCCCAGGTCGAGGCTCACGGCGATGTCCGGCGGCTTGGCGGTTTCGGCCTGGGCACGCGTCTGGCGCGCCTTCGCTTCCTGCTCCGCGCGGCGCGAGGCGGCCGAGCGCACGATCACGTCGGAGTCCAGCGTGGGCGCCGAATCCTCGGGCAGCAGGATCGCTGCGCGGTCGGCGGTGAGCCTGCCGCGCAGCGTCCACTGGCCTGCGTCGAGCCGGGCCTGCAGGTTGCCCGACACGCTGAGCTGGCGGTCGGCGCGCACCAGTACCTGCAGCCGGCGCGCTTCGGCGTTGAACTGCATGCGCAGGCCCGAGCCTTCGCCCTGGCCTTGCTTGTCCCACTGGATGGTGCCCTGGCCGACGAGCTCGCCGCCGCCGACGGGAGCCGCAGTGAGGTTGCCGCTGTAGCCCAGGATGCGCGCGCTGCTGCCTTGCCCGCCTTCGAGGCGCAGCGAGGTGATGTCGAGCTGGTTGCCCGAGAACCGGCCGTCGAGGCTGCCGTTGCGCAGGTCCACGCCGTCGAGCAGCGAGGTGATGCCCAGGCGGCGCGCCTGCAGCGTGCCCTGCCAGCGCGGGTCGAGCCGGGTGCCCGAGAGCGTGGCGTCGGCGCTGAAGGTGCCCGAGGCGCGCCAGCCCGGCGGCGCGAACAGCGACCAGATGCCGACATCGGGCATCTGCGCCTTCACGCTGCCGCCCAGCGGCGCGTCTTCGGGCCAGCTCCAGCCCTCGGCGTTCTGCGCCAGGCGCGTGCCCAGCTGCGCCTGGACGTTGCCGGCGCGCCCGCTGGCCCAGTTCAGCTGCGCCGTGACCTCATTGCCGCGCGCCCGCAGGTCCAGCCTGGCCTGCTGGATGCGCGCGAACATGCGGTTGTTCGGCAGCGTCACGGCGCGCGGGCGCACGCCGGCGGCGATGTTGCCGCTGGTGTCCTCCGCGGAGGGGCCGCTGCTGCGCACGAAAGCTGCGGTGTCCTCGTCGTCGATGGCCAGGCGCAGGTCGCCGTCGGCGCGCTCGAGTGTGGCGTCGGCCTGCAGCTGCGCGCCGGTCGTGTCGATGTTCCAGCTGCCGTTGAGGCGCAGGTCGCCGCTGAGGCCCGAGCGCTCCAGCGGCCCTTCCTTGTTCTGCACCCCCAGCGCATCGGCCCAGGCGATGGGCACGGCCAGCAGCCGGCCCTGGGTCTTGACGGCCCACAGGCCCTGGGGCTGGGAGCGCGCGATGCCGTCTTGCCATTCGATGCGCGACTGGCCCTTGAACGGGGCGGGCGGCGTGATGCTCAACGCGCTGGCGCTAGCCTCGAACTGCGTGCTGCGCACGGCGCCGCCGGGGCTGGTCTGGCGCAGCTGCAGCGGCGACTGCAGCTGCAGCGCCCAGATGCCGGGAAACTCCTTGCCCAGCGCCACGCCGGCCTGCAGCCGCGTGATGCGCGCCTGCCAGTCGGCCGGGGCCGCGCTGCGCGCGCGCGCCAGGCCGGCTTCCAGGGCGGTGCTCAGCTGCACGTTGCGCTCGCCCTGCCGGGCCTGGCCCTGCAGCTCGATCTGCGCCTGCTCGGGCGTGCCCCTGACGTTCAGCAGCAGCCCCTGCACGGCCAGCGCCTCGGCGCCCGGCGCCAGATAGCGCAGATTGGGCACGTCCAGCCTCGCCTGCAGCTGCAGCCCCGTGGGCGCGGTGGGCAGCTGGCCCGCCGCGGCCTGCAGGCGCTGCTGCAGCCCGCCCCAGCCGCCTTGCCACTGCAGCGCCAGCTGGCCCTGGCCTTCGAGGCTGGCGCCGGCCAGCGGGTCGGCCACGCCGGGCAGGCCGCGCAGCCATTGCAGCAGCGCGGGCGCCGAGGCAATGGCCAGATCGGCCTTGCCCGCGCCGCTGGTCCGGCCCAGCTGGCCGTCGATGTCGAGCCTGCCGCCCGGCACCTCGGCCTGGGCGCGCGTGCTCACCAGCAGCGTTTCGGTATCGACTTCGACGCGGCTGCTGCGCACGCGCGCCTGCAGCGCCTGCAGGTCGAGCTCGCTCAGCCGCAGCAGCGGCGCCTGCCAGAGGCCGGTGGCGTTCAGGCGCTCGATGGCGAGTGGCGCGCGCTGGCCCGCGCGGCGCGCGCGGCCGCCGTCGGCCTGCAGCGCGGCGACGAAGCTGACGCTCTGGTCCTCGCGCGTGGTGGCCTCGATGCGGCCCTGCAGCGGCGCCGCGTCCAGCGTGCTGTACAGCGCCGCGGGGTTGAGTCGGGTCACATCGGCGCGGCCCTCGACGGCCTTGGTCGCGGTGGTGAAGCGGCCCTGCAGCGCGACCTGGCCGGTGCCGATCTCGGCGCGCGATTCGCGCACTTCCCATACGCCGCCGGCGAAGCGCACCTGCGCCTGCAGGCGGTCGAGCGGCAGCCGCTGCTTGTCCCAGGGGCCGGATTGCGCATTGCGCAGCTCGGTCTGCAGCGCCCAGGCGCCCTCGGCCTCGGGCCCGGCCTTGAGGTTGCCGGACAGCAGCGTGCGCGGGCCATCAGCCCAGAAGCTGGCGACGTCGAATTGCTCGAAGGTGGCCTCGGCCTGCTCCAGCGGCTGCTCCAGCCAGGGGCGCACCACGGCCGTGGCATGCGCGCTGGGCGCGGGGCCCTCAGTGCCCGCAGGCGCCTGGGCATCGGCGGTGATGTTCAGGCTCGCGGCCTCGGTGGCCAGCGTGCCTTCGATCTTCACCTCGGCATCGACCGCCTGGCTGCGCCCATCGGGCAGCGGAGCTTCCAGATGGCCGGAGAGCTGGGCCTGCAACTGCATGGGCGCTTCGGCCTGCAGCTGCAGCTGGGCGCGGTAGCTGCCATCGGCCCAGTCCAGTCGCGCCACTTCCAGGCGGTGCTGCCGGCCGTCATAGCGGTAGTTGCCTTGCAGCTGCTGGATTTCCGCGCGCGGCGGGCCGCTCCAGACCAGCTGGTCGATCTCGAAGGGCAGCTCGATGCGCACTGGCAGGCGCAGCTGCTGCAGCGGCTCGGTGGGGGTCTTCTCGGGGTCCGGCGTGCTGTGGATCTCCACGCGCTTCGCATGCAGCTTGCCGACCTTCACCTCGCGCTGCAGCAGCGGCTGCAATTGCCAGCCCAGGTCGGCGCTCTCGACCTCGACGCTGAGCGTGGGGCCGCGCCAGCGCAGCCAGCCGATGTGGCCGCCCTCGCGCAGCGTGCCCGAAACGTCGCGCGCTTCCAGCGTCTGGTCCTCGGGCAGCCAGCGCGCCACGCGGGTGATCAGCGAAGCCAGCGAGTCGGCCTGGCCGGCCCACCACCAGGCGCCGCCCAGCGCCAGGGCGATCGCCAGCAGCAGCGCGGCGAACACCCAGGCCAGCGCGCGCCCGGCGCGGCGCCAGGGGCTGCGCGGTGCCCGCGCGGGAGGGGGGGCGGCAGCAGGGGAGGAGGAGGGAGAAGGGGATGCGGTCGGCTCGGCCATGGATCAGAAAGTGAAGCCCAGGCGCAGGTGCAGGCGCAGGCGTTGGGATTGGAGGCCGTAGGCGATATCCGCCTGGACCGGGCCGACGGGGCTGCGCCAGCGGATGCCGGTGCCCACGCCGGCGCGCACGTTCATGGCGTCGAGGTTGTCGGTGACGGTGCCGGCGTCGAGGAACAGCGTGCTTTCCCAGTCGCTGGTATTGCCGCGCACGGTGATGGGGCGCTGCCATTCGATGCTGCCCGCGGCCAGGTAGCGGCCGCCGGTGACCAGGCCGTTCTCGGTGCGCGCGCCAATGGATTGGTAACTGTAGCCGCGCACCGTGGTGTCGCCGCCGGTGAGGAACAGCTGGGTCACGGGGATGGCCACATCGTCGCGCGCGATCACCGCGCCGCCCGCGGCGCGCAGCGCCAGCCGGCTGCGGCGCAGCGTGACCTCGTCGCGCTCGCCGATGCCGATCAGCGAGAGCCAGCGCGCCGAAACGCGGCCGAAGGGCTCGCGCGTGGGCGTCAGCGTCGTGCCCGCGCCGACTTCCCAGGCAAAGCCGTGGCCCGAGGTGGGGTTGGTCGGACTGTCGAAGTAGCGCCCGGTCCAGCCATAGTTGGCGGTGATCGAGGAGCTCGAGGGCAGCTCCTCGCCGCCCTGCTGGCGCGCATAGTCGTACTGCAGGTAGTAGTTGCGGTCGATGCGGTCCTCGCTGCGGCTGCGGCCCGCGCGCAGTTGCAGGCTGTTGGTGTCGAAGTCGCCGGTTTCCTCGCGCTCGGCCTTGGCGCCGGTGAACCAGGCCCAGCCGGTCTGGTCGGGCAGGGCCGTCCAGTTGGTCGACAGCAGCGGGTTCTTCTTGTTGATGTTGGCCTTGGTGACCGCACGCCAGCCGATGAAAGGCAGCCGGTTGTGGATGTGGTCCACGCTCAGGCGCGGGCCGCTGTCGGTGCTCACGCCCACGCCCAGCACCCATTTCTGCAGCTGCGCCTCGCGCACCTGGGCAATGACCGGAGCCGTCACCGCGGTGCTCTCGGGCTGCGCGGCGCTGGTGTCCAGCGTCAGGAACACCGAGTCGTAGTAGCCGCTGCTCGCCAGCCGCTGCTGCGCGTCGAGCATCTCCTGCTGCGAGTATTCGCGGCCCTCGGGCAGGCGTGCGATGCGCGCCGTGCCCTCGGTGTCGTAGCGCTGGCCGCCTTCGATGCGCAGCGCGCCAAAGGTGTAGGCCGGCCCGGGCGCGTAGTTCACGTCGAGCTGCGCCTCCTGGGTATCGGCGTCGATCACCGCCTGGCTGCTGGCGATGGCGGCCGTGGGATAGCGGCGCTGCTGCAGGCTGCGCAGCCCCTGGCTCTTGGCGCCGCCCCAGGCCGATTGCGTGAAGCGCTGCCCGGGCTTGAGCGGCCAGGTGTTCTGGATCAGCGCGCGCTGGGTCGCGCCGCCCGCGTCGTTGGCCGTGGGTCCGGAAAACGTCACCTGGGCCGTGGAGATCTGCGCCGGCGGGCCCGGGTCCACGCGCACGATGACGACGTAGCGCTCCTCGCTGGCCTCGGGCGCCTCCTGGATCTCCAGCGCGATCGTCGGGCTGAAGTAGCCGAGCGTGCCGATCAGGCTGCGGATGTTCTTGTCAGCGGCGCCGAGCAGGCGCGAGAGCTCGCGCCGCTGCAGGTCGGGCTGCTGGCGAAAGCGCTGCAGCTCCATGTGCTTCGTCAGCAGCTCGCGCACGTCGTCGGGCGCCTCCACCTGCAGGGCAAAGCTCGGTGGGCCGGTAACGGAGCTCACGGCCTGGGCATCGCGGGATTTTTCCTTGGACAGCAGGCTGCAGCCGGACAGCAGCAGCGCGGCCGTCAATAAAAACGCCGACCTAATGGCCGGCGCCTGTGTGGGCAAAGACAGGGGCATGTGCCTATTTTGACAGCAGCCGGATAGTGTCCTCCAATCCTTTGAGTGACAAGGGGTACATCCTGTCACTCATCAGCTGCTGGATGATGCCGATGCTCTGGCGGTATTGCCATACGCCCTGCGGCTCCGGGTTGATCCAGGCAAAGCGCGGAAAGGCATGCGTGAGGCGTTGCAGCCACTCGGCGCCGGCCTCCTCGTTCTGGTACTCGACGCTGCCGCCGGGCTGCAGGATCTCGTAGGGGCTCATGGTCGCGTCGCCGACGAAGATCAGCTTGTAGTCCTTGTTGTACTTGCGGATGATGTCCCAGGTATCGAACTTCTCGGCATAGCGGCGGCGGTTGTTCTTCCACATGTAGTCATAGACGCAGTTGTGGAAGTAGTAGAACTCGAGATGCTTGAACTCGCTCTTGACGGCCGAGAACAGCTCCTCGACGCGCTGGATGTGTTCGTCCATGGTGCCGCCCACATCCATCAGCAGCAGCACCTTCACGTGGTTGTGCCGCTCGGGAATCATCCTGATGTCGAGATAGCCGGCATTGGCCGCGGTGCTGCGGATGGTGTCGGGCAGGTCCAGCTCGAGCTCGTTGCCCTGGCGCGCGAACTTGCGCAGCCGGCGCAGCGCGACCTTGATGTTGCGCGTGCCCAGTTCCTGCTGGTCGTCGTAGTCGCGGTAGGCGCGCTGCTCCCAGACCTTGACCGCGCTCTTGTTGCGCCCCGGCCCGCCGATGCGTATGCCCGCGGGGTTGTAGCCGCCATGGCCGAAAGGGCTGGTGCCGCCCGTGCCGATCCACTTGCTGCCGCCCTGGTGGCGTTCCTTCTGCTCCTCCAGGCGCTTCTTGAGCGTCTCCATCAGCTCGTCCCAGCCCATCGCCTCGATCGCCGCCTTCTCCTCGGGGCTGAGCTCGCGCTCGAGCAGCTTGCGCAGCCACTCCTGCGGCAGCTCGCGCGTCAGGTCGGCGACCATCTCCACGCCCTTGAAATAGGCGCTGAAGGCGCGGTCGAACTTGTCGTAGTTCTTCTCGTCCTTGACCAGCACCGTGCGGCTCAGGTGATAGAAGTCGTCCAGGCTCCAGCCGTCCTCGCTCTTCGGGCCCACGACCCCGGCCTGCAGTGCCTCGAGCAGGCTCAGGTATTCCTTGACCGACACCGGCAGCTTGGCCGCGCGCAGCGTGTAGAAGAAATCGATCAGCATGGCTCAGTCTCCGGAGAGGGGCTAGGGGGTCTGCAGGCGCTGGCGCAGGCGCTCGTGCACGGCCGGCCATTCGCTGGCCAGCAGGCTGTACATGACGGTGTCGCGGATGCTGCCGTCGCGGCGCAGCGCATGGCAGCGCAGCACGCCGTCGCGCCGCGCGCCCAGCCGCTCGATCGCCTGCTGGCTCGCCAGGTTGAGGATGTCGGTGCGCCAGCCCACCACGCAGCAGCCCAGCGTGTCGAAGGCGTGCGCCATCAGCAGCAGCTTGGCGGCAGTGTTCACATGGCTGCGCTGCACGCTGCGCGCATACCAGGTGTAGCCGATCTCGACGCGGCGCACCGCCGCAACGATGTCGTGGTAGCTGGTGCAGCCCAGCACGCGGCCGCTGGCGGCGTCCACCACCGCCCAGGGCAGGCGCTCGCCGCGCGACTGCTGCTCCAGCGCCTGCGCCACATAGGCTTGCGTGTCCTCCGGCCGCGGCACCGAGGTCACACGCAGGTTCCACAGCTCGCCGTCCGCTGCGGCCGCGCGCAGGCCCGGCACATGCTCCAGGGTCAGCGGCTCCAGGCGCACGCCATGGCCCTGCAGCACGGCGGGAGTGGCGAATTCGTGGCTCATTCAGCCTCCGGCTTGTCGCGTTCGCTGCGCCAGATGCGCGCGGCCTGCAGCCCGGCGCCGCCGAACAGGCCGATCAGCACGATCGCCGCCAGCGTGGTCGGGCCGTAGCCGGAAGCAAACAGGTCCAGCCCCAGCAGCCGGCCCGCTCCATAGCCGAGCAGCGCGCCCACCAGGAAGCCCAGGGCATCGGACAGGCCCTCGACCAGCATCTTTCGGACATTCGTCATTGCAATTCTTTCTTCAGCGGTTGCGCTGGTTCATGGCGACCAGCTTCTCGAACAGGCTCACATCCTGTTCGTTCTTCAGCAGCGCGCCCACCAGCGGCGGCACGCTGACCTTGTTGTCGGCGCTTTGCAGCGCATCGAGCGGAATGTCCTCGGCCACCAGCAGCTTGAGCCAGTCGATCAGCTCGCTGGTCGAGGGCTTCTTCTTCAGGCCGGGCAGGTTGCGCACGTCGTAGAAGGTCTTCATGGCCGCGCCCAGCAGCTCGCCCTGCAGCGTGGGGAAGTGCACCGCGACGATCTGGCGCATGGTGTCGGCATCGGGGAACTTGATGTAGTGGAAGAAGCAGCGGCGCAGGAACGCGTCGGGCAGCTCCTTTTCATTGTTCGAGGTAATGAAAACCAGCGGCCGGTGCTTTGCGCGGACCATTTCACGGGTTTCATAGCAATAAAACTCCATGCGGTCGATTTCGCGCAGCAAATCGTTGGGAAACTCAATATCCGCTTTATCGATTTCGTCAATCAGCAATGCCACGGGTTGATCGGCAGTAAATGCCTGCCACAGCACGCCCTTAATGATGTAGTTGTGAATGTCCTTGACGCGCTCGTCGCCCAGCTGGCTGTCGCGCAGGCGGCTCACGGCGTCGTATTCATACAGTCCCTGCTGGGCCTTGGTGGTCGACTTGATGTGCCACTGCAACAGCGGCATCCCCAGCGCCTGCGCCACTTCCTCCGCCAGCATGGTCTTGCCGGTGCCGGGCTCCCCCTTGACCAGCAGCGGGCGCTGCAGGGTGGCGGCCGCGTTCACCGCCAGCATCAGATCCTGGGTCGCGACGTAATTTTGTGAACCTTGAAATTTCATGGCGGTATATCAGCGTAAGTATTGATGGGGGTGCCTGGCGGTTGCTGCCTATAATCATTTCGCTCCGCGAGGCTAGGCAGTTGGAACTTCCAAAGGATTGTGCGCGCAAAATGAATCAGAATTTGACCACGATATTTGCCCTGGCTGTTGCCTGCCTGACCGGCACCGTGCACGCCCAGGGCGATGCCAAGGCCGGAGCCGCCAAGGTGGCGATGTGCATCGGCTGCCATGGCATCCCGGGTTACCAGGCCAGCTTTCCCGAAGTGCACAAGGTACCGATGATCTCGGGCCAGGGCGCGCCCTACATGGCGGCGGCGCTCGCCGCCTACCAGAAGGGCGAGCGCAAGCACCCGACCATGCGCAGCATCGCCAACTCGCTGACCGAGCAGGACATCGCCGATGTCTCGGCATTCTATGAACAGCAGTCCCCGGCCGGCGCCGCCAAGCCGGCGCGCGAGCCCAGCGTGCAGGTGGCCGAGCTGCTCAAGCGCGGCGCCTGCATCTCCTGCCATGGCGACAATTTCTCCAAGCCCATCGACCCGAGCTACCCGAAGATCGCGGGCCAGCATGCCGACTATCTCTATGTCGCGCTCAAGTCATACAAGATCACCAACAACCCCCAGCTCGGCCGCAGCAACGGGGTCATGGCCGGCATTGCCCAGCAGTTCAGCAACCAGGAGCTCAAGCAGCTGGCGAACTACATCGGCAGACTGGACGGGGATCTGAAGACGGTGCCGCAGTCGAAATTCAGGTAAGTACCTTTGCCGTTCGGCCTCCGCTTGCCTGGCGGATTCATCCAAGGTTGGGCCAGTCAATGCTTTTGAGAATTGGCCGTTCATGGTTCGACAAGCTCACCACGAACGGTTTGAGCCCGTTCGTCCTGAGCTCACCAGGAATGGTTTAAAACCCGTTCGTCCTGAGCCTGTCGAAGGATGGACGGCCAGACCGAGGATGTGCATCTAGCCTTTGCCATCGTGCAGGCTTCCAACCGCATGCCAACTCAATCCCGCGTCGCCCGTCTCTGCACACAAGCCACATACCCCTCACCATCCGGCGCCCGTCCCGCGCGCTGCGCTTCCCACAGCATCTGCCCCAGGCATTCCATCGCTTCATGGTGCGCATCCAGCAGCGATCCGCGCCGGCGCGTGAGCAGCTCGACGGCCTGGCGGATGCCGCGCGGCTGGTCGATGCTGCACTGCTCGCTGATCGACAGGTGCATCGACAGGTGCAGGAACGGATTGGTCTGGCCCGGCGGGTCGTCGTAATTGCGCGCCACGGCGGCGTCGGCATCGGCGAGGTCGGGAAAATATTCGGGATGCTCGGCGATCCAGAGGCTGGCCAGGGTCTCGATAGCCTCCATGGGTGCATTGGCAAGCATCTTGGCGCGCACCGCGCAGAAAAAGCGCCGGACGTCGGCTTGGGAAGGGTTGAACATGATGGCGCGCAGCGTAGCACGCGTGCTTTCCAGCTGCGCGCACGGGCTTGGTCCGCCCCCTAGAATGGACGGTTTTTGCGCTGGCGCTTCATGGACCTGCAGACCTGGTTGGCCTTCTTTCTTGCCGCATGGATCATCGCGGTGTCCCCGGGCTCGGGCGCCGTCCTGTCGATGAGCCATGGCCTGCGCTACGGGCTGCGCCAGGCCAGCCCGACGATCTGGGGGCTGCAGCTGGGCCTGCTGCTGGTGCTGGTCGTGGCCGGCGTGGGCGTGGGCTCGCTGCTGGCGGCATCAAGCTGGGCGTTCAATATCGTCAAGGTGGTGGGCGCGCTGTATCTGATCTACCTGGGCTGGTCGCAGTGGCGCTCGAGCACCGGCCCCCTGTCCGCGGACAACGTACCCGCTGCCGCGCTCAGCGTGCGCAGCCGGCTGCTGACGGGCTTCCTGACCAACGCCACCAACCCCAAGGGCATCCTCTTCATGGTCGCCGTGCTGCCGCAGTTCATGGCGCCCGGCCGGCCGCTGGCGCCGCAGCTGCTGATCCTCGCGGTGACCATGCTGGCCATCGATGCCACGGTGATGCATGGCTATGCGGCCGGCGCCAGCGCGCTGCGCCGCCTGATGCGCAGCCCGCGCGCGCTGCGCCTGCAGAACCGCGTGTTCGGCGGCCTGCTGATGGCCGTGGGGGCAGGGTTGTTCTTCGTGCAGCGCAGCGTTCCAACCACGTGAGCCGTGCCGGCTTGTCGCCTGCCAGACATCGGCGCGCGGCCGAGCCCACTACAGTGGGCCGCATGCGTACCTTCAGCTCCTACTCCGAAGCGCTGTCCTGCGTGGGCCAGGAAGTGGCGGTGACCGACTGGATCACCATCACCCAGCAGCAGATCCAGCTCTTTGCCGATGCCACCGGCGACCAGCAGTGGATCCATGTCGATGCCGAGCGCGCGGCCTCGGGCCCCTTCGGCACGCCGATCGCGCATGGCTTTCTCACGCTGTCGCTGCTGCCGCAGTTCTTCGACGGCGCATTTGCCTTTGCCGGCGCGCGCCTGGGCGTGAACTATGGCCTGAACCGCGTGCGCTTTCCCGCGCCCGTGCCCGTGGGAAGCCGCCTGCGCGCGCGCATGACGCTGCAGCAGGCCGAGCGCATCGAGCCCGACGGGCTGCAGATGGCCTGGGCCGTGACCATCGAACGCGAAGGCAGCGAGCGGCCGGTCTGCGTCGCCGAATCCCTTATTCAAAGTTACGGCGCGCCCCATTGACTCCAGCGACCTAATCGGTTTTTGCGCCGCTGAAGCCCAGTTGGCGCCACGCCTCGAAGACGCTGACCGCCACAGCGTTCGACAGATTGAGGCTGCGCTGCCCGGGCAGCATCGGCAGGCGCAGGCGCTGGCCCGGGGGGAAGCTCTCGCGCAGCGCCACCGGCAGGCCGCGGGTTTCCGAGCCGAAGATCAGCCAGTCGCCAGCCTCGAACTTGGTGGCATGCAGCGGGCTGCTGGCGTGGGACGTCATGGCGAACATGCGGTCCGGGTCGGGCTGCTCGTCGCGCAGGAAAGCGGTCCAGCCCGCATGCCGCTTGACTTCGGTGTATTCGTGATAGTCCAGGCCCGCGCGGCGCATCAGGCGGTCCTCCATGGAAAAGCCCAGCGGCTCCACCAGGTGCAGCGTGCACCCGGTGTTGGCGGCAAGCCGGATGACGTTGCCCGTATTCGGAGGGATTTCAGGCTCTACCAGAACGATATGGAACATGTCGCTATTGTCGGGGCGCACGCGGCGTGCGCGCAACCACAATGGCACAAATATGACGCGCGCCCGCATGGCGCAGCGCCTGCGCGGCGGCGTCCAGCGTCGCGCCGGTGGTCATGATGTCGTCGACCAGCACCACGCGCCGGCCCGCGATGCCGCCCACGCGCTCGGGCGGCACCTTGAACACACCGCGCAGGTTGTGCAGGCGCTCGCTGCGCGTCAGCCGGCTTTGCGCCGGCGTGTCGCGTGTGCGCAGCAGCAACCCGCGCGCGCAGGGGGGCGACTGTGGCAGACGCGCCAGCGCCTGGGCCAGCAGCGCCGCCTGGTTGAAGCCGCGTTCGCGCAGGCGTTCGCGCGACAGCGGCACCGGCACGATCAGCGCGGCCGAGGCCAGCGCGGACAGCGCGCCCGGGCAGCGCGCCAGCAGTTGCGCCAGGGCCCGCGCGGCGCCCGGATCGGAATGGAACTTCAATTGCGTGAGCAGCGTCGACCAGGGATAGCCATAATCCACCGCGGCCCAGGCCGCGTCGAAAGCCGGCGGCGTGCGCAGGCAGGCGCCGCATTCGGGCGCGCCGCCCGCCAGCGGCAGCGCGCAGCGCCGGCAGCGCGGCTGCGTGCCGGCCCAGCGCGCCAGGCAGTCGCCGCACACGCGCTGCATGGGCCAGCGCCCGCAGATGCCGCATTCGCTGGGCAGCGCCTGGCACAGCCGGGCCCAGCCTTGCAGCAGCCAGGGAGCGGGGCGCAAAAACATGGCCAGCACTATAGGTCGGGCGCCGCGCGCGCGGCGCGTTTTCTCGCGCTGTGGCCCAATGGCGGCAGGGGCATGCCGCCCCGCGCAATATTCCGTTCGTCGTCCGCCCTGGTTGTCCGTATGCCCGATCTGCTTCCTCCCACCATCGATCCCGTTGCCGCCGAACGCTGGCGCCAGGCCGCGCCGCCGCTGTCGCCCTGGCTGCACGAGGAGATCGCGCGGCGCATGGAGCAGCGGCTGGAGTGGATCGTGCAGGCGCCCAAGCGCTGGTGCCACTGGGAGCCGGTGCGCGGCGGGCTGCAGGCCCACGGGCTGCTGGCCGCGCGCTATCCCCAGGCCGGCGTGCAGGTGCATGAAGGCGTGGCGCGGCGCGCGGCCGTGGCGCGCGAGCAGCTGGGCCAGCGCTGGTGGCAGCCGGCGCGCTGGCTGGGCGGCGCGGCGCAGTTCGGCCCGCCGCAGCCCGGCAGCGTCGACATGCTCTGGGCCAACATGGCGCTGCATACCGCGGCCGATCCGCAGCAGCTGATCGGCCAGTGGCACCAGGCGCTGGCCGTCGACGGCTATGTGATGTTCTCGTGCCTCGGGCCCGACACCCTGCGCGAGCTGCACGCGCTCTATGCCGAGCTCGGCTGGCCCGTGCCCGGGCATGCGTTCACCGACATGCACGACTGGGGCGACATGCTGGTGCAGGCCGGGTTCTCCGAGCCGGTCATGGACATGGAGCACATCACGCTGACCTTTGCCACGCCCGAGCGCCTGCTGCAGGAACTGCGCGAGCTCGGCTGCAACCTGCATCCGGCGCGCTTTCCAGCCCTGCGCGGGCGCCAGTGGCGCCGCCAGCTCGAGGAGGCGTTGCGGCAGCGCCTGGCATCGCCCGCGCACGGAGGTCAGTTGGCGCTGACTTTCGAGATCGTCTACGGCCATGCCTACAAGCCCGCCCCGCGGCTGCGCGTGAGCGAGAGCAGCGCGGTCTCGCTGCAAGACATGCGCACGATGCTCAAGGGTGGGCGCAACCCGGGTTTGCGCTAGTCCGAATCGCGTTTTCCGCCCATCGCTTTGGCCGCTGGCCGACATACAATTTTTGCTATGGCACATAAGCGTGGGTCCCGCGCGCGCAACTTGCGCGCGGGTCCGCGCCAAAGCACTTTCCCTGCGGTCCTCACTTCAAGGCAGGGAAGGACCCTCGGCGTTGCCGCCACGATGGGAGAAGAAAATTGGTGTTTCGCTTTGCCACGGGATCGGGCCAGCGGGTCGCTGGGCGACCGGCCCGCGCATGCAATGGTTATCGTCTGAAACGGTGCACTCCCGTTGCCGCCTCGGCAGCGCGGTGGCGGCGCGACCGGTCTTTTTTGGCACCGGCCTGCAGCGTGCCGTATTTCCCTTTTCTGAACGCCTGCCTTCCTGGCCGGGCTGGCGCTGCGCGCGGCACGCGCCCATTGGACAACCAGAGGCTTAGATCCAAGTGAGAAACATGAAAAGCATTTCCTCCAGGCTGAAGGCATTCGTGGCGATGGCGGGCAGCGGCATGGCGGCCGCGGTCCATGCGGTCCAGGATCTGCCGGGCGGGCCGGCCGTGAACCAGCTCAACCTGCCCCTGGGCGTCACGCGCATCGCGCAGGAGCAGCACTTCCTGCACTGGATGATGCTGGTCATCTGCACGCTGATCTTCGTCGGCGTGTTCGGGGTCATGTTCTATTCGATCTGGAAGCACCGCAAGTCGCGCGGCGCCAAGGCCGCGAACTTCCACGAGTCGGTCACCATCGAAGTCGCCTGGACCGTGGTGCCCTTCCTGATCGTCATCGCCATCGCGCTGCCGGCCACCAAGGTGCTGGTGGCGCAGAAGGACACCACCAACGCCGACCTGACCATCAAGGTCACGGGCTACCAGTGGAAATGGGGCTACGACTACCTCAACGGCGAGGGCGAGGGCCTGGGTTTCATCTCCACGCTCGACAGCAGCCACCGCGCGATGTCCGACAGCGGCAACGTGACCAATGCCCCGGCCGACTACCTGTTCAAGGTCGACCAGCCGATGGTCGTGCCGGTCGGCAAGAAGGTGCGCGTCATCACTACCGCCAACGACGTGATCCACTCCTTCATGGTGCCGGCCTTCGGCATCAAGCAAGATGCCATTCCGGGCTTCGTGCGCGACACCTGGTTCCGTGCCGAGAAGGCCGGCGACTACTACGGCCAGTGCGCCGAGCTGTGCGGCAAGGAGCATGCGTACATGCCGATCCACGTGAAGGTGGTCGAGCCCGAGCAATACACGCAGTGGGTCGATGAACAGCGCAAGGCGGCTGCCGCCAAGCTCGACGATCCTGCCAAGGTCTGGGAGCTCGCGCCGCTGCAGGCGCGCGGCGAGAAGGTGTACGCAGCCAATTGCGCGGCCTGCCATCAGGCCAACGGCAAGGGCGCCGGGCCCATCAAGCCGCTCGACGGCTCGGCCGTGGTGCTCAACACCGATCACACGCCGCAGATCCAGATCCTGCTGCACGGCGCGGCCAACGGCGCGATGCCCTCGTGGAAGCAGCTGAGCGACACCGACCTCGCCGCCGTCGCCACCTTCACCAAGAACGCCTGGTCGAACCAGACCGGCCAGCTGGTGCAGCCTTCCGAAATCGTCGCCGAGCGCGGCAAGTGAGCCGGCCCCAACGTACCGAGGAACCGAAGATGAGCGCAGTTATCGACAATCACGGGCCGGTGGCGGGACATCCGGACCACGCGGGCCACGACGGGCATCACGACCACCACCATGCGCTGCCCACCGGCTGGCGCCGCTGGCTCTACGCCACCAACCACAAGGACATCGGCACGCTCTATCTGCTGTTTGCCTTCACCATGCTGATGGTGGGGGGCATGCTGGCGCTGCTGATCCGCGCCGAGCTGTTCCAGCCCGGCCTGCAGCTGGTGAACCCCGAACTGTTCAACCAGCTGACCACGATGCACGGGCTGATCATGGTGTTCGGCGCGATCATGCCGGCCTTCGTCGGCTTCGCGAACTGGATGATCCCGCTGCAGATCGGCGCCTCCGACATGGCATTCGCGCGCATGAACAACTTCAGCTTCTGGCTGATGGTGCCGGCCGGCGCGATGCTGATCGGCTCCTTCTTCATGCCCGGCGGCGCGCCCGCGGCCGGCTGGACGCTGTATGCGCCGCTGACGCTGCAGATGGGCCCGTCCATGGACACCAGCATCTTCGCCATGCACGTGCTCGGCGCCTCGTCCATCATGGGCGCGATCAACATCATCGTCACCATCCTCAACATGCGCGCGCCCGGCATGACGCTGATGAAGATGCCGATGTTCGCCTGGACCTGGCTGATCACCGCCTACCTGCTGATCGCCGTCATGCCGGTGCTTGCCGGCGCGATCACCATGACGCTGACGGACCGCCACTTCGGCACCAGCTTCTTCAACCCCGCGGGCGGCGGCGACCCGGTCATGTACCAGCACATCTTCTGGTTCTTCGGCCATCCCGAGGTCTATATCATGATCCTGCCGGCCTTCGGCATCATCAGCCAGATCGTGCCGGCCTTCGCGCGCAAGCGGCTGTTCGGCTATGCGTCGATGGTCTATGCCACCGCTTCCATCGCCATCCTGTCGTTCATCGTCTGGGCGCATCACATGTTCACCACCGGCATGCCGGTCACGGGCCAGCTGTTCTTCATGTATGCGACCATGCTGATCTCGGTGCCCACGGCGGTGAAGGTGTTCAACTGGACGGCCACCATGTGGCGCGGCTCGATGACCTTCGAGACCCCGATGCTGTTTGCCGTGGGCTTCATCTTCGTATTCACGATGGGCGGCTTCACCGGCCTGATCCTGGCCATGGCGCCGATCGACATCCAGCTGCAGGACACCTATTACGTCGTGGCCCACTTCCACTACGTGCTGGTCGCGGGCTCGCTGTTCTCGATGTTTGCCGCCTACTACTACTGGTCGCCGAAGTGGACCGGTGTCATGTATTCCGAAACCCGCGGCCGCATCCATTTCTGGGGCTCGCTGATCACCTTCAACATCACCTTCTTCCCGATGCACTTCCTGGGCCTGGCCGGCATGCCGCGCCGCTACGCCGACTACCCGATGCAGTTTGCCGACTTCAACATGGTGGCCTCGATCGGCGCCTTCGGCTTCGGCCTGATGCAGGTGTATTTCTTCCTCTTCGTGGTGGTGCCCGCGATGCGCGGCCAGGGCGTGCCCGCGCCGCAGCGCCCCTGGGAAGCGGCCGAGGGGCTGGAGTGGGAGGTGCCTTCGCCGGCGCCCTTCCATACCTTCGAGACCCCGCCCAAGCTCGACTCCACGGCCACCCGCGTGGTTGGCTGAGAAAGCCCGCAATGACGCCCGAACAACGCAAGAAGAACCTGCGCCTGGCATTGATCCTGGCCTCGATTGCCGCCGTCTTCCTGGCGGGCTTCGTGGCCAAGATGCTGTGGCTGGGTGCGCAGTAGAAGGGCCGCCATGGGACTGCGCCAGGAAAACCTGAAGATGGTCGGCAAACTGGCCGTGATCGCGGTCGGCATGTTTGCCTTCGGCTATGCGCTGATCCCGATCTACAGGCATGTCTGCGAGGCGCTGGGCATCAACATCCTGGCGATCTCCGAGCGCCAGGTGCCGGGCAACGGCCAGGCAGGGCCGAACGTGAAGCTGCCGGCCAACACCCAGGTCGACACGAGCCGCACCATCACCGTCGAGTTCGACGCCAACGCGCGCGGGCCCTGGCATTTCGCGCCGCGCCAGCGCTCGGTCAAGGTGCGCCCGGGCGAGCTCACGGTGGTCGAGTACGAATTCCAGAACGTGCAGAACCGGCGCATGGCGGCGCAGGCCATCCCCAGCTACGCGCCGCACCAGGCGGCCGCGCACTTCACCAAGCTCGAGTGCTTCTGCTTCAGCCAATACACGCTCGATCCGGGCGAGAAGAAGGAATGGCCCGTGGCTTTCGTGATCGACCCGCGCATCCCGAAGGACGTGCACACCATCACGCTGTCGTACACCTTCTTCGAGGTCGGCGGCAAGACTCCGCCGGCGCCGGCGTCGGCGCGCCAGGCGCAGCTGCCCGTGCCGCCGGCCAGGGAGCAGGCGTCATGACGGAGCACGAGGCACCCAAGAAGGGCGGACGGCTGCGCACGGCGCGCGCCGTCGGCTGGGCGATGCTGGGCGTGCGCAAGGGCAGTGATTATCAGAAGGATGTGGAGAGCATCACCCCGCTGCAGGTGGTGGTGGGGGGGCTGGTGGCCGTGGTCGCGCTGGTCGC
Organism: Comamonas endophytica; assembly: GCF_023634805.2. Lineage (NCBI taxonomy): Bacteria > Pseudomonadati > Pseudomonadota > Betaproteobacteria > Burkholderiales > Comamonadaceae > Comamonas > Comamonas endophytica. The sequence continues at coordinate 2,541,294 of NZ_CP106881.1, forward strand.
GGGCCTGATCTTGATCGTGAACTGGATCGTCTGAGCCGCAGGGCGGCGGGCGCATGCAAGGACCTTAGGAGCTGGATATGAGTGGAACTGCAAAGGGCGCAACACCCTACTACTATGTGCCCGGCGAATCGCGCCATCCGATCATGGCGGCGGCGGGCCTGTTCTTCGTGATCCTGGGCGCGGGGCAGTGGGTCAACGGCCACGCATGGGGCAAGTGGAGCCTGTTCTTCGGGCTGGCCTGGTGGCTGCTGGTGCTCTACCAGTGGTTCCGCGATGCGATCCGCGAAAGCGAAGGCGGGCTGTACGGCCGCAAGATCGACCTGTCGTTCCGCTGGAGCATGAGCTGGTTCATCTTCTCCGAAGTGATGCTGTTCGGCGCGTTCTTCACCGCGCTGTGGTGGGGCCGCGCGCACTCGGTGCCGGCGCTCGGCGGCCTGGAGAATGCCTTGCTCTGGCCCGACTTCAAGGCCGTCTGGCCCAGCATGGCGGTCGGCGCCACGGCCTCGCCGGCCGGCACGGTCGAGCCCTTCCAGACCGTGGGCCCGTTCTGGCTGCCGACCATCAACACCGCGCTGCTGCTGACTTCGGGCGTCACGCTCACCATCGCCCACCATGCGCTGCGCGAGAGCCACCGCGGGCGCACGATTGCCTTCATGTGGGCCACGGTGGTGCTGGGCTTCATCTTCCTGTGCGTGCAGGGCTACGAGTACTACCACCTCTACACCGACCTGAACCTGAAGCTGTCCTCGGGCATCTTCGGCTCGACCTTCTACATGCTCACGGGCTTCCACGGCTTCCATGTGCTCGTCGGCATGCTGATGCTGTTCTTCATCACGCTGCGGCTGCACCAGGGCCACTTCACGGCGGACAAGCACTTCGGCTTCGAGGGCGCGGCCTGGTACTGGCACTTCGTCGATGTGGTGTGGCTGGGGCTTTATGTGCTGGTCTACTGGATGTAAGCAGCGGCTGCGGAAAATCCGTTCGTCCCGGCCCCGAGCCTGACGAAGGATCGAAGGATGGACGGGCCCTCGCTTGCAGCCTGCTAGCGTCCCACCGCCAGCCCCGTAGGCTGTATATACCCCAGCTTCCAGCTGAGCAGCAGGCACAGGAACAGCAGCACCGACAGCCCCACGCGCAGTGCCAGCGCGCGCGCCATGTGCTGGCTGCGGCGGCGGTTATCCTCGGCGTTGTCCTCGGAGCCGTTGCGCGGGCGGCGCATCATGAAGAACAAGGCGCTGCCCAGGCTGGCGAGAATGCCCAGAAAGGCCAAGGCAATGAAGATTTTCATGAACAGCATTATCCGGAGAGCAGCAGCGCGATGCCAGCGGGATCGCCCCTAGGTGTGCGCTTCTGGCTGATCACCCTTGCGGCGGCCGTCGGCATCGCCGGCACCGCCGCGCTGGGCCGCTGGCAGCTCGACCGCGCGGCGCAGAAACAGGCGCTGGCTGCGGCCATTGAAGCCCGCGGGCGGCAGGCGCCGCTCGATGCTGCGGCATTGCATCGGGCGCTCATTGCCGCGCCGGAACAGCTGGTCCACAGGCCGGTGGCGTTGCAGGGCCGCTGGCTGCCACAGCACACGGTCTATCTGGACAACCGCCAGATGCAGGGCCGCCCCGGCTTTTTCGTGCTCACGCCGCTGCAGCTGGGCGGGCCGGAACCCGCAGTGGTGCTGGTGCAGCGCGGCTGGATCGCGCGCAATTTCCAGGACCGCACGGCACTGGCGCCCGTGCAGACGCCTGCGGGCCAGGTCATGGTGGCCGGACGGCTGGCACCGTCGCCCGCGCGGCTGTATGAAATGGCATCCGGGGCGGACCCGGTTCCCGCAGCGTCGCCCATCCGACAGAATCTCGATCTGGCCGCTTTCCGCAGGGAGACCGGCCTGCCGCTGCTTGCCCTCAGTGTCGTGCAGACCGGCGCGGACAGCGAAGGGCTGCAGCGCCAATGGCCGCGCATCGATGCCGGCGTTGGCAAGCACCACGGCTACGCATTCCAATGGTTCGGGCTCAGTGCCCTGATGGCGGTTCTCTATGTCTGGTTCCAAATCTTCCGACGCTTCCATTCCCCTCACCAGTCCGCCTGAGCATGCCGAGCCGCTGGACCTGAGCGTGCATGGCCTGCCGGCGGCGGGCGCGGCCCTGGGGGCGGAGCAGCGCACCCGGACGGGGCGGTGGCAGATGCTGGCCGTGCTGCTGGTCTGCGCGGCCCCGGTCATTGCGTCGTACTTCACCTATTACGTGGTGCGGCCCGAGGGCCGGCGCAATTTCGGCGAACTGATCCAGCCGCAACGCCCGCTGCCCGAGATGGCCGCACGCACGCTGGGCGGCGAAACGGTGGCGCTGACTTCGCTCAAGGGCCAGTGGCTGCTGGTCAGCGTGGCGGGCGGGCAGTGCAATGCGGCCTGCGAGGAGCACCTCTACCTGCAGCGCCAGCTGCGCGAGGGCCTCGGGCGCGAGAAGGAACGGCTGGACTGGGTCTGGCTGGTCGACGACGCAGCCGAGATTCCCGCGGCGCTGGCGCCCGCCACGGCCCAGGCCCGGGTGCTGCGCGTCGATGCGCAGGCCCTGGCCTCCTGGCTGCAGCCGGCCGAGGGCCAGCGCGTCGAAGACCATCTCTATCTGGTGGACCCGATGGGCAACTGGATGCTGCGCATGCCCGCGGCGCTGGACAGGTCCAACGCCGCCAAGGCCAAGCGCGACCTCGACCGGCTGCTGCGCGCGTCCTCTTCCTGGGATCAGCCCGGCCGGCCAGCGCTGCAACCGTGACGCATGGCGAGGAATTCACCTGCCTGCAGGTGTTTCTCCATACGCTGTTATCGTTTGCGGGTCGTATGGCAGGAGTTCCGGCGCTACCTGTGGCAGCCTTGATACCGGCTCGGGCTTCGGCGTCCTTGGCGCCATCATCCCGACGCCCTGGCGCGCAAGACCTTCAGCTCTTTGCTGATCCATCCGGGCCTGCCTTTTGCCGCATCGTTGGCGGACCACTCTGTTTTTGAAGATCATGGAAAAAAGATTGTTTTTGAAGGGTGCGCTGGCTTCGGCGCTGGGCATCGGCATGGCGGGGGTGCTGGCTGGCTGCAGCCGCGAAACCAAGGCCAGCTTCCAGGGCGTGGACGTGACCGGCGCTGAATACGCGCGCGACTTCTCTCTGCCCGATGCGCAGGGCCGGCAGCGCACGCTCAAGGACTTCGCCGGCAAGGTGGTGGTGGTGTTCTTCGGCTACACCCAGTGCCCCGATGTCTGCCCGACCTCGCTGCAGGAGCTGGCCGAGGCCAAGCGCCAGCTGGGCGCCGAGGGCGATCGCCTGCAGGGCGTCTTCGTCACGCTCGACCCCGAGCGCGACCAGCCCGAGGTGCTCAAGGCCTATATGGAGAGCTTCGACCCCAGCTTCGTCGCGCTGCGCGGCACGCCCGAGCAGACGGCAGCCATGGCCAAGGATTTCAAGATCTTCTACAAGAAGGTCGAAGGCCGCACGCCGCAAAGCTACACCCTCGACCATTCGGCTGGCAGCTATGTGTACGACACCCAGGGCCGCCTGCGCGTCTATCAGCGCTATGGCAGCGGGCCGCAGGTACTGACAGCGGATGTGAAGGCGTTGTTGACAGAGAAGGCGTAAGCCCTGGCGCAGGCCCTGAGGAAGGGCCTGCGTCAACTCACTGCGCCGTGATCTTCTGGCTCCGGATGATCTCCCCCATCACTTGCACATCGGTGCGGATGCGGTTGGCCAGGCCTTCGGACGAGGTGCCCGCCACCTGCCAGCCCTGGGCAAACAGCTTGGCGCGGATGTCCGGGCTGCGTGCGATCTCGCTGAACAGCGTGCCCAGGCGCTGCACCAGCGGCTGGGGCATCGAGCGCGGCGCGGCCACCGCGTTCCAGATTTCCATCTGGTAGTTGGCAATGCCGGCTTCGGTCAGGCTCGGGTATTCGGGCACCAGCGAGGAACGGTTGGTGGAAGTCACTCCGATCACGCGCAGCTTGCCGGCGCGCGCCTGGGCCGCGGCCATGGCCGGGGGCAGCAGCGCCAGCTGGATCTGCTCGCCGATGATGCCGTTGATCACCTGCGGGTTGCCGGGGTAGGGCACATGCAGCGGCGCAATGCCGGCGCGCGCCTTGAGCAGTTCCATGCCGATATGCGCGACGGTACCTATGCCGGGGCTGCCGTAGCTCCAGCGGTCGCCGCTGGCGCGCGCGGCCGCGAAGAACTCTGCGGCCGTGGCGCCGGGGGCATTGGCGGACGCGGCCAATGCCAGCGGGGCGGTGGCCACCAGGCTCACCGGCTGCAGATCCTTGAGCGGATCGTAGGTGGCCTTGGGGTTGATCAGCTTGGCAATGGTCATGTTGCCATTGATCATCAGGCCCAGCGTGTGGTCGTCGGTGGCATGCGCCACTGCCTCGGCGCCGATGTTGCCGCCGGCACCGACCTTGTTCTCGACCACCACCGGCTGGCCCAGCAGCCTGGCCAGCGGCTCCGCCAGCGTGCGCGCGACCAGGTCGGGCGACGACCCGCCGGGAAAGCCGACGATCAGCTTCACCGGGCGCGTGGGCCAGGGGGCAGCGCCTGCCTGCGCGCAGGCCACGGCCGGAACGGCGGCGGCCACCACGGCGCAGGCCGCCGAGGCCAGCAGCGTGCGGCGGGTCAGTCTGGAAATCATGCGAACTCCTCGGATCGTTATCGGTAGGTGTGACTGGCGCGCCATGAAAAAAGCGCACTGCCCGACAGGGCAGTGCGCCGATTATCTCCGCCGCAGAATCAAGCGTATTCGGCCAGCGTCTTTTTCATCTTCTTCATCGCGGCCGCCTCGATCTGGCGGATGCGCTCGGCGCTCACGCCATAGACGGCGGCGAGTTCGTGCAGCGTCATGCCGCCCGAGCCATCGTCGTTGACCTTGAGCCAGCGCTCCTCGACGATGCGCCGGCTGCGCTCGTCCAGGCCGCCCAGCGCCAGGCTGATGCCGTCCGTGGCCAGCGCGTCGCGCTGGCGCGACTCGATCATTGCCGTAGGCTCATGCGAGCCATCGGCCAGGTAGGCGATGGGGCCGAAGGCGTTCTCGCCGTCATCGGCGGGCGAGGGATCGAGCAGCACGTCGCCGCCCGACATCCGGGTCTCCATCTCGATGACTTCCTCGCGCTTGACATTGAGCTTCTTCGCGACGGTGTCGACCTGCTGCGCGCTGAGCGTGTCGCGGTGCGTGCCTTCGTCCAGCGCCGCGGCGTCGGCCTTCAGGCCCTGCTTCATCGAACGCAGGTTGAAGAACAGCTTGCGCTGGGCCTTGGTCGTGGCCAGCTTGACCATGCGCCAGTTCTTCAGGATGTATTCGTGGATCTCGGCCTTGATCCAGTGCATGGCGTAGCTCACCAGGCGCACGCCCTGGTCGGGGTCGAAACGCTTGACGGCTTTCATCAGGCCGACGTTGCCCTCCTGGATCAGATCGCCATGCGGCAGGCCGTAACCCAGGTATTGGCGCGAGATGGCCACCACCAACCGCAGATGCGACATCACCAGACGGCCGGCTGCGTCCAGATCGCTGTCATTCTTGAGGCGACGGGCGTAGTCCTGTTCCTCTTCCAGCGTGAGCATGGGAAGGCGGTTGACGGCCGTGATGTAGGCATCCAGATTGCCCAGCGGGGGCACCAGCGCCCAGGGGTTGGCTGGTGCCAGGGTGGTCGTCGCAGCGGTTGCGGATGTGGAGGTCATTGAAGTCCTTTCTTCCATATCTTCATATTAGCAGTCTATTAGAGGGAGTGCTAAAGGCGAAGTTCCTTAACCATTGACGGCCTGTGCCAACCTCATCCGTAGGTCGCGCCTGACCTTGCCTCCAGGTTGGGCTCCAGCGCCCATCTAGACTGTTTGCCTCTTTGCTTCACATTCCAGCATGTCCTCTGAACCATCCTGGGTCGCACTGTGCGTCGTCACCACGACGGTGGCCAGTGCCGAAGACGCACGGCAGTTGGCCGTAACCATGCTGCAGGCACGGCTTGCGGCCTGCGTGCAAACCGAGCCCATCACTTCCCACTACTTCTGGCAACACGCATTGCAGGAGGAGAACGAATGGCGCGTGGTGTTCAAGACCCTGCCCGACACGCTGCCGCAGCTCATGCAGCGGCTGCGCGCCGAGCACCCCTACGAGGTGCCGCAGCTGCTGGTGCGCACCGAGCAGTGCCTGGGGGACTACACGCAGTGGGTGCGTGACTGCCTTTAGCTGAGCAGCGCCTGCGCGAACTCGCGGGCGTTGAAGGTCTCGAGGTCCTCGAGCTTCTCGCCCACGCCAATGAAGTACACCGGAACGGGGCGCTCCTGCGCGATCGCGGCCAGCACGCCGCCCTTGGCGGTGCCGTCGAGCTTGGTCACGATCAGGCCGGTCAGTTGCAGCGCGTCGTCGAACGCGCGCACCTGCGCCAGCGCGTTCTGGCCGGTGTTGCCGTCGATCACCAGCAGCACCTCGTGCGGCGCCGTGGCATCGGCCTTGGTGACCACGCGGCGGATCTTCTTGAGCTCCTCCATCAGGTGCAGCTGGGTGGGCAGGCGGCCCGCGGTATCGACCAGCACCACATCCTTCTTGCGCGCCTTGCCCGCCGTCACGGCATCGAAGCTCACGGCCGCGGGGTCGCCGCCCTGCTGGCTGACGATCTCCACGGTATTGCGCGTGGCCCAGACGCCGAGCTGCTCGCGCGCGGCCGCGCGGTAGGTGTCGGCCGCGGCCAGCAGCACGCTGGCGCCTTCGTCGGCCAGATGCTTGGTGAGCTTGCCGATGGAGGTGGTCTTGCCTGCGCCGTTGACGCCCGCGACCATGATGACGGTGGGCGTGAACTGGCCGATCACCAGCGGCTTTTCCAGCGGCTGCAGCAGGTCGGCAAGCGACTGGGCCAGCAGTTCCTTCACGGCCGCCGGGTCGGTGGCCTTGGTCTCCTTGACGCGGCGCTTGAGGTCGGTGAGCAGATGCTGCGTGGCCTTGACGCCGGTGTCGGCCATCAGCAGCGCATCTTCGAGCTCTTCATACAGCGCTTCGTCGATCTTGGTGCCGGTGAACACCGTGGAGATGCTGGAGCCGGTCTTGCGCAGACCGGCCTTGAGCCGGCCCAGCCAGTGGGCGCGCTCCGCCGGGGGCACCGCGGGTGCGGGGACTGGCATGGGTGCAGGCACAGGCACGGGTGCGGCGGGCGGGGCAGGAGGGGGGAGCGCTGCGCTGGCGGGAACGGCCGGCGCCGGCGCCGGCTTGCCCGCGCCGAACATCTGGCGCAGGCGGTCCATGGCGCCCGGCGCGGCCGGCGGACCTGACGCTGGCGCCGCGTCCGACCCGCGGGCGGCAGACTCCGGGATAATCTGCGGATCAATTTCCGGCACGGGTGCGTGCTGGGTAGGCGCGGACGCGGGCGTGCTCGCCGGCTCATCGGCAGGCGGCACGGCGGAAGGAAGGGGCTTTTTTTTGAAAAAACTGAACATTGGCAGGTTCGTAGAATCTCAGCATTCTATGAAACGTGCTCTTACCCTCCTGGGCCTCGTGGCCTGTCTGAGCGCCGGAGCGGAAAATCTCGCTGCGGCAAACCCTTCCCCTGGTGCTCCACCCAGTGCATCCGCCAGTGCTGCCCGCGCGCAGCAGTTCACGCTGTCCAACGGCATGCAGCTGATCGTCCAGCAGGACCGGCGCGCCCCGACGGCGGTGCACATGGTCTGGGTGCGCGTGGGCTCCATGGACGAGGTCGACGGCACCTCGGGCGTGGCGCATGTGCTGGAGCACATGATGTTCAAGGGCTCGAAGAAGCTGCGCGCGGGCGAGTTCTCGCGCCGCGTGGCGGCGCTGGGCGGGCGCGACAACGCCTTCACGAGCCGCGACTACACCGGCTATTACCAGCAGATCCCCGCGCAGCGCCTCGAGGATGTGATGCGGCTCGAGTCCGACCGCTTTGCCAACAACCAATGGCCCGACGAGGAATTCCGCAGGGAGCTCGAAGTGGTCAAGGAAGAGCGGCGCATGCGCACCGACGACCAGCCGCGCGCCGCTTTGTTCGAGCAGTTCTATGCGACGGCCTACAACGCCTCGCCCTACCGCCGGCCCGTGGTGGGCTGGATGAGCGACCTCGAGGCCATGACGCCGGATGACGCGCGCGCGTTCTTCCGCAAATGGTATGTACCGTCCAACGCGGCCGTGGTGGTGGCCGGCGATGTCGATGTCGCCCAGGTGCGCCGACTGGCCGAGAAGTACTACGGCAGCATCCCCGCCCGCGCCACGCCCGAGCGCAAGCCGCGCACCGAGCCGGCGCAGCTGGGCCTGCGCCGCATCACCGTGAAGCTGCCGGCCGAGCAGGCGCTGGTGGCGCTGGGCTTCAAGGTGCCGGGCATCTCGCAGTTGGAAACGCTGGGCCCGCAGGACCAGGATGCGCTGGCGCTGCTGGTGCTGTCCGAGGTGCTCAGCGGCTATGACGGCGCGCGCCTGGAGCGTGCACTGCAGCAGGGGCCGCAGCGCGTGGCGGATTCCGCCGGCAGCTCGGCTTCCGTGCTGGGCCGCGGACCGAGCATGTTCATGCTCACGGGCATCCCGGCCGCGGGCAGGACCACGGCGCAGGTCGAGGCTGCCCTGCGCGAGCAGGTCCAGCGCGTGGCGCGCGAAGGGGTCGCACCCGCCGAGCTCGAGCGCGTGAAGACGCAGTGGATCGCCAGCAATATCTATGAACGCGATTCGGTGTTCAACCAGGCGCAGGGGCTGGGCAGCTACTGGAGCATGCAGTTGCCCATCGATGCCGAGGAGCGCCTGCTGCAGCACCTGCGGAGGGTCACTTCGGCGCAGGTCCAGGACGTGGCCGCGCGCTATTTCGGCGACGACCAGCTCACGGTCGCCACGCTGGAGCCGCAGCCGCTCGATCCGGGCAAGCCCCGGCGCCCCGAGTCCGCTGGCGACCAACCCCTGCATTGAGCATGCCCCGGAGTGACCGCATGAAAGTTTTTTCCGCAAGAACCGCCAGCTGCCTGCTGGCCCTGACCGGCGGCCTGCTGGCCTCGCCCGCCTGGGCGCTGCTGCCCATCCAGCACTGGACACAACCCAGCGGCGCCAAGGTCTGGCTGGTCGACAGCCCCGGCATTCCAATGGTCGATGTCCAGGTCGCGTTCGACGCCGGCAGCCGGCGCGATCCCGCCGAGCAGGCCGGCCTGGCCTCGGCCGTGGCGCTGATGGCCTCCAAGGGCGTGAGCGCCAGCGGCAATGCGCCGGCGCAGGATGAGAACGCGCTGGGCGAGGCCTGGGCCGACCTGGGCGCCAGCTTTGGCGCGGGCGCCGACGATGACGGCTTCAGCTATTCGCTGCGCTCGCTCACCGATCCCGCGCTGCTGACCCGTGCCGCGCAGCTGGCGGCGCGCCAGATCGCCGAGCCCAGCTGGCAGGAGGACATCTGGCTGCGCGAACGCGCGCGCTGGAGCGCGGCCATCAAGGAGTCGGACACCCAGCCGGGCACCGTCGCCGCCAAGGCCTTCTCGGCCGCGGTCTATGGCGGCCATCCCTATGGACAGCAGAGTTCCGCCGCCACCCTGGAGCGCATCGACGTGAGCGCCATGCAGTCCTTCCACCGCAGGCTGATCAACGCCTGCAGCGCGCGCGTGAGCATCGTGGGCGCGCTCGACCGCGAACAAGCCGACCAGCTGGTCCAGCAGCTGCTGGCACCGCTGCAGGCCCGCGACGCCGCTAGCCGGCCGGCCGGCAGTGCCTGCCCGCAGCAGCCCGCGCTGCCCGAGGTGCCGGCGCTGGCCGAGGCGCGCAATCTCGACATTCCCTTTGCTTCGGCCCAGGCCCATGTGCTGATCGGCCAGCCGGGCATCACCCGGCGCAACCCCGACTTCCTGGCGGTGATGGTCGGCAACCACATCCTGGGCGGCGGTGGCTTCACCTCGCGGCTGATGGAGCAGGTACGCGAAAAGCGCGGTCTGAGCTACAGCGTCTCCAGCAGCTTCGCGCCAGGCCTGCATGCGGGGGCGTTCGTCATCGGCCTGCAGACGCGTTCCGACCAGGCGCCCGAAGCCATCAAGGTGTCGCAGCAGGTGCTGGCCGATTTCGTCGCCAGGGGCCCCACCGAGGCCGAGCTGCGCGAAGCCAAGGACAACCTGATCGGCGGTTTCGCGCTGCGCATCGACAGCAACCGCAAGCTGCTGGCGAATGTCGCCAACATTGCCTGGAACGATCTGCCGCTCGACTATCTGGAGCACTGGACGAAACGCGTCGAGGCATTGACGGCCGACGAGGTGCGTGCCGCCATGGCGCGCATGCTTCAACCCGAGCGCATGGTGACCCTGTCCGTGGGAGCCCGCAAGCCATGAGCCGCTCCCGCATTCACCTGGATGTGCAATCGATGGCAGTCGGCGATGCCATTGCCGCGCTGGAACGCAAGACCCGGGGGCGCAAGCTGCCCGAAGCGGCCGAGGCCCCGGCGCCGGCCAAAGGCAAGGCGGTCAAGTCTGCCCCGGCGAAGCCCGGCGCCAGCGGCGCCGGCGAGATCCGCATCATCGGCGGCCAGTGGCGGCGCACGCGCCTGCCCGTGGCTCAGCGACCGGGCCTGCGGCCCACGCCCGACCGCGTGCGTGAAACACTGTTCAACTGGCTGGGCCAGGACCTGAGCGGCTGGCGCTGCATGGACGGCTTCGCAGGCACCGGCGCGCTGGGCTTCGAGGCCGCCTCGCGCGGCGCCAGGGAAGTCGTCATGGTCGAGCTCGATGCGGGCCTGGTGGCGCAGCTGCGCAGCCTGCAGCAGCGCCTGGGCGCGTCAGCCGTGAAGGTGCAGCGCGGCGATGCGCTGGGTGCCCTGCAGCAAGTGGCGCCAGGCAGCTTCGACCTGGTGCTGCTCGATCCTCCGTTTGCCGAGAATGCGCTGTTCCTGCCCGCGCTGCGCGCGGCCTGCAGCGCTGTCGCCGCCAATGGCTGGATCTATCTCGAGGCGCCCGCCGAGTGGGACGACGTGGCGCTGGCGCCGCTGGGCCTGGTGCGCCAGCGCTACCTCAAGGCCGGCGCGGTGCATGCCCATCTGCTGCGCAAGGGGGACGACCCGGGCGCCTGAGGCAGCCCCGGGGCGGGATGAGGTGCTGCGGCATAATCGCCCGCAAGGCGCAAGCCCTGCGCCATTGCCGCTACCTTGGAGAACTTCCCTCATGGCCGACAACGTCCTTGCCGTCTATCCCGGCACCTTCGATCCGATCACCCTGGGCCATGAGGACGTGGTGCGGCGCGCGAGCCAGCTGTTCGGCCGGGTGATCGTGGCAGTGGCGGCGGGGCACCACAAGAAAACCATGTTCAGCCTCGAGGAGCGCATTGCCATGGTGCGCGAGGCCGTCAAGCCCTATCCGCAGGTAACGGTGGAAAGCTTCTCCGGCCTGTTGCGCGACTTCGTCGTGCAGCGCGGCGGCAAGGCCATGGTGCGCGGGCTGCGCGCGGTCACCGACTTCGACTACGAGTTCCAGCTGGCCGGCATGAACCGCACGCTCATGCCCGATGTGGAAACGGTGTTCCTCACGCCCAGCGACAAGTTCCAGTTCATCAGCAGTACTTTCGTGCGCGAGATCGCCACGCTGGGCGGCGAGGTCGACAAGTTCGTGTCCGCCGATGTGTATGAGCGCCTGCGCCAGAAAGTCGCCGGGCCGATGGCGGGGTGAGCGCCAGAGCGCCGGGCATCACATTTCCGGGGAAGCGGCCTCGTCGACGTACTGCAGCTCGCTGTCATAGCGGTGCTGCTGCAGCAGCTCATGCACCCACAGCAGCTTGCACCGCGCCCCGGCTGACAGCGCAAAGGGGTAGGCATCGAGGTGGCCCAGGCTGCGGTTGAGGCTGTTGAGCAACAGCGTCAGCGGCACCCATTGCTCGAGCATGGTGGCGAAGTCCGGCCTGTTGGCGCCAAACGGGTTTTCCACGCGCTGGTCGTGCGGCTGCGCCGGATCGGGCACGGTCACGCGGGTGTGGTAGCTGGCCGCGGTCTCCAGCAGGTCCACCATGTGCAGGTAGTGGGCCCAGGTCTCGGCCCAGTCTTCCCAGGGGTGCGACTGCGCATAGCTGCTGATGAAGCTGTCCTGCCAGCCGGTGAGCTTGTCTTCCTTGGCGTAATAGCGCTGCAGGGCTTCGCCATAGTCCTCGCGCTCGTCGCCGAACAGGATGCGGAAGCGCTCGAGGTTGGGGGTGTCCTTGATCAGCAGATCCCAGAAGAAGTGCCCGCATTCGTGGCGCAGATGGCCGATCAGGGTGCGATAGGGCTCGTTCAGCGAGATCCGCCGGCGGGCGCGTTCTTCGTCATCGGCCTCGGCCACATTGAGCGTGATGGTGCCGTTGTCATGCCCGGTCATCACGCGCGGCTGGCCTTCGAGGTCTTCCAGCAGGTGGTAGACGGGGGCGCGTTCGCCCGGCCTGGGCCGCAAGCCAAGACGTGCCAGGTTGTAGTACAGCAGCCGCTTGGCTGCCTCGATCTGGCGCCAGCGCCTGAGGTTGGCGAGATCCGAGAGGTCGGGCAGCCAGCGCGTCTGGCGGCAGGACACGCACAGCGCATGGGGGTCGCTGTCGTCCACGGTGAAGTTGCAGGCCTTGTATTCGGTACGGTTGCGGCAAAAGCGCTGGACAGCGGATGTTTGGGCACCCTTTTGCCCGGTGCGCCGCCACCTGTCGTTTTCGAGCGGCTCCATGGCGGCTATCTCCAGCGACTGCGGCAGGAACGCCAGCGTCGCTCCGCAGTGCAGGCACTCCACACTGTCGAAAAAAACCAGATGACCGCATTGGTCGCAATTGAATACCTGCATACACACCTACCTACGACGAACAGGGCCGGAATCGCTTCCGGCCCAGGTTCATGAGCGCTGTCGGGCCCGTTGCCGGGCCCGGCAGGTCAAGGGCGCACCACGATGCTGTTGCGCACTTCACGCACATGCTTGGTGGAGCGAGCGATCTGCTCCGCGCGGGTCTTTTCCGCCTGGGTCTTGGCGAAGCCCGACAGCTGGACCGTACCGTTCAGGGTCTCGACGCTGATCGAGCTGGCGGCCACGGACTTGTCTTCGGCCATCTTGGCCTTCACGGCGGTCGTGATGCCTGCGTCGTCCATGTAGGCGCCGACCGACTGCTGGTCGCGGAACACGGAGCAGCCCGTGGCGGCCACCAGGGTGGCGCCGGTGACGACGGCAAAAGCAATGGCGCGGGTGAATTTCATGGTTTCTTCCTTTTAGTGATGCGGCTGGCGCACATGGAACACGGGTTTTCTCGATGTTCCAGTGGCCGGGAACCAAAATGAACAGGTATGCCGTGGGTCCGGGCCGTGAAGCGGCGGCGATCAGGGGCCGCCACAGGCTTCAAACGCAGCCCGGCAATGCCATCGGCTCAGCGACGCGAGCGCGAGCCCCACATGAAGGCGGTGGCGATGGCGGCACCGGCGGCGGCGGCCATCACCAGCGACTTCGCGGGCTGCTCGACCACGTAGCGGTTCGTGGCTTCGGCTGCGCATTGCAGCTGCTGGCGTGCACGCTCGGAAGTGTCGGCGCAGAAGTGGATGCTGCGGCTGGCGAGTTCCTGGGCGCGGGCGGCCAGGTCGTCAATGACGGGGGCAACCTGCTTCTGTGCGGATTCCAGGCCTTCCTGAACCTTGTCGGCAGCCTCGGTGGCAGCCTTGCGGGTGGCGTTCACGCCTTCTTTGGCGGTTTCTGCAGCACTGTTCACGCCTTCCTTGGCGCTGTCGGCAGCGTTGTTGACCAGGTTCTTGGTGGCGTCGGCGGCTTTCTGGGTATCGGCGTTGTTGTTCATGTTCATGGAATCCTCCGTTGAAGTTTGCGGGTGTGGCAGGGGGCCTGACGGGTTCAGCGCTTCTTGAGAAGGCTGAGCACGAATGTCACGATGGCCATGATCACGAAGACGTAAAACAGGATCTTCGCAATGCCTACGGCACCTGCGGCAATGCCGCCGAAGCCGAAGACGGCGGCAATCAGGGCGATGACCAGAAAGATGACAGCGTAATGCAGCATGCAGTTCTCCTATGAAAGCGTGCAGGAGCAAGTCTGAAGAGTGCTTGCTGCCAGCAGTGCTGTAACAACAACTCTAGGGGCCGGACCATTGCGGCGCTGCCAGTGTCGGGCGAGGCCCATTGTCAGCTTTGTGGAGGTCAAAGGAGTCGTCCCGCTCCTACACTTGCCGCCGTGCAGCCAGGCCGCGGGCCTGGCTGTTTCTCATGCCGCAATCGCAGGGGCGGGCGCGGCGGCGGTGACCGGGATCACCGCGGAGATGGTGGTGCCCTTGCCGACTTCCGATGACACCGTGAGCCGGCCGCCTGCAGCCTCGACGCGGTGGCGCATGCCGGCCAGCCCATGCGAGTTCAGGCGCACGGTGCCGGTCTCGAAGCCTTCGCCGTCGTCCTGGATCTGCACCGCGACATAGGTCGGGTAGTTGTGCACCGTCACGACCGCGTTCTTGGCCTTGGCGTATTTGCCGATGTTGGTCAGCGATTCCTGCACGATGCGGTAGACCGTGAGCTGGGTGGTCTCGGGCAGGTCCACCGGTTCGAGGTTGGCTTCGACCTCGATGTTGCTGCGCTGGGCGAATTCGCGCGTGAGGATCTCCAGCGAGGTGATCAGCCCCAGGTTGGCAAGGGAGGAGGGGCGCAGGTCCTCGATGATGCGGCGCTTGAGTGCGATGCCGCTGTTGAGCGCCTCGATCAGATGCTGCACGCGCTCGGAGATCTCCGGCGTGGACATGTCGATGCGCGACTTCAGGCGCGCCACGTCGAGCTTGGCTGCCGTCAGCAGCGCGCCCAGCTCGTCATGCAGCTCGCGCGCCAGATGGCCGCGCTCGTCCTCGCGCACCTGCTGGAGGTGGTTGGCGAGCTCGGTCAGGGTGGCGGTGCGTTCGCGCACCAGCTCCTCAAGGCGCAGGCGTTCGTCGCGCTGCAGTTCCTGCTCGCGCTCGTGCGAGGCCTGCAGGCTGTGGGCCTGGCGCAGGTACATGTAGAACGCCAGCAGCCCGATCACCGTCACCGTGGCGATGCCGATGCGCGACAGCAGCAGCGACTGTTCGATGTTGGCCTGGCTGATGCGGCTGCGCTCGGTGGTGCTCTCCATCAGGTTCTGGCTGTAGGCACGGATCGCATCCATGTTCTCCTTGCCCAGGTCGGTGAACATGACGAAACGCCAAGCTTCCTCGTTGCCCTGGCGGTACAGGCGCAGGCTCAGCTCCATTTCGGAGAGCTTGCGTGCCACCTGGCGCGACAGCGGCGCGAAGGTGTCGAGATCCGGGCGCGAGGCCATGAAGATGTTGCGCAGGTTGTCGAGATTGCCGTTGACCGAGGCCACTGCCTTCTCGTAGGGCTCGAGATAGCGTTCGTCGTTGGTCAGCAGGTAGCCGCGCATGCCGGTTTCGGCATCGAGCATGTTCTGCAGCAGCATGCTGAGCGATGCCCGGGCATTGTGGATGTGTGACAAATTGTCCAGCGCATCGCGCGAACGCTTGTAACCCACTTCGTTGATGCCAACGAGCAAAACGGCTGCCAAAATGGCAAGTGGCAAGCTGATGGCGAGCCTGCGTAGTTGTGACCAGCGCATGAAGTTCCTCCTGGTGCGGAGTTTCAGCGAGTTATTCTGCATAATCAAGACACCTCGATACACCGTGGCCCAGCAGGTGTGTCGTAACTAAGTGTTCACTTGTGGTAGCTAAAGGGCAGTTGCCCGCCCAAAGAGGGAGAGAAACTTCAATGATCAAGATAGGCATTGTGGATGACCACGCGATCGTCCGTTCGGGTTTGCGTCAATTTTTATCGGAGCACGTGGATTTGCGCGTGGTGGGGGAGGCCTCGAACGGCCGCGAGGCCATTGACCTGGTGCGCGAGCAGGAAATCGATGTGCTGCTGATGGACCTGTCCATGCCCGGGCAAAGCGGCCTCGACGCGCTGGCCATGCTGCGCGCCAAGGCGCCTGACATGGGGATCCTGATCCTCAGCGGCTATCCTGAAGAGCATTACGCCATCAACCTGATCCGTCAGGGCGCGAGCGGCTATCTCAACAAGGAATGCGATCCGCAGGAGATCGCCGAAGCCATCCGCACCATCGCACTGGGGCGGCGCTATCTGACCCCGGCGGTGGCCGACCTGCTGGCGCAGCAGCTCAACCGCAAGGATGACGCACCGGCCCACGAGCAGCTCTCGGAGCGCGAGTTCCAGGTGTTCCTCAAGCTGGCGCGCGGCGAGACCGCGGGCGACATCGCCAAGTCGCTGTCGCTGAGCGTGAAGACCGTGAGCACTTACCGCACACGGTTGATGGAGAAGATGGCGCTGTCCTCGAACAGCGACTTGACCTACTACGCGCTCAAGAACCGTTTGATCGATTGAGCAACGCGCTCTTGTGATCCGCGCTGACCTGGATGCAATAGTCCACCAGCGCGTCGATCTCATTGGATTTGTCGAAGACTGCGTCGACCCCGAGCTGCGCACAGCGCGTGCGCACGTCGGGCGTGGCGTAGTTGCTCAGCACCACGATCTTCTGGTGCGGCAGCCGCTTGCCACAGGCGGCGAGTACCCCCAGCCCACTGCCCTGGCGCAGGAACAGGTCCAGAATTGCGAGATCCCATTGCTCGGCATTGCGCGTCAGCCAGTCAGTGCCATCGGACTCCGTTTCGGCGATCCCCACTGATTCGATTTCGGCCAGCTCTTCCAAAGTCGCAATCAGGTTTTCTCGAATGGTGGCATTGTCTTCAACAATATACGTACGCAATTTCACGGTGTTGTCCAGGTTATGGGCGGCGGCCGAAGTTCAGGTAGCCACTGCGGCGTGGCAGCCCACACAGTGTTTGGACGTCCATCGGATCATTTTGCCAGCGACTGAGGGCTGCCAAAGTAGGTTGATTCCTACAAATGGTTACTACACACGGAACAATCCGTTATTTTTTGCGTCTTCATGGCCGACCAGTCAAGCCTGCGACTGTCGAACATCACCAATCGGCCTGTGGCGGGCTGGCCACAGCCAGCGATCAATTTCAGTGCTTCGCCCGCCTGCAGGCTGCCCATGGTGCCGACCAGCGGCGCAAATACGCCCATGGTGGCGCACTGTTCCTCCTCGAAGCTGGCTTCGGGCGGAAACACGCAGGCATAGCAGGGCGACCCGGCGTCGCGCGGGTCTATGACCATCAGTTGCCCGTCAAAGCGCAGTGCCGCGGCGGCGACGAGCGGTATGCGGTGGCGCACGCAGGCAGCATTGACGAGGTGGCGGGTGCGGTAGTTGTCGCTGCAATCGAGCACGATGGAGGCGGCGGGCAGCAGGGCGTCCAGCAGGGCTGCGTCGGCGCGCTGGCGCAACGCCGTGACCTGCACGCCGGGATTGATGGCATGCACCGCGGCGCGGATCGATTCGGCCTTGGAGTGCCCCACACGCTCGCTGGTATGGGCAATCTGCCGTTGCAGGTTGGTGAGGTCCACGCTGTCGTCATCGACCACCGTGATGCGGCCCACGCCGGCTGCGCCCAGGTACAGTGCCGCGGGCGAGCCCAGGCCCCCGGCGCCGATGATCACCGCGTGGGCGGCAAGAATGCGTTCCTGGCCCTCGATGCCGATGTCATCGAGCAGGATATGCCGTGAATAGCGCAGAAGCTGGTCGTCGGTCATTGCGTCAGGAGTGTGGGGTCAATGAAAAAGGCCGGGCGGTGGCCCGGCCTTCTGCCTTGGAGAGGAAGCTCAATCTTCCTTCTTTTCCGGGGGGCGCTCGGTCAGCGTCTTGCTGACCTGCACCGTCTCGCCCTTAAGCTGGCGCAGGGCCTGCTGCAGGCGGAAGTCCTCCGCCGAGCCGTATTCGGGCATCTTGCGGTCCGCGGCAGGCTTCTTGGCTTCGAGCTCCAGGCGCTTGCGCGCTTCCTCGCGGGCCTTCTCGCGCGCTGCCTCGGCGGCCTTCTCGTCGTCCTGGCCGCTGCCCAGATGCTTGTCGAGGTCGGCTTCGCGCATGCGCAGCGCGGCAAACAGGTCGCCTTCGGCGGTTTCGTCCACCATGACATCGGGCACGATGCCCTTGGCCTGGATGGACTTGCCGGTGGGCGTGTAGTAGCGCGCCGTGGTCAGCTTGATGCCGGTGTCGGGGCCCAGGGGGCGCACGGTCTGCACCGAGCCCTTGCCGAAGGTCTGGCTGCCCAGCACCTTGGCGCGCTTGTGGTCCTGCAGCGCACCGGCCACGATCTCGCTGGCCGAGGCCGAGCCCTCGTTGACCAGCACCACCAGCGGCACCTTCTTGAGGGCGGCCGGCAGGCGCTGCAGCGGATCACCCTGGCCGCGACGCAGGTAATCCTGCGGCACCGCTTTGTAGGTGGCCTTGCTTTCCTCGAGCTGGCCGTTGGTCGAGACCACGGTCACGCCTTCAGGCAGGAAGGCGGCCGAAATCGCCACGGCGGCATCGAGCAGGCCGCCCGGATCGTTGCGCAGGTCCAGCACCAGGCCCTTGAGTGCCGGCTCCTTGGCGTAGATCTCCTCGACCTTGCGCACGAAATCGTCCACCGTGCGTTCCTGGAACTGGCTCAGGCGGATCCAGGCGTAACCGGGCTCGATGACCTTGCCCTTGACGGACTGGGTCTTGATCTCCTCGCGCGTGATCGTGACCGGGAAGCTGCGACTCTCGTCCTTGCGCAGGATGGTCAGCAGCACCTTGGTGTTGGGCTCGCCGCGCATGCGCTTGACTGCATCGTTGAGCGACAGGCCCTTGACGGCCGTGTCGTCGATCTTGGTGATCAGGTCGTTGGTCTTGAGGCCGGCGCGGAACGCGGGCGAGCCTTCGATGGGCGAAACCACCTTGATCAGGCCGTCTTCCTGCGTGATCTCGATACCAACGCCGACGAAGCGGCCGGAAGTGCCTTCCTTGAATTCCTTGAAGGATTTCTTGTCGAAATACTGGGAATGCGGGTCGAGGCTGGCCACCATGCCGGAAATGGCGTCGGTGATGAGCTTCTTGTCGTCCACCGCCTCGACGTAGTCGGTCTTGATCAGACCGAACACCGCCGACAGCTGCTGTATTTCTTCCAACGGCAGGGGGGACATGGCGCCACGGGCCATGGTCTGCAGGGACACCGTTGTCAAGGCACCGGCAAGGACGCCAGCGGAGACCCATCCAGCAATTTTCAGTTTTTGGCCCATAAAAAACCTTTACCGCTTCAATAAACCCCGCAGGTCCCGGCTCCGGGCGGTTGGCCGGAGCAGCCTCAAGGCACCGGCGCATGGCGCGACCGGTGTCCTATTGTGCCGTCTTGTGAATTGCCGTGCCGGACGTACGCCGTCTGGCTCAGGCTTTGCCCTGCGCCGCGACGGCGGCCGCGGCCTTGGCGGCGGCTTCGGCGTCGCCCAGATAGTACTTGCGCACCGGCTTGAGCTCCGCGTCGAGCTCATAGACCAGCGGGATGCCATTGGGCACGTTCACGCCGACGATCTCGTCATCCGAGATGTTGTCCAGATACTTGATCAGCGCGCGGATCGAGTTGCCATGCGCCGCGACCACGACGCGCTTGCCGGCAAGGATCGCAGGGGCCATCGATTCGTTCCAGAATGGAATCACCCGGGCGACCGTGTCCTTGAGGCACTCGGTCAGCGGGATCTGCTCGGGCTGCAGCTTGGCGTAGCGCAGGTCGCCGCGCTCGCTGCGCGCGTCGCTGGCTTCGAGCGCCGGCGGGGGGATGTCGTAGCTGCGGCGCCATTGCAGCACCTGCGCGTCGCCATACTGCTTGGCCATGTCGGCCTTGTTGAGGCCCTGCAGGCCGCCATAATGGCGTTCGTTCAGGCGCCAGCTGTGCACCACGGGCAGCCAGGTACGGTCCATCTCGTCGAGCGTGTGCCAGAGGGTGCGCGTGGCGCGCTTGAGCACGCTGGTGTAGGCGACGTCGAAGTCATAGCCTTCGGCCTTGAGCAGGCGCCCGGCGTTCTTCGCCTGTTCCACGCCGGTGGGGGTCAGATCCACATCGGTCCAGCCGGTGAAGCGGTTTTCAAGGTTCCAGGTGGATTCACCGTGGCGTATCAGAACAAGCTTGAACATGGAGTCCCTTAAGGCTGAAAAAGCAGGAGATGACCGGAGGTCAAAGTCTGCCATTCTAAAATTGACCGGTTTGCCAACCCAAGGAATGACGTGAATTTCATCATCGACAACTGGTATTTAATTTTGCTGGCGCTGGTTTCCGCCGCCATGCTGCTCATGCCCCTGGCCAAGGGCGGCGCCGGCGGCTTGACGGCCACCAACGCGGTGCAGCTGATCAACCGCGAGAAGGCAGTCGTGATCGATGTGCGCGAGGCCGGGGAATTCGCCGCGGGCCACGTGAACAACGCGCGCAACATCCCGCTGGCCGAGCTGCAGGAGCGGCTGCCGGGCGTCGTCAAGAACAAGGCGCTGCCGGTGATCCTGGTCTGCGCCACGGGCCCGCGCGCGATGCGCGCCGAGGGCATCGCCAGGAAGCTCGGTTATCCTCGTGCCCAGGCCTTGGCCGGCGGCATGAAGGCCTGGCGCGAAGCCAATCTGCCGGTTGCAAAAGCTTGATCCGCCCCCACCTGTGGGTTTTGTCCCTTTGAAGAAAGAAGACCAATGCAAGCTGTAAAGATGTATACCACCGCCGTCTGCCCTTATTGCATCCGTGCGAAGCAGATCCTCAAATCCAAGGGCGTGGAGCAGATCGAGGAAGTCCGCATTGACCTGGACCCCGGCGCGCGCCAGCATATGATGCAGGTCACTGGCCGCCGCACGGTGCCGCAGATCTTCATTGGCGAAACCCATGTCGGCGGCTGCGACGACCTGATGGCGCTGGACGCCCAGGGCGGCCTGCAGCCCCTGCTGGCGTCCTGAACGCCGGTATGCGTCGGCCGCGGCGCTGCCCGGCTGCATAATGCACGTCTCAAGTGCCCGCTGCGGGAGCATCTCCCGGGCGGGCTTTGTTTTGAATCCGCTTCACTCCATCGAGAAAGACCGAAGCCATGGCCGACCAAGAAAATCCCGTTTTCCAGATTCAGCGCGTTTACCTCAAGGATCTGTCGCTCGAGCAGCCCAATTCGCCAGCCATCCTGCTGGAGCAGGAGCAGCCCAGCGTGGACATCCAGCTCGGCGTTGAAGCCACTCCCGTGGTCGAAGGCGTGTACGAAGTGGCCGTCACGGCCACCGTGCAGACCAAGATCCAGGACAAGACGGTGTTTCTGGTCGAAGCCAAGCAGGCAGGCATCTTCGAGATCCGCAACATTCCCGAAGACCAGATGGGCGCCGTGATCGGCATCGCCTGCCCGCAGATCATCTATCCCTACCTGCGCGGCAACGTGGCCGACGTGGTGACCCGCGCCGGCTTCCCGCCCGTGCACCTCGCGGAAATCAACTTCCAGGCCATGTACGAGCAGCAGCAGGCCCAGGCCGCGGCCCAGGGCGGCGACGCGAACCCCGCTTTGCAATGAGCGTCTGCGCCGGGCGTCGCGCGCGGGGCGCCCGGCGCCCGCGCCAACGCGGATTGCCGCCATGAATATTCTCGTCATCGGCGCCGGTGCCTGGGGCACGGCGCTGGCCATGAGCGCGGCCGCGCATCCCGCGGGCCATGCGGTGCAGCTCTGGGCGCGCGATGCGCAGCAGGCCCAGGCGCTGCGCACGGCGCGTGAAAACACGCGCTACCTGGCCGGAATCTCCTTCCCGCCCCGGCTGGCGGTCATCGATGGCGACCTCACGTGCCATACGGCCGCAGCCGATCTGATCATCATTGCCACGCCGATGGCGGCGCTGCGCGAATGGCTGCAGCGCCTGGCCGATTGCCCGGTGCCCGTGGCCTGGCTCAGCAAGGGCTTCGAGGCCGCGTCCGCGCAATCGGAGGGCGGCTTGATGGCGCACGAGATCTGCGCGGCCGTGGCGCCGCGGCTGCGCGCCGGCGTGTTCAGCGGGCCGAGCTTCGCGCTCGAGGTGGCGCGCCAGCAGCCGACGGCGCTGGTCGCGGCCAGCACCCATCCGCAGGTCTGCGAGGCGCTGGTGGCCGCCTTCCACAGCGGCCATGTGCGCGTCTATGCCAGCACCGACATCGTCGGTGTGGAAGTCGGCGGCGCGGTGAAGAATGTGCTGGCCATTGCCACGGGCCTGTGCGACGGGCTGCAGCTCGGTCTCAACGCGCGCGCGGCGCTGATCACGCGCGGGCTGGCCGAGATGACGCGGCTGGGCCTGGCGCTGGGCGCGACCGAGAAGACCTTCATGGGATTGTCCGGCCTGGGCGACCTGGTGCTCACGGCCACCGGCGACCTGTCACGCAACCGCAAGGTGGGGCTGCTGCTGGCCGAGGGCAAGACCCTGGACCAGGCGGTGCAGTCGCTCGGACATGTGGCCGAAGGCGTCTACAGCGCGCGCACCGTGTGGCAGCGCGCGCAGCAGTTGGGCGTGGAGATGCCGATCACGGAGACCGTGCTGGCGCTGCTGGACGGGCGGCTGCATGCGGGCGAGGCGGTGCGGTCGCTGATGGAGCGGGGGCCGCGGGAGGAGTAGGCCCCGAGGCTTTGGGGAGGGCATGCTTTTTCTCTTGGGCAGGCCCTTCATGGTTCGACAAGCTCACCACGAACGGTAAGGAAGAGTTCACCAAAGCTCACCACGAACGGTAAGGAAGAGTTCACCAAAGCTCACCACGAACGGTAAGGAAGAGTTCACCAAAGCTCACCACGAACGCTAAGGAAAAGTTCACCAAAGCTCATCACGAGCGGTTTAAGGCAAGCCCATCACGGGCGGACAGGCATGGCGCAAATTCGAACCGTTCGTCCTGAGCCTGTCGAAGGATGGACGGCCTGCTCTCGAAAGCGAGAGCAGCGATCCCTCTCGGCAACCCTTACAACCCCATCTCCAGCGCCAGCAACTCCTCCACCGTCTGCCGACGTCGGATCAACTGCACGCGTTCCCCATCGACCAGCACCTCGGCCGCCAGTGGGCGGGTGTTGTAATTGCTCGACATCGAGGCGCCATAGGCTCCCGTGTCGTGGATCACCAGCAGGTCGCCGACGCTGGCGCCGGCCAGAGAACGCGGCAGCACCACGCCGCCGTCGCCCTGGGTGAACACGTCGCCCGATTCGCACAGCGGGCCGGCAACCACGCTGTCGCGCGCGGGCAGGCTGGCGCCGTCGCGGCGCTCGATGTGCATGGCGTGGAAGCTGCCGTACATCGAGGGGCGCATCAGTTCGTTGAAGCCGGTGTCGACCAGCACGAAGTGGTTGCTGCCGGCGTTCTTGGTGGCGCGCACCGTGCCCAGCAGCACGCCCGATTCCGCCACCAGGAAGCGGCCCGGCTCGATTTCCAGGCCCAGCGCGTGGCCGACGATGGCCTCGGCCTGCTTGCGCGCCGCGTCCCACAGGCCATGGTAGTGGGCGGTATCGATGACCGGATCGCCTTCGCGGTAGGGAATCGACAGGCCGCCGCCGGCCGAGATCGCCTGCAGGTCGTGGCCCGCATCCTTGGTCGTGCGCACCAGTTGCACCATGGCGCCGCAGACTTCGGACAGGTGGCCGTAGTCCACGCCCGAGCCGATGTGCATGTGCAGGCCGGCCAGATGCAGGCCGCCGCTGCGGATCGCATCCAGCGCGGGCAGCAGGTCGGTGTGCCAGATGCCATGCTTGCTGTGCTCGCCGCCGGTATTGGTCTTGTTGCTGTGGCCGTGGCCGAAGCCGGGGTTGATGCGCAGCCACACGGCATGGCCCGGCGAGGCCGCGGCCAGCTGGTGCAGCATGTCGATGGAGCCGGCGTTCACCGGCACGCGGTGCTCGACCACGGTGGCCAGCGTGGCTTCGTCCATCACGTCGGCGGTGAAGACGATCTCGGAATGCGTGCCGCCAGTGCTGAAGCCCGCGGCCAGCGCGCGCTCGATCTCGCCGCGCGAGACCGCGTCGACCTTCACGCCCTGTTCGCGCATCAGCTTCAGGATGTGGATGTTGGAGCAGGCCTTCTGCGCGAAGCGGATGGTGTCGAAGCGCGACAGCTGGGCAATGCGCGCGCGGATGGTGGCGGCGTCATAGATCCACAGCGGGGTGCCGTATTGGTCGGCCAGGGCCCACAGCTGGGCGGAAGTGAAGGGGCAGGTCATGGTTTTGCAGGCCAGAGGCAAAAAAGGCGCGCAGGTACGCGCGCAATGGGCGCCATCATGCGCGTGCCGGCGCATGCAGTCCAATGCTTTGTTTTCGCCATGCCATTCATTTTGGATATGCTGAGAGCATGAGCTCGCGCATCTCCCACCGCCATATCGAAGTCTTTCGCGCCGTGATGACCACGGGCAGCGCGACCGGCGCCGCCACGCTGCTGGCCAGCTCCCAGCCCACGGTGAGCCGCGAGCTGGCACGCCTGGAGCAGCTGCTGGGCTACCCGCTGTTCGTGCGCAGCCAGGGCCGGCTGCGACCCAATGCGCGCGCGCTGGCGCTGTGGGACGAGGTACAGCGCTCGTGGCAGGGACTGGAGCGCGTGGTCGACAGGGCGCTGGCGCTGGGCCGCGCCGAGGAGGCGCAGATCGGCGTGCTGTGCCTGCCGGCGCTGAGCCATGCGCTGCTGCCGGGCGCAGCGGCGCGCCTGCTGGCGCGCTATCCGCAGGCGCGGCTTGCCGTGACGCCGCAGGAGTCGCCGCTGCTCGAGGAGTGGATGGCGGCGCAGCGTTTCGACCTGGGGCTGAGCGAGCATGATGCCGCGCCCGCGGGCACGCAGGCGCTGCCCCTGCTGGCGCTGGACGAAGTCTGCGTGCTGCCCGCGGACCATCCACTGGCCGCGCGCACGCTGCTGCGCGCCGAGGACTTTGCCGGGCAGCCCTTCGTGAGCCTGTCGGCCGACGATCCTTACCGGCGCCAGATCGACGCGGTGTTCGCCCGGGCCGGCGTGGCGCGCCAGCTGCGCGTGCAGACGCACAACGCGGTGGCGGTCTGCGCGATGGTCGAGCAGGGGCTGGGGCTGGCCATCGTCAATCCGCTGACGGCGCTGGCCTGCGCCAGCGCGAAACTGGCATGGCGGCCGCTGGCGTTTTCCATTCCCTTTCGCGTGCAGGCCTTGCTGCCGCTGCACCGGCCCGCGCTGCCCGAGGTGCAGCCGCTGCTGCAGGCGTTGCAGGAGGAAGCGGCGGCGCTGGCGCAGCGGCTCGCGCCGCGCACATGACCCGGCCGGCGCAGGAGGAATGCCTCGGCGCCGAGGACCGCTGCGTCTAGACTGCCTTTCCATGAACAATTCCATCGAGGCCATCCATGCGCTGGCCCGCCGCGATGTGGCGCTGGCGCTGCAGGAGGATGTGGGCGAGGGCGACCTGACGGCGGCGCTGATCGATCCCGCGCGGCGTGCCCGGGCGCGCGTGATCGCGCGCGAGGAAGGCGTGCTCTGCGGCGCGCCCTGGGCCGAGGCCACGCTGCGGGCGCTCGATCCCGGGGTGCGGATCACCTGGCATGTGGGCGAGGGGGGAGGGCTTCAGCCCGATGCGCTGGTGTTCGAGGCCGAAGGCCGGGCACGCGCGTTGCTGACGGCCGAGCGCACCGCGCTGAACTTCCTGCAGCTGCTGTCGGGCGTGGCCGGAAAGACGGCGCAATACGTGGCCATGGTGGAAGGCACGCGCGCGCGCATCTGCGATACGCGAAAGACCCTGCCTGGACTGCGGCTGGCGCAGAAATACGCGGTGCGCACGGGCGGCGGCAGCAACCACCGCGTCGGTTTGCACGACGCGGTGCTGATCAAGGAAAATCACATCGCCGCGGCGGGCGGCATCCAAGCCGTGCTGCGCGCCGCGCAGCAGGTGGCCAGCCGGGCGGCGTTCATCCAGATCGAGGTCGAGAACCTGGGTCAGCTGCGCGAGGCGCTCGATGCCGGCGCGCGCATGGTGCTGCTCGACAACATGCCGCTGGACATGGTGCGCCGCGCCGTCGGGATGAATGCCGGGCGCGCAGTGCTGGAGATCTCGGGCGGCGTGGCGCTCGAAGGCCTGCGCGCGCTGGCCGAAACCGGCGTGGACCGGATCTCCATCGGCGGCCTGACCAAGGATGTGCGCGCCATGGACTTTTCCATGCGCATGGAGGAGCTGTGATGCCGCTCATGGACGTGGAGTACCAGCTGCCGCTGGATGCGAAGGGCGCCTGCGCCACGCGCCATGCCTGGGCGCGCGTGCCGCCCGAGCCCGCGCCCGCCGAGCGCGCGGCGCTCAAGGAGCGCATCCGCGGCCTGCTGAAACAGAAGAACGCGGTCATGGTCTCGCACTTCTACGTGCATCCCGACCTGCAGGACCTGGCCGAGGAAACCGGCGGTCTGGTCAGCGATTCGCTGGAGATGGCGCGCTTCGGCCGCGACCATGCGGCGCGGACGCTGGTGGTGTCGGGCGTGCGCTTCATGGGCGAGACCGCCAGGATCCTGTCGCCAGGCAAGACCGTGCTGATGCCTGCGCTCGAGGCCACCTGCTCGCTGGACCTGGGCTGTCCTGCCGATGCCTTCAGCGCCTTCTGCGACCAGCATCCGGAGCGCACGGTGGTGGTCTACGCCAACACCAGCGCCGCCGTGAAGGCGCGCGCCGACTGGGTCGTGACTTCGGGCTGCGCGCTCGACATCGTGCGCGCGCTGCATGCCGACGGCCAGAAGATCCTCTGGGCACCCGACCGCCACCTGGGTGCCTACATCCAGCGCGAGACCGGCGCCGATCTGCTGGCCTGGCAGGGCGCATGCATCGTGCACGATGAATTCAAGGCCTTCGAGCTGGAGGCGCTGATGCGCGAGCATCCGCATGCCAGGGTGCTGGTGCACCCCGAAAGCCCCGCCGAAGTCGTGGCCCTGGCACATGCGGTGGGCTCGACCTCGGCTATCCTCCAGGCGGCGCGCGACATGCAGGCCAGCGAGTTCATCGTCGCCACCGACATGGGCCTGCTGCACCGGCTGCGCACGCTGCTGCCGCACAAGCGCTTCATCGAGGCGCCGACGGCGGGCAACAGTGCGACCTGCAAGAGCTGCGCCCATTGTCCGTGGATGGCGATGAACGGGCTGGCGGGGCTGGCCGAGGTGCTGGAATCCGGCCGCAATGCCGTCGAAGTCGAGCCGGGCCTGATCCCGCGCGCCCGGCAGCCCATCGAGCGCATGCTGGCCTTCACCGCGGCGCTCAGGAGCGGCGCCTCCACGGCCGGCCTGGTGCCGCAGCTGGGCGCTGCCTGAACTGCAGCCAATGAAGCCGGCGCCGCGCGCCGGCCAAGAACTTGAGATATGGATACCTGCATTGATTTCACGCTGCCCCAGGGCGCGTCCGGGGCGCGCCTGCGCCAGCGTTTTGGCGCCGCGCGCGCGGTATGGGCGGCCCATGCGCCGGGCGAGGTGCGCGCCGTGCTCGACGCGGCCGAGGACGCGGCGCGCGCCGGCGCCTGGTGCGTGGGCTTCGTGCGCTACGAAGCCGCGGCAGCCTTCGAGCCGGCGCTGGCAACCCATGCCGCGGACGGCCCGCTGGCCTGGTTCGCGGTCTATGACGAGGCCTTGCCCTGGGAGGAAGGCAGCACTGGCGATGCCGCGCATGTGGCCTGGCGCAGCAGCCTGCAAAGGGAGGATTTCAACCAGGCCATGGCGCGGATCCACGAAGCCATTGCCGACGGCGTGTTCTACCAGGTCAACTACACTGCGCCGCTGCATGGCGAGCTGCTGCAGGGCAGTGCCGAAGCGCTGTTCGCGGCGCTGCTGCGCGCGCAGCCCGGCGGCTATGCGGCTTGCATCGACACGGGCGACGAGCAGATCCTGTCGGTCTCGCCGGAGCTGTTCTTCGACTGGGACGGCCGGCGCATCCTGGCGCGGCCGATGAAGGGCACGGCGCCGCGCGGCGCGACGCCCGAGGAGGACGAGGCGCTGGCCGAGCGGCTGCGCAGCGCGCCCAAGGAGCGCGCCGAGAACGTCATGGTGGTGGACCTGCTGCGCAACGACCTGTCGCGCATTGCCGAACCCTTCAGCGTGCAGGTGCCGCGGCTGTTCCATACCCAGGCGCTGCCCAGCGTCTGGCAGATGACCTCGGACGTTCAGGCCCGGACCCGGCCGGGCACGCGCCTGGCGGATGTGTTTGCCGCGCTGTTTCCCTGCGGGTCGGTCACGGGCGCGCCCAAGGTCGCCGCCATGCGCATGATCCAGGCGCTCGAGCCGCACCCGCGCGGCGTCTACTGCGGCGCGCTGGGCGTGCTGCGCCCGGCGGGCGTTGGCCGCATGCATGCCACCTTCAACGTGCCGATCCGCACGCTGGCGCTGCGCGGCACGCAGGCGGTCTGCGGCATCGGCAGCGGCATCACCTCGGGCGCCGACGCCGAGGGCGAGTGGCGTGAATGGCAGCACAAGCGCGCGTTTGTCGAACGCGCCAGCCAGCCCTTCGAACTGCTGGAGACGCTGGCGCTGGAGGACGGCGCCTGGCGCCATCTGCCCGAACATCTGCAGCGGCTGCAGGATGCGGCGCGGCATTTCTCCTATCCCTGGTCGGCGCAGGTGGGGCAATGCCTGGACGAGCTGGCGGCGGCGCATCCCGCGGGCCTGTGGCGCGTGCGGCTGCAGCTCGATGCGCAGGGCCGGGCGCGCGCCGAGGCCTTTGCCTGCGCGCCTACGCTGGAACCCGTGCGCCTGCAGCTGGCTGCGGCGGCGCTCGAGGACCGTTGGACCCAGGGCGAGTTCGTGCGCTACAAGACCTCGCGCCGCGCGCATTACGAGGCCTTTGCGCCGCAAGACCCGGCGGTGTTCGACACGGTGCTGTTCAATGCGCGCGGCGAGATCACCGAAGGCACGCGCGGCAACGTGGCGGCGCTGCTCGACGGCCGGTGGATCACGCCGCCGCCGGCCTGCGGCCTGCTGCCCGGCGTGGGGCGCGCCATCGCCCTGCGCGAGGGGCGCGTGCGCGAAGGCATGCTGCGCCTCGAGGACCTGCCGCGCGTGCAGGCCTGGGCCTTTGTCAACAGCCTGCGCGGCTGGCTTGCGGCGGAGTTGGAACTTCCGCGCTAGACCGGGCTGCGCCACTGCTGCTCGCGCAGCACCAGTGCATCCATGGCCTGCAGCAGCCGGCCGAGCTCCGGATTCGCCGGCTCGAGCTGCGCCAGCGCGCAGCAGGCGGCTTCCAGCGTCGACAGCTGCCCGGGGCGGTGCGCGCGCCGGATCGCATAGCGCGAGGCGGGCAGCTCCTGCAACGCCAGGCGCGGCAACTGCTGCAGCAGCGGATTCAGATACAGCATCTTGCGGCTCTTGCGCCAGGTTCCGTCGATGACCACCAGGCGCAGTCGCGCCGGCTCGGCCAGCCAGTCGGCGGGCAGCGGCGGCGCGGGTACCAATGGCAGCGCCGGGTCATGCGTCGATTCAGGATAGAGCAGCACGCTGCGCGGCGCGGGTGACGAGGCGCTGCCGTTCCAGTCCTGCTCCAGCCAGGCCTGCAGCAGCTGTGCATCGAATTGCTCGCCGATTTCAAGCCGGCTGCGCGGCAGGCTCAGATGCAGCAGCCGCGCCGTGCCCTTGGCTTCATGCACTTCCAGCGGATGCTGGAGTATCAACACTTCAGCGGCGCAGTCCACGCGCTGCGCCAGCGCGCAGATGCAGTTGCGCTCGGGGCGCGCGCAGCGCAGGCACAGCGCGCGGGTGCTCATGCGGGGCGCACGGCCGGCTGCACCAGCAGGTTGCGGCCCGCGCCCCAGCCGCTCCAGGCCAGCGCGGCCGACAAGAGCAGCACCAGCCAGATGCTGGAAGTGAAGCTGCCTGTCCACTGATGCAGCAGTCCGGTGAGCAGCGGCCCGCAGGCGGCCAGGATATAACCCCAGCCCTGGGCCATGGCCGACAGCTGGGCGGTGACCTGGGCATTGCCGCTGCGCATGGCGATCAGGCTCAGCGCCAGGGCAAACAGCCCACCCTGGGCGCAGCCCAGCAGCACCGCCCAGATCCACACGGTGGACAGCGGCAGCAGGATCAAGCCCAGCAACGCCACCAGGCCCAGCGCCGTCTGGCCCACGGCCAGCGCGCGCTGGTCGCGGCAGCGCGCGGCAATGGAGGGCACGATCAGCGAGCACACGAGCTGCGCCAGCGTGGAGATCGCCACCACATAGCCGGCCATGGCGCTGTCGAGGCCGCGCTCGCGCAGGATGGGCGCGAGCCAGCCGATGACGATATAGGCCAGCGAGGACTGCAGGCCCATGAAGGCCGTGACCTGCCAGGCCAGCGCATCGCGCCACAGGCTGCCGGCCCTGGCGGCGGGATCGATGCGCTCGCTGTGCATGCGCAGGGCCTGGGGCGCCCACAGCATCAGCACCAGCAGCGCCGGCGCGGCCCAGAAGGCCAGGGCATGGGCCCACGAGCCGTCGAACCAGTTCACTGACAGCGGAACGGTCGCTGCCATGGCGGTCGTCGCGCCAATGCAGATCGCGAAGATGTACATGCCGGTCATCAGCGCCGCCTGCTGCGCGAAGTGGCGTTTGACCAGGCTGGGCAGCAGCACGTTGCCCATGGCGATGCCGGCGCCGGCCAGCACCGAGGAGGCGAACAGCCACGCCAGGCCGCCGGTGGCACGCATCAGGGTGCCGGCGGCGATCAGCAGCAGTGCCAGCAGCAATACGCGCTCGGCGCCGAAGCGCCGCGACAGCCAGGGGGTAGGGGCGGAGAACAGGCCGAGGCAGACGATGGGCAGCGTGGTCAGCAGGCTCGCGCCGGCGGCGCTCAGGCCGGTGTCGCGCATGATTTCGGGCAGCACGACCGAGAGGCTGCCGAATACCGGGCGCAGGTTGCAGGCAATGAGCAGCAGGCTCAGCGCCAGCAGCCAATGGCGCTGGCGCGGCAGGGAAGGGGAGGAATCAGGGGTCGGCATAGGCCGCCGACTGTAACTTCAATCCGCGGCGCGCGCAGCGCCGCGCGGGGCGGCCGCTGAGCGTGCCTTTACAGGCGGCCCTTGTGGTAGCTGGGGCGGTCCATGTCGGTGATCTCCACGCTCACCTGCACCAGCATGCCCTCGGGGTGGGGCGTGAAGCGGCGCAGCACCTCGGCCACGCGGTCCGACAGCTCCTTTTTGACCTCGGGCGTGCGGCCAGCCATCAGGCGCAGGTCGGCATGGATGAAGCCGCGCAGGCCGGACCCCGTGCCGATCACATATTGCTTTGCGGGCGCAATCCGCGCCTTGACGTCGAGCTCGTCAAGGATGGATGGATGCTCGCAGACCGTCGCCACCAGCTCGGTGAGCATCTGCTGCTCGGGCAGGCCGGCAAGGTTGTCGCTGTAGTCGATGAAAAGATGGGGCATGGGAGTCTCCTGGATAAAAAAGCCAAGCCCGCGCTGTGTCCGCGGGTCATAAAGGGGTGTAGGCCAGCCTCACGTAGATCGGCGCGAAGGCCTCGGCCTGGGTGATCTCGATCAGCGTTTCCTTGCCCAGCTCGAGCAGCGCGATGAAGGTCACGACCAGCACGGTGGAGCCGCGCTCGGGCTGGAACAGGTCCTCGAAGGGCACGAAGCGCCGGCCCTGCAGCGTGCGCAGGATCTGGCTCATGTATTCGCGCACGCTGAGCTCCTCGCGCGTGATGCGGTGGTGCTGCACCAGGGTCGCGCGCTTGAGCAGGTCCTGCCAGGCCTGCTGCAGTTCGCCGGGGTGCAGATCGGGAAAGCGCGGCTGCAGGCTCTGCTCTATGTGCACCTGGGCCCTGAGGAAGTCGCGGCCATGCTGCGGCAACTGGCCCAGATGGGCCGCCGACAGCTTGATCTGCTCGTATTCCAGCAGCCGGCGCACGAGCTCGGCGCGCGGGTCCTCGGCTTCCTGGGCATCGGCCGACTTCTTGGGCGGCAGCAGCATGCGCGACTTGATCTCGATCAGCATGGCCGCCATCAGCAGGTACTCGGCCGCCAGCTCCAGGTTGCGGCTGCGGATCTCGTCGACATAGCGCAGGTACTGGCGCGTGACGCTCAGCATCGGGATGTCGAGGATGTTGAAGTTCTGCTTGCGGATCAGATACAGCAACAGGTCCAGCGGGCCCTCGAAGGCCTCCAGGAAGACCTCGAGCGCATCAGGCGGGATATAGAGATCGTTGGGCAGCGCGAACAGCGGCTCGCCATACAGGCGCGCCAGCGCCACGCGGTCCACGGCGTCCGGCAGCTCGACCGGCGCAGGCGCCAGCGCGGGCGGCTCGCCCGGGGCGAGCGCCAGCGCGCCCTCGGACACGGCGCTCATGGCTGGGCAGCAGGCAACAGCCTGGCGTCAATGGACAACGACAGCAGGCTCAGGCCTTGGTCTGATAGACGTAGGGCTGTTGTGCCACGCGGCCGGCGCGGTATTCCTGCCAGACTTCGCTGTCCACCTCCTTGTCCCACAGCAGGGCGCGGCCTTCGCGCTGCTGGGCTTCGATCTCGGGCCGCTGCGCGCGCAGCTGGTCGAGAAATTGGGTGGCATCGGACTTGTAATCGGGGCGGGCGAAAAAGGACATGGACTGTTAACCTATAAGGAATCCATGATTTTACGGGACAAGGCGCAATGCAACCAATCCACCGTTGGGGCGCGGCCATCGCCGCCGTTTTTGGCCTCCTGTCGCTGATGGGCTGCGACGACCAGCGCATCCGCGAGCTGGAGGAGGATGTGTCCACCGAGGTCGACGTGCGCGACCGCTTCGGCGTGCCGGAGAACATCTGGCAGGAGGCGGATGGGTCGCGCACCTTCGAATACAACCGCCAGCCCGCGGGCCACCAGAACTACATGATCACCATCGGCCCGGACGGCCGCATGCGCGCGCTGCGCCAGGTCGTGGCGCCGCATGTGTTCGCGCAGGTGCGCCCCGGCATGACGCAGCAGGAGGTGCGCCGCATGCTGGGCAAGCCGGCCAAGCGCACGACTTACGATCTCAAGCGGGAAACCGACTGGGACTGGCGCTATGTGGAGCCGCCGACCACGGAGATGCTTTTTACGGTGACGTTTGATAACGATGGGCGGGTGGTGCGCACGGGGCGCAGTGTGGTGCAGAGCCAGGGGTAAAGCCTGCTGGGTAGCTGTGGACAGGCCGTCCATCCTTCGATCCTTCGGCAAGCTCAGGATCAGGACGAACGGTTTTTCACGTCGTGGTGAGCCTGCCAAAGCGGCCCCGGCCTGCCCGACAAAAAAGCTTACGGCGCAGGCGCAATGTTGTAGCGGATATCCACGCCGCTGCCATCCCCAGCCGCCTCGTCGTCCCCCAGCATTGCATCCGCCGCCTTGCCGATCCCCTTGCCCGCGATGCGCGCCGTGCCGATGGCCGCATCGGCCGCCAGGCCGACCACGCCGGCGGTGATGCCCACCGCCGTCGAGGTCACGGCAACGACGGCGCAGCCGCCCAGCAGCGCGACTGCGCTGCTCGCCAGGAGCCAGCGGATCGGAGACATCAGTGGATGCGCATGCCGGGCGTCGCGCCCGCCACCGGCTCCAGCACATAGATGCCGGGGTGGGCCTTTTCATCGGCGTGGCTCGCGGCCATGACCATGCCTTCGGACACACCGAACTTCATCTTGCGCGGCGCGAGGTTGGCGACCAGCACCGTGAGCTTGCCGATCAGGTCGGCCGGCTGGTAGTGGCTGGCAATGCCGCTGAACACGTTGCGCATGCGGCCTTCGCCCGCGTCGAGCGTCAGGCGCAGCAGCTTGGTCGAGCCTTCGACGGCCTCGCAGTTGACGATCTTGGCGATGCGCAGATCGACCTTGGCGAAGTCCTCGATGCCGATGGTGCCGGCGATCTCCTCGCCGCCGGGCACCAGCTTCTCGGGTTCAGGCACGGCCGGTTCAGGCACGGCCGGTTCAGGCACGGCCGGTTCAGGCACGGCCGGCGGCTCGAACAGGGCGTCGAGCTGCTTGACGTCCACGCGCTGCAGCAGGTGCTCGTACCTGCCGATCGCATGGCCCGCGCCCAGCAGCTGCTGCGCATCGGCAAAGGTCAAGGGCGCGACATTGAGGAAGGCCTCGACCTGCTGCGCCACGGCCGGCAGCACTGGCTTGAGGTACACGGCCAGCAGGCGGAAGGCCTCGATGCAGGTGCTGCACACTTCCTGCAGGCGCGCATCCATGCCCTCTTGCTTGGCCAGCTCCCAGGGCTTGTTGGCGTCGACGTACGCGTTGACGCGGTCGCACAGCTGCATGGTCTCGCGCACCGCGCGCGCGGTGTCGCGCTTGTCGAAGGCCTCGGCAATGGCCGGCGCCTGGGCGCGCAGCTGCTCGAGCAGCGCCTGGCCTTCGGCGCCCAGGGCCGCGAGCTTGCCTTCGAAGCGCTTGGACAGGAAGCCCGCGGCGCGCGAGGCGATATTGACGAACTTGCCGATCAGGTCGCTGTTGACGCGCGACATGAAGTCTTCGGGGTTGAAGTCGATGTCTTCGTTGCGGCCGTTGAGCTTGGCGGCGAGGTAGTAGCGCAGCCATTCGGGGTTCATCGACAGGCTCAGGTACTTGAGCGGATCGAGGCCCGTGCCGCGGCTCTTGCTCATCTTCTCGCCATTGTTCACGGTGAGGAAGCCGTGCACGAAGATCTGCGTCGGCGTCTTGCGGCCGCTGAACTTGAGCATTGCCGGCCAGAACAGCGTGTGGAAGGTGACGATGTCCTTGCCGATGAAGTGGTACTGCTCGAGCTGCTCGTCGGCCATGTAGGCCTCGTAGTCCTCGCCGCGGCGGTCCAGCAGATTCTTCAGCGAGGCCAGGTAGCCCACGGGCGCGTCCAGCCAGACGTAGAAATACTTGCCCGGCGCGTCGGGGATCTCGATGCCGAAATAGGGCGCGTCGCGCGAGATGTCCCAGTCGCCCAGGCCTTCGCTGGTCGAGCCGTCGGGGTTGGTGCGCACGCTGAACCATTCCTTGACCTTGTTGGCCACCTCGGGCTGCACATGCTTGCCGTTTTGCGTCCACTCCTGCAGGAACTCGACGCAGCGCGGGTCCGACAGGCGGAAGAAGAAATGTTCCGAGCTCTTGAGGACAGGTTGGGCGCCGCTGAGCGCGGAATAGGGTTTGATCAGGTCGGTAGGCGCATAGACCGCGCCGCAGACCTCGCAGTTGTCGCCGTACTGGTCCTTGGCATGGCACTTCGGGCACTCGCCCTTGATGAAGCGGTCGGGCAGGAACATGTTCTTCTCGGGGTCGAAGAACTGCTCGATGACCTTGGTGTCGATAAAGCCGGCTTGTTTGAGATCGAGGTAGATCTGCTTGGCAAGGACGTGGTTCTCCTCGCCGTCGGTGTTGTGCCAGTTGTCGAACTGGATGTGGAAGCCGTCGAGGTACTGCTTGCGCCCGGCCGCGATGTTGGCGACGAACTGCTGCGGCGTGATGCCGGCCTTCTCGGCGGCAATCATGATCGGCGCGCCGTGGGCGTCGTCGGCGCCGACGAAATTCACGGCATGGCCCTGCATGCGCTGGAAGCGCACCCAGATGTCGGCCTGGATGTACTCCATGATGTGGCCGATATGGAAGTTGCCGTTGGCATAGGGCAGGGCTGTGGTGGCGAAGATCTTGCGTGCAGACATCGAAGGCGGCTTTCTCTTGGGGAACCCGGGATTTTAAGGGGTTGCGCCGCCGCCGGCTCCGGTGGGGTTGCACCCGGGCCCGGAGCCCCAGGTTTTCCGGGCAGCGGATTTCGTCGCGGGAGATTCAGGGCCGGGCTTTCGCCAGCAGCGCCGCCAGGTCGGCGCCCGCCAGCACCACCAGCTGCTGGTCGCGTGCATACGGCGCGGCGTTCTCGCCGAGCGGCTGCAGCGCGATATAGACCGCCTTGGCCGCCGATGCGCGCACGCGCGCGGCTTCGAGCTCGCGCAGCGGCTCGACGCCATGCACCGCGGCCTTCCAGCGCCGTGCGCTCACCAGCGTGGTCTGGCCCGCGCGTTCGAGGCGGAAGTCGACCGGCCCCTGGTTCACCGCCTGCACGCCGTAGCCTTCGGCGCGCCAGGCGGCTTCGAGCTGCTGCGCAAAGCCGCGCCAGGGCTGGCTGGCGCATTCCGCCAGCAGCCGCTCGACCTGCGCCGGGCTGGGCGCGCGCAGCTGGCGCCAGGCCGCGATGCAGCCCACCACCCACAGCGGCGTGGCCGCCAGCGCGCCGAAAGGCGCGATATGGGCGGGCAGGGCCAGCATGCAGACCAGCGTCACGCCGGCCGCCAGCGCGAAGCTGAGCCACCAGCGCGAGCGCAGCAGGATTGCAAACAGGGAATTGGGGGCCATCTGGAATTTCACGGGATCCTCGGGTCGGTGCGTAAAGAGCGTCAGTCCCGCATTGTCCTGCTTCCCGTGCGGACAGCGGCCCTTCGATAGACTTGGCCTTCCCAAAGGAGTGAATTGACATGGCAGCCACAGAACAACAACTTTTGGCCGCGCTCGGCAGCGTGCTGGATCCGCATACCGGCAAGGATTTCGTCAGCGCGCGCGCCGTGCGCAACCTGCAGATCAACGCCGGCGACGTCGCCTTCGACGTGGAGATCGGCTATCCCGCCAAGAGCCTGGTGCCCGAGCTGCGGCGCCAGTTCGTGGCCGCCGCCAAGAGCGTGCCGGGCGTGGACAACGTCTCGGTCGCCATCAACACCAAGGTGGTGGCGCATTCGGTGCAGCGCGGCGTGGAACTGCTGCCCCAGGTCAAGAACATCATTGCCATCTCCTCGGGCAAGGGCGGCGTGGGCAAGAGCACCACCGCCGCGAACCTGGCGCTGGCGCTGGCCGCCGAGGGCGCGCGCGTGGGCCTGCTCGATGCCGACATCTACGGCCCGAGCCAGCCGATGATGATGGGCCTGACGGGCAAGCCCGAGAGCACCGACGGCAAGACCATGGAGCCGCTGCAGAACCACGGCGTGCAGGTCATGTCCATCGGCTTTCTGGTGAACCAGGACGAGGCCATGATCTGGCGCGGCCCGATGGCCACCCAGGCGCTCGAGCAGATGCTGCGCCAGACCAACTGGAAGGACCTCGACTACCTGCTGGTCGACATGCCCCCGGGCACCGGCGACATCCAGCTGACGCTGGCCCAGCGCGTGCCGATGACCGGCGCGATCGTCGTCACGACGCCGCAGGACATCGCGCTGATCGATGCGCGCAAGGGCATCAAGATGTTCGAGAAGGTCGGCGTGCCGATCCTGGGCCTGGTGGAGAACATGGCGGCGCATGTCTGCACCCAGTGCGGCCATGTCGAGCATATCTTCGGCGCCGAGGGCGGCAGGAAGATGGCCGGCGAGTACGGCATCGACTATCTGGGCGCGCTGCCGCTGTCGCTGCAGATCCGCGAGCAGGCCGACAGCGGCAAGCCCACGGTGGTCGCCGACCCTGACAGCGAAGCCGCGCAGATCTACAAGCGCGTGGCGCGCGACATGGCGGTGAAGGTGGCGCTCAAGGCCAAGGATTTCAGCGCGAAGTTCCCCACCATCACGGTCAGCAAGAACACCTGAGCCAGCACCCGGCGTCTGGTTCCAAAGCCGCCATGGCCTGCCCTGGCGGCTTTTTAATGCCCCCACGCGGGCCGATCCGCTATTGTTCAGCCCATGAATGGATCATCAGCTTGGGCTTTGGGTTGGCGCACCTTGTGGCGCGATGTGCGTGCGGGCGAGCTGCGCCTGTTGATCGTCGCGGTGACGCTGGCGGTGGCGGCATTGACCGCGGTGGGCTTCTTTGCCGACCGGCTGCAGGGCGGGCTCGAGCGCGATGCGCGCCAGCTGCTGGGCGGCGATGTGGTGGTCGTGAGCGACAACCCGCCGCCCGCGCAGTTTGCCGGGCGCGCACAGCAGTTGGGGCTGCAGAGCGTGGTCACGGTGGGCTTTCCCACCATGGGGCGCGCCCCCGATGCACAGGGCGGCGCCAGCCGGCTGGTGGCGCTCAAGAGCGTGCCGCCGGGCTATCCGCTGCGCGGCACGCTGCGCACGGCCGGCGCCCCGGGTGCGGCAGGCGAGGCCACGCGCGACATTCCCGCGGCCGGCGAGGTCTGGGTCGATGCGCCGCTGCTCGAAGCGCTGGGCCTGCGGCTGGGCGACCCGCTGCTGCTGGGCGATGCCACGCTGCGCATCGGCCGCATCCTGGTGCTGGAGCCCGATCGCGGCTCGGGTTTCATGAGCTTCGCGCCGCGCGTCATGCTCAACGCGGCGGACCTGGAGTCCACCGCGCTGGTCCAGCCCGCCAGCCGCCTGACCTATCGCCTGGCCGTGGCCGGCGAAGATGCCGCGGTGCGCCAGTTCCAGGCCTGGACCGAGGAAGCGGTGAAGGCGCCAGGCATGCACGGCATGCGCATCGAATCGCTGGACAGCGGCCGCCCCGAGATGCGCCAGACGCTTGAACGCGCCGAGAAATTCCTCAGCCTGGTGGCGCTGCTGGCCGCGCTGCTGTCGGCCGTGGCCGTGGCGCTGGCCGCGCGCGGCTTTGCCAACGACCACCTCGATGCCTCGGCCATGCTGCGCGTGCTGGGCCAGAGCCAGAGGCGCATTGCCGGCGCCTATACGATTGAATTCGCACTGGTGGGTCTGTTTTCCAGTGCGCTTGGTGTGGCCATCGGTTATGGAGTGCACCATGTGTTCGTGCAGCTGCTGGCCGGGCTCGTGGATTCGGCGCTGCCCGCGCCCAGCGCGCGGCCGGTGGTGTTCGGGCTGGTCATGGGCATGACGCTCCTGTTCACCTTCGGCCTGCCGCCGGTGCTGCAGCTGGCCCGGGTGCCGCCGCTGCGCGTCATGCGCCGCGACCTCGGCGCGCTCAAGCCGGCCTCGTGGCTGGTGCTGGTGCTGGGGGTTGCGGGCTTTGCCGCGCTGCTGCTGGCGGTGAGCCGCGATCTCAAGCTCGGACTGATCGCCGTGGCCGGGTTCGGCGCCGCGGTGGCGCTGTTCGCGGGCCTGGCGTGGCTGGCCGTGAAGCTGCTGCGCCGGCTGGTCAATGAATCGACGGCACCGCGCTGGCTGGTGCTGGCGACGCGGCAGATCTCGGCGCGCCCGGTCTATGCCGTGCTGCAGGTCAGCAGCCTGGCCGTGGGCCTGCTGGCGCTGGTGCTGCTGGTGCTGCTGCGCACCGACCTGATCGGCAGCTGGCGCGCGGCCTCGCCGCCCGATGCGCCCAACCGCTTCGTCATCAACATCATGCCGGACCAGGCGCAGGCCTTCCAGCAGGAGCTGCAGAAGGCCGGCGTGGCGCGCTACGACTGGTATCCGATGATCCGCGGCCGGCTGGTGCAGGTCAACGGCCGCGACGTGCACCCCGACGATTACACCGAGGACCGCGCCAAACGCCTGGTGGACCGCGAGTTCAACCTGTCGACGGCCGAGCAGGCGCCCGAGCACAACCAGATCGTCGCCGGCCGCTGGACGCCGGGCGAGCAGGGCGTGCTGAGCGTCGAGGAAGGCATTGCCGAGACCCTGGGCCTGAAGCTGGGCGACCGGCTGACGTTTGACGTCGGCGGGGTGCAGAACGAGGCCCGCATCACCAGCCTGCGCAAGGTCGACTGGGGCTCGCTGCGCGCCAACTTCTTCGTCATGTACCCGGTCGAGCACCTGCCCGATGTCGCCGTGACCTATCTGGCGGCCTACCGCGCGCCCGAAACCAAGGGCTTCGACAACGCGCTGGTGCGCGCGTTTCCCAACATCACCAATGTCGACATGGGCAGCACGCTGGCGCAGATCCAGCAGGTGCTCGACCAGGTCGTGCGCGCGGTCGAGTTCCTGTTCGCCTTCACGCTGGCCGCGGGCCTGGTGGTGCTGTTTGCCGCCGTGACCGCCACGCGTGAGGAGCGTGCGCGCGAGTACGCGATCATGCGCGCCGTCGGCGCGCGCGCCAGCCTGCTGCGCCAGGTGCAGCGCGCCGAACTGGCGGGCGTGGGGCTGCTGGCGGGGTTCCTGGCCAGCAGCGTGGCCATGGCCATCGGCTGGGCGCTGGCGCGCTATGCCTTCGACTTCGTCTGGACGGCCTCGCCCTGGGTGCCGGTGGCCGGGGCGCTGGCGGGTGCGCTGCTGGCCTGGCTGGCGGGCTGGTGGGGCCTGCGCGAGGTGCTGCGCCGGCCGGTCATGACGACGCTGCGCCAGGCAGCGGAGTAGCCGCCAGGCCGGGCCTGTTCCCAAAAGGCCAGGCCCGGCCCTGCAGGCCCTACTCGAAGATCGCGCTGGCCTGCGCCTTCTGCACGATGGCGTCGGCATCGCGGCGCAGCAGGAAGCGCTGCTCCACCAGCCGGTCCGCTGCGCTGCGCACTGCCTGCACATAGCCCTGCTGCGATCCATACAGCTCCTGCAGCGAGGGGCGCGTGTCGCCTGCGGCGATCCGCGCCGCCTGGGTCTTGTGGAAGGGAATGTAGCTGCCGCCCAGATTGGTCAGATCAACGATCCTTTCGCTGTTCACATAGTTGAACTCGATGCTGGTGCCCAGCGGTGCCTGCGCTTCCACCGAGCGGATGCCGGCACGCGTCAGGCCGGTGCTGCCATCGACCTGGGGCACCATGATCGGGTAGAACCTGCCGGTCTGGCGCGGCGGGAAGATGCCGGCAATGCCGGCCTCGTCCTCGGGGCGGAACTGCGGGCCGAAGTCCAGCAGCTCGAAGTCGTTGTGGCGCGCCAGGTAGTTGAAGGCGGGAATATCCGTCAACTGGCTGCCGACCTTCCACTGCAGCCCCCGCATCACCGGAAAGCGCACCTGCTCGGGCCGCACCAGGCTGCCGTCGGCCACGCGCGGCACCTGGCTGGCGGGCGGCTGTTTGCCCGTGGTCACCCAGTCCTCCAGCGCGATGAACAGCGCGCGGAAGGTGTCGTTGAAATGCACGACCGTGCCCGAGGGGTAGACGTTGCGGCTCGGCGCGTAGCTGATGCTCGCTTCTCCGCCCGCGCCGCCATGCTGGGTGCTGGCGTAGTAGTAGACGCGCGCGTTCTCGGGCTGCGCCAGATCCTGCGTGCCCTCGGTGTTGGTGAGCGCGGGCGAGCCCTGCAGCTGCCAGAACTCGGTGCCGGACAGCCCCAGGAAGAACTTCGGGCAGGTGTCGGTGGCGCTGCAGCGGCGCATCACGCCGCCGTTGCGCCCGCTGATGCCGTCCACATAGTCCTTGTCCAGCCCGCGCGGCGCGGTCTGGCCGAAGGCGGTGTGGTCCGTGCGCAGGCCGCCGCCGCCGCCGGGCACCGCAAAGCGCGTGTTGACATTGGTCTGGCGTGCGGCCACATGCGCGAACATTCCATCGAAGACGCGCGAACCGTCCAGCGCCTGGTTGAAGCCCAGGTGCAGGAAGGTTTTCATGGCATTGCCGGATTGCGAGGTGCCCTGGCCGATGGTGTGCCTGATGCGCCCGGCCAGCGGATTGGCGTTGCCTTCGGAGTCCTTCTCGGCCTTGCGGAAGAAGCCCACCGCGTCGCGCAGGCCCGCCAGGCCCACCCCCATGACCTTGGGGTCCTTGGCCTCGTACACCAGCTCGTAGAGATAGAGTGGATCGAAGCCCTGCTTCAGGCAGACCCGGGTCTCGTCGGGCGTGCCGGGGAAGGGTGCGCTGTCGCTGCAGTTGGCGAACTTCCAGTCGGCGGCGGCAATGGGCTCGCGCGGATCGGTCTCGTTGATGCGCCGTGTGAGCGAATAGCCGGGCCGGGTGTTGTCCAGGCTGGCGGGAGCATAGGGCAGCATCGTGCCGTTGAAGACTCCGCCGGGCAAGGCCATGGTCGAGGTGGCGGAGGAGGGCACCAGCTCGGTGCGGTAGGCGCCGGTGATGCTGCTGCCATCGGGGTTCCTTGCCACCGGCACCTGCGCCGTCAGGCGCTCGGGGTTGCTCTTGGGCACGTCGCCTTGCCAGGCCGCGTACAGCATGACGTAGCCGCGCTCCAGGTAGACCGCGTCGCCGGGCGTGGCGCTGGGGTTGGGCATGGTCAGGATGTTGCCGCGGTTCGGCGCGTCGTAACGCAGGATGCCGCTGGCCTTGGCCATCTCTTTGGGCTTGAGCAGCGTGAAGTCGGTGGCGTACTCGACCATGCCGCGGCTGTTGACGGGCGCGAGCTGCAGATCCTGGATGGTGGCATTCTTCGGATCCCTGGGGTCGAGCTCACCGCGCAGGGTGCCGCTGACCTTCTCGTAGGCGCCCACGGCGCCGTAGCTGCCGGGGAAATCCTGGGTAGCCGTGATCTGCATGGTGAGCCTGGGCTGCGCCGCCGCGGCATCGTCCCCGTCACTGGACGAGCCGCCGCAGCCGGCCAGCGCGGCAATGCCCAGCGCCAGGGCGGAAAGTTGGAATCTACGCATGTTGTCTCCTTGCTTTGGTTATCTCGCACACCCGCGTGGCAGATGCGCCAAGGCAAATATAGGAAGGCAGGTTTGATCTGTGAAATCGATTGTTCGAATCGATTCATCTGAATGGCAGAACAGTGGCTGCGGCGCCAGAAGCCTTTTCGCGGCGCATCTGCATGCGCTGCGGGACAATGGCGCACTCAGAACCCCCGTTTCCCGACCGC
This sequence comes from Comamonas endophytica, assembly GCF_023634805.2. NCBI lineage: Bacteria > Pseudomonadati > Pseudomonadota > Betaproteobacteria > Burkholderiales > Comamonadaceae > Comamonas > Comamonas endophytica. The sequence goes on from NZ_CP106881.1 coordinate 2,583,548, forward strand.
GCTGCACGCCAGCGCCCGAATGCCATGCAGATTGAAGAAAAACCGCCGTTTGACACCCCGTTCGAATGGATCGGCGGCGAGCCCGCGGTCCAGCGCCTGGTGGACCGCTTCTATGACCTGATGGATCTCGAGCCCGGCTATGCCGAGCTGCGCGCGGCGCATGGCTCGGCGCTGGACGATGCGCGCCAGAAGCTGTTCTGGTTCCTCTGCGGCTGGCTCGGCGGCCCCGACCATTACCAGAGCCGCTTCGGCCACCCGCGGCTGAAGATGCGCCACATGCCCTTCGCCATCGGCGTGCGCGAGCGCGACCAATGGGTGGCCTGCATGGACCAGGCCATGGCCGAGACCGGCGTGCCCGAGGCGCTGCGCCAGCGCCTGTCCAACAGCTTCATGGGCACCGCCGACTGGATGCGCAACCGGGGCGGGTGAGCCCCCGCCAGGCGCTATCTCAATATGCCGGCCAGGGTCATGGGCGACACCTGGTTGGATGCGCCGAACTTCGCCTTGACGCGCATGCTGGAGTAATACGCGCTGTAGCCCTCCTGATTCCGCGTTTCCCATTGGGAAGAACCTGCCGGGAGGATGTGCGATGCCGGATCGCTTCCCGTTTCCCAGGCCGTGATCTGTCGATGCGCGGTATCCAGCCTGCGGGTCGCGGCGGCGATCTCGTTGGGGGTCATTCCGTTTTGCGCCAGCATGTCCTGGAACTGCTCCTTGCGCGCGTGCAGCGTCTTGATGCGCGCGGCGGTGTCGGCATCGATGGCATTTGCCGGCATCCCCTGGTAGGCCACGCCGGTCTGCATCTGCGCCGGGTCGCCGTCGGGGTGGATGCCCTTTTCGTCCACCCATTCGCCAAAGCTGAAATCGTTGTCGATACCTATCAGACCCGCCACCTTCCCATCGGCTGCGTATTGGATGAAAAGGTTGCTGGGGTTGCGGTCGCCCTGGCCGCAGATGAAATCAAGCCATTGCAGGCGGTTGAGATCGCGGTTGAGCCTGGCGTCGACAATCAGGCCTTTGTCGTCCAGCGGCAGCATGAAGACGCGTTTTGCCAGATAGGTCAGTCGGGCATGCTCACGGGTGACGGACTCGAAAGCCCTGGGCCCCAGGCTTGCGCTGCGGTTCAGCACCTCGGTTCCCGTCACTTCGATGCCTGCAATCTGCTCGCGGGAGAACCTTTTTTCCATGAAGCCTGTGGTCCTCTCTATGGCCTGCTGGATATCCTTTTCCAGGCTGAGCTTCTGCAGATGCACCTGGCTGCCCGCATGGCCCGTGATTTTCAGATTGTGGCTGGCCAGCTGCGCGTTCCAGTGGGCGGTTTTCCTCTCGATTTCATCAGGGTCGAACGAGGTAGTGAAACTGAGCTGGCCGGTAGCGCTGAACACGGAGACGCCTTGCGCCCTGGCCATGGCAATACCGTCCACTCCGTCCTGCCGCGTGGCAAGCGTCTGGGCAATCAGCTCCGGCATTCCCAGCGCGTGCGCAATTTCGCAGGTGGCGATATTGCGGCCGATGACATTGCCATCGGCCGCAATCTCGCTGGCGCCCGCCTGGCTGCCCAGATTTTCCCGGGTCTGAATGCCATAGAAAGGGAAGTTTTCGGGCGCTTTGCCCGCCACCGGCTTGAACACCATCTCGCGGCTTTCGGAGCGTTGCATGAAGGCCGCGCTGGACACCACGTTCACCGCGCCCGCGCCCAGCCGCTGCAGCTCCCCCAGGCGGTTGCCATCGCTGTAGTGGCCGGTGTGGGCGTTGCTGGCAGTGGCGGCGGTGGGGGCGCTGTCTCTGGCATGCTCGGCGGCCCTGATGAAAGTGCTGATCTCGCCTGCCGTCAGCGGGGCGCTGCTGGTCCAGTCCACCACCTGGGATACCTGGTTGAGCACCTGGTCGCTGAATCGGCCCACCATGGTGTCGAGCACCTCCATCCTGTAATCCTGGTGCGACTCGCCAGGGCGTTGGCCGGGCAAGGAAAAGGCTGGCTCCGGCGCCTGGGCAGCCGGCAGGCGCCGGGCAGCGGCGCCGGCGCCGGTGGCAGCGCGCTCCTGCAGCCGCTCCGCGGTCTGTATGACCTCGCGCACCTCCCGGGCCGTGAGCGGCTTGCTGCTTGACCAGTCGATGAGCTGCGATGTCTGGTTCAGCACATGGTCGTCGAAGCGGCCCATCAATGCATCCAGCACCCGCATCCGCACGTCCTGGTGCGCCATCTGCTCGAACGGATCCCGGGCAACGGGGGCCCTGTCTGCCGGACCGGCATGGCGGGTGCCCGTGAGGGCGGCGGGCAGGAGCCAGTTCACGACGCGCCCAAGGAAGCTGCCCACCTTGACATCGCCACTCCCGCCCTGGCTGCCATCGAGCCGCAGGATTTCCGTACCTTGGACCAAAGACGAGTTGACATGGCTCTTGAGGGCGCTGAAATCCACCATGGGATGTTTCCTGCAAAGGCTGGGGAGGGGGGTCAGACCAGTTGCTGCATCAACCGCTGCGGCAGGGCGGTTTCCGCGGCGGAGGGGGGCGCCGCGCTGTGCAGCCGGTGCATCCAGAGCTCGGCGGTATTGACCAGCAGGGTCATGCGGGCCTCGAGCCCATTGACGGTGATGTGCGCGCCCTCGATCAGGCAGCTCAGCAGGCACTCGCCGCTTTCCTTGTCGCGCGACAGGCTGGCGCCGCCGGTGTGCCGGTAGAGAAAACCCGCGTGCAGCATCTCCCAGGCCATGGCCGGCTGGGCCTGGTCATCGAGCCGGCCCAACGGGCAGTAGCACAGCACCTGTTCCTCGTCGTCGAGCAGCTGCAGGTGCACATGCACCGCATCGAAGCGCAGCGCGCAATGTCCCTGCTCATCCAGGCGCAGGCCATCGAGCCCCATCCGGTGGCCAAACTCATGCAAGGCTTTTTCAAAGCAGCGGCTCATACAGGCACTTTCGGAAGCGGCGCAGGGATCATCCAGAGTAGGTAACGGATCACCCGGCGCGGTTCCAGATTTGCCTGCGCGGCCGGCTAGCCCGGGCGCGTGCCTTGGCGCCGCGCCGCCAGCGGACCCTCGCCGTTACCGCCCGCCCTGGCGCTGCACGTAGGGCTGCAGCAGCACGATCAGCGCGCCCGCGCCGCCATCGACCGGGCGTGCCTGCACGAAGGCCAGCACCTCCTGCTTCTGCACCAGCCAGCTGTGCACCCGGCCCTTGAGCACCGGCATGCGCCCCGGCGAGCCCAGCCCCTTGCCGTGCACCACGCGCACGCAACGCGCGCCGTCGCGATGGGCCTTGCGGATGAATGCCCCCAGCGCCTCGCGCGCCTCGTCGGTGCGCAGCCCATGCAGGTCGAGCTGGCGCTGGATGCTCCAGTGGCCGGCGCGCAGCCGCTGCGCCACATCGTGGCCCATGCCGGGGCGCAGGTAGCTCAGCTGGTCATCGGTCAGCAGCAGGGTGCTGACATCGAACTCGTCGCTGATCGCCTCGCGCAGCACCGATTGCTCGTCGAGCAGCCGCTGCTGCGGCACGGGCAGCACGTTGCCGGGCACGGGGGCGAGGCGGTTGTGCGCATGGCGCAGCGGCAGCACGCTGCCCACGGCCTGCAGGAACAGCGCCCGGTCGGTGGCCGGGCGCAGGGCGGCGCGGCGTTCTTCCTCGGCCTGCAGCGCAGCCTGCTGCGCTGCGGCAGCCAGGGCTTTGCGGACCGGCTTCAGGTCCTGGAGGGATTTCACGCGCATGCAGCCTTTTTATCCCAAGATGGGCAAGCTCCGGCGCAACCGCCGCCATATCCTGCGAACCGGACTGCTTTTGTCCCTGGCGCCTCATATCAATCCCTGTTCGGCCATCGACAGGCCGGCGCCGGGCGCGACGATGATATGGTCGAGCACGCGCACGTCCACCAGCCCCAGCGCGCTGCGCAGCATCTGCGTCAGCGCCAGGTCGGCGGGGCTGGGGTGGACGGCGCCGCTGGGATGGTTGTGCGCCAGCACCACGGCCGCCGCCTGGTGCCGCAGGGCGTGCAGCACGACCTCCCGGGGATACACGCTGGTCTGCGCCAGCGTGCCGCGGAACATTTCCTCCATGGCGATCAGCCGGTGCTGGTTGTCGAGAAACAACACCGCGAACACTTCATGGTCTTTGCCCGCGAGATGCAGCTGCAGGTACTGCATGACGGCGCCCGGGCTGTCGAAGACCGCGCGCTCGCTCAGCCGCTGGGCCAGCGCGCGGCGCGCGAGCTCGAGCACCGCCAGCAACTGGGCGCGCTTGGCCGGGCCCAGGCCCTTGATGCGCGCGAGGTCTTGCGAGGGCGCCTGCAGCAGGCCTGCGATGCCGCCGAATCCGCCGCGCAGCAGGCCGCTGATGGGGTCGATGGCCGGCGGTTCGAGCAGTTCCTGCGCCAGCTGCAGCACGCCCTTGCCGGCGACGCCGGTGCGCAGCACGATGGCCAGCAGCTCGGCATCGGCCAGCGCGCCAGGGCCGCGCACCAGCAGTTTCTCGCGCGGCTGGGCATCGCGCGGAAGGTCTTTGAGTGACATCGTGCCGCTCCTGCACCGGGCGCGTGCGCGGGGACATCGACAAGCCACCGCGTGGGGGCATGGCCGGGTTTCTACAATAGCCACCAGTTTATCGGGACTTTCATGACTTCTAGCGCACACCCCACACAGGCTTCGCAGACCCACGTACCCACGGTGCAGGCAGGATCGTTCCTGACCCTGCACTACCGCATGGCCGGCCCGGCCGGCGACGTGATCAACACCTTTGGCGACAAGCCCGCCACGCTGTCGCTGGGCGCGGGCGAGCTGTCGCCGGCCGTGGAGCAGCGCCTGATCGGCCTCGAGGAAGGCACGCGCACCACCTTCGAGCTGCCCGCGGGCGAAGCCTTTGGCGAGCGCAACACGGACATGCAGCAATGGGTGGCGCGCAAGCTGATGAACGAGCTCGGCGATCCCCATGAGCAGTACACGGCCGGCGACGTCGTGCAGTTCCCCACGCCCGACGGCCTGGGCAGCTACGCCGGCGCCGTGGTGAGCGTGCGCGAGGACGGCGCGGTGCTGTTCGACTTCAACCACCCGCTGGCCGGCCAGCCCGTCACCTTCGAGGTGCAGATCATCGGAGTGCTCTGAGCCATGGCCAAGCCCCAGGAAATCGTGCTTGCCGAGCCGCGCGGCTTCTGCGCCGGCGTCGACCGGGCGATCGAGATCGTCGAGCGCGCCATCGCCAAGTTCGGCGCGCCGATCTACGTGCGCCACGAGATCGTGCACAACACCTTCGTGGTCAACGACCTCAAGACCCGGGGCGCGATCTTCATCGAGGAGCTCGACGACGTGCCGCCGGGCGCGACGCTGGTGTTCTCCGCGCACGGCGTGAGCCAGGCGGTGCAGCAGGAGGCGCAGCGCCGCGGCTTCCAGATCTTCGATGCGACCTGCCCGCTGGTCAGCAAGGTGCATGTGGAAGTCGCCAAGCTGGCCAAGGAAGGCTACGAGTTCATCATGATCGGCCACAAGGGCCACCCCGAGGTCGAGGGCACGATGGGGCAGCTCGACCACGGCATCCATCTGGTCGAGGAGGTCGAGGACGTGGCCCGGGTGCAGCCCGCGCAGACCCAGCTGCTGGCCGTTGTGACGCAGACCACGCTCAGCGTCGACGACGCGGCCGAGATCATGGCGGCGGTGAAGGCGCGCTTCCCGCAGATCCGCGTGCCCAAGCAGCAGGACATCTGCTACGCCACGCAGAACCGCCAGGACGCGGTGAAAGTGCTCAGCCCGCAGGTCGACGTGGTGATCGTGGTGGGCAGCCCCACCAGCTCCAACAGCAACCGCCTGCGCGAGCTCGCGGCGCGCCTGGGCACGCCCGCCTACATGGTGGACAACGCCGGCGAGCTGCAGTCCGAATGGTTCGAAGGCGTATCGCGCGTCGGCCTCACGGCCGGCGCTTCGGCGCCCGAAGTGCTGGTGCGCGAGGTCATCGATCGCATCAAGGCGCTGGGCGCGACCTCGGTACGCAGCATGAACGGCATCGAGGAAACCGTGAAATTCCCGCTGCCCAAGGGCCTGAAGATCGACGCCGCCACGGGGCTGGAGATCGAAGTGCGCAAGGCGCCGGAAACCGGTCCTGGCCACTGAAGCCGCCTGCGCCGGCCACTGCCACCGGCGCGGCAAATGAAACTGGCGCGCAACAGTTGCCGGCGCAATTGCCGGCTCCCCGAGCGCGCGCTACTAAAATCGCGCTCTATGCTAGACATCCTCCTCCTTCGCAAAGACCTTGATTCCGCCATCGCGCGGCTGGAAACCCGCAAAAAGCCCCAGGCTTTCCTCAACGTGGAGGCCTTCCAGTCCCTCGAGTCCGAACGCAAGCGCCTGCAATCGCGCACCGAGGAGCTGCAGGCGCAGCGCAACCAGCTGTCCAAGCAGGTCGGCATGCTGATGGGCAAGGGCGACAAGCAGGGCGCCGAGGCCGCCAAGGCCCAGGTCGGGCAGCTCAAGAACGAACTGGAAACTTCGGCCGCGCGCCTGGAGCAGCTCCAGGGCGAGCTGCAGGCGCTGCTGCTGGCCGTGCCCAACCTGCCGCATGAAAGCGTGCCGCTGGGCAGCGACGAGTCGGGCAATGTCGAAGTGCGCCGCTGGGGTACGCCCCGGGCCTTTGACTTCGAGGCCAAGGACCATGTCGACATCGGCACGCCGCTGGGCCTGGATTTCGACATGGGCGTCAAGCTCTCGGGCTCGCGCTTCACCGTCATGAAGGGCCCGATCGCGCGCCTGCACCGGGCGCTCGCGCAGTTCATGCTCGACCTGCAGACCGAAGCGCATGGCTATGCCGAATGCTACGTGCCCTATGCCGTCAATGCCGACTCGCTCAAGGGCACGGGCCAGCTGCCCAAGTTCGAAGGCGATCTGTTTGCCGCGAAGAAGGGTGGCCAGGAAGGCGAGCCGGTGCCCGACAACGCGGCGCTGTACCTGATTCCCACGGCCGAGGTGCCGCTCACCAACTTCGTGCGCGACCAGGTGGTGACCGAAGCCGAGCTGCCGATCAAGCTCACGGCCCACAGCCCATGCTTCCGCTCCGAAGCCGGCAGCTACGGCCGCGACACGCGCGGCATGATCCGCCAGCACCAGTTCGACAAGGTCGAGATGGTGCAGATCGTGCATCCGGAGAAGAGCTACGAAGCGTTGGAGGAAATGGCCGGCCACGCCGAAGCCGTGCTGCAAAAGCTCGGCCTGCCATACCGTGTGGTGAACCTGTGCACCGGCGACCTGGGCTTTGGCGCGGCCAAGACCTATGACCTGGAAGTCTGGCTGCCCGGCCAGGATGCCTACCGCGAGATCAGCTCGGTGTCGAACTGCGAGGCCTTCCAGTCGCGCCGCCTGCAGGCGCGCTTCAAGAACGCCCAGGGCAAGAACGAATTGCTGCACACCCTGAACGGCTCTGGCTTGGCCGTGGGCCGCTGCCTGGTCGCTGTGCTGGAGAACTACCAGAACGCCGATGGCTCCGTGACGGTACCCGAAGCACTGCATTCGTACATGAATGGACAAACTTTGCTGAAGCCCTGAAAAACAGTGCTACAATAGATGCTTCGACACACAGGAGAGGTGGCAGAGTGGTCGAATGTACCTGACTCGAAATCAGGCGTAGTAGCGATACTACCGTGGGTTCGAATCCCACCCTCTCCGCCAATGCGGCTGTAGCTCAGCTGGATAGAGTACTTGGCTACGAACCAAGGGGTCGTGGGTTCGATTCCTGCCAGCCGCACCAAACGACAAGCCCCAGAACTGCAAGGTTCTGGGGCTTTTTCGTTTGTGCCAGTGGCCTGGCGGTCACTCGCTGCGCTTGTCGTCCTCGCCATTTTCGCGCTGCAGCACGAGATATGCCACGCCGCCGCCCAGCGCCAGCAGCAGGGCGCCGGCAAAGAGCTGAGGCTGTGCCATCAGGAATCCGCGTGCGATGCACAACGCAGCCGCCAGAACGGAACCCAGCAGAAAGAGGTTGGCCAACATTTTCCTGTTCATAGATAACTCCTATTATAATTTTAAAATTATATGTTTTTAGCTATCGTTTGGGGTTGGCTCATAGCAGCTGTTGGTTTTTTGCAGAGTGCGGAGAGAGGGCGCCGGCAGCGTGGCTGGACAAAAAATTCCACTTTTTGCCGAAAGCAAAAAAATTCCGGGCTATAATCGATAGCTTAGCGGCTGTAGCTCAGCTGGATAGAGTACTTGGCTACGAACCAAGGGGTCGTGGGTTCGATTCCTGCCAGCCGCACCAAACGACAAGCCCCGGAACTGCAAGGTTCCGGGGCTTTTTCGTATCTGGCACCCCCTGGACTGTGTGAAGATCGGCGCATGAGCAAGGCCTTCACCAAAGAATCGGATGCCGCGGATGACGACGACGAACTGGGCGCGTTGCCGCCCATTCCGGCCGGCAGCAAGAACTACATGACGCCCCGGGGCTACCAGAGCCTGCGCGACGAGCTGTTCGAATTGATAGACAACGAACGCCCGAAGATCGTCGATATCGTCCACTGGGCGGCCAGCAATGGCGACCGCTCGGAAAATGGCGACTACCTCTACGGCAAGAAGCGGCTGCGCGAGATCGACCGGCGCATCCGCTTCCTCACCAAGCGCCTGGAGATCGCCGAGGTCGTTGATCCCACCGTGCATGCGGGCAGCGACCAGGTCTTCTTTGGCGCCACGGTGACCTATGTCGAGGACGACGGCACGGAGCGCAGCGTGACCATCATGGGCATCGACGAGGCCAACAGCGCCGAGGGCCAGGTCAGCTGGATCTCGCCGGTGGCGCGCGCGCTGCTCAAGTCGCGCGTGGGCGACGAGGTGGCGCTGCAGACGCCGGGGGGCGTGCGGATGCTGGAGGTGGTGGAGGTGAGGTATCCGGAGGCGCAGGGGTAGGGCTCAGCAGGGCCTGCCAGTGCCACGCCCTGAACCGTCTTGCGACGGGCCCGCCTAGGAAGGCTCAGGGCGAGAGGCAGTGGTCTGTTCAGGGCAGCCGTGCAAAACCGTTCGTCCTGAGCTTGTCGAAGGATGAATGGCCTCGCGGCGTTTACTCCATGGCCTCATGGAGGCAACTGGGTAAGCGAGGAAACGTCATTCCACCGCCGGCATGATCCTCTTCGCCTTGATCACCACCGGTGCACGGCGCAGATTGCGCAGCGCTGCCTCGACCTGCTGCTGGTTCCTGACCGAAACCACGAAGCGCAGGTCGGTCGTGCCCATCGGCGCCTCGTCGACCATCTCCAGATGCTGGATGTCGACCTCGGCATCGGTCAGTTCGGAGGCCACGCGCGCCAGCACGCCCTTGCCGTTCTTCACAGTGACCAGGATGCCGCTGTCGAACAGCTGGTTCAGGCCCTCGGCCCATTCGACCGGGATGAAGCGCTCGGCGTCTTTCTCGTAGAGGCGCTTGACGATCGCGCAGCGCGCATGGTGCACCATCAGGCCCTCGCCGCGGCCCAGATAGCCCAGCACCGGGTCGCCGGGCACGGGGCGGCAGCAGTGGGCGAAACGGATCGAGGCGTTGGTGCTGCCGTCGAGCGTCACCGTGCCCTGGGAGATCTTGTCCTGGGCGGTGTAGCGTTCCTGGCTCAGCAGCACGGCATTCGGGCGCTGGCCGTGGTTGCCGAGCAGCACCATGATGCGCGCCGCGACCATGCTGGCGATGCGCCGGCCCATGCCGATGTCGGTCAGCAGCTCGCTGCGGCTGCGGTTGCCGGTGTCCTGCAGCAGCCGCTCCCACAGCGCCTGGTTGGCATCGTCCTGCGGCGGCAGCTGCTCGATGCCTTCGGCGCGCAGCGCCTGGGTCAGCAGCTTCTCGCCCAGGCTTTCGGATTCGCTTTGCGCCGAGGTCTTGAGATGGTGGCGGATCTTGGAGCGCGCGCGGGCGGTCTTGACGAAGCCCAGCCAGGCCGGATTGGGGCGTGCGTTCTCGGCGGTGATGATCTCGATGACGTCGCCGCTCTTGAGCTCGGTGCGCAGCGGCACGTCCTCGTTGTTGATGCGCGCGGCCGTGGCGTGGTTGCCGATCTTGCTGTGGATGGCGTAGGCGAAATCGACCACGGTGGCGCCGCGCGGCATGGCCATGATCTCGCTCTTGGGCGTGAACACATAGACCGCGTCGGGGAACAGGTCGACCTTGACGTGGTCCCAGAACTCGGTGGCATCGCGCGTCTCGTTCTGGATGTCGAGCAGCGACTGCAGCCACTGGGTGCTCATGCGCTCGGCGTCGCCGGGGCGCCGCTGCGCCTGGTGCAGCCAGTGCGCGGCCACGCCGGCCTCGGCGACGATGTGCATCTCCTCGGTGCGCATCTGGAATTCGATGCTCACGCCCGAGGGGCCGACCAGCGTGGTGTGCAGCGACTGGTAGCCATTGTTCTTCGGAATGGCGATGTGGTCCTTGAACTTGCCGGGCACCGGCTTGTAGAGCTGATGCAGCACGCCCAGCGCCGTATAGCAGTCGGTGACCGAGGGCACGATCACGCGGAAGCCGTAGATATCCGTGACCTTGGCAAAGCTCTGGTTGTTGCGCTCCATGCGCTGGTAGAGCGAGTACAGCGTGCTTTCGCGGCCCGCCAGGCGCGCGTCGAGGCCCTGCTGGGCGAACTGCGCGTCGACCTCTGTCTGCACGCGCTGCACCAGGTCGCGCCGGCGCGTGCGCGACTTGGCGATGGCCTTCGACAGCGTGGAATAGCGCCAGGGGTGCAGGTGGCGGAAGGACAGGTCCTGCAGCTCGCGGTAGGTCTGGTTCAGGCCCAGCCGGTGCGCGATGGGGGCATAGATCTCCAGCGTTTCGGAGGCGATGCGGCCCCACTTGCTGCGCGGCATGTCGGACAGCGTGCGCATGTTGTGCGTGCGGTCGGCCAGCTTGATGAGGATGACGCGCACGTCGCGCGCCATGGCCAGCAGCATCTTGCGGAACGATTCGGCCTGGTTTTCCTCGCGGGTGTTGAACTGCAGCTTGTCGAGCTTGGTGAGTCCGTCGACCAGCTCGGCCACGGGGGTGCCGAAGCGCGCGGCCAGATCGACCTTGGTGACGCCGCAGTCTTCCATCGCGTCGTGCATCAGCGCCGCCATCAGCGCCGGGGCATCGAGCTTCCACGAAGCGCACAGCGAGGTCACCGCGATGGGATGGGTGATGTAGGGGTCGCCGCTGCTGCGCCACTGGCCGGTGTGGGCCTCGTCGGCAAACAGGTAGGCCTGGCGCACCTGCTCGATGCTGGCGCCGTCCAGATAGCCCAGGTTGTCGAGCAGCGCGGAGAATGCGGCCCGGGAAACGGCGGTCGCTGCAGCGGCGGCCGTCGACACGGCGCGCGTGTCGACCTGGCTCTCTGGCGCCGGGGCGGTGGCAGGGGTGGATTCGTCAGGAACAGTTGTCTGGGGCGGGACCGCTTTCATACCTTTAATGTAGCGCGCTCTCCAATCGGTTTGCCAGTGCACAAAAAAAAGCACCGCAAAGCGGTGCCTCTCTTGCCATTTCGGCGGATTCCGGTCAGCCCGGAACCTTCTTGAGCATTTCCAGTCCGACCTTGCCGGATGCGATCTCGCGCAGGGCGGTGACGCCGGGCTTGTTCTTGCTTTCGATCTTGGCGGTATGGCCTTGGCTGAGCATGCGCGCACGGTAGGTGGCGGCCAGGACGAGTTGGAAGCGGTTGGGGATCTGCTCCAGGCAGTCTTCAACGGTGATGCGTGCCATCAGGATACTCCAGGGAATTCAGGTGATATTGAGCGACTCGAAGGTATCGGACCGCGCGCTTCGCTGGGCCGCATACTTCAGGCGCTGGGCGTGAATGATCGCTTTCAGGTCGAAAAGCGCAGTCTCGAACAACTCGTTGATTATAACGAAGTCGAACTTTTGCACCTGGGCCATTTCCTGGGAAGCGTTCTTCAGGCGCAGCTCGATGACTTCGGGGCTGTCCTCGCCGCGGTTTTCCAGGCGTGCGCGCAGCTCTTCCCAGCTGGGCGGCAGGATGAAGATCAGCACCGCCTCGGGAAAGGCGCTCTTGACCTGCAGCGCGCCCTGGTAGTCGATCTCGAGCAGCACGTCGGCGCCGCCGGCCAGGCGTTCGGCCAGCGCGCGCTTGGAGGTGCCATAGCGCTTGCCATGCACGTTGGCCCATTCCAGGAACGCCTGGTTGGCGACCATCGCGTCGAATTCCTGCTCGGAGGCAAAGAAGTATTCACGGCCGTGCTTTTCCTGGCCGCGCGGCGCGCGCGTGGTGTGCGAGACCGAGGGCGAGACATGGGCGTCGAGCTCGCGCAGGGCCTTGACCAGGCTGGACTTGCCGGCCCCACTGGGGGCGGCGACGACAAAGAGATTTCCGGTGTGTTGCATAAGCGGTGGTGCGCCGGGTTCGGGCGCCCTTGTAAAAAGGGCGCTTGCGCGCCCTGTGGAATGTGGTTTATTCGATGTTCTGCACCTGCTCGCGCATCTGCTCGATCAGGACCTTCATGTCGACGCTGATGCGCGTGAGCTCGAGCGCCGCGGACTTCGAACCCAGCGTGTTGGCTTCGCGGTGCAGCTCCTGGATCAGGAAATCGAGGCGCTTGCCGATCTCGCCACCCTTCTTGAGCAGGCGCTCGATCTCCTCGAGATGCGAGTCCAGGCGCGTGACTTCCTCGGCCACGTCGATGCGGATGGCGAAGGCCGTGGCTTCGGTCAGCGCGCGGTCCTGCGCCGCCTCGGGCGCGACCGCGCCTTCGGCCAGCGCCATGGCCTCCTTCCAGCGCTCGACGAAGCGCTGGCGCTGCTGCTCGACCAGCTGCGGGATCAGCGGCGTGGCGGACTGCGCGAGCGCGCGCAGCTGCTGGAGCCGGTCGTGCAGCATGTCGGCCAGGCGCTGGCCTTCGCGGGCGCGGGCCTGGACCAGGGATTCCAGCGCCTGCGCGGCCAGCGCGGGCAGCACGGCGCCCCAGTTCTGGCCGCGGTCGCCGTCGCCGGCGCTGCACAGGCGCAGCGCGTCGGCCACGCTCAGCGGGCGCGCATCGGGAAGCCAGGACTGGACGGCGTCCTGCGCCGTGATCAGGCGCTGCAGTTGCTGAGGGGAGGGCTGGGACAAGACGCCACCGTCCTCGGATTCGATGGCGGCGCGGACTTCGACCTTGCCGCGCTTGAGGCGTGAGGTCAGCAGCGTGCGCAGGGCCGGCTCGTGCACCCGCAGTTCGTCGGGCAGACGGAACGACAGGTCGAGAAAGCGGCTGTTGACCGAACGGATCTCAAGGCCGAGCCGCCGCTTGCCGATGGGCGCTTCAGCACCCTCGGCAGACGCGCCGTGCTGGGCGCTGGCGTATCCGGTCATGCTGTAAACTGACATTGGACTTTTGATGGTTGCTTGCAATCCACCGATTATCCGGGTTCCGCTCCAGTCACGAGGTTTACCCGTAAAAAATGTCTTCCAAGAACAAGCCCGCGCCCTTGCCCATCGATAGCATGATAGGGGGCTATCGCATCTTGCGGCGGCTCGCGGCCGGGGGCTTCGGGGTGGTCTACCTGGCGCTGGACGGCGCGGGCCAGCAGGTGGCGATCAAGGAATACCTGCCGGCGTCGCTGGCGCTGCGCGAGCCCGGCGAGCGCCTGCCGCGCGTGCTGCCCGAGAAGCTCTCGCTCTACCGGCTGGGGCTGAAGAGCTTTTTCGAGGAGGGGCGCTCGCTGGCGCAGCTGTCGCACCCCTCGGTGGTCAGCGTGCTCAATTTCTTCCGCGAGAACGAGACCGTCTACATGGTCATGAATTACCTCGAGGGCGCGAACCTGCAGGAATTCATTCTCACGGCGCGCGACCTGAAGACCGCCAAGGTGCTGCGCGAGTCCACCATCCGCTCGCTGTTCGACGAGGTGCTGCGCGGCCTGCGCATCGTGCACCAGCACAAGATGCTGCATCTGGACATCAAGCCGGCGAACATCTTCATCACCGACGACGACCGCGCCGTGCTGATCGATTTCGGCGCGGCGCGCGAGGTGCTGTCCAAGGAGGGCAGCTTCATCCGCCCGATGTACACACCCGGCTTTGCCGCGCCCGAGATGTACCGCCGCGGCGAGGCCATGGGGCCGTGGACGGACATCTACGCCATCGGCGCCTGCATCTACGCGTGCATGCAGGGCGTGCCGCCGCACGCGGCGCCGCAGCGCCAGGAAAAGGACCGCCTGGCCCAGAGCCTGGCACGGCTGCGCGGGGTGTATTCGGACAGGCTGATCGAGATCGTCGAGTGGTGCATGGCGTCCGACCCGAAGGCGCGGCCGCAGTCGGTGTTCGCGCTGCAAAAGGAGCTCAACCGCGAGGGCGAGCGGCGCCACACGCGGCTGAGCATGGCCGAGAAAATGCGCCTGCAGCTCGGCGCGCTGGTCGGCGACACGCGCCGCAGCAGGCAGAAGATCGGTGGGGCGCGCGACGCGCCGCGGCCATGAGATTCTCGGTGTTCCAGCTCAGCCGGCGCGGCGCGCGTGCGCGCAACGAGGATCGCATGGGCTACGCCTACACGCGCCAAGCCTGCCTGGTGGTGCTGGCCGATGGCATGGGGGGGCACCCCGGCGGAGAGATCGCGGCGCAGATCGCGGTGCGCAGCATGCTGGCGCGGTTCGAGGCGCAGGCAAACCCGCGGCTGTCCGATGCGCCGGCCTTCCTGGCCGCGGCGCTGCTGCAGGCGCACGGGCAGATCCTGCACCACGCGCGCACGCATGGCCTGGCCGAGGCGCCGCGCACCACGCTGGTCGCGGCACTGCTGCAGCAGGGGCAGGCGCACTGGATCCACTGCGGCGATTCGCGCCTGTACCTGGCGCGCGGCGGGGTGCTGCAGGCGCGCACGCACGACCATTCCCACCACGGGATGGCCGAGCGCGCGCAGCAGCCGCTGCCCAAGGTCAGCCGCAATCTGCTGTTCACCTGCCTGGGCGCGCCATCGGAGCCGATATTCGACCAGGCCGGGCCCTGGACGCTGGCGCAGGGCGACCGCCTGCTGCTGTGCTCGGACGGCCTGTGGGAGCCCTTGGCCGAGGCCGAGTTGCTGGCAGGCCTGGGGCAGGGGCCAGTATCCCTTTGCGTGCCACGGCTGGTGGATGCGGCGCTGCAGCGCGCGGGCGCAAGCAGCGACAATGTCACCGCGATCGCGCTGGAATGGGAAACGCCTGGCGCGCCGGCGGCGCCGGGCGGCATTTCCACCGAGGCGTCCGAAGGCGATGCCTTCAGGTCGACGCTGCAGTTCGACACGCTGGCGGCGCCCGAGGACGAGCTCAGCGAAGCCGCCATCGAGCGCAAGATCGCCGAAATCAACGCCGCCATCCGCCGCCCGGGCGAGCGCCGGCGCTGAAAACCCTGTTGCCACCGGAAGGCGCGCCTGGCGCGGCCTTCCCATTGAATCCATGAAAATTGTCCTAGCCTCCAACAACCGCGGCAAGCTCGCCGAGCTGCAAGCCATGTTCGCCCCGCTGGGCGTGGAACTCGTGCGCCAGGGCGACCTGTTCGAGGGCGAGGCGCCCGAGCCGCACTGCACCTTCGTCGAGAACGCGCTGAGCAAGGCGCGCTTTGCCGCCGAGCGCTCGGGCCTGCCGGCGATCGCCGACGATGCCGGCATGTGTGTCGACCACTTCGGCGGCTTGCCGGGCGTCGATACCGCCTATTACTGCACGCAGTTCGGCTACGAGAAAAGCGATGCCAACAACGTGCGCGCGCTGCTCGAGCAGCTGCAGGGCGTGGACAACCGCCGCGCCGCCATGGTCAGCACGCTGGTCGGCGTGCGCAGCCCGCGGGATCCCGAGCCGCTGATCGCCGTCGGCCGCATCCAGGCGCTGATCGCCCCCGAGCCGCGCGGCAGCAACGGCTTCGGCTTCGATCCGGTGCTGTTCCTGCCCGAGCTCGGCCAGACCTTTGCCGAGATGGAGCCCGCGCTCAAGCATGCGCACAGCCACCGCGGGCGGGCGACGCAGCAGATGCTGGCGCTGGTGCGCGAACGCTGGATGTGATGATGATCCCCATCGAACCCGCGGCTTCGGCGGCCGACAGCGCGCCGGCGGTGCAGCGCGACATCCAGCACTACATGCGCCCCGGCACGCTGCAGCTGGGCAGCCTGCCGCCGCTGTCGCTGTACATCCATCTGCCCTGGTGCCTGAAGAAATGCCCGTATTGCGATTTCAACTCGCATGAATGGCGCAAGGGCGACGCGCAGTCCGGGCTGCCCGAGCAGCGCTATGTCGATGCGCTGATGGCCGACCTCGAGGCCGCGCTGCCGCTGATCTGGGGCCGCACGGTGCACAGCATCTTCATGGGTGGCGGCACGCCCAGCCTGTTCTCGCCCGCGGCCATCGACCGGCTGATCGCCGGGGTGCGCGCGCGCGTGCGCATGGAGCCGGACTGCGAGATCACGCTGGAGGCCAATCCCGGCACCTTCGAGAAGGACCGTTTCCGCGCCTACCGCGCGGCGGGCGTGACGCGGCTGTCGATTGGCGTGCAGAGCTTCGACGACCGCTTCCTGCAGGCGCTCGGGCGCGTGCATGACGGCGCGCAGGCGCGCGCCGCGGTGGACGAGGCCGCCGCGGCCTTCGAGACCTTCAATCTCGACATCATGTATGCGCTGCCGGGCCAGACGCTCGAGGATCTCGACCGCGACCTGCAGACGGCGCTGTCCTTTGCGCCGCCGCACATCTCCATCTACCACCTGACGATCGAGCCCAACACCTATTTCGCGAAATTCCCGCCGGCCGTTCCCGAGGACGACACGGCCTATGCGATGCT
The DNA here is from genome assembly GCF_023634805.2 of Comamonas endophytica. Lineage (NCBI taxonomy): Bacteria > Pseudomonadati > Pseudomonadota > Betaproteobacteria > Burkholderiales > Comamonadaceae > Comamonas > Comamonas endophytica. Next base: position 2,600,234 of record NZ_CP106881.1, read on the forward strand.
GGACCGCATCAGCGAGACCACGGCGCTGGCGGGCATGCAGCGCTACGAGATTTCCGCCTATGCGAAACCCGGGCATGCCTGCTTCCACAACACCAACTACTGGCAGTTCGGCGACTATCTGGGCATCGGCGCGGGCGCGCACAGCAAGCTGAGCTTTGCGCACCGCGTGGTGCGCCAGGTGCGCTTTCGCGACCCGGCGCGCTATATGGACCAGGCGCTGGCCGGCCATGCGCTGGCGCAGGACAACGAGGTGCGCCGCTCGGAGCTGCCTTTCGAGTACATGCTCAACGCGCTGCGCCTGCGCGAGGGTTTCAAGCTGCAGGACTATATGGAGCGCACGGGGCTGCCGCTGAGCTCCATTGCCAAGGGGCTGGAGACGGCCGAGCGCAAGGGGTTGATCACGCGCGAGCTGGGGCGCGTGGTGCCCACGGAGCGGGGGTTTGATTTCCTGAGCGATCTGCAGGAGTTATTTCTGGGGGATTGAGAGTGGGCGGGTGAACGGACGCCTTGGCCTTGAGGGCAGGCCGTTCACCCTTCGACGGGCTCAGGGCGAACGGAAATACCGTTCGTGCTGAGCTTGTCGAAGCATGGACGTCCTGCCCTCAAGTTTCAGGCCGGACGTATCAACCGCAGCGCACCGCCAGAATCCTTCCGGTCGCATCCACCTCCAGATTCACCCGCTCCGCATTGAATTCCTTGGTCGTCATCTGTCCCGGGTGAAGCACGCGGGCCATGGCCGCGCCCGAACGTTGGCGGGCCTGTTCGAGGTTCTGCGCGGTGTTGGTGCGGCCGACCAGGTTCTGCGCCGGCTGGGCATTGCAGATCTGCTTGGGCGCGGGAGCACGGTTGGCGCCGGCGCGGCCCTTGCTCCAGGGGGCGTCCATGCTGCTGCAGCCTGCAAGCAGCGCCAGTGCGGCGGCGGAAACGAAAAGGGGAGTAGTGCGCAGCGGCATGGAGATTCCTCTGTGGATGGATGGGTTGCCAGCACCATAGCCCAAAGCGGCCGCAGTCGACGTCAGACGGCGGCTTGAAGGCACGGCGCCTGCCTGTCAGGCCAACAGATCCATCTCGATGTGCGCGTAGTCGCCAAGATAGCGCAGCTGGGCCCAGTGCAGCATCTGGCCCCTGCGGTCGCAGGCCCAGCGCAGGGTCTGCAGCAACGGCGTGCCCAGCGCCACGCCCAGATGGGTCTGGATCAGTTCGTCCGCCGGGGCGATGCCCAGGCGCTGGCGGGCGCTGGCCAGCGGGCGCGGGCCGCGGGTCAGGGCCTCGACCACCGAGCGCTGCGCCAGCTGCGGCGCGATGCGTTCGTAGAGGCCTTGCTCCACATACATCTGGCTCAGGCAGAAAGGCTGGTCGCCGCAGCAGTGCAGGCCCAGCAGCCGCTGGTAGGCTGGCGCCAGCTCGCCCTCGCAGCCCATGCCGGCGGGAATCGCCGGCATGCAATGGGGTTCGCTCTCCAGCAGGCGGTAGCCGGTATGGCTGTGGAACAGCACCAGGTCCTTCCAGCTCGAGGGCAGCAGGAAGGAGGGCGGACGCGGAGGGGCGGCCACGACCTGGGTGCCGCCGCGCTTGCGCGTCTTGAGCAGGCCCTCGGCCACCAGGCTGCCCAGCGCCATGCGCACCGTCGTGCGCGAGGCGCAGTGCAGCGCTTCGAGCTGGTCCACGGTGGGAATCGAGCCGCCCACGGGCCACTGGCCGGTGACGATCTTGTGGCGGAACAGGCCCGCGAGCTGCAGATAGCGTTTCTCCTGGGGCACGCGGGCAGCGGCGGAAGTCTCGGGCAGCATGGTGTGCTTGATGATCGATATTGTGCCGATTCTGGAACTTAAGTTACAAAGCAGGCCCGGGGAAAACCCGTGGTTGCCGCAGCCTGCCCCGCAGGACTTTTACACTTGCCGCTTCGGGGCCGCAGGCAGCGGCCGGGGTTGGCTTGGAATCGGGCCGCGAATGCAACGGGCGCGGCCCGGGAACTGGAGTCGGATGCAGCAGCACACATGGCAGTTTTTCCGTGCCGGCGGGGTGGACCAGGTGTCCATCCGTACCGGCGAAGATATCGCCCACATTGGCGAGCTGGACCAGACGCTGTGGGTGGCGCTGGCCTGCCCGACGCGCGGCATTCAGTTCGACTGCGCCACACTGGACCTCATCGACCACGACAAGGATGGGCGCATCCGCGCGCCGGAGCTGGTCGAGGCCTGCCAATGGGCCGCGGCGCAGGTCAGCGACCCGGATGTCCTGACCAGCGGCAGCGATGCCCTGAAGCTGGGCAGCCTGCGCACCGACACCGAGGAGGGCGCGGCGCTGCATGCCGAGGCCGAGCGCATCCTGCGCTGGGCCGGGCGCGCGGGCGAGGACGGACTCACGCTTGACGAGGTGCACAGGCGCCTGGCCGCGCTCAATGCCATGCCTTTCAATGGCGACGGGCTGATCAACCCCGATACGCTTCAGGACGAGCCGCAGCTGGTCGAGCTGGTGCGGCGCATCATGAAGCTCTACGGCAGCAGCGAGGGCGTGGATGGCGCACAGGGCATGGGCCGGGCCGCGCTCGACGCCTTCTTCGGCGATGTGCGTGCGATCGAGCAATGGCACGAGCTGGCGCTGGACCATGCCTGCGTGCTGAAGCAGCGCGCGCAGGCGGTGTCCGCGGCCCAGGCGCTCAACGCCGTGCAGGAGAAGATCGAGGATTTCTTCGCGCGCACGCGGCTGGCGGCTTTCGACGCCACGGCGCTGGTGCCGTTGAGCCCGAGCGTCGCCGGCTATGCGGCGCTGGGGCAGGATCTGCTCAGCAGCCGCAGCGACTCCATCGCCGCGCTGCCGCTGGCGCCGATTGCCGCGGGCGGCGAGCTGCCGCTGGTGATCGGCCTCAACCCAGCCTGGAGCGAGGCCATGCAGGCCTTTCGCCAGCATGTGGTGCAGCCGCTGCTGGGCACGGAGACGCAGTCGCTGAGCCTGACGCAGTGGCAGGCGCTCAAGGCCCAGCTCGCGCCCTGCCAGGCGTGGCTGGGGGCCTACCCCGATTCGGCGCTGGGCGAGATGACGCCGGCCGAGGCGCAGGCGCTGCTCGAAGGCGGCGCCGAGGCGCGGCTGCAGCAGCTGATCGCGCGCGACGAGGAGGAAAAGCTGCACAACCAGCATGCGGTGCAGCTGGAGAAGCTGCTGCGCTTCCAGCGCGACCTGCTCAAGCTGCTGAACAATTTCGTCAACTTCGCCGATTTCTACCGCCGCGAGGGCGCCGCCTTCCAGGCCGGCACGCTCTACCTCGACGGGCGCAGCTGCGAGCTGACGGTGGATGTCGCCGATGCCACGGCCCATGCCAAGCTGGCGGGGCTGGCCAAGGTCTATCTCGCCTATTGCGAATGCCGGCGCAAGGGTGCCAAGCGCACCATCGTCGCGGCCTTCACGGCCGGCGACGTGGATTTCCTGATGGTCGGGCGCAACGGCCTGTTCTACGACCGCGAAGGCAAGGACTGGGATGCGACCATCACCCGCATCATCGAGAACCCGACCAGCATCGGACAGGCCTTTGCCGCGCCCTACAAGAAGTTCCTGCGCATGATCGAGGAGCAGGTCGCCAAGCGCGCCGCGGCGCAGGAGGCGGGCGTGACCTCGGGCCTGGCGGCGCAGGCCCAGTCGCTGGTGCACAACCCCACCGCGGCGCCGGCGCTGGCGCCCGGGCTGCGCAAGACCGATGTGGGCACCGTCGCGGCCATCGGCGTCGCGCTGGGCAGCCTGAGCGCGGTGGCGGTGGGCATCTTCAGCAAGTTCATCGACCTGGGGCCCTGGATACCGATTGCCGTGCTGGGCCTGATCGTGGCGATCTCCGGGCCGAGCATGCTGATCGCCTGGCTCAAGCTGCGCCAGCGCAGCCTGGGCCCGATCCTCGATGCCAGCGGCTGGGCGATCAACGGGCGCATGAAGATCAACCTGCGCCTGGGCCGCTCGCTGTCGCAGACCGGCAAGGTGCCGGTGCAGGCCTCGCGGCTGCTGAGCGATCCCTATGCCGACACCCGCCCGGGGCTGTGGGGGATCGGGGCGCTGGTGCTGGTGGTCGCACTGGTGTTTGCTGCCTGGCGGCTGGAGTGGTTCGATGCGTGGCTGCCGGTGGCGGCGCAGGTGGGGGAGACGGTGCCGGGCGCACCGGCAGCGCCTCAGTCGGCAGCGCCTCAGCCGGCCGCGCCTCAGCCGGCCGCGCCTCAGCCGGCCGCGCCTCAGCCGGCCGCGCCTTGAGGGATAGGCCGAGGGGGAACTTGAGGTCCGGCCGTCCATCCTTCGATCCTTCGACAGGCTCAGGATCAGGACGAACGGTAATAAGCCAAGGGGAAACCTGAGCTTCGGCCGTCCATCCTTCGACAAGCTCAGGACGAACGGTAGCTCCCTCACCCCTTCGCCCGCAGCGCCTTCTCGATCCGGTTGCGCGGCACCGTGGTCTTGGGCACCTTGAACGGGAACCAGCTGCGCACGTCCTGCTCCACGCCGACGCCGTGCATGAAGTTGTAGATGGCTTTCTTCAGCACGGCGCCGAGTGCGTCGTGGTCCACGCCGCTGGGGTCGTGGAAGCCGATGTCGTTCCTGGCGAACTGCACCGGCGGCATGGGGGTCAGCGTGATGCCGTATTCCTCGGGATTCAGGCCCACGGGCGAGTGCACGGTGCAGCTGAAGCGGTGGAAGAAGCCGCTCTGGATGCAGCCGTTCTCGAACAGCTGGCGCACGTATTCCAGCGCGTCCACGGTGTCCTGCACCGTCTGGGTGGGAAAGCCATACATCAGATAGGCATGCACCAGGATGCCGGCTTCGGAGAAGGCCTTGGTGACGCGCGCCACCTGGTCCACCGACACGCCTTTCTTCATCAGCGCCAGCAGCCGGTCCGAAGCGACTTCCAGGCCGCCCGACACGGCAATGCAGCCGCTGTCGGCCAGCAGGTTGCACAGCTCGGGGCTGAAGGTCTTCTCGAAGCGGATATTGCCCCACCAGCTGATGTCCGTGCCGCGCTCGAGCAGCTCGGTGGCCAGCGCCTTGAGCGCCTTCGGCGGCGCGGCCTCGTCGACGAAGTGGAAGCCGGTCTGGCCGGTCTCCGCCACGATGGCGTCGATGCGGTCGGCCAGCACCGCGGCGCTCGCGCCCTCGTAGCGGCCGATGTAGTCGAGGCTCACGTCGCAGAAGCTGCATTTCTTCCAGTAGCAGCCGTGCGCCACGGTGAGCTTGTTCCAGCGGCCGTCGCTCCACAGGCGGTGCATGGGGTTGAGCATGTCCAGCAGCGACAGGTAGCTGTGCAGCGGCAGGCCGTCCCAGGTGGGCGTGCCGACCTCGGCAAAGGCCACGTCGGCCTCCATCATGTTGGTGTAGCGCACCAGTCCCTGTGCATCGCGCTGGTAGGTGCGCACCAGGCGCGAGGCGCCGCGCTGGCCCTGCAGGTGCTCGAGCAGCGCCAGCAGCGGGCGCTCGCCGGCGTCCAGCGTGACGAAGTCGAAATAGTCGAACACGCGCGGCTCGGTGAGCTCGCGCAATTCGGTGTTGACGAAGCCGCCGCCCAGCACCAGTTTTGTCTTTGGCGCATGCGCCTTGATGGTCTGGGCGATGCGGAAGGCCGCATAGACCGAGCCGGGAAAGGGCACCGACAGCAGCACCACATCGGGCTGATGGCGCTCAAGCGCCTCCAGCGTGAGCTGGTGCAGCGTGTCGTCGACCATGGTGTGCGGCGCGGCCAGCGCCTGCGCCAGCGGCTCGAAGCTGGCCTGGCTGCCAGCGAGCGATTCGGCGTAGCGCACGAACTCGAAGCGCGGGTCGGCCGCGTCGCGCAGCACATCGGCCACGTCGTTGAGGTACAGCGTCGCGATGTGCTTGGCGCGGTCGTGCTGGCCCAGCGCGCCGAAGGCCCAGCCCAGCGGGTCGCCGCTGCCGTCGTCGATATAGCCGTCGAGCGCGTCGAAGCGCGGCCCCTCGGGCAGATACTGGCGGCCGACGATGCGGTGCGACAGCGTGCTGTCGCGGCCCTGCAGGAAGGTGATGACGCGCGTGATGGTGGCCAGATACCGGTCGCGCTGCGCCATGAAGGATTGCACCGCAGGGCTGAAGGCGCGCCCCGGGTCGGCGTCGAACTGGTCCTGCACCAGGTCGATCACCCGCTGCAGGCCCTCCTGCGACAGCAGGCGCAGCACCAGCGCCAGCGCCAGGTCCTCCTGCACCGCGGGCAGGCCGCGCGAGCGCAGGAAGCCGGTGATGTAGGCGGTGGACGGATAGGGCGTGTTGAGCTGCGTCATCGGCGGGATGACGGAGAGGATGCGGGGCGCGGTGGCTGAAGTGGACATGGCGGTCAGGGCAGGGCGCGGAAGTGGAGGGCGCGCGGCGGGCGGGTCCCTGGGCCTGATGGTCTGGCGTCCGCGCGACAGGCCAGTCTCAGGCAAAGCCCATCAGTATAAAAAGTTGGGCAAGACAGCGCCGGGCAAGGGTCGCTGTGATTCAGCTGTGCCGTGTGGCGCTGCCCTCGGAGATCCAGACCTTGCTGGCGCTGCCGCTGCGCGAGACATGCATGCGGTAGCGGTAGCGCTCGGGGGCGTAGTAGCCCAGCAGGTACTGGATCGGGCGCTTGCGCGCGTCATAGACCACGCGCCGCACCTGCAGCAGCGGCGAGCCCGCGGGGATCTTCAGCGCCAGCGCCACATGCGCGGGCGCGATGGTGGCGCTGAGCTCCTGCTCGCCATGGTCGAAGGGGTAGCCGGCCCGCTCCATCAGCGTCAGCAGCGGCATCTCCTCGAGCAGCGGCTGGGCGATGGCCGCGCCGATGGACTCCGGCAGCGCGACTTCGGAATACATCACCGGCGCGCCGCCGGACTTGCGCACGCGGTGGATGCACAGCACCGCCGCCGCGGGCGGCAGCTGCAGCAGCCGGCCGATCTCCTCGCCGCAGGGCTGGCGCGTGCACGACAGCACCTGGATGCGCGTGCGCAACCCCTGGCTCACGATGTTGTCGAGCAGGCCGTTGTGCAGCTTCGGGTGCTGCTCGGCCATGGCCTGGCCCAGCGGCAACGTGCCCTGGCCGCGCAGCCGCGTGACCAGCCCTTCCTCCTGCAGCCGCGCCAGCGCCGAGCGCACGGTGACGCGCGCCACGCCGAAGGAATCGGCCAGCGCGCGCTCGCCGGGCAAGGGGATGCCCACGGGATAGGTGCCGTCGCGCAGCCGCGCGCGGATGGTGTCTGCGACCTGGCGGAACAGGGGCGGCGTGGGCGTGGGCGGAGGGGGCATCGTTGGGCGCTTTTTCGACCGGTTGGCCGTTGCGCCGGATTATGCGCGTCGTCTCAGGCGCGTCGCCTCAGGCGCGTCGTCTCAGGCGCGCCGCCTCAGGCGCGTCCTGGCGCCCCGGTTTTTCAGGCGTATTTCTCGCCCAGCGCCAGCATCTCCGGGGTGCCGATGACGGCATTCAGGCCGTCGAAGCCCAGCATCCGGTCCTGCCAGGGCGCCGTGGTGCCATGCTGGTGCAGGCTGGCGTAGTAGCCCTGCAGCGTGTGCGCGATCGCGCGCACGGTGCCGCCCGGGAAGATCACCAGGCGGTAGCCGATTTCTTCCAGCTCGGCGGCGGGCTTGACGGGCGTCATGCCACCTTCGACCATGTTGGCCATCAGCGGGCACAGGTGGCCCAGCTCGCGCTGCACCACGTCCATCTGCTCGCGCGTGCGCACGGCCTCGACGAACAGCAGGTCGGCGCCGGCCTCGGCGTAGCGCCTGGCGCGCTCGATGGCCGCGTCCAGGCCCTCGGTGGCGATCGCATCGGTGCGCGCGATGATCACCGTGTCCTGGTTGCGGCGCGCGTCGACGGCGGCGCGGATCTTGCCGCTCATCTCCTGCGCGCTGATCACCGACTTGCCCTGCAGATGGCCGCAGCGCTTGGGGCTGGACTGGTCTTCGAGCTGGATGGCCGAGGCGCCCGCGCGCTCGAGGTGCTGCACCGTGCGGCGCACGTTGAGCGCGTTGCCGAAGCCGGTGTCGGCATCGACGATCAGCGGCAGGTCCACGCGTTCGCGGATCTGCGTGGTCACGCCGGCCACGTCATCGAGGCTCAGGAAGCCGATGTCCGGGCGGCCGAAGCGCGTGTAGGCAATGCTCGCGCCCGACAGGTAGCAGGCTTCCATGCCGGCCTGCTCGACCAGCAGCGCCGTGAAGGGGTCGTAGACGCCCGGGGCCAGGACGATCTTGTTTTGCTGCAGGCGTTGCTTGAAGTTCATGCGGGTTCCTTGGAATCGGGTTGGGGGCGGGCGGCCAGGCGCTTGCGCAGGTGCGGCACCAGGCCGCCATCGTTGACCAGCGCCAGCAGGTGGGCGGGGATCGGCGTGCACTGCAGGCGCAGGCCCTGCTGCGGCACCTCGAGCACGGCCTGCTCGAGATCGAACTGCGCGCGCGCATCCGGCGCGATGCCCCAGGCGGGCGCCGCGGGCGCCTTCGGGCCCAGCAGCAGCGGCAGGCCCAGGTTGAAGCCATTGCGGTAGAACAGCCCGGCAAAGGACTGCGCGATGACGCAGCGCACGCCCAGGTGGCGCAGCACCTCGACGGCCTGCTCGCGCGAGGAGCCGGCGCCGAAGTTGCTGCCGCCAATGACGATGTCGCCGGGGCGCACCTCGCGCGCGAAGCGCGGCTCGACGTCCTCCATGCAGTGTTCGGCAATCTTGTCGATGCTGAACTTCATGTACTTGCCGGGGGCGAGGAAGTCGGTGTTGATGTCGTCGCCGAAAATCCAGCAGCGGCCCAGGTTCTGGTCGTTCATGCGAGCATCTCCCGCGGATCGGTGATGCGGCCGGCCACTGCCGAGGCCGCAACGGTATAGGGCGAGCCCAGGAACACGCGCGACGATGCCGCACCCATGCGGCCCTTGAAGTTGCGCGCGGTGGTGCTGATGGCGGTGGTGTTCTCGGCAAAGGTGTTGGCGCCGTAGCCGGCGCAGGCGCCGCAGCTGGTGGGCAGCAGGCGCGCGCCGGCGTCCAGCAGGATCTGCAGCGTGCCCTCGGCCTGCGCCGCCTGCTGGTCCCTGGCGCTGGCGGGCGCGACCATCAGGTCCACGCCGCGCGCGATGCGCTGGCCCTTGAGCACCTCGGCGGCCATGCGCAGGTCCTCGAGCTTGGCGCCGGTGCAGGCGCCGATATAGGCGATGTCGACCTTCTCCTCGCCGCAGTTGCGCGCGTCTTCGCCCAGCGCCGGCGAGCCGGGCGCCGACACCTGGGGCGCGAGCGCTGCCGCGTCGAAGCGGTGGTGCGCCAGCAGCGGCGCCTGGGCATCGGTCTGCCACTGCGCCAGATCCTGCAGCTCCTGCGCGGGCACGCCGCAGGAAACCAGCCAGTCGCGCGTGGTCTCGTCGGGCGCGATCAGGCCGGCTTGGCCGCCCAGTTCGGCCGTCATGTTGCACAGCGTCATGCGCTCGTTCATCGACAGCGCGCGCACCGCCTCACCGCAGTATTCGACGGCCTCGTACTGGCCGCCGTCCATGCCGAAGCGCGTGCACATGTGCAGCATCATGTCCTTGGCGCAGACACCCGGCGCCAGGCGCCCGGTCCACTCCATGGCGATGGTGTGCGGCACGCGCAGCCAGATCTCGCCGGTGACGGCAACGCCCAGCATTTCCGTCGCGCCGATGCCGAACATATAGGCGCCAAAGGCCCCGCCGGTGCACGAGTGGCTGTCGCCGCCGACGGCGAACATGCCGGGGCGGATATGGCCGTGCTGCGGCGTGACGACATGGCAGATGCCCTGTTCGTCGTAGAAGTTGGCGATGCCCTGCTCGCGCACCCAGTCGCGCGCGATGCGCACGATCTGCGCGCTGTCGGCATCGGCCGCGGGCACGTAGTGGTCGGTGACGACGACGATCCTCGACGGGTCCCAGACCTTGACGCCCAGCGCGTCGAGGTGCGGTTTCAGGCGGCGCGGGCCACCCGAGTCGTGCATCATGGCCAGGTCGACCCGGCAGGTCACGAGCTCCTCGGGCGCGACCTGGTCGCGGCCGCAGGCGCGGGCCACGAGTTTCTGGGCAAGGGTCTGGGGTGTTGTCATTCGACGGTGGCTCCGGATTTCTTCACGATGTCGCCCCACAGGTCCACGTCCTTCCTGATGAAGTCGGCGAACTGCGCGGGCGTCATATTGGGCACGGTGGCGGCTTCGCTTTCCATGCGCTTGCGGTACTCGGGCGAGTCGATGGCCTTCTTGATCGCGCCATAGAGCGTATCCACCACGGCCTTGGGCATCTTTGCCGGGCCGAACAGGCCGAACCAGGCCTGCGAGTGGTAGCCGGGCACGGTCTGGGCAATGGTCGGCAGGCCCTCGAACTGCGCCAGCGGCTTGGGGCTGCTCACGCCGAGGAACTTCATCGAGCCGCTCTTGTAGTGCGGCAGCACATTGATGGTGCTGGCGAACATCAGGTCGACGGTGCTCGCGGACAGCAGGTCGTTGAGCGCCGGGCCGGTGCCCTTGTAGGGAATGTTGACGATATCGGTGCCTGTCGCCAGCTTGAACTGCTCGCCGGCCAGGTGCAACGAGGAGCCCTGGCCGCCCAAGGCAAAAGTCAGCTTGCCGGGGTTCTTCTTGGCGTAGTCGATCAGGCCCTTGACGTCGTCGAAGGGCGCGTTCTTGCGCGCCACCAGCACGCTGGGCACCTGCGCGACCATGGTGATGGGCGTGAAGTCGGCCACCGGGTCGAAGGGCAGCTTCTTGAACAGCGTGGCGTTGATGGTGTGGCTGGTGAAGCTCATCAGCAGCGTGTTGCCGTTGGGCTCGCTCTTGGCCACATGCTGGGCGGCGATGTTGCCGCCCGCGCCGGGCTTGTTCTCGACGATGACGGTGCGGTTCAGCGTGGTGCCCATCGACTGGGCGATCACGCGCGCCAGGGTGTCGGTGGAGCCGCCGGGAGTGGCGCCGACGACGATCGTCAGCGGCGGGGCTTTCTGCGCCGCCACGGTCTGCACCAGGGCCAGCGCGGCAATGGCGCCAAGGGTCCAGCGTCGGTTGAGTTTCATCATGTCTCCTGTCGTTATGGGTCTGGGGCCCGATGGTCCGCCGCGGGCGCCGCAGTCTCAACAGGACCAGGTGGTCCCATCGGGTTTGTACGAGGGTTCCCGCGTTCCGCCCGGCAACCGGGCCGGGTAGAGTGGTTGCCTGCAGCGCGGGGGTCGCGTTGCGCTCAGCAAGGAATCCCGCCGTGACTTCCATCTTCGACAGCGATCTTCCCCGCAACCCCGCCAACACCGCGCCGCTCACGCCGCTGGCCTTCATCGCGCGCACCGCCGAGGTCTACCCGGGGCGCCTGGCCATCGTGCATGGCGCGCTGCGCCAGACCTGGGGCCAGACCTACGCGCGCTGCCGCCAGCTCGCCAGTGCGCTGCAGCAACATGGCATCGGCAAGAATGACACCGTGGCGGTGCTGCTGCCGAACACGCCGCCGATGGTCGAGGCGCATTTCGGGGTGCCGATGGCCGGCGCGGTGCTCAATGCGCTGAACACCCGGCTGGACCCCGAAGCCATCGCCTTCATGCTGGACCATGGCGAAGCCCGCGCGGTGATCGTCGACCCGGAATTCGCCGCTTTGCTGGGCCGGGCGCTGGCGCTGCGCCAATCCACCCGCGAGCTGCTGGTCGTCGAGGTGCAGGACGAGGTCTATGGCGCCACGACGCGGGCGCTGGGCGGTATCGACTATGAAACGCTTTTGTCCGAAGGCGACGCGGGTTTCGACTGGCAGCTGCCCGCCGACGAATGGGATGCGATCGCGCTGAACTACACCAGCGGCACCACCGGCAACCCCAAGGGCGTCGTCTACCACCACCGCGGCGCGGCCACCAACGCCATCAGCAATGTGCTGGAATGGGACATGCCCAAGCATGCGGTGTACCTGTGGACGCTGCCGATGTTCCACTGCAACGGCTGGTGCTTTCCCTGGACGCTGGCGCTGCGCGCGGCCGTCAACGTCTGCCTGCGCCGCGTCGAGCCGCAGGCCATCTTCGATGCCATGCGCGCGCACGGTGTCACGCATTACTGCGGCGCGCCCATCGTGCAGGGCATGCTGGTCAACGCGCCCGAAGCGATGAAGCAGGGAGTGCCCGCGGGCGTCAAGGCCATGGTGGCGGGCGCCGCGCCGCCGGCCTCGATGATCGAGGGCATGGAGCGCATGGGCTTCGATCTGACCCATGTCTACGGCCTGACCGAAACCTATGGCCCGGCGGCGGTGTGCCCGCAGCACGAGGAATGGCGCGCACTCGACATCGGCGAGCGCGCGCGGCTGAACGCGCGCCAGGGCGTGCGCTTTCACCTGCAGGGCGACGTGCGCGTGCTCGACCCCGAGACCCTGCAGCCCGTGCCACAGGACGGCGAGACCATGGGCGAGATCATGTTCAAGGGCAATATCGCGATGAAGGGCTACCTGAAGAACCCCCCGGGCCACGCAGGATGCGTTTGCCGGCGGCTGGTTCCACAGCGGCGACCTGGGCGTGCAATACCCCGACGGCTACATCAAGATCAAGGACCGCAGCAAGGACATCATCATCTCGGGCGGCGAGAACATCTCCTCCATCGAGGTCGAGGACGTGCTCTACCGCCACCCCGACGTGCTGGCCGCGGCGGTGGTGGCGCGGCCCGATCCCAGGTGGGGCGAAACGCCCTGCGCCTTCGTGGAGCTCAAGGCCGGCGCCACGGCCACGCCCGAGGCCATCGTCGCGCATTGCCGCCAGCATCTCGCGGGGTTCAAGCTGCCGCGCGCGGTGGTGTTCGGCGAGCTGCCCAAGACCAGCACCGGCAAGATCCAGAAGTTCGAGCTGCGCAAGAGGGCGGGGGCGGCGCAGGCGATCGACGTCTAGCGCCAAGGTGGTTTAGGGCGGCTGTGTTAAGGTCTGCGCGCCGAAAAACAAGCTTCCCGGGCTTGCGCCGCAGGCCCCCGGGACACGGAGACAGCGCCATGAGATCGACGACCGAATTCCCGCAGTTCAAGCGCGAGCAGCGCAAGATCGTGATGGTGACAGCCTATGACTGTCCCGGCGCGCGCTATGCCGAGGCCGCGGGCGCCGACACCATCCTGGTCGGCGATTCGCTGGGCATGGTGGTGCTGGGTTATGAATCCACCGTGCCCGTCACCGTGGACGACATGGTGCACCATGCCAAGGCCGTGCGCCGCGGCGCGCCCGCGACCTGCATCGTGCTGGACATGCCCTTTGGCAGCTACCACGCGGGCCTGGAAAGCGCGACGCGCTGCGCCGTCGACATGCTGCAGCGCAGCGGCGCCGATGCGCTCAAGCTCGAGGGCGCGGGCGAGGTGATCGGCGTGATCCGGCGCCTGACCCAGGTCGGCATTCCGGTGGTGGCGCATCTGGGGCTCACGCCGCAGTCGGCCGCGGTGCTCGGCGGCTACAAGGTGCAGGGGCGCGATGGCGATGCCGCCGAGCAGATGCTGCGCGACGCGCTGGCCTGCCAGGCCGCGGGCGCCTGCGCGCTGGTGCTGGAATGCGTGCCGCAGCAGCTGGCGGCGCACATCACGCGGCAGCTGGACATTCCCACCATCGGCATTGGCGCCGGACCGGGCACCGATGGCCAGGTGCTGGTGTTCCACGACCTGCTGGGCTACGGCAGCCACCGCGTGCCGAAATTCGTGCAGCAGTTCGCGCAGGTGGGGCCGCAGGTGCAGCAGGGCCTGGCGGACTATGCCCGGGCGGTGCGCAGCGGCGCGTTCCCGGCCGAAGCCCACAGCTTCAATCTTGGCGGTGCGGTACTGGAGCGGCTCTACGGCGCCGCCTTGCCCGCCGCCGCCTGAACTTCCATTCTTCACATGCAAATACTGACTTCCATCGCCGCACTGCGCGAGTGGCTGGCGCGCGAGCGCAGCCAGGGCCACACCATCGGCCTGGTGCCGACCATGGGCGCGCTGCACAGCGGCCATATGGCGCTGGTCGAGAGCGCGCGCCGGCATTGCGACCGGGTGGTGATGAGCATCTTCGTGAACCCGCGCCAGTTCGGGCCGAACGAGGATTTCGATGCCTATCCGCGCGATCTCGAGGGCGACTGCGCGCTGGCCGCGGCGCATGGCGTCGATGCCGTGTTCGCGCCATCGACCGAGGAGATGTACCCGCATGCCGCGGGCCCGCTGATCCTGGCCGGGCGCCAGGCCGGGATCCTGTGCGGCGCCTCGCGCCCGGGGCATTTCGACGGCGTGCTGCAGGTGGTATGCAAGCTGTTCAACCTGGTGCAGCCCGAGCGCGCGTTCTTCGGGAAAAAGGATGCGCAGCAGGTGGCGATCATCCAGACCTTCGTGCGCGACTACGACCTGCCGCTTGAGATCAAGGTCATTCCCGTGGTGCGCGAGCCCGACGGGCTGGCCAAGTCATCGCGCAATGTCTATCTGAGTGCCACAGAGCGTGCGCAGGCGCCGGCCATCCACGCCGCGCTGCAGCTGTGCCGGCAGCGGCTGCAGGCCGGCAGCGCGCCCGATGCCGCGTTGCAGGCGGCACGCGCGCACATCGCGCAGCATATGCCCGAGGGCCGCATCGACTATCTCGAGCTGCTGGCCTGGCCCGACCTGCTGCCGCTGGGCGAGGACGATCGGCAATGCATCGCCCTGGCCGCGGTGCACCTGGGCCGCACGCGCCTGATCGACAACATCACCTTCGAGAGATAAGCCATGTTCCGCATGCTGATGAACAGCAAGATCCACCGCGCCCAGGTGACCCAGGCCGACCTCAACTACGTCGGCTCCATCACCATCGACCAGGACCTGATGGACGCCGTGGGCATCGTCGCCAACGAGAAGGTGCATGTGGTCAACAACAACAATGGCGCGCGCTTCGAGACCTATGTGATTGCCGGGGCGCGCGCCAGCGGCGTCATCTGCGTCAATGGCGCGGCCGCGCGGCTGGTGCAGCGCGGCGATATCGTGATCATCATTGCCTACGCCTATGTCGGTGCCGAGGAGATGGCGGCCCATGTGCCGCGCGTGGCGATCATGGGGCCTGGCAACCGCATCCAGCAATTGCTGCACGAGGAGCCGGCGCTGACCGTGCTGTGAGTTTCGCGTATATCGCCCATCTGCGGGCACGGGGCGCCGGCATTTGCGGTGAATTGCATGCTCTTGCAGGGGAGTAGCGCGGCAATGCATCAAAGGGCCTCCAACACACCGCATTTCGCCTGCATATCCGCCTATCTTTGCGCGAACATGTGGCATCCTTCGGGGCCCTGTTTATTTGCATGGAGTTGTAGGCAGAACGCGCATATTTGGTGGCAAGATAAGCGAACTTTGCTTTTGCGGCGATCGCTGCCGTGCCTTCCTTTCCCCCGACTCCCCCATGCCCGTTTCCCACGCTCGAGACCCTGCCGCGCAGACGCCATCCATTGCGCTGGCCGATGTGCGGCTGGCGCGCGGCCAGACCACGGTGTTCGACGGCCTGAGCCTGCGCTGGGATGCGCCGCGCATCGGGCTGATCGGGCATAACGGCGCAGGCAAGACCAGCCTGTTCCGCCTGTTGTGCGGGCTGGATGCGCCCGCCGCGGGCGAGGTGCTGTTCGACGGGCAGAACCTGCATGCGGCCGGGCGCGAGCGCACGCGCTGGGTCGGCATGATGTTCCAGAACCCCGACGACCAGATCATCTTTCCCACGGTGGAGGAGGAACTGGCGCTGGGGCTGCAGGCCTGGGGCCAGGCGAAGCACGAGGCCAAGGCGCAGGCGCGTGAATTCCTTGCGCAGCGCGGGCTGGCGCACTGGGCCGGGCGCGCCATCAGCAGCCTGAGCCAGGGCCAGCGCCAGATGGTCTGCTGGCTGGCGCTGCTGCTGGCCGCGCCGCGCACGGTGCTGCTCGACGAACCCTATGCCAGCCTGGACCTGCCGGGCCAGGCGCAGCTGGCCGACGACATCGCCGCGGCGCCGCAGCAGGTCATCGTCTCGACCCATGTGCTGGCCCATGTGCGCGACTATGAACGCGTGGTCTGGCTCGACCAGGGCCGGGTGCGCGGCGACGGCCCGGGCGCGCAGGTCTGCGCGGCGTATGAGGCCGCGGTGGCCGAGGAAGTCGCGGCGCGGCGCGCGGCTGCGCCCTCCAGGAGGAGCTGAACATGGGAAGCCTCTACAGCGAGCTGCCCACCTGGCTGCACCGCCTGGGCGCGGGTTTCAAGCTGGCCTGCATGGCGCTGGCCGGAACGCTGCTGTTCCTCACCGACAACCCCTGGGTGCTGGCGGGCTGCGGCCTGGCCTGCGCACTGCTGTGGCTCAGCCTGGGCGCGGCCACGCGCGTCGCGCACCGGCTGATGCTGACGGTGCTGATCGGCGCGGGCCTGGTGGCTGCCTTCCACCTGTGGATGGGCCGGCCGGCGCTGGCGGCGGTGAGCGCGCTGCGCCTGGCCTGCGCCTGCACGCTGGGCGTGGCGCTCACGGTGAGCACGCGCCCGATGGATCTGCTGGAGGTGCTGGACCGGTGGCTCGCGCCGCTGGCGCGCATCGGCCTGCAGCCCGAGCGCATTTCCCTGCAGCTGGGGTTGATGCTGCGCTTCACCGAGCATTTTTTCGTGCAATGGAAGAAGCTCGACGATGCCCACCGCCTGCGCACCGGCCGCGCCGGCGGGCTGCGGCTGGTGGCGCCGCTCACGGTGCAGATGCTGCAGTCCGCGCGCCGCGTCGCCGATGCGCTGTTCGCACGCCTGGGCGGCTGATTTCCTTTTATTCCGATCGAACCAACGAGTACCAAGATGAAAACCGCCATGTCCCGCCGCCAGTCCGAATCCATGGCCCTGGTGGGCCTGTTTGCCGCGCTGATCGCGGTCATGGGCCTGATCCCGAAGATCGACCTGCCGCTGGGGGTGCCGATCACGCTGCAGACGCTGGGCGTGATGATGGCCGGCTGCCTGCTCGGGCCGTGGCGGGGACTGCAGGCTATCTTGCTGTTCCTGGTCGCCGTGGCCGCGGGCCTGCCGCTGCTCGCTGGCGGGCGTGGCGGGCTGGGCGTGTTCATGGCGCCGACCACGGGCTATCTCATCGGCTGGATCCCGGCGGCCTTCACCACCGGCCTGCTGATGGCGCTGCTGCCCAAGGCCACCGCGCTGCGCGCCGCGGCCAGCGCCTTCGTTGCCTCGGTGCTGGGCGGGGTGCTGGTGCTGCATGCCTTCGGCATTGCCGGGCTGGTGCTGGTTGCGAAGATTCCGCTGATGCAGGCCTTCTGGGGCGATCTGCTGTTCGTGCCCGGCGATATGCTCAAGTGCGTGCTGTGCGCGCTGGTCGTGCACACGGTGGCCCGGGCGCTGCCGGACTGGCGCCTGGGCGGGCGCGGCGCCTGATGCGGCCTTCGGCGTTCCTGCCGGCCGTGCCGGAGTCGGGGACTGGCTTGCCCGAAGCCTTTGCGCTGGTGCATGGGCCGCTGGCGCACTGGAGCCGGGTACAACCCGGCGCCATTGCGCTGTCGAACGGTGTGGAGCAGCTGACTTTTGCGCAGCTGCATGCGCGCGTGGAGCAGCAGGCGCAGGCGTTGCGCGCATGCCGGGCGCCGGCCACGGTGCTGCTGGAGGGCAGTGGCCCGGGCCTGGAGCGCATCGTGGAGTTCCTGGCGGTGATTGCCAGCGGGCGCTGCGCCGCGGTCGCGGACCCGGATTGGCCCGCGGGCGTGCAGGCGCGCATTGCGGCGCAATTCGCGCAGCAGCCCGCGGCCGACATGCCTGAGCCCGGCCCCGAGACACCTTTCTACATCGGCTTCACTTCGGGCAGCAGCGGCCTGCCCAAGGGCTTTCGCCGCCACCACCGCTCGTGGGCCGAAAGCTTCCGTGTCTCGGCGCAGGACCTGGGGGCGGCGGCCGCGCAGCGGGTGTTCGCGCCCGGGCGCCTGTCGCACTCGCTATTCCTGTTCGCCGCGCTGCTGGGGCTGTGGAGCGGCGCGGGTGTGGAGATACAGGAGCGCTTTTCCGCGGGCCGCGCGCTGGCGCGGCTGCAGTCGGGGACGTTTCCCCTGCTGGTGGCTGTACCCAGCCAGCTGCAGCTGATGCTGGAATGGGCGCAGCGCCGCGCTGTGCAGCCCATCGATGGCGTGGCGCTGCTGCTGATCAGCGGGGCGCGCTGGATGCGCGAGCGCACGCCGGCGCTGCAGGCGCTGTTTCCCAAGGCGCGCATCGTCGAGTTCTATGGCGCTTCGGAAGCCAGCTATATCGCTTGGATGCAGGCCGATCCCGCCGCGCCGGCGCAGGCGGTGGGGCGGCCGTTCAGCAATGTCGAGCTGCATATAGGCACCGATCCGCTGGAGGGAAAGAGCAGCGCCGGCCCGGGGCTGATCTGGGTGCGCAGCCCGATGCTGTTCATGGACTATGTGGGGCATTCCGATGGCTCGGCGGCGCTGCGGCGCGGCGAATGGCTGTCGGTGCGCGACATCGGCCATCGCGATGCCCAGGGCCGGCTGCATCTGCTGGGGCGCGAGAGCCGCATGCTCGTGACCCAGGGCAAGAATCTGTTTCCCGAGGAGGTCGAGGCGCGGCTGCAGGCGCATCCCGCCCTGGGCCAGGTCTCGCTGCATGGCGTGGCCGACGGGCTGCGCGGGCATGCGGTGCACGCGGTATTGCAATCGATGGACGATGTCTGCCCCATGCCCGATGCGCTGGCCCTTGCGCAGTGGTGCCGCGAGACGCTGGAAGCCTACAAGGCGCCGCGCCAGTGGTGGCTGTGGCAGGGCGCCTGGCCGCTCACCGCCAGCGGCAAGACCGATCACGCGGCGATTGCGCGGGCGCTGGCGGATCCCGGCGCGCACCCGCTGCAGCCATGGCCATGAACCGCGCCGTTCCCGTCATTGGCTGGGCCCGCACCCCCGTGGCGCCGGTGGGCGGCGCGCTGTCGCAGCTGCAGCCGCATGAACTGGGCGCGCCGCTGGTGCAGGCGCTGCTGGCACGTTCCGGCCTGCCGGCGCAGGCCATCGATGCCGTGGTGCTGGGCAATGCGCTGGGCGCGGGCGGCAACCCGGCGCGCATGCTGGCGCTGGCTGCGGGCCTGCATGAGAGCTGCGCCGCCTACAGCGTGGATACGCAGTGCTGCGCGGGCCTTGACGCCATCACGCTGGCCTGCGGGCTGCTGGCCTCGGGGCAGGCACGCGTTGTCCTTGCCGGTGGTGCCGAAGCCTGGAGCCGCGCGCCGATCCGCCAGCACCGTCATAGCGCCGTGGCCTATGAGCGGCCGGCCTTTGCGCCCTGGCCCGAACGCGATCCCGACATGCTGCAGGCCGCGGCCGACCATGCGCAGCGCATCGGCTGCACGCGCGTGGCGCAGGATGCCCACGCACTGCAAAGCCATGCCCGGGCCGCTGCCGCGCGCGCGGCAATGGCTGAGGAAATCATTGCGCTGCAGGGCCTGGACCATGATGCCTACCCGCGCGCGCTGCGTGCCGAGCGCGTGGCGCGCATGCCGGTGGCGGCGCTGCCGGCGTCGGGGGCAACCGAATGCGCCATCAGCACCGTGGCGATCTCACCCAGGGCCGACGGCGCGGCGCTGCTGCTGCTGGCCACGCCCGAGGCCTGCCGCGAATGGGGCCTGCAAGCCGCGGCACTATGGCGCGGCGGCGCGAGCGTGGGCGGCGCGCCCGAGGCCCCGATGCTCTGCGCGGCCACGGCAGCGCGCCAACTGCTCGATCGTCTGGATCTCGGCGTGCCGGATATCGATTGCTGGGAGCTGCATGATGCCTTTGCCGTGCAGGCCCTGGATTTCCGCGCCCGGCTCGGCCTGGCACCGGAACAGCTCAATACCCAGGGCGGCGGGCTGGCGCGCGGCCACCCGATCGGCGCCTCGGGCGCGGTGGCCGCGGTGCGCGTGCTGGCCCGATTGCAGCGCGGACAGCGCGGCCTGGCCTGCATCGCGGGCGCCGGCGGCCTGGGCGCGGCGGCCGTATTCGAGCGCGCGGGCATCCCATAGCGCAGACCTCTTCATGCAGAACCATTTCCCTTCCTATGCGTCGCTGGCGCAAAGCCGGCGTTCCATACGCGGCTTCCTGCCCACCCCCGTGCCCCAGGCACTGCTCGAACAGCTGCTGCAGACCGCGCGCCAGGCGCCCAGTGGCGCCAATCTCCAGCCCGGCCGTTTCTGGGCGCTGCAGGGCGAGGCACGCGAGCGCGTGAGCGTCGCGCTGTGCGAGGCAGTGCGCACGCAGCAGCCGCCGCGCGAGGAATACGATTACTTTCCCCAACCCATGCCCATGCAGCTGCGCAAGCGCCAGGTGGCCGCGGCGCAGGCGCTCTACCGCAGCCTGGGCATCGCGCGCGGCGATGCCGCCGCGCGCGCGCAGCAGTTCGAGCACAACTACCGCTTCTTCGACGCGCCGGTGGCGCTGCTGGTGACGATCGAGCGCGCCTTCGGCAGCGGCGGCTTCATGGACCTGGGCATGTGCCTGCACGGCCTGCTGATGGCGGCGCATGCCGAGGGCCTGGGCGCTTGCGCGATCGGGGCGCTGGCCTCGTATCCGGAAATCGTGCGCCGCGAACTGGGGCTGCCCGACAGCGAGATCGTGGTCTGCGGCGTGGCGCTGGGCTGGCCCGATCCCGAGGCGCCGGGCAACCAGACACGGACCGAGCGCGAGCCGCTGGCGCAGTATTTCCAGGTGCTTTCCTGAAGATGCCGGCCTGCCGTGCACATGACGGAAAGGTAATGTCTGCGCAATCTTCAGAAAGGCCGTGCTGTCACAGAATTGTCTTCATCGCCTGGCAGCGGATCTCCGGACCGCAGCTTTCCTTGAACATGATTTGAGAGACACCATGACATCCATCCGCCACAGCGCTTCGATCCTGATCCTGTCCCTGACTGCCGCAGCCGCCGGCCACGCCCTGGCCGCCGAGCCCGCCGGCCTGACCCGCGCGCAGGTCATGGCCGAGCTGTCCGAGGCCCAGCGCAGCGGTGCCATCATCGACACCCGCAGCAGCCTGCCGCGCAACGTGCTGCAGCCGCAGCAATACCCCGCCCAGCAGTCTGCCGCTCCCAAGACCCGTGCCCAGGTCCTGGCCGAGCTCGAGCAGGCGCGTGCCAATGGCGAACTGGCCGAGGGCGAAGCCGGCCTGCGCCAGAACCAGCTGCGTCCCGATCTGTACCCGGCGCAGACGCAAGGCCAGGGCCTGACGTCCGAGCAGGTGTATGCGGACATGCAGCGCGCACGCGATGCGGGCCAGCTCCAGTACGGCGAAAGCTACTGATCCGGCACCCATGCACCCATGAACAAACCCCGCCTCGGCGGGGTTTGTTCATTGCAGCGTGATCAGTCCATCGTCAGCTTCTGCTTGACCACGACGTTCTTGTAAACCGCCAGCTCCTCCTTCATCTGCTGGGCGAATCTCTCCGGCGTGTCGGCCTGGATGATGGAGCCGGTTTCCTCGATGCGCTTGCGGATGGCCGGGTCCTGCAGCACCTTGCGCGTCGCGGCATTGACCTTGTCGACGATGTCCTTGGGCAGGCCCTTGGGGCCGACGATGCCGTAGTAGGCCATGCGGTTGGCGGCCTCGAGGCCGACCTCCTTGAACGTCGGCACATCGGGCATGGCCGGCACGCGCTCGGGCGCGGCCACCACCAGCGCCACCAGGCGCTTTTCCTTGATGAAGGGCAGGGCCGAGGGCAGGTTGTCGAAGATCAGCGGCACCTGGCCGGCCACCGCGTCGTTGAGCGCCGGGCCCGAGCCGCGGTAGGGCACGTGCATCATGTCGGTGCCGGTCGAGAGCTTGAACATTTCCATCATCAGATGGGTGATCGAGCCGGTGCCGGGCGAGGCATAGGAGTACTTGCCCGGGTTCTTCTTCACCTCGGCAAGGAACTGCGCGTAGTTCTTGCCCGCGAACTGCGGATTGGCCGCAATCACGTTGGGCGTGGCCGCGATGTTGATGACCGGCGTGAAGTCGGTGGCGACGTTGTAGGGGATCTTGGGATTGATGGCCGGATTGGTGGCCGTGGTCGACACCGTGGCGATGCCCAGGTGGTAGCCGTCGGCCGTGGCGCGCGCGGTTTCCGCGGCGCCGATGCTGCCGCCGCCACCGCCGCGGTTCTCGACCACCACCGGCTGGCCCAGCTCGCGGCCCAGCGGGTCGGCGATGACGCGCGCAATCAGGTCGGTGGTGCCGCCGGCGGCAAAGGGCACCAGCAGCTTGATGGGCTTGTTCGGATAGGCGGACTGGGCGATGGCGCTGCCGAAGACCGAGAGCAGGCCTGCGGCCAGAAGCGTTTTGCGAAGCATTGATTTGTCTCCCTTGGATGTTTTGTTCAACGGGACAAATGCTAGTGGATTGGTGGGGAAGCGGGGCGGTCGGGAGGGGGGAATGCTTTGGTAGTTTCCCTGGGAACCGTTCGTGGCGAGCTTCCCTGGGCGGGCCCGTCGAACCATGGACGGCCTGTCCTCAATGCTTGAGCGCAGGACCTTCATCCTTCGACAGGCTCAGGACGAACGGCTGGAACCGCAGCCCTGACGAAACAGGCGCAGGAACGGCTGTCAAATCACCCCGCCCTCACGCAACGCCTCGATGCGCGCCTCGTCCAACCCCATCTCCTGCAGCACCTCCTGCGTATGCTGTCCCAGCGCCGGCGGCGCGCGGTGGTACGCCACGGGCGTGGCCGACAGGCGCACCGGGTTGGCGACGCCGGCGATGGCCGGCTGGCCATCATCGCGCGGCAGTTCGATGCGCAGGCCGCGGGCGCGCACCTGCGGGTCGTCGAAGGCCTGCGCCACGGTGTTGATCGGGCCGCAGGGCACGGCCTTGTCCTCGAACAGCGTGATCCATTCGGCGGTGGTGCGCGTGCGCAGCACCGGCTCCATCGATGCCAGCAACTCGGCGCGGTTGCGCACGCGCGCGGTGTTGGTGGCAAAGCGCGCATCCTGCGCCCATTCGGCATGGCCCGTCGCGGCGCAAAAGCGCGCGAACTGGCCGTCGTTGCCGATGGCCAGCAGCACGTTGCCGTCCGAGGTCACGAAGTCCTGGTAGGGCGCCAGGCTGGGATGCACGTTGCCCGCGCGGCCCGGCGACTGGCCGGTGGCGAGAAAGCCCGCGGCCTGGTTGGCCAGCACCGCCATGCCCACATCGAGCAGCGCCATGTCGATGTACTGGCCCTGGCCGCTGTGGTGGCGCGCGTTGATGGCCGCCAGGATCGCGTTGCTGGCATACAGGCCGGTGAACACGTCGATCACCGCCACGCCGGCCTTGAGCGGGCCGCCGCCGGGCGTGCCGTCGGCATGGCCCGTGATGCTCATCAGGCCGCACATGGCCTGCACCATCAGGTCGTAGCCCGCGCGCTCGGCATAGGGCCCGTCCTGGCCGAAGCCGGTGATCGAGCAGTAGACCAGGCGCGGATTGAGTGCCTTGAGGCTGTCGTAGTCCAGGCCGTACTGGCGCAGCCCGCCGACCTTGAAGTTCTCCACCACGACATCGGCCTCGCAGGCCATGCGCCGCAGCAGCGCCTGGCCCTCGGGGCGCGCCATGTCGACGGTGATCGAGCGCTTGTTGCGGTTGCAGGCGGTGAAGTAGCTGGCGTCGCGCGTGTCGTTGCCGTCCGCGTCGCGCAGGAAGGGCGGGCCCCAGTGGCGCGTGTCGTCGCCGGCCACCGGGCGCTCGACCTTGACGACATCGGCGCCCAGGTCGGCCAGCATCTGGGTGCACCAGGGGCCGGCAAGGACGCGGGAGAGGTCGAGGACTTTGATGCCGGCGAGGGCGGTGGGGGTGGGTGTTGGGTTCATGGCTGGGGGAAGTGATGCCCTGCAGGGAAGGCATTGGTGTTCACTGGAGGACTGGCCGTCCACCCTTCGACAAGCTCAGGGCGAACGGAATTCCGGTGAGGCTGTCTTTCGTCGACAGCATGTCCTGCTCCGAGCTCAGGGCGAACGGTTCTTCACCGTTCGTGGTGAGCCTGTCGAACCATGAACGTCCCACCTCAAGTCAAGCGCGGGGAGGCAGATTAAGCCCGGCCCCGCTTGTGACTTCACTCAGTTCGCGAAAGCCGCAATCCCCGTCTGCGCACGCCCCAGGATCAGCGCATGCACGTCATGCGTACCTTCATAGGTGTTCACCACCTCGAGGTTCACCAGATGGCGTGCCACACCGAATTCATCGCTGATGCCGTTGCCGCCGAGCATGTCGCGCGCCAGGCGGGCGATGTCCAGGGCCTTGCCGCAGTTGTTGCGCTTGATCAGGGAGGTGACTTCGATGACGTTCTGGTGCTCGTCCTTCATGCGGCCCACACGCAGCGCGGCCTGCAGGCCCAGCGTGATTTCGGTCTGCATGTCGGCCAGCTTCTTCTGCACCAGCTGGTTGGCGGCCAAGGGGCGGCCGAACTGCTTGCGGTCCAGCGTGTACTGGCGCGCGGTGTGCCAGCAGGCCTCGGCCGCGCCCATCGCGCCCCAGGCGATGCCGAAGCGGGCGCTGTTGAGGCAGGTGAACGGGCCCTTGAGGCCGCGCACTTCGGGAAAAGCGTTCTCCTCGGGAACGAACACCTCGTCCATGACGATCTCGCCGGTGATCGAGGCGCGCAGGCCGACCTTGCCGTGGATCGCGGGAGCGCTCAGGCCCTTCCAGCCCTTCTCCAGGATGAAGCCGCGGATCTGGCCGACGGCGCCGCCCTCGGACACTTCCTTGGCCCAGACCACGAACACGTCGGCCACGGGGCTGTTGGTGATCCACATCTTGCTGCCCGTGAGCTTGTAGCCGCCATCGACCTTCTGGGCGCGGGTGGCCATCGAGCCGGGATCGGAGCCGTGGTCGGGTTCGGTCAGGCCGAAGCAGCCGATGAACTCGCCGCTGGCGAGCTTGGGCAGGTACTTCTGCTTTTGTTCCTCGCTGCCGAATTCATTGATCGGCACCATGACCAGCGAGCTCTGCACGCTGGCCATCGAGCGGTAGCCGGAGTCCACGCGCTCGATCTCGCGCGCCACCAGGCCGTAGCTCACATAGTTCAGGCCCGCGCCGCCATAGGCCGCGGGAATCGTCGGGCCCAGCAGGCCCAGCTCGCCCATCTCGCGGAAGATGGAGATGTCGGACTTCTCGTGGCGGAACATCTCCAGCACGCGCGGCGCCAGCTGCCCCTGGCAGTAGTCGCGCGCGGCGTCGCGCACCATGCGCTCGTCTTCGGTCAGCTGCTGGTCGAGCTGGAAGGGATCGTCCCATTGGAATTGGCCGGCCATGTGTGTCTCCTTGGATGCGTTGGATGTGCCCTGCATTTTGTGCATGGTGGGCAAAAGATGAAGGCGATGGTAGGCAGTTGCGCCTTTGCGGGCAAACGATTTGTTTGCATCCAGATATGAGATTCACGCATGAATGGAGGAGGTCGCCGGCATGCTCCATTGCCGCTTCACGCTCTCGGCCAGCAGGCTGGCGAAGGCCTGCGCGGCTGCGCTGCGCGAGGTGCGCGCATTCCACAGCAGGCTGGCCGTGCGCACCAGCGGCGGCTGCAGGCCCAGCGCGCACAGCCCTTGGCCATGCAGTGCGGCGGCGCGCTCGGGCACGATGCAGGCCAGCTGCGGGCCCCAGCGGCAGGCCTCGATCAGCGCATGCACGGATTCCATCTCCACCATGATCCTGGGCTGCACCCCGGCGGCGCGCAGATGCCCTTCGACCAGCCGCCGCGTGGCAAAGCGCCGCGACAGCAGCACCAGCGGCACCTCCTGCAGCTGCTGCAGCCGCAGCGGCTGGCGCTGGCTTGCCAGCGGGTGCGATGCATGCGCGAGGAACTGCATGTGCTCCTCGAACAGCGGCTCGGACGCCACGCCGTCGATGCCCGCGGGGTGGAAGGCCATGCCCAGGTCGAGCTCGCCGCTCAGCAGCAGCGCCTCGATCTCGGGCGCGAGCAGCTCGCGCAGCACGACATGGATCTTCGGGTAGCGCGCGTTGAAGGCCGCCACGGCCGAGGGCACCAGCGTGTGCAGCGAGGTGGGAATGACACCCACCGTGAGCCGCCCGGCCTGCAGGCTGGCGAGATCGGCCAGCGCCATGCGCCCGGCTTCGAGCTCCTGCAGCGCGCGCGCCGCGTAGTCCCTGAACACCAGCCCGGCCTGCGACAGCTTCAGGCCACGGCCCACGCGCTCGAACAGCGCCACGCCCAGCTCCTCCTCGAGCTGGCGCAGGCCGTGCGACAGCGTCGACTGGGTGACGAACAGCTGCTTGGCCGAGGCCGTCAGATGCTCGGTGCGGGCGATGTCGAGAAAGTAGCGCAGCTGGCGGATTTCCATGGGAGCCTTCGGATGCGGAATAAACATTCGAAATTATCGAATGGATCGGCGGAAATAAATCATTGGATTGCTGGAAAGCAGCGCTGTAACCTGCGTTCCTCGGAGATTTTTCCCTCCGCCCCGCCGCAGCAAAGCCATCCGCATGAGCCCAGAATTCACCATCGAACGCATCCAGGCACGCATTCTGGACATCCCCACCATCCGTCCGCACAAGCTGTCGTTTGGCTCGATCCAGCGCCAGAGCCCGGTCATCGTGCAGCTGTGGCTGCGCGGCGGGGCCTGCGGCTTCGGCGAGGCCGCCACCATCGGCGGCCCATCGTGGAACGAGGAGTCGCCCGAGAGCATCGCGCATGCCATTGAAAGCTATCTCGCGCCGGCCGTGCTCGGTCAGAAGGCCGGCGGCATCGAGCAGCTGCTCGCGCGCATGGACCTGGCCTGCAAAGGCAATGCCTTTGCCAAGTCCGCCGTGGAAATGGCGCTGATCGACGCGCTGGCGCGTACCCTGGGCATTCCGGCCTGGCAGCTGCTGGGCGGCAAGCTGCACGAGAGCCTGCCGCTGGCGTGGACGCTGGCCAGTGGCGATGTGGAGCGCGATCTGCAGGAAGCGCAGCTGCGCCTGGAGCAGGGCCGCCACCGGATCTTCAAGATGAAGATCGGCGCGCGCGCGCCGCAGGACGACGTGGCCCATGTCAGCCGCATCGCGCGCGGCCTGCCCGCCACCGCGACGCTCACGGTGGACGTCAACCAGGCCTGGGACGGCAACACCGCGCGCCGCTGCCTGCCGCAGCTGATCGAGGCCGGCGTGACGCTGATCGAGCAGCCGGTGGCGAAATGGAACGTGCCGGCGCTGCGCCAGCTCGCGCAGGAGCTGCGCGGAGCGCTGATCATGGCCGACGAGACGGTGTGCACGCCGCAGGACGCGATGCTGCTGGCGCGCGAGCAGGCCGCGCATGTGTTCTCGCTCAAGGTCGCCAAGCATGGCGGGCTGTTGCGCACGCGCAAGGTGGCGGCGATTGCCGAGGCCGCCGACATCGGCTGGTATGGCGGCACGATGCTCGAGACCTCGATCGGCAGCGCGGCCTCGGCCCATGTCTTCTCGACGCTGCCCGGCGCGCACCACGGCTGCGAGCTGTTCGGCCCGCAGCTGCTGGTCGACGATATCGTCGAGCAGAAGATGACCATCCAGGATTTCGCGCTGCAGCTGCCCGACGGCCCGGGCTACGGCCTCACGGTCTCGCCCAGCCAGCTCGACCGCTTCGACCGCGCGCTGGCCGGCCGGCAGCCGGTGCACGTGGACCTGGGCCAGGCCAAGATCTGAAATCTTTCCGGCCGCACGCCGAGGGCGTGCAGCCTCACCCATCCCATCAAGGAGACCCCGATGCTGTTTCTTGTTCGCATGGACGTGCGCATTCCCCATGACCTGCCCGCGGCGCAGGTCGAAGACATCAAGGCGCGTGAAAAGGCCTATTCCCAGGAACTGCAGCGCGATGGCCGCTGGCAGTCGATCTGGCGCGTGGTGGGCGAATACGCCAACTACAGCGTCTTCGATGTCGCCTCCAACGACGAGCTGCACGGGCTGCTGCAGGGGCTGCCCCTGTTTCCCTACATGCAGATCCAGGTGACGCCGCTGGCGCGCCATCCCTCGGCCATAGCCTGAGCGACCGGCCGCATTCCCACAAAAAATTCCAAGGAGACAAACATGAGCAACCCCATCCTGCAAAAGACCCTCACTGCCATCGCGCTGGCCGCCTGCGCCGTTCCCGCCCTGGCCCAGGGCACGGTGGGCAACTGGCCCGACAAACCTGTCAAGTGGGTGGTGCCATTCCCGCCCGGCGGCGCCATGGATGCGATCGCGCGCACGCTCGGCGAGGTCGCTGGCCGCAAGCTGGGCCAGCCCTTCGTGATCGAGAACAAGCCCGGCGCGGGCGGCAACATCGGCTCGGACTTCGTGGCCAAGCAGCCCGCCGACGGCTACACGCTGATGATCACCTCGATCGGCATGGCCACCAACGGCGCGCTCTACAACAAGCTGAGCTACGACCCGATCAAGGACTTCGCGCCGGTGAGCCTGCTGGCCGTGGTGCCCAACGTGCTGGTGGCGGGCGCCAAGCAGTCCGACGTGAAGAACGTCAAGGACCTGATCGCCAAGGCCAAGCAGCGGCCCGACGCGCTGACCTATGCCTCGGCCGGCAACGGCACCTCGATCCATCTGGCGGGCGCGAACTTCACCTCGCTGACGGGCGTGAAGATGCTGCACGTGCCCTACCGCGGCAGCGGCCCGGCCGTCACCGACCTGCTGGGCGGCCAGGTGGACTTCATGTTCGACAGCATCACCTCGGCGCGCCCGCACATCGAGGCCGGCAAGCTGCGCGCCATCGCCATCACCACCAAGACGCGCTCGCCCTCGCTGCCCGACGTGCCGACCGTGGCGGAAGCCGGTGTTCCCGGCTATGAAGTCTCGCCCTGGTTCGCCACCTTCATGCCCGCCGGCACGCCCGCGCCCATCGTCGCCAAGCTGGGCCAGACGCTCAACGAGGCGATGAACGACCCCGAGGTCAAGAAGCGTCTTGACGCCATTGGCGCCGAGCCGATCGGCAGCACGCCGCAAGCGCTGGCGGCGCATCTGAAGACCGAGACCGATCGTTGGACCAAACTGATCAAAGCGTCCAACATCAAGGTGGATTGAGCAAGCATGCCGGCACTGCACTCCATCATCGAGGGCCAAGGCCCCGTCATCGTCCTGAGCCATGCGCTGGGCTGCGACCTGCACATGTGGGACGAAGTCGCCGCGCTGCTCAAGGACCGCTACACCGTCGTGCGCTACGACCAGCGCGGCCATGGCCGCTCGCCTGCCGGCGAAGCGGCGTTCGGCATGCAGGACCTGGCGCAGGACGCGGCCGATCTGATCGAGCGCCTGGGGCGCGGCCCGGTGCATTTCGCGGGGGTCTCGATGGGCGGCATGACGGCGCAGGCGCTGGCCGCGCGCCACCCTGGCGCGGTGCGCAGCATCACCATTGCCAATTCGGCCGCGCGCTATGACGAGGCCGCGCGCCAGGGCTGGCAGGCGCGCATCGATACCGTGCGTGCGCAGGGCGTGGCCGCGATCGCCGATGGCGCGCTGCAGCGCTGGCTGTCGGCCGATTTCATCGCGCGCCACCCCGAGCGCGTGGCGCAGATGCGCGCGGCCCTGGTGCAGCTGGCGCCCGAGCCCTATGCCCGCGCTTGCGCGGCGGTGGCGGGTATCGCGCTGCATAAGACCAATCCTTCGATCCGTTGCCCGGCGCTGGTGCTGGGCGGCACGCTGGATGCGGCCACGCCGCTGGCGATGTCCGAGGAAATCGCCGCCGGCATCCCCGGCGCGGAGCTGGCCCCTATCGAGGCTGCGCATATCAGCTGCGTCGAGCAGCCGGCGGTTTTCGCGCAGCTGCTGGACGGCTTCATCCAGCGCGCCTGAGCCGGCACTCAGCGCTGCGGCAGGGCGCTGCGGAAGTCGCCCTGCAGCAGTTCGCGCAGCGTGCCGGCCACGCCGTGGCGCCCGTCGCGGCGCCAGGCGAGGTGCAGCTCCACATCCAGGCCGCTCACCTGGGCCAGCGGCCTGAAGCAGACATTGGCGTAGCGCAGCTTCATGGCCGCACGCGGCACCAGGGCCACGCCGACATTGGCATCGACCAGCGCCAGGATCGAATGCGTATGGCTCAGCGTCTGCACCGTCTCCGGCGCCACGCCATGGGCACGCAGCTGGCCGGCGACGATCTCGTACAGATAGCGTGACTCCGAGGGGCAGAACTCGATGAACGCCTGGCCCTGCAGCGCCGCCAGAGGCACGGCGTCAAGCGCTGCAAGAGGGTGGTCCGCCGGCAGCGCGAGCATGAAGGGCTCGCGCAGCAGCGGCGCCGAGGCGCTGAAGCTGCGCGGCGCGAAGGGCCGCACGATGCCGATGTCGATGCGGTCGGCGCCGAGCGCCTCGATCTGATCGACGGTCTGCATCTCGCGCAGCACCAGATGCACCTCGGGCAGCCGCGCGCGCACGAAGGCCAGCAGCTGCGGCAGGAGGGTGAAGCTGGCCGCGGGAATGAAGCCCAGCGTCACGCTGCCGGCTTCGGCCTGCATGGCGCGGCGCGCGGCCAGCGTGGCCGCCTGGCTGCGGCGCAGGATGTCCTCGGCTTCGCGCAGGAAGATCCTGCCGGCCACCGTGAGGCGCACCGCGCCGCCGGCGCGCTCGAGCAGCTGCACGCCGACTTCGTGCTCGAGCAGCTGGATCTGCCGCGTCAGCGGCGGCTGCGTCATGTGCAGCAGCGCCGCAGCGCGGCCGAAATGCAGCTCGGAAGCCACCGCCACGAAGCAGCGCAGTTGGGTCAGTTGGAACATCGATTCATTTCTTGAATGGCGGCATCCGATGTCTGGATTGGACGCCGCCGCGAGGCACTTCTAGAGTGGCTGCCACAGATAAACCGTCTCCTGGAGCCCCCATGACTACTTTCACCGGCCCGGCCCTGCGCGCAGCGCTCGATGGCATTTCCGGCATTCTCGTCACCCCCTTCGACGCGCAGGACGCGATCTGCAGCGCCCCGCTGCAGCCCGTGGTCGACCGCGCGGTCGGTGCCGGCGTGCATGTCCTGGTGGCCAACGGCAACACCAGCGAATTCTATGGGCTGCAGGCGCACGAGGCCGAGCGCATGGTGCATGTGGCCGCCGAGTGCGTGGCCGGCCGCGTGCCGCTGCTCGGCGGCGTGGGCCGCAGCGTGCACGAGGCGCGCGCGCTGGCCAAGGCCTCGGCCCGCGCCGGCGCCGCAGCGCTGATGGTGCACCAGCCGCCGGACCCGTTTGTCGCGCCGCGCGGCGTCGTGAAGTATGTGCAGCAGATTGCAGAAGCCGCCGATGGCCTGCCGCTGGTGCTCTACCTGCGCAATGAAAACATCGGCCTGGCGACGATCGAGGCGCTGTGCCGCATTCCCGAGGTCATCGGCGTGAAATGGGCCTCGCCCACGCCGCTGGTGCTGGCCGAGATGATCCGCCGCACCGCCGACCGCGATCTGGCCTGGGTCGGCGGCCTGGCCGAAGTCTGGGCGCCGCCGCTGTACGCGGTGGGCGCGCGCGGCTTCACTTCCGGTCTCATCAACGTGTTCCCCGAGCGCTCGGTGGCCATCCACAGCGCGCTGGAGCGGTCGGACTACGCGCAGGCCATGCGCCTGATCGGCGAGATGCTGCCTTTCGAGGAGCTGCGCGCGCAGGAGAACAACGGCGCCAACGTGACCGTGGTGAAGGCCGCGCTGCAATGGATGGGCAACGATTGCGGCGCCACGCGCGCGCCTTCGGCCTGGCCGCTCAGCGGCACGCAGCAGCAGCAGCTCGAGGCGCTGCTCTCCGGCTGGAAACAGTAAGCGAGTTCTTCGGCCAGTGGTCCGCCGCTGCGCCTTTTTCCAAGCGACCCATAACTATTAAGGACAAGACACCATGCCGACGCGCCGCACCCTCCTGGCTCTTGCACTGCTTTCCCCGCTGTGCTCCGTTGTTCACGCCCAAAGCTTTCCCTCGCGGCCGATCACCATCGTGGTGGGCTCGACCGCGGGCAGCGCCACCGATGGCCTGGCGCGCGCCGTGGCCGCGGAAGTCACCAAGGAAACCGGGCAATCGGTGGTGGTCGACAACCGCACGGGCGCCTTTGGCGGCATCGCGGCCCAGCATGTGGCGCGCGCCCAGCCCGATGGCTACACGGTGTTCATGACCACCAACACGACGCAGGCGGCCAATCCCCATCTGCTCAAGAAGCTGCCCTACGACCCGATCAGGGATTTCGCGCCGGTGGCGCTGCTGGCCAAGGGGCCGCTGCTGATGGTCGTGAACCCGAAGCTGGGCGTGAACAGCATTGCCGAGCTGGTGGCGCTGGCCAAGCGCCAGCCAGGCAAGCTCAACTACGGCTCGGGCAGCTCGTCGGCGCAGGTGGCGACCGAGCTGTTCCAGCAGATGACGGGCACCGAGTTCAACTACGTGCCCTATCGCGCCAACCCGCCGGCGGTGATGGACCTGATTGCAGGGCAGACCGATCTGATGATCGTCGACCTGGCCACCACGGTGGCGCATGTCAAGGCCGGCAAGCTCAAGGCACTGGGCCTGAGCAGCCCGGGCCGCCTGGCGCTGATGCCGGGCGTGCCGGCGATCGGCGAATCGCTGCCGGGCTATGAATTCGGCTACTGGAATGCGCTGTATGCGCCCGCGGGAACGCCCGCGCCGGTCGTGCAGAAGCTCAATGCGCTGATGCGCAGCGCCATGCAGACCGCCTCGGTGCGCGCCGTGGCGCAGCAGTCGGGGATGGAGACGACGCTGTCCTCGCCGGAGGAGATGAGCAAGTTCCAGGTGGCGGAGTATGAGCGCTGGGGGAAGATCATCAAGACGGCGGGGATCGAGCCGGAGTGAGGGCCCAAGCTGTAGCAGCTGTGACGGGTGAGGTAGGGGGGTGGCTTGAGGGGGGCCGTCCACCCTTCGACAAGCTCAGGGCGAACGGGGTTGAGGAGTCCGCGCTTGCTTTTTTGAGCGAGGCCGTTCATGGTTCGATCCTTCTGCAAGCTCAGGATCACCACGAACGGTTCTGAGGTGACTGCCTTTATAGAACCGTTCGTCCTGAGCCTGTCGAAGGATGAGCGGCCAGCCCTAGGAATCAGAGCGCTGCCTATCCCCACCACCCCGGCAGCAGCCTCCTGACCTCCTCCCGCCCGAAGCGGTCGTCCATCAGGAACAGCTCCCCGGTATCGCTTTCCGAACGGATCACCCGTCCCGCCGCCTGCACCACCTTGCGCAGCCCCGGAAACAGATAGGTGTAGTCATACCCGGTGCGCGTGCCGAAGCGCTGCTGCATGCAGCGCTTCATGCTTTCATTGACCGGGTTGAGCTGCGGCAGGCCCAGCGTGGCGATGAAGGCGCCGATCAGCCGGTCGCCGGGCAGATCGATGCCTTCGCCAAAGGCCCCTCCCAGCACCGCGAAACCGATGCCCTGGCCGCCCGCCTGGAAGCGGTCGATGAAGGCCTGGCGGCTGTCGGTGCCCATGGCGCGCACCTGGCGCCACACGGGCGGCGCGTCGGGCCGAGCGCACAGTGCATCTGCCACGCGCTCCAGGTAGTCGAAGCTGCTGAAGAAGCACAGATAGTTGCCCGGGCGCCGCGCGAACTGCGCGCGGACCAGCGCCACGATGCGCGCCACCGAGGCCTCGCGGTCCTGGTAGCGCGTGGAGACATCGCGCACGATATGCACCGCCAGCTGCGCCGCCTTGAAGGGCGCGGGCACATCGATCCAGGCCGTCTCGTCAGGCAGGCCCAGCGTGTCGCGGTAGAAGGCATGCGGGCTCAGCGTGCCCGAGAACAGCACCGTCGCATGCGCGGCGGCATGCCGTGCCTGCAGGTGCGGCGCGGGAATGACATTGCGTATGCACAGCACCGAGGAGCGTTTGCGCCGGCCCTGCGCGGGCACCAGCGTCACGTCGAACAGCGCATGCGTGTCGAACTTCTCCTCCAGCACGGAAAACTGCAGCGCCTCGAGATAGAAGCCCAGCACCGGATCGCCGGGCAGCATCGGCACATCGGCATTGGCCTCGGCGATCAGCGAGATGGCTTTCTGCAGCGCCGCCATGAAGTCCAGCGGCACCTGTGCATGGCACTGGTAGGCGATGTCCTGGCCGGCGTGGATGTCGCTCCAGGCGCGATTCAAGGCATCGAGCGACTTGCGGATGCGCCCCTTGGCCTGCTTGCGCGCGGCCGCAAGCGAGCCCGGCGTCAGCTCGGCCGTGTACATGCTGCGTGCGCGGTCGAGCAGGTTGTGCGCTTCATCGACCAGAATGCCGACCTTCCACTGGTGCGCCAGCGTCAGCGCGTGCAGCATGGCCGCGCCGTCGTAGAAGTAGTTGTAGTCGCCCACCACCACATCGCTCCAGCGCGCCATCTCCTGCGTGAGGTAGTAGGGACAGACCTCGTGCGCCAGCGCCACCTCGCGCAGCCGCGCGCTGTCCCAGACCGCATGCACTTCAAGCACTGCAGCGCGCGCGGCCGGCAAGCGGTCATAGAAGCCCTTGGCCAGCGGGCAGGAGTCGCCATGGCAGGCCTTGTCGGGGTGCTCGCAGCTTTTCTCGCGCGACTGCAGCGTGATGGCGCGCAGCGGAGGGCCGCCCCGCAGCGCCGCGCCGCCGGCCCCGATGGCATGGTTGACATGGCCCAGCGCCTGCGTCGCCAGGCCATGACCCGTGCCCTTGGCGGTCAGGAAGAAAATGCGGTCCAGGCCCTGCCCGGGGCAGGCCTTGAGCATGGGAAACAGCGTGCCGATGGTCTTGCCGATGCCCGTCGGTGCCTGCGCCATCAGGCAGTTGCCGGCCTCGGGCGCGCGCGCGCAGCGGTACACGGCCACCGACAGCGCGCGCTGGCCGGCGCGGAAATCGCCCAGCGGAAAGGCCAGCGCCGCCAGCGCCTCGTCGCGCGCACGCCGGTGCGCGTCTTCGCTCTGCGCCCAGCGCAGGAAGCGCGCGCATTGCGCCTCGAAGAACGCCTGCAGCTCGGCGGCCTCGAAGCCCTGCGCGATCGCATCCTCCTTCTGCGTGGTGATGTTGAAGTAGATGAGCGCGATCTTCAGCCGCGGCAGCGCGCGCTCGGTGCACAGCAGATGGCCATAGATCTTCGCCTGCGCCCAGTGCAGCGCGCGGTGGTTGGCGCGGATGGCCGTCAGATTGCCGCGGTAGGTCTTTATTTCCTCGAGCTGCCCGGCCTGCGGGTCGAACCCGTCGGCGCGCCCGCGCACGCGCAGCGACTCGTACTGTCCCTGCAGCGGCAGCTCGGCCTCGTATTCCGGGCCACGCCGCGACTGCACCAGCGCGTGGCCCTCGATGCCCTGCTGCGCCGTGGGCGCGGGCGTGAAGCGCAGGTCGAGGTCTCCCTGCTTGGCGGTGAATTCGCAAAGCGTGCGCACGGAGACGGTGTAGCTCACGGACCGTCCCCGGGGCCTGCGCGCCACTGCACATGGCAGACGCTGACCGGAATGCCATGCCCGCGGCAGTACTGCAGCCAGCGGATCTGGTTGTCCTGCAGCTTGTCGCCTGGCCCCTTGACCTCTACCAGCTCGTAGCGCTTCTCGTCGGGCCAGAAGCGCACCAGGTCGGGAAAGCCCGTGCGGTTGGCCTTGACGTCCGCCAGCAGCCGCGTGAACAGCAGCTTCAGATGCGCGGCGCCGATGCATTCCAGCGCCAGCAGCAGCAGCGGCTCGGACAGCGTGCCCCAGAAGACGAAGGGCGACTGCAGCCCGTGCTTGGCGGCATAGCGCTCGAGAATCACGGCCTTGTAGTCGGGCGTGTCGAGCAGCGCCAGGCAGCGCGCGAATTCCTGCGCGCGGCGCTGGGTGAAGTCGGGTGCGCTCAGGTCGGCGGGCGCGCTCTGGAAGGGGTGGAAGAAGGCGCCTTGCACCGGCGCGAAGATCGCCGGCCAGCACAGCAGCCCGAACAGCGAATTGATGAGCGCATTCTCGACATAGAACACCGGCGCCGCCTCGCTGTGCCAATGCTGGCGCAGCACGTATTCGACGGACATCGGCACCGCAGGCGGATCGAGCACGATGTCCGAGCGCAGCTGCGACAGCGCCTGCGCCGCGCCCGGGCGCCGGCCCGGCGCGCCCTGGCCCGCGCTGCGCTGCAGCCGCGGCAGCATGCGCAGGAGCTTCTGCAATTCCTCGTCGCTCTCGGGCGAGCGCTGCGCCTCGAGCGCGCCGGCGAGCGCCTCTTCATGGCGCTCCAGGCGCTCGAGCACGCGCAGGCGCCGGTGGCGCGCGCCGGGGTAGCTGCACTGCGCATAGGTCAGCAGCGCCTCGTCCCATTGCTGCGCGCGCTCGCAGGCATGGCCCAGGCGCAGCAGCAGCTTGGCGCGGCGCTGCTCCAGCCAGGGGTTGGCGCTGCGGCAGGCCTCGATGGCCTGGCGCATGGCTGCGGCATCGGCGCCACCCTCGAGCGCCTCGCGGCAGGCATGCAGCGCAAGATACGCGTCGATGTCGGCGCGCGTCTGGAAGGCGCGCGAGGCGGCGTCGAAAGCCACGCTTTCATACCGGAACACGCCCAGGTCGGCAAGAACGAACTCCGTCCAGTCCTGGCGCAGATTGCCGAAGAACATCAGCCGCAGCCGCTCGCTCAAAGCGCCCAGCATGACGCGCCAGACCGGCTCGCTGGCCTGCGGGTGCCATTCGGCATAGGGGCGGGGTTCGGCGTGGACCTCGCCCAGCGCCAGCAGCCAGTCCGACTTGCGCGTGCCGCCGCCGCGCTCGGGCGGCGCAAACAGCGGCGCCAGCTCGCTCTTGGTGTGCAGGTCGAACAGCTCCTCCAGATGCATGGGCGCGCGCGCGTCGAGCCAGCCCAGCGCCAGCAGCGGCCCGGTGGCGGCGCAGACTTCGGGAATCTCCTCGTAGACCAGCTTGGAGGCGCGGAACCACGGCCCGCGGCGCATCAGCATGCGCACCAGCAGCGCGCGCGACATGGCCGGCAGCGCCGCGAACTGGGCGAGGAAATCATGCTCGGCGCCATCGAGCAGGTCGCTGTAGCGCTGCGCGATCCAGTCCAGCGCGCGCTCGAAGTTGTGCAGGTAGTAATAGCGGTGCGGGGGCACCGGGATGGACGCGCTCATGGTGTGCCGGACCGGGTGCTGGCCACGGGCAGGCCAGGATCATCAACCGGGGAATAAGGCGGTACTGTACATAACTACATGTTTGGAGCGCCTGCGACAAACCCATGGAATGGGCTTTGCTACTAGGTCTGTAGCGAGGACTCACCCGCAGGCGCAGCGGGCGCAAGAATCCAGTCGGAATGCCTGGCCATCAGGTCCATGCCCACGGCGCGCACCGCCGCCATGGCCTCCTGGGCAATGGTTGTGGGCGTGCCCAGCCGGCGCGTCACGATGCCCACCGAGCGCACCGGGCCGTCGGCGATCTCCGAGACCTGCAGCCCGCGCAGGCTCTGCATCGGCATCATGCCCAGATAGGGCAGCACCGCGACGCCGAGGCCCGACTTGACGAACCCGGCAATGGTGCCGACCTGGTCGAGCTGCATCTTCGGGCGGAACTCCATGCCGCGCTGCAGGAAGGCCGCGCTCATGTAGCGCATGGCGGTGCTGGCATCGGTCATGGTTATCAGCGGCAAGCCGGCCAGGTCGTCGAGCCGCATGCGCGGCGCGAGCCGCCGGCGCCAGGGGCCACACGACAGCAGCACGAAGCGGTCGCGCAGCACCTCCTCGTAGTGCAGCTCGGGGTGCGAGGGAGCGACCGAGGCCAGTGCGAAGTCCACCTGGTAGTGGAGCAGCCGCTGCACGCAGGCGTTGTTGGAGCAATCGTGGATCGTGATCTGCGGCGCCGCGAAGCGCCGCTCCAGCCCGGCGCAGACCGCTGGCAGCATGCCGGTGGCCAGCGAGGGCAGGGAGGCAATGGCCAGCTGGCGCGCTTCTTCCTCAGCGGAAGACAGCATGCGCTGCAGGCCCGCGTCGTATTCGCCGATGACGGTGCGCGCCATGGCCGCCAGGCGCTTGCCGCCCGGCGTGAGCTGCACGCTGCGCGTGGTGCGCTCGAACAGCGGCAGGCCCAGCGTCTCCTCCAGATCGCGTATGGCCTTGCTCAGCGAGGGCTGGGTCATGAACAGCTGCTCGGCGGTCTTGCTGAAATTCAACGACTCGGACAGCGCGAGAAACATGCGCAGATGGCGCGGCGGGAGATTCATTCCGCCATTCTATAAATCCTGCCCAAGAAAGAATTTAAAAAATATATGTGCCACGCATAGCATCGACGCATGCATCCCGGATGCGCCGCCGTGGCGCCCTCCGAGCGATGGCCAAAAAGGAGACAAGGTGCTGGATCTCACAGGCAAGGTGGCATTGGTGATGGGCTGCGGCGCGGTCGCGCAGGGCTGGGGCAATGGGCGGGCGACGGCCGTGCTGCTGGCACGGCAGGGGGCAAAGGTCTACGGCACGGACCTGTCGCTGGAGCAGGCCGAGGAAACGCAGCGCCTGGTGGCGCAGGAGGGCGGCGACTGCCATGTCGGTGCCTGCGACGTGACGCGCGCCGACGAGGTGGCGCGTGCCGTCGCAGACTGCGTGCAGCGCTTCGGGCGCATCGACATCCTGGTCAACAACGTCGGGCTGTCGCAGCCGGGCGGGCCGGTGGACATGGACGAAGCCGTCTGGGACGCGCAGCTGCAGGTCAATCTCAAGGGCACTTTCCTGTCATGCAAGCACGTCATTCCGCACATGCGCGCGCAGGGCGGCGGGGCCATCGTCAACGTGTCTTCGGTGGCCGGGCTGCGCTATGTGGGCAAGCCGCAGGTGGCCTATGCCACCGCCAAGGCCGGCCTGCTGCACTTCACGCACACCACCGCCGTGATCCACGCGCCCGAAGGCATCCGCCTGAACTGCGTGGTGCCGGGGCTGATGCACACGCCGCTGATCGAGGGCCTGGCGCAGAAATACGCCAAGGGCGACACGCAAGGCTTCATCGACCACCGCAACAACCAGGTGCCGATGAGGCACATGGGCACCGGCTGGGACACCGCGCACGCGGTGCTGTTTCTCGTGGCCGACGAAAGCCGCTACGTCACGGGCACCGAGATCGTGGTCGATGGCGGGCTGGTCGCCGCGACACGCTGAACCCCAAGCCGCGGCCGCCGCGCGGGGGCGCAGACGGCCGCGGCCACATGCATCACAACAGAAGGAGACACACATGCTTGATCGCCGTCACTGGCTTGCTGGCGCCTGCGCCTCGCTGGCCCTGGGATTTTCCGCCGGCGCCCTGGCGCAGGGCTATCCGAGCCAATCCATCCGCCTGATCGTGCCCTTTGCGCCGGGCGGCGCCGTGGACCAGACCGCGCGCACCATCAGCCAGGCGCTGGGCGAGCGGCTCGGGCAGGCCGTGGTCATCGACAACAAGCCCGGCGCCAGCGGCGCGCTCGGCGCCACCGACCTGCACCGCGCCAAACCCGACGGCTACACGCTGATGCTGGCGCTGGACTCGCAGGCGGTGAACCATCTGATTGTCAAGAACCTGCCCTTCGACACCTTCAAGGGCTTCGACTACCTGAGCCTGCTGGTGACGACGCCGCAGATCCTGGTGACGCGCAACGAGGTGCCGGCGAAGAACCTGCCCGAGCTCGTGGCCTATCTGCAGGGCCATCCCAAGAGCTCCTATGGCTCGGCGGGCACGGCCTCGGCCGGCCATGTGAACAGCGCGCAGCTGTCGCTGGCCCGGGGTCTGAAGACCGAGCATGTGCCCTACAAGGGCGCGGCCCCGCTGTTGACGGACCTGCTGGGCGGCCATATCGACTATGCGTTTGCGGGTCTCTCGGTCATGCTGCCGCATATCAAGGCCGGCAAGATCCGGGCGATTGCCGTGAGCTCGCCGCAGCGCTCGTCGCAGCTGCCCGACGTGCCGGCGATGAACGAGAGCATTCCCGGCTTCGAGTTCCCGACCTGGATCGGGCTGGTCGCGCCGCCGGGCCTGCCGGCCGACGTACGCGAGAAGCTGCTCAAGACCGTGCACGATGTCATGCACGACCCGGCCATCGTGAAGCGCTTCAACGACAACGCCTTCGATGTCGTCAACAGCACGCCGCAGGCCTTTGCCGAGCGCGTGCGCAAGGACTCGGAGCTGATGGCCGATCTGGTCAAGCGCAAGATTGTCAATGCCGACTGAACCCCATCCTTCACTTCATTCACAAGGTATTCCATGGCCCGTATCCCCTACGCCGACTGCAGCAGCGAGGCCGTGCGCCCGCTGGCCGAGCGCATCGTTGCCGAGCGCGGCAGCATCCTGCACCTCTATCAGATGCTGCTGCACAGCACGCCCATCGCCGAGGGCTGGCTGACCTACCTGACCGCGATCCGCCAGCAAAGCAGCCTTCCCGGCGCGCTGCGCGAGCTGATCATCATGCGCGTGGCACTGGTGAACAAGGCGCCCTACGAGGCGCAGCAGCACGCGCCCATCGCGCTGCAGGAGGGCGTGTCGCAGGCCCAGCTCGATGCGCTGCAGGACTGGGAGCCAAGCGATGCATTCACCGCCGAGCAGCGTGCCGTGCTGGCCTATACCGACGCGATGACGCGCCAGGTGCAGGTGCCTGACGACATCTTTGCCGCGGTTTCGGCCCGGTACGAACCCGCGCAGCTGGTGGAGATCACGGCCACGGTGGCGGCCTACAACATGGTGTCGCGCTTTCTCGAGGCGCTGCAGATCCATTCGCACGACGTGCGCTGAAGGCATGCAGGCATCGATCCTGTTTTGAGCTTGACGATCCACAGGCACAATCGCTGCATTTGCGCATCCTGGCGGGATCGCCAATTTCAAAACACGAGGGTCACAATGTCTGCTGTTCTTGCTTCGCGCTTTCTGATGGGTGTTGCCACGCTGGCCGTGGGTTCGATGCCGCTGCTGGCCCAGGCCCAGGCGCCCGCGCCGATCAAGGTGGGCGTGGCGCTGGATATCTCCGGTCCGTTTGCCGCGCCCGGCGCCGAGATCCGCGATGGCCTGAACCTGGCGGTGAAGCTGCTGGGCAACAAGCTGGGCGGCGTGCCGGCCGAATTCATCCAGGCCGACATGGCGGGCAACCCCGAGCAGGCGCGCCAGCTGGTGGACCGCATGATCCAGCGCGAGAAGATCGACCTGTTCACCGGCCCCGTGGCCTCGAACGTGGCGCTGGCCGTGGGCCCGACGCTGTTTGCCGCCAAGGTGCCGTACCTGTCGCCCAACGCCGGCCCGAGCCAGCTCGCGGGCGCGCAGTGCAATGCCTATTTCTTCGGCACCAGCTACCAGAACGACTCGATGCACGAGGCCGCGGGCCAGTACGCGGCCACCAAGGGCTACAGCAAGGTCGTGATCATGGCGCCCAACTACCCGGCGGGCAAGGACGCGCTCAACGGCTTCAAGCGCCTGTACAAGAAACCGCTGGCCGACGAGATCTACACCAAGGTGGGCCAGCTGGACTTCGCCGCCGAGCTCGCGCAGCTGCGCGCGGCCAAGCCCGAGGCGGTCTACATCTTCCAGGCCGGGGGCATGGGCATCAACTTCATCAAGCAGTTCATGGCCGCGGGCCTGAACAAGGACATCACGCTGATCTCCTCGCCCTTCACCGCCGACGAGGACATCATCCCGGCCGTGGGCAGCTCGATGGTGGGCCTGTTCAATGCTTCTTCCTATGCCCACGATCTGCCCAATGCCGCCAACCAGAAGTTCGTGGCGGAATTCCGCAAGGCCTACAACGGCCGCTATCCCTCGCTGTACGCGGCCTTCGCGTATGACGTGGTGATGAACATGGACGCGGCCGTCAAGCAATTGGGCGGCAAGGTCAGCGACCGGCCGGCGCTGGTGAAGGCGTTGAAGTCCGCGTCGTTCGACTCGGTGCGCGGGCCTGTCAAGTACGGCAACAACCAGTTCCTGATCCAGGACTACTACCTGCGCAAGGTGGTGCAGGGGGCGGATGGGAAGGTGACGAATCAACTGCAGCCGGGGAAGGTGTTGACGGCGCATCAGGATGCGTTTGCGGGGCAGTGCGGGCTGAAATAAACGGCTGGGCAGGTTCCTAGAGCCGGCTCTCCACCCTTCGACAGGCTCAGGGCGAA
Organism: Comamonas endophytica; assembly: GCF_023634805.2. Classification (NCBI taxonomy): domain Bacteria; kingdom Pseudomonadati; phylum Pseudomonadota; class Betaproteobacteria; order Burkholderiales; family Comamonadaceae; genus Comamonas; species Comamonas endophytica. The sequence continues at coordinate 2,641,982 of NZ_CP106881.1, forward strand.
CGGTTGGTACCCGTTCGCCCTAGGCGGGCCCCCCTGAGCCTGTCGAAGGGTGTGTTCACTCAGATATCCTCATCGACCCCCAAACCCATGGATCCCACCTTCTTCCTCGAACAGATCTTCAACGGACTAGGCTACGGCTTCATGCTGTTCCTGCTGGCCGCTGGCCTCACGCTGGTGTTCGGCATCATGGACACGCTGAACCTGGCGCATGGCTCGCTGTTCATGGTGGGCGGCTATGTGTCGGCCGCGGTGCATGTGCAGTCGGGCTCGTTCATGTTGGCGGTGGGCGTGGCGGTGCTGGCGACGGTGCTGCTGGCAGCGCTGCTCGAGGCGCTGCTGGTGCGCCGGCTCTACAGCCGCGACCATCTGGCGCAGGTGCTGGCGACCTTTGGCATCGTGCTGATCGCCGACGACCTGGTGAAGCTCGTCTGGGGGCCTTCGCCGATCATGGCGCCCACGCCGGCGCAGCTGTCGGGGCCCATCGATCTGCTGGGGCTGCCCTATCCCTCGTACCGGCTGCTGATACTGGGCGCGGGTTTCGCGGTAGCGGTGGGCCTGTACCTGCTGGTCAACCACAGCCGCCTGGGCATGCTGGTGCGCGCGGGCGCGTCGAACCGGGCCATGGCCGAGTTCATGGGCGTGCGCGTATCGAAGGTGTTTGCCATCGTGTTCGCGCTGGGCGCGGCGCTGGCGGCGCTGGCCGGGGCGCTGATGGGGCCGATCAGCGCGGTGTCGATCGGCATGGGCGAGGCCATTTTGATTCCGGCGCTGGTGGTGATCGTGATCGGCGGCATCGGCTCGGTGCGCGGCGCCTTCGTCGCCAGCCTGCTGGTGGGCCTGGTCGATACCGCCGGCCGCGCCTTTTTGCCGCCGCTGCTGCGCGAACTGCTGCCACCGGCGCTGGCCGCCGATGCGGGGCCGGCCATCGCCGGCATCGCGATGTACATGCTGATGGCCGGCGTGCTGGTCTTCAAGCCGTCGGGGCTGTTCCCGGCGCGCGCCTAACCGGGTACCTGACGGGTTTGCCATGTCGAATGTTTCTGCAAAGAGGACGCTGGGCCCCTCGATCGCGCTGGCGCTGCTGGTGCTGGCCCTGGCGCTGTTCCCGGTCGTCGCGCCGCTGTTCGATCTCGATTACTACACCGGCTTCGTGCGCCGGCTGATGATCGTCGCGCTGGCCGCCGCGAGCCTGAACTTCCTGATGGGCCGCGTGGGTCTGGTGGCGCTGGGCCATGCGGGCTTCGTCGGCGTGGGCGCCTATGCGGTGGCGGCGCTGGCCGAGGCCGGCTTCGGCTCGGCCTGGCTGGTCTGGGCGCTGGCGCTGGTGGCCGGCGTCGTGGTTTCGGCGCTCATCGGCGCGGTGGCGCTGCGCACGCGCGGCGTGTACTTCATCATGATCACGCTGGCCTTCGCGCAGATGCTGTTCTATCTCGCGGTATCGCTGCGCGCGTACGGCGGCGACGACGGCTACACGCTGTACACGCCGCTGCAGCTGCTGGGCGGCGAGAACCCGGTCATTGCCAGCGGCGCGCCCTTGTACTGGGTGGTGCTGGCGATCGTTGCACTGGTACTGCCGGCCCTGTGGCGCCTCGAGGCCTCGCATTTCGGACGCGCGCTCGAAGGCATCCGCGACAACGAGACGCGCATGCAGGCGCTGGGCTATCCCACCTACCGGCTCAAGCTCTGCGCCTTTGCCGCGGCCGGCGGCGTGGCCAGCCTGGCGGGCGCGTTGATGGCGACGCAGAACGGCTTCGTCAGCCCCTCGCTGATGCACTGGACGCAGTCGGCGCTGCTCATCGTCATGGTGGTGATCGGCGGCGTGGGCCGGCGCTGGGGCGCGCCGCTGGGCGTGGCGGTGTGGCTGGTGTTCGAGGAGCTGCTCAAGCAGTTCACCGAGTACTGGCATGCGCCCATGGGCCTGCTGCTGATCGGCGTGGTGTTCCTTGCGCCGAAGGGGCTCGCGGCCCTCGCATCGCGGAGGGCCGCCCCATGACGCTGCTCGTCGCCAACCAATTGCTCAAGCGCTTTGGCGCCTTGACGGCCACGGACCATGTGAGCTTCGCGGTGAACGCCGGCGAGATCCATGCGCTGATCGGCCCCAACGGCGCCGGCAAGTCGACGCTGGTGCATCTGATTTCCGGGCTGCTGGCGGCCGATGGCGGCACGCTTTCGCTCGACGGCGTCGATCTCACGCGCCTGGCGCCGCACCTTCGCGTGGCCGCGGGCCTGTCGCGCTGCTTTCAGGTCACCAGCATCTTTCCGAAGCAGACCGTGGGCGAGAACCTGCTGCTGGCGGTGCAGGCGCATGCGGGCTCGAGCTTCAGGTTCCTGCGCCGGCGCGAGAGCGACACCGAGCTGCACGCGCGCGCCCGGGCGCTGGCCTGCCGCGTGGGGCTCGACTCCGAATGGGAGCGCGTGGCCGGCACGCTGCCGCATGGCGCGCAGCGCAAGCTCGATGTGGCGCTGGCCATTGCTTGCGCGCCGAAGCTGCTGCTGCTGGACGAGCCCATGGCGGGCATGGGCCCGGTGGAATCGGCGCAGATGGTGGAACTGATCCAGAGCCTGCGCCAGGACATGGCGATCCTGCTGATCGAGCATGACATGGACGCGGTGTTCCAGCTGGCCGACCGCATCTCGGTGCTGGTCTATGGAAAAGTGCTGACCAGCGGCACGGCGGCCGAGATCCAGGCCGACGCGCGGGTGCAGGCGGTGTACCTGGGCACCGAAAACGATCCAGCCGAAGGGGCGAGCGCATGAACACCACTCCACTGCTGGCCTGCGAGGGCCTGGAAGCCGGCTATGGCGCCAGCCAGGTGCTGTTCGGCATCGACCTGCAGATCCTGCCCGGCGAGGTGGTGACGCTGCTGGGGCGCAACGGCATGGGCAAGAGCACCACCATCAAGACCATCATCGGTGCCTTGAAGCCCACCCGTGGCGAGCTGCGCTTTGCCGGGGTATCGCTGCGCGCCAGATCGCCCGATGCCATCGCGCGCCTGGGCGTGGCCATCGTTCCCGAGGGGCGCCACTGCTTTCCCAATCTCACGGTGCGCGAGCATCTGGTGGCGTTTGCGTCCCGGCGTCACGCGGCGGGCGAGCCCTGGAGCCTGGAGCGCATCTACGGCGTGTTTCCGCGATTGAAGGAACGCCAGCACCACATGGGCAACCAGCTCTCGGGCGGCGAGCAGCAGATGCTGGCCATCGGCCGCGCGCTGTCGACGAATCCCCGGCTGCTGATCCTCGACGAGGCCACCGAGGGCCTGGCGCCCGTGGTGCGCGAGGAGATCTGGCGCTGCCTGGCGACGCTCAAGGCGGCGGGGCAGACGCTGCTGGTGGTCGACAAGTACGTGCACCGGCTGGTGGGCCTGGCCGACCGGCATGTGATCCTGGAGCGCGGCAATGTCGTCTGGCAGGGCAGTTCGGCGGAACTCGATGCCGACCGGCAGCTGTGGCACGCATATCTCGGGGTGTGAGGGCGCCAGGGGCTGCCACGGCAGTCACCAGCAATCGGCGGTCAGGGCCGCATTGGTCCTGGAGAAATTGCTTTTCCTGCCCACGTCGTTGATGGCGAAGCCATAGCACTGCACGTCCTTGGCCTGGCTGCCCTGCGGCGTGGCCTTGGCCGTGTAGCTGCTGCTGTCGGCCGTCAGGGACAGCGAGTACAGACCCGACGCGGTGCTGGCCGGCAGCGCGGCATAGCCCAGGTCGGCCGCGCTGGCGGTGTACCTGTTGTTGATGCTGTAGTACTTCTGCTGGCGCGAAGCCAGGTCCACCAGCGCAGCCTTGGCTTCGGTGCGGCGCGATTTCTGGATGAAGCTGTCGTAGGCGGGCAGCGCGATGGCCGCCAGGATGCCGACCAGCGCCACGGTGATCATCAGCTCGATCAAGGTGAAGCCGCGCTGCGCCGGGGCGTTCGGGAAGAGGCTCATCGTCTTTGGATCCAGGTCAGTCGTTTGGGGGTGATGCTCAGGGTCTTGTCCACGTTCACGATCTTGGCCTTGCCGTCGTTGGTGTTGGTGACGATGAAATCCTGCTTGCTGCTGCTCAGGTTGGAGGTGGTGCCCACGCCGCCGAGCCCGAGGCCGGCAACGATGCCGCCATCGGCCGTGATGCCCTTGAAGTACGATCGGGCGGGCGCCGCGCCGGTATCGGGCAGGAGCGCCATGGTGAAGCCGGCCGAGGATTGCGCGGTGCACGACAGCACCTGCGTGACTTCGGGAATGGTGGTGTTGACGACCAGCATCCCGCCGCTGATGGTGGGGTTGTAGATCACCTGCTCGTTGGCCGCGGGCAGCTCCATCTTCCAGCCGTATCGGTCGTTGCCGTTCGGGCACAGGGTGGCGCCTTGCCAGCAGACGCGGTTCTGCGACACGGTGCGCACGCGGCTGTAGCCCACGGCGGCGTTGCCCTGGGCCACCTCGGTGATCTGCTGCGCCTGCAGATCCGCATAGTCGGCCGTCTTGCCGGCCGACAGCGCCTTGTATTTGACGCCGCTCCTGGCGTTCCAGCTGTCGAGGTCGTGGTCCCAGATGCCCAGCAGGTACTGGCTGCCCGGCACGACGTACGAAGAGGCATTGAGCGTCTGGGGGTAGACCTTTCCGGTGCCGAAGGAAAGAATCACGCGGTAATCCGAGCCGCTGAGGCTGGAGGTGACGGTGGGCGCGGTCGTGATCGGCCGGCCGCCGGTCCTGAACAGCGGGGCGGTGCGCGCCTGCCAGTTGCTTTCGCTGTTCGAGCTCAGGTCGAAGCGCCAGAGATTGCCCAGCATGTCGCCGGCATAGATGTAATCGGTGATGTGGTCCAGGTCCAGATCGGCCGATGCCAGCTGGGTGATGCCGTTGCGCGAGGTGATGTCATTGCCGGTTCTGGTGGGCTCGCCGGCATTCAGGTAGCGCAAGGTCCTGGCCCCGCTGTCCTTGTTGACGATCATCACGAAAATGCCGGCTTTGCCCGATTTGCTGTTGAGGCCGTTGCCGAACAGCACCGCCCAATGCCCGTTGTGCAGGCGGCGTATCAGCGGCGTGCCATAGGTGCTTCCCAGGTGGTCGGCGCATTTCTCGGTCGGGGTATCGGTGGCGCAGACCAGGTTCCTGCTGTTCCACTCGCCCAGCACGATGCGCGCCGCGTTCGTGCCCTGGAAATCCTCCGGACTGGTGACGTCGAGCGCGTAGATGGCGCCCGTGGCAATCGAGGTGTTGTCGGCAATCACGCCCGTCCTGTTGCCGCCCGCGCCCAGGCCGCCCACCAGCCAGGTGTGCCAGGCGCCGCCGTAGTACAGGTCGCCGGTGGCCGGCGTGGCATCGACCATGGCATTGTGCGCATAGGTCGTGGAGGCGAAGCGCAGGTTGTCGTTGTCCGAAGGGTTGATGGTCTCCAGCACCTGCGCCGGCATATAGGCCATCAGCTCCTGGCCGTCGTTCTGGGAACTGTCGAATGCACCGTTGGCATCGAACTTCCCGGCGCGAAAACCATGCACGAAACCATCGTTGGATCCCACATAGACCACATGGGTGCGCTGTGCCTTGGCTTTCACGTAGGCCGCGTAGCTGGCGCCTTCGGCGGCCGTGGCCGTGGGATACAGCGCGTCGGCGAACGCCTTGGCATAGGGCGCCTGGGGCTTGCCTACCCAGACCGGGCTCGAGTTCATGATGTCGCCCAGCACGCTGTCGCGCATGCGGAACTTTCCCGTGCCCGAAGTCGTCATCTCCTGGCTGCGCGTGCCCTGAAGGAAATCCAGCACGTCGGACCGGCTGGCATTGCTGGCCGAAGCATCCAGGGCAGTTTTTTGCGCGGCCGACAGGTTGGGCCAGCTCAGCACCTTGCCGGCGCCGTTCCAGGTGAACAGCTTGCGGTCCGCCGGCGCCTGTACCGCGACGTTGCCGCCGGTGGCGCCGCAGCTGCCGCCCGTCAGCCTGCAGTTGGCGTCCCAGTTGGCGCGGTTGCTCAGCGTGAGCATGCCGGTGTCGTCATCGACCAGCACATCGTTGGCCGTCAGCTGGCCCCACCAGTTCTTCGGATAGTAGCTGGCCAGGTAGAGCTGCGAGCCCACCTGCACGCGACCGGACTGCGGCGTGTTGGCGCCGGCCGAAGTGGCGGATACGGTGATCTGCTCGGCCTTGAAGCACATGATTTCATGCACGTTGCTGCCGCTGCCGGTCCCCGCCGCGAAACCAAAGCGAAAGGCCCGGGGCAGGGGACCGTTGGATGCGGAAATGCTCTGCCGTTCGATGATCGGGGTCTCGATGCCGCCGTTGTAGCTGTAGGAAAGGCTCAGCAGCCCGTCCTGGGTGATCTTCAGCCCATAGGTGATGGGCTTGGCATTGCCGCGCTTGGGCAGGCTGATGGCCTGCTGGTTGGAGATGGGGTCGCTCAGGTCCTTGGCAGTGATGTAGTTGTAGTTGTATGGCAGCGCTTCCCTTCTGTTGCCCCTGGTGTCGTAGACATAACCGTTGGCGCAGGCCTTCTGCACCGCGCTGACCCGGCTGCTGTCGTTCAGGCTGCTCGGGTAGTAGGCCGGATAATTCCTGTTCAGCCAGGTCCAGTTGGTGTCGCCCGCTCCGCGCAGGGTCACGCGGTTCTTGCGGCGGTTGTTGCCGCTTGACGTGTTGTCGTCCTTGTTGGAGAAATTTCCATATTCATCGATGCCCAGGCCGATATACGCGCCATAAAGGCCGTCGCTGGGATTCTTGCCGTTGGCGCAGCTGTAGCCCAGGCTGCCGCCAAATGCCCCGACCTTGGTGTTGCGGTCGATGGGACCGGTCTTGTCCGCATCGGAGAGAAAAAATACGATGCCGTCCGCGCCGATGCCTTCGAAATTGTTGCCGCCATAGGTGACGGTCTTGAAGGTGATGTCCACGCCCGCATTGGAGGGAAAGGAAAACTTGGAATAGACCGCGCCGGTCTGGTTGTTTCCGTTGTCGCCACTGTTGGGCGCGCCATTGGACAATCGCAGCGCACCCGAACCCACATCATCGGGCAGCGTGCCTTTTTCCCCGCCCACCAGCGTTTTTCCGGAGTAATAGGCCAGGCCCTTGCAGGCGGGAATGCTGCCGGTGCCGTTGCCTGCAGTCAGGCAGGCGCCGTTGATGCTCTGCCAGTCGAACTTCGAGGAGGCGCCATTGAGGTTGTCTTCGATGACCAGGGCCGCGAAGGCCGGCATGCACGAAAGGGCGATGCTGCAGGCAAGGAGGTTGCGGCTGAAGCGATGGGGCTGCATGTCACAGGCCTCCCAGATTGATGGTGCGGTATTTGAAGGCAAAGGTGCTTTCGACGATGCTGACGGAGCTGGCATTGGCGCCGAAACCTGCGCCTGAAACGCTGTAGAGCATTTCCCTGCCTCCCGGTGTACTGCCCAGTTCGCTGATATAGAACTCCGGGCTGGCGTAGTAATTTGCATCGCCCGGGATCTTGCTTGAGTCGGTATTCAGTCCCGCGTCGGTGGAAATGGCCATGGCCTTGGGGGTGAAGACGCTGCTGCCGCTCCATGGCAGTGTGGTGCCCGATGCCAGCGCGGTGCTGCAGACACGCAGGTCCCCCAGGCTTTCGACGGTATTCCTGGTTTCGCAATCGGAAATTTCGCCCAGGTTGTTTCTCTCCAGCCACCATTCCGCAAAGCGCAGCGAGCTCTGTGCGGCCTGGAAGGAGCGGCCCTTTTCCATGGTGTTGCCGGAAATCCTTTCATACATGGAGCTATTGCGAAAAGCAAAAAGCACCAGGATGGTGGTCACGGCCAGCATGATGATGCTGGTGACCAATACAAGACCCTGCTGAGAATTCTTCATGCCTGGTTTCTCAATGCAATGGTCTTCTTGAATGTCATGGGCAAATAGACCAGGTTGTTTCCCCGGCTCTTTTCGCGATCGATCTTCCTGTAGCTGATCTGCACGGCGTGGATGCTGGCCCACAAACCGGCGGTGGTCACGCTGCTGGCGTAGAGGTATCGGTCTGGCGCGGCGTCGCCATCGGTATCTGCCAGATAGAGAACCTTGAAGCCGGCGACATCCTCGCTGATGACGGACTGGCGGTTGTCCGAGTCGGTGCAGATCAATTGCTGGCTGCTGTTCACCTCGAATCGGCTGCTGTAGGTGGCCGCGGCTGCGGCATTGTGCTTGCTGCCCGTGCAGCTCGAGAGATTGTCCGCCGCCCTGGCCTGGTAGCGGATGGTCAGGCTGTCGTTGGCTGCAGTCGCATTGCCGGAGCCGAAGAGGAAGCTGCCGACGGCGAAATTGGCGGCCGCGGGAAACGCCAGCGTGCTGTTGTTGGACATGGGCTCGGGGTAATACCCGGCGGTCTGTACCTGGTCCGTGAGCACTGTGAACACAAAGCGCTGGTTTTCCAGCGTCGCGCCCAGCGAATCCTGATCGAGGAAATTCCTTTTGGCGACGAAATAGATACCGCTCAGGCCCAGGGCAATGAAAAGGCCAATGGCGATCGAAATCATCAGTTCGATCAGCGTGTATCCGCCGTGCTGCTGTCGTCTGCGCATGTCAGGGAGTGATGAACTGGCTGTATTGGCGCTCGCCGCCAGTGGCGGCGCTGTCGGCCGCATCCGATTGGCTGCCGGAGTAGTACTTCTCGTTCCACTTCACCGTGGCATGGCAGTTCTTGGCATCGAAATTGACGCTGCAATGCACCTGCGACCTTGCATCGGGCAGCTGGTTGTCCAGCGCCGCCAGCCAGGTCCTGACGTCATAGGCCGCAAGATGGTGGGCACTGCAGGCGGCGTTGAGGCAGTCGGCAGAGACACCCAGATCGATGTTCTGCTGGGATTCGATGACCGTGCCTTGCGCCGTGAAGCTGATCTCGCCGAGCTCCGTGTCACCCCAGAACCTGCGGTTGGCGCTCATCGCATCCGCCAGGCTCGTGACCTGCAGCGAGGCGGCATTGCGCAGCTGGGATGTCTTGGTGGCGGCGACGCCATTGATCAGCAGGCCCGCCAGGCCCAGCATGCCCAGCGACACCACGACCAGGGACACCATGACCTCGATCAGCGAGAAGCCGGCCTGTCTGGATCCTACGCGCACGTCTGCTCTCCGCCCTTGGTGACCTTGGCCTGGCCTATGCGCTGGAACGTCAGGCAGCGCTGGCTGCGCTGGTCCGAATCGCTGGTCGTCACCTTGATGACCTGCATGCCCGAGCTCGGCAGGTTGTAGATGTATCCGTTGCGATTGAAGGAAACCGTGGTCTGGGACTCCGAAAGCACGATGCGGTCATCGCCCTTGAGCTTGTCCTGCACCTTGATGATGGCTTCGCCGATGCCGATCGCCTGGTTCTCGTCGGGGTCGGCAAACACGATCCAGCCCTGCGCCAGATCGGAGCTCGGGCTGCAAGTCAGCTGGTCCGCGGAGGCGCACAGCGTGACGGCGACGCCGCGCTTGATGGCTTCCGTCTTGGCGAAACTGATGTCCGCGTTCAAGGCATTGATTTTTCCCGCAACGCGATTGCTCTTGATCAGCGCGCTCAGATCGGGCGCCGCCAGCGCCGACACGATGGCCACGATGGCGACGACCACCAGGATCTCGATGAGCGTCAGGCCACGGCTGGTTGGCCTCTTCAAAGGAGGGATGGATAGGCAGTACATAGGCAATGCCCGCAATCATATGACAGTGCGTAACTAAATGTATGACAATTTGACGGGCCCGGGCCAGGCGTTTGATTAATGGCAAATCGCCCTGATCCGTGCGGTTGTTTTTTCATAGAAAGGGTGATTTCAAGCAGGGCCCGAATCGACCATCCTGCGCCAGGGCATGTGCAGGAGAACGGCTTTGCCGGGCATCCCTGACGTGCAACTTACGTGATGTATCAATTTGCTGCCATGCCTGGGAAAGCGGGGCGGCAACCAGGGGTACCATTTCCGTCACCCGGCGCAGCAGGCTGCCGCCGGACAGCACCCGGCCACCCAAGGAAGCCCATGGATCAACCCGCCATCCCCCAACCCGCCGCGCCGCGGCTGACCTTCTCGGCGCCAGTGGTCATTCCAGCACTGCTGGTGCTGGGCGCGCTGCTGCTGCTGTGCGGCGTGTTTCCGCTCCATGCGGACCGCATCTTCTCCAGCGCACAGGCCTGGGTCATCACGCACTTCGACTGGTTCTACACCATGGTCGTGTCGCTGTTCCCGGTCTTTCTGTTGATGGTGGCGTTCAGCCGCTTCGGCAACATCCGCCTCGGGCCCGACGACGCCAAGCCCGAGTTCAATTTCCTGTCATGGAGCGCGATGCTCTTCGCCGCGGGCATGGGCATCGGCCTGATGTACTTCGGCGTGGGCGAGCCGCTGCAGCATTACCTGAACCCGCCCACCCAGGCCGCGGGCACGCCCGCCGCGGCGCGCGAGGCGCTCACCTCCACCTTCTTCCACTGGGGCATCCATGCCTGGTCGGTGTATGGCGTCATGGGACTGGTGCTGGCCTATTTCGGCTTCCGCTACAACCTGCCGCTGACCATGCGCTCGGGCCTGTATCCACTGCTGCAGCAGCGCATCGACGGGCCGATCGGCCACGGTGTCGATACCTTCGCGCTGGTCGGCACGATTGCCGGGCTGGCGACCACGCTGGGCTATGGCGCGCTGCAGCTGGCGGCGGGCCTGAACATCGTCACGGGCTGGGACACCACTACCACGGCCTTCCGCATCGGCGTGATCGTCATCGTCGTGGGCCTGGCCGGATTGTCGGCGGCCTCGGGGCTGGACAAGGGCGTGCGCCGGCTGTCGGAAACCAATCTGATCCTGACCTTCGTGCTGCTGGGCTTCGTGCTGTTCTTCGGCCCCACCGTGCACCTGTTCGAGGCCTTCAGCGAGAACATCGGCAACTACCTGTCGAGCGTGGTGGCGCTGTCGCTGCGCACCTTCGCCTACGAGCCGGCGCAGGACCCCGGCTGGTTCGGCGACTGGACCATCCTCTACTGGGCCTGGTGGGTGTCGTGGTCGCCCTTCGTCGGCATGTTCATCGCGCGCATCTCGCGCGGGCGCACGGTGCGCGAGTTCATCGTCGGCGTGCTGGTCATTCCCACGGCCTTCAACCTGCTGTGGATGACGGCCTTCGGCAACGGCGCTATCTGGATCGACACCCATGTGGCGCAGGGCGCGCTGGCGCAGTCCGCCAGCAACGTCGATGCGCTGCTGTTCCGCTTCTTCGAGTACCTGCCGCTGGCCAAGGCCGTGTCCTGGCTGGCCATCGTGCTGATCGCGCTGTTCTTCGTGACCTCGGCGGACTCGGGCGCCTATGTGGTCGACGCCATCGCCTCGCGCGGCCATCCGCGCTCGCCGGTGTGGCAGCGGCTGTTCTGGGCCGGCGTGCTGGGCGTCACCGCGATCGCGCTGCTGCTCGCCGGCGGGCTCAAGGCGCTGCAGGCGCTGACCCTGGTGGCGGCGCTGCCGGTGGCGGCGATCATGGCGGTGCTGTGCATAGGGCTGTGGCGCGGCATGCAGGCCGACCTGCGCAACGCCACGCAGGACTGGGCCCCTGCGACCAGCTTCTGGAACGGCCAGCACTGGCGCAAGCGCCTGGAGCTGATCGTGCGCCAGCCCGACGCCCTCGACATCCAGGCCTTCCTGCACAAGACCGTGCTGCCCGCGATGCGCGAAGTGGCCGAGGAAATGAAGCGCCAGGGCGTGCCCGCGGTGGTGCACGACGACAGCGCCGAGGCACAGCCGGAGGGCGCAGCGGCGGTGCGGCTGGTCATTCCCATTCCCGAGCTGCGCGACTTCGTCTATGGCGTGCGGCCGGTCAAGCGCAAGCTGCCCGGCTACATCCTGACCGAGGTCACCGACGAGGAGGAGAACGCGCGCCGCCATGTGGTCGAGCCCATCACCTTCTTCGCCGACGGCCGCGAGGGCTACGACATCCAATACCTGCGGCACGAGGAACTGATTGCCGACATCCTGCGCAACTACGAGCGCTACCTGTCGCTGAGCGCCGACAAGCGCAACCTGCTGCTCAACCGCGCGCCGGGGCACGGCGGCTGAGGCGCCGGCCCTTCACGGCTTCCCGTGCAGCGGCGAGCGCGGCCCGAAGCGCAGGCCATCCGGTCCGCCCGCCGCCAGCAGCCGCCGGGTCGCGACGCCGGCAACGCCGTGCGCGGCCTCGGTAGAGGTCTGGATGATCTGGTTGACCAGTGCGGTGAGCAGCATGCTGGTCAGATTTCCCCCGGCACCGCTGCTGCCTTCCTTGCTCGAGGCCGAGGCCTGTCCCACCCAAAGCAGGTTGCCGGTGCGCAGGTCCACCAGCCGCGCCCGGGCGCTGACCACGGTGGCGCTGTCGATCACCTGGTAGGTGGTGCCATAGCGGTCGATCGTGATGTAGAGCGCGGCATCGGCGCCAAAGATCTCCCTGAGCCGCGCCGCCGGTACCGCATGGATGTCGGCAGCGATCTCAAGGCCGTTCTGACGGAAGGTTTCGTGCACCAGCGCCACGGGCATCACGTAATACCCGGCCTCGGCCAGCGGGTAGGTGGCATGCGACAGCACGCTGGCGCCGGCCTCGATTTCGGGCGAATCGTTGAGCGGGGGCAGCACCAGGATCGAGGCCGGATCGGCCGCGATGAAGGCGCTGTGGTCCTGGGTGCGTTGCGGCGCGGCGCATCCCGTGAGCCACGCGCACAGCAGCAGCCCGGCGCCTCCCAGCCAGGCGCGCCGAATACGATGTGCGGGCATGTCAGCCTCCCTTCTTCAGGTTGCCAATGAGGTAGTCGATGTACTGCGCCGATTCGGGGAACGCCGCCTTTTCGCTTTCCCAGGCGCGCAGCGCCTCATCGGTGCGGCCGGCATCGAGGTACAGCAGCCCGAGGTGCGCCTGGTAGCCTGGCGGCAGCGCCGCATTGCGCGCCCCGCTCTCTATCAGGCCTTGCTCCAGCGCCTGGATCTGCTGCGCGCGGGTCGCGCCCGTGCTGCGGAGATAGCCGTACACCTGGTTTTCGTAGCCATCCCACCGGTACAGCGGCTGCGGCGCACTGCTGGCGCAGCCCGACAGCAGCACGGCCAGGGCCAGCGTCGGGGCCGTCGGCATCAAGAGGTTCGCTCGCATGGCGCGGCCCTTCAACGCGCGGCGGAGGACAGCGCCGGCAGCGCCCCCGCATCGACGGCTTCGCCCAGGCGGTCCACGGCTTCGCGGATCGCCAGGTCCAGCACCTTGCCGTTGAGCGTCGAGTCGTAGCTGGCGGTGCCGCCGAAGCCGACGATCTCGCGGTTGGACAGCACGTATTCACCCGAGCCCTGCACCGAACGCACGACTTCGGACGTGCGGATGTCGACGATGTTCAGGCTCACCTTGGCATAGGCCACCTGCGCCTTGCCGCGGCCGAGCACCCCGAACAGCTGCCGGTCGCCGACTTCCTTGCGGCCGAACTCGGTGACATCGCCGGTCACCACGTAGTCGGCGCCTTTGAGTTGCTGCGCGGTGCCCTTCACGCCGGCCTCGAACCGCGTCTCGGCCAGGTTGTCGCGGTCGAGCACGTCGAAGCGCCCGGTCTGCTGCAGATGGCTGACGAGAAGGGTCTTGGCCTGGCTGCCCAGGCGGTCCACGCCATCGGAGAAGGCGCCGCGCAGATAGCTCGAGCGGTTGTCGAACCTGCCCACGGCAATGGGGCGGCGCACGCCCTGGTAGCTGCGGGCCGCGGCCTGGGTCTGGGTGACGGCCAGCGGCTGCGAGGTTTCAGTGGCGCAGCCGGCAATGAAGGCTGCGGGCGCGAATGCCGCCAGAAAAACAAGAGAAGAACGACGTTGCATGGCGATTCCAGCAGTGGACATGCATGGAATTTAAGCTTGTGAAAATTTATTGCAACATGGTTTTCGATAGTTCTGTGCTATTTTGTCGCTTGGCCACCGCTTTTCTCAAGGCACGCGCAATCCTGCAATGGCCGCCAAACAGAATTGGGTCATGGTCTCCACCTGATGGTCCAGCGTCCGCGAGCGGCTGGCCTTGACCGGCGCCGGGCGGCGGTGCGCGCGCAGCGTTGCCAGGCCGTGGATCGAGGACCAGAGCATCTGCAGCGCATCCGCATGCGACATCGCGCAGTGCTCCGGCGGCGGCAGCAGCGGCTGCACCACCTCGCAGAAGAACAGGTAGGAGGCACGGCCTTCCTCGACCAGCTCGGGGTGCTGGCCGCGCCGCGCCAGGCCCGGGCCCAGCATCAGCTCGAACAGCGGGCCGTTGGCCTGGGCGAATTCCACATAGCCGCGCACCAGCGCATGCAGCCGGCCGCGCAGGTCATCTGCCGGCAGCGGCGCCAGGTAGCCGCGGCGCAGCGCCACCAGCTGCCTGAAACCCTGGGCCGCCATGGCCGCCAGCAGGCCGTCCTTGTCGCCGAAATGGTGTGCGGGCGCGCCCACCGACACACCGGCGCAGCGTGCGATCTGCCGCAGGCTCAGCTGCTCGAGGCTGACTTCGCGCAGCAGCGCAATGCCCCATTGCACCAGCGACTCGCGCAGGTTGCCGTGGTGCCACTGGCCCTCGGGCTTGACGCGCGGGGCGCCGGATCTGTCAGCTTCCATGGAAATTTCTTGCACCCTTGAAGCCCCATGTTTGCTACTTTGTTAATAGCGGTAAACCAGGGAAGTCCCTAGCATCCAGGGGATGGCCGCGGCGCATTGTATGGGGTAAATTGAACACTGTTCAAATCATGGCGTCTGGGCGCGGCGCGCAAGAAAATGGTTCCCTCCCTGGTTTTCGGCGATCAGCACTGGAGCAGGCCCGAGCTGGCGCTGCTGGCCGAGCGCATCTCGCGCAGCCTGAACGCGCTGGGCGTGGGGGAGGGGGACACCGTGGCCGTCATGCTCAGGAACAGCCCGAGCTATGTCGCCACCGTCATCGCCTGCAAGCGCGCGGGCGTCTACCTGGTTTCGCTCAACTGGCACTTCAAGGCGGGCGAGGTGCGGTTCCTGCTCGAAGACAGCGGCGCCCAGGTGCTGGTGGTGCACGAGGACCTGGTCGAGCCCATCCGCGCCGGCGTGCCCGCGGGCGTGGCGCTGCTGGTGGCGCCGCTGCACGAGGATGCCGAGGGCGTGGCGACCCAGGAATGGCCGGCGCCGGGCCAGCAGGGCGAGCCGCTGCCCGACAGCCCGCGCGTGCCCTTCAATTCCGTGGTCTATACCTCCGGCACGACGGGCCGGCCCAAGGGCGTGCGGCGCCTGCCGGTGGCACCCGAGGCGCGCGCGCGCGTCGATGCCGAAGCAGCCCAGGTGGCGAAAACCGTCTACGGCACCACGCCCGAATCCGTGGCGCTGCTGAGCGCGCCGATGTACCACAGCGCGACGATGTCCTTTGCATCGCACGCCTGCGCGGTGGGAGCGACACTGGTGCTCGAGCCCGGCTTCGACGCCGAGCGCACGCTGCAGCTGATCGAGCAGCACCGCGTCACCCATGCCTACCTCGTGCCCACCATGTACCAGCGGCTGCTGGCGCTGCCTTCGCAGGTGCGCGCGAAGTACGACATCCGCTCGCTGGTGCAGGTGTCCTCCACCGGCTCGCCCTGCGCGCGCGGACTCAAGCAGCGCATGATCGACTGGCTCGGCCCGGTCGTCACCGAGGCCTATGGCTCGAGCGAGGCCGGCTACACCACCTTCATCACCGCCGGAGAATGGCTGGCCAAGCCGGGCTCGGCAGGCCGGGCGCTGGGCAGCGCGCAGCTGGCGATCGTGGGCGAGGGCGGAGAGGAACTGCCGCCCGGCGAGATCGGCCTGATCTACGTGCGCCAGCCGGCCATGCCGGATTTCACCTATATAGGCCGTGAAGAAGACCGGCGCGGCATCAGCCGCGATGGCCTGGTCACGCTGGGCGACATGGGCTTCATCGACGAGGACGGCTACCTGTTCATCTGCGACCGCAAATCCGACATGGTGATCTCCGGCGGCGTGAACATCTACCCGGCCGAGATCGAGGCCTGCATCCTGGCCATGGACGAGGTCGGCGACGTTGCGGTGTTCGGCATCCCCGATGCCGAGTTCGGCGAGGCGCTGGCCGCCGCGGTGCAGCTCAAGCCCGGCCGTACGCTGGATGCGGCCACCATCGGGCAGCGCCTGCGCGAGAAGATTGCCAACTACAAGATTCCGCGCACCATCACCTTCCACGACGCCCTGCCGCGCGAGGACACCGGCAAGATCTTCAAGCGGCTGCTGCGCGAGCCCTACTGGGCCGGCGCAGACCGCCGCATCTGAAAACCCACATCACAGGACTCCCATGGCACTGCCCCCCGCCCTCAAAGACAAGCTGCGCCTGCCGCTGATCGCCGCGCCGCTGTTCATCATCTCCACGCCGGAGCTGGTCATCGCCCAGTGCAAGGCCGGCATCGTCGGCTCCTTCCCGGCGCTCAACGCGCGGCCCGCGGACCAGCTCGAGGTCTGGCTCGAGCGCATCACCTCGGAGCTGGCGGAACACGACCGCCAGCATCCCGACAAGCCCGCGGCGCCCTTTGCCGTCAACCAGATCGTGCACCGCAGCAACGAGCGCCTCGAGCAGGACATGGAAGTCTGCGCGCGCTTCAGGGTGCCGATCATCATCTCCTCGCTGGGCGCGCGCAAGGAAATCAACGACGCGGTGCACGCCTGGGGCGGCATCGTGCTGCATGACGTCATCGACAACCGCTTTGCCAGGAAAGCCATAGAGAAGGGCGCCGACGGCCTGGTGGCGGTGGCGGCTGGCGCGGGCGGCCATGCGGGCGCGCAGTCGCCCTTTGCGCTGCTGCAGGAAATCCGCCAGTGGTTCGACGGCCCGGTGGCATTGTCCGGGTCGATCTCCAGCGGCCGCGCCATCCTCACGGCGCAGGTCATGGGCGCGGACCTGGCCTACATGGGATCGGCCTTCATCGCCACGCAGGAGGCCAACGCGGCCGAGGGCCACAAGCAGATGATCCTCGACAGCACGGCCAATGACGTGGTCTACACCAACCTGATCACCGGCGTGCACGGCAATTACCTCAAGCCCTCGCTGGCGCGCGCCGGGCTCGATCCGGACAACCTGCCGCAGGGCGAGGCGCGGCAGATGAACTGGGCCGCTGGCACCTCCAAGCCCAAGGCCTGGAAGGACATCTGGGGTTGCGGGCAGGGCATCGGGGCGCTCGCCCAGATCCAGCCCGCGGGCGCGTTCATCGAGGAGCTGGCGCGGCAGTACCGCGCGGCCTGCGCATCGACGCAGCAGCTGGTGGCCGCGCACGCCTGAACTTTTCTAGCGACAACAACGGGAGACGAGACATGGATTCCAAGCGCAACGTTCTGAAGATGATGGTGGCCGCCGGCATGGTGGCGGTATCCGGCCTGGCGCTGGCGCAATCGGGCAAGCCGGTGCGCATGGTGCTGCCGCTGGCGCCAGGCGGCGGCTCCGACACCGTGGGCCGCGCCGTGGCCAACGAGATGAGCAAGTCACTCAACGTCACCATCGTGGCCGAGAACAAGCCCGGTGCCTCGGGCACGCTGGCGCTGGGCGACGTGGTGCGCGCGCCGGCCGGCAACCCGACCTTCGGCCTGCTGCTGGGCTCGACGGTGGCCATCGTGCCGCATCTGATGAAGGTGCCCTACGACAGCGTCAAGGATGTCAAGCCGGTGGTGCAGCTGGGAACGACGCCGCTGGTGCTGCTGGTCAATGCGAACCATCCGGCAAAGAACCTGGCCGACTATGTCGCGCTGTCCAAACGCAATCCGCAGAGCTTCGGCTCCTACGGCTCCGGCACCGCCAGCCACGTGGTGGGCGAAGCCTTCAGCAGCGCCGCCGGGCTCAAGCTGGTGCATGTGCCCTACAAGGGCACGGCACCCGCGCTCAACGACCTGATGGGCAGCCAGGTGGATTCGGTGGTGGCGGACTTTGGCGCCGCGGGCCAGCACCTGGGCAAGGACGGCAAGCTGCGCGCGCTGGCCGTGACCGGCGCCACGCGCTCCGAGGCCTTCCCCGATGTGCCCACCTTCGGCGAGCAGGGCTTTGCCTCGATGAACGAACTCGTGGGCTGGATCGGCTTCGTCACCTCCGCCAACACCTCCAATGAACAGGTGGCCGCCTGGGGCAAGGCCGCCTCGGATGCGGTGCGCGTGCCCGAGGTGCGCCAGCGCCTGGTCACGCTGGGCTACAGCCCCACGGGCACCTATGGCAAGGACTTCGAGAAGATCGTGGCCGATGACCCCGCACGCTGGGGCGCGCGCATCAAGGCGGCGAAGATCACGCTCGAGAACTGAGCTCCCCCGGCAAGGCGCGGTGCGGGTCCAAGCAGGAGTCCTGGGCTTGCTGCTTGGATCCGCACCGCATGGAAGATGCCCTGGCGAAGGCACCGGCGAAGGGCCTGTCGGAAGGCGTGTTCCATTGCAGCCAATGCTAGCTTCCACGCTGCAGGAATCCAAAGAAGAAGATTGCATTAGATAGCGCCCGATCGGCATATGGCGGCATATTCGTAGGCCGGTGCGCCATGTCGACGTAGGGGCGGCAATTAAAGTGAATCAGGATGAAAGTGAGGCGTTACATTGGTAGCATTCCGCCCTGCGCCCTATCGCCATGCACTTGCTTCCCACCACCCCGGCCCCCGCGTCCTTTCCCATCGATTTCATCGCGCTGAGCGGCACGCCGCAGGATTGCGAAGACTGTGCCAGGGGGGAGCGCCTACCCTTCCGGTTCGACTTCGCCTACCAGCCCATCGTGGACCTGGCCAGCCGCACGGTGTTCGCGCACGAAGCCCTGGTGCGCGGCCCCGGCGGTGAAGGCGCGATGACAGTGCTGTCGCAGCTCGACGAGAAGAACTGCTACCGCTTCGACCAGGCCTGCCGCGTCAAGGCCATCAAGGGCGCGGCCGAGCTGGGCATCGGGCAGGCGGTGTCTATCAATTTCCTGCCCAATGCGATCTACAAGCCCGAGCTGTGCATCCGCACCACGCTGGCGGCGGCGAAGGCGCATGGCTTTCCACTCGACAGGATCATCTTCGAGGTGACCGAGGGCGAGCGCGTGAAGGACGGTCCGTGGTTTGCCGAGATCCTGCGCGAGTACAAGCGCTGCGGCTTCAAGACCGCCATCGACGACTTCGGCGCCGGCTACGCCGGCATGAAGCTGCTGGCGGACTTCCAGCCCGACATCATCAAGCTGGACATGGACCTGATCCGCGACATCGACACGCACCGCGCGCGCCAGGCCATCGTGCGCAGCCTGGTGCGCCTGTGCGAGGAGCTGCGCATCCAGGTCATCGCGGAGGGCATCGAGACCACGGCGGAGCGCGACTTCCTCTGGGATACGGGCATCCACTTGATGCAGGGCTACCTGTTTGCCAAGCCAGCCTTCCGCGCCATAGGCCGGGTGCCGGACGCGGCATTCGACGTGGGGATGCGCCGCGCCGCCTGAGCCAGCGGCTTGGCGCAGGGCGCGGGCCTAGACCGCCGTGGCCGCGCCCAGGTGCACGCTGGCCTGCTCGTCGAGCCAGCGGGCGAACCTGTCCCGGGCGGCGAAGGACGGAACATCGCGCTTGCTGCAGATGAAATAGCCGCGCCCGCAATAGACATCGATGTCGAAGGGCATGACCAGCTCGCCGAGCTGCAGCTCGCGCTCGACCACGCAGCCCGGCACCACCGCGACGCCCATGCCGGCCTTGGCGGCCACGATCAGATGCATCGTCAGATCGAAGCCCGGCCCGAGCCGCGGCGTGCAGGGCGCGCCGGCCTTGGCGAACCAGCGCTCCCAGTTGTCCGGGAAGTTGGTGTGGTGCAGCAGGCTGGCGTGCTGCAGGTCCTGCGGCGTGCGAAAGCCCTGGCTCAGGCGCGGAGTGCACACCGGAATCAGCTCGCGCCCGAGCAGGTAGCGCGTGTGGATATGGTCGGGCCAGCGCCGGCGCGGCCTCTTGACCTCTATCCACAGATCGACGTCGTCGCGCGTGAAATCCTCGTCGTGCTTGAACTGGCGCAGCTCCACGCTGACATCGGGATGGCGCGCGTTGAAGCCGGGCAGTCGCGGCATCAGCCACTGGATGCCCAGCGTGGGAATCACGCTCAGCCGCACGCGCTGGGGCTGCGCCTGCTGGCCCATGGTCTCGGCCGCCGATTCAAGCGCCAGCACATGCCGCTCGGTGAGCTTGCGCAGCTGCACTCCGCGTGGCGTGAGCGCCACGCCCGTGGCCAGCCGCTCGAACAGCCGTCCGCCGGCCAGATGCTCCTCCAGCCGCTTCACCGCGCGGCTCACCGCCGCCTGCGTCACGCACAGCTCCTCGGCGGCGCGGCGAAAGCTGCCCTGGCGACAGACCGCGAGAAAGGCATGCAGCTCGACCAGCGAGGGGGAATGGATCTTCATGATGCGGCGATTACATCATGTCATCGCTCTGGATGAAATTGTCGTTTGCCGGCGCGCTGCGGCGTTCATACCATCGCGCCATCTTCATCGAGGCAAACCCATGCAATTCAACCGACGCGAATTCGTAAGCCTGGCGGCAGCCGGCACCCTGGCGCCGCTGGCGGCAGCACATGCCCAAGCCGCATATCCTTCCAAGCCGATCACGCTGGTCGTGCCGTTCACGCCGGGCGGCTCGGTCGACAATTCGGGCCGGCTGATGGCCGACCGCCTGAGCCGCGAGCTGGGCGTGCCGGTGGTCGTCGACAACAAGGGCGGCGCCGGAGGCACCATGGGCTCGGTCCATGTGGCCAAGGCGCGCCCCGATGGCTACACGCTGGTCGTGACCTCGCAGAGCACCCATGTCGTGAACCCGGCGGTGAACCCGAACCTGCCTTACGACGCGGTCAAGGATTTCGCGCCGATCACGCTGATCGATCGGCTGGCGAACGTGCTGCTGGTCAACGCCGACCTGCCGGTGCGCAGCTTCGCGGAACTCGTCAAATATGCCCAGGCCAACCCCGGCAAGCTGAACTACGCCAGTGCCGGCACCGGCTCGGTCTCGCACCTGAGCATGGAACTGCTGAAGACCCAGGCGAAGCTGCCGATGACGCACATCCCGTACCGCGGCGCCGGCGTGGCGGTGACCGACCTGATCGCCGGGCAGGTGCAGCTGACCTGGAACAACCTGTCGTCGAACCTGGGCAACATCCGCAACGGCAAGCTGCGCGCGCTGGCCGTGGCCGCGCCGCAGCGCGTGCCGCAGCTGCCCGACGTGCCGACCTTTGCCGAACTCAAGCTGCCCGACTTGAACCTGACCTCCTGGACCGGCCTGGCCGCGCCCGCCAACACGCCCCCGGCGATCATCGAGCGCCTGTACCAGGCCACGCGCAAGGTGCTGCAGGACCCGGCGACCCAGGCCACCTGGGTGGAAAAGGGCATGATGGTCCCCGAAGACGTCACGCCGCAGGCCTACCGCGCGGAGATTGCCGAGCGCATCAAGTTCTACCAGCGCATCGCCAAGGCCAACAACATCGTTCTCGAATGACCCAGTACACCCGCATCGAGCAGCTGCTGCCCTACGAGCAGGAGCTGGTCGCCATCCGCCGCCATCTGCACCGCCATCCCGAGCTGGCCTTTGCCGAGCATGGGACCTCCGATTTCATCGCCGGCAAGCTGCAGGAATGGGGTTACGAGGTCACGCGCGGCCTTGGCGGCACCGGCCTGGTCGGCACGCTGCGCGTGGGGGAGGGCGCGCGCCGCCTGGGCATCCGCGCCGACATGGATGCGCTGCCCATCGAGGAGGCCACGGGCGCGGCGCACGCGAGCTGCGTTCCGGGCCGCATGCATGCCTGCGGCCATGACGGCCACATGACGATGCTGCTGGGCGCGGCCAGGTACCTGGCGCGCCAGCGCCGCTTCAGCGGCACGCTGCACCTGATCTTCCAGCCGGCCGAGGAGCGCGGCTTCGACAGCGGCGGCAAGGCCATGGTCGATGCCGGCCTGTTCGAGCGCTTCCCCTGCGATGCGGTCTACGCGATGCACAACCATCCCGGCATTCCCCAAGGACGGTTTCTGCTGCGCAGCGGCGCCTTCATGGCCGCGGGCGACCGGGTGTTCGTGAAGATCATCGGCGTCGGCGGCCATGCGGCGCGCCCGCACCTGGCCGTGGATCCGCTGGTCGCGGCAGCGGCCATCGTCACCGCCTTGCAGACCGTGGTGGCGCGCAATGTCGATCCGGCGGAATCGGCGGTGGTCACCGTGGGCCGGCTGCGCGCCGGCGATGCGCTCAACGTGATCCCGGCCGAGGCCGAGATCGGCATCAGCGTGCGCTCGTTCTCCCCGGAAATGCGCGCGCTGCTCAAGGAGCGCATCTGCGCGCTGATCGCGGGCGTGGCCGAGGGGCATGGCTGCCGCGCGGAGATCGACTATGTCGAGGGCTACCCGGTGGTGGTGAACGACGCCGCTGCCGTGGAGCTGGCGGCGCAGGTGGCGGCCGATCTGGTGGGCGAGGAGGGCGTGGAACGCGACTTCCCGCGCCTCATGGGCAGCGAGGACTTCGCGTACATGCTGCAGCGCTGCCCGGGCGCGCTGGTGCGCATCGGCAACGGCCCCGCGGATGGCGGGCGCGGCCTGCACAACCCCAGGTACGACTTCAACGACGTCAACCTTCCCTATGGCGCGGCTTTCTGGAGCCAGCTGGCCGAACGCTTCCTGCGCTGAGCTCCCGCGCCTAGCCGGCCGCGCCTCGCCGGCCGCGCCTCGCCGGCCGCGCCGGGCGCAAGCTGCCGACATCGCGTAAAATCCGCCCCGATCACAGGTGTTCCATGGCGCATTGCGCGCCTGGAATGAAACGGGAAGCAGGTGCGTGGACATGCCACAAAGCCTGCACTGCACCCGCAACGGTAATCAGAGTGCCTCGATGCACGCCCCGGCCCCACGGCCCGGGCAGCCACTGCGCAAGCGGGAAGGCGTGTCGAGGCTTCGGCCCCCGGGTTGAGCTCTGCGAGTCCGGAGACCGGCCTGGTGTGAACCCAAGGCGCAGCGGGAATGCAGTAGCCTGGTGACCGGCTGCCCGCAGCCGCGCCCCTCGATTTCTCTCCCTCTGCACTATTCATCCATCCGGCCCGGGAAGCGGCCCGACTGACGATTGATTTTGCATGCAGCAAGCATCTGGCTGTCCGTCCGCATGGGCAGGACCTGCGCCGGGCGTCGATACGCCGCACGGCGCGCCCATTTCCCCATGACGCAGTCCATCCAGGTCCAGGGCTGGTGCCCCACTGCCTGGCAGCCCATGCGCGCGCAGGACGGCTGGATCGTGCGCGTGCGTCCGCACTGCGCGGCCGTCAGCGCCGCGCAGTGGCGCGTGCTGGCGGTATCGGCGCTGGCGCATGCGCATCCGCAGATCGAACTGACGCGGCTGGGCAATGTGCAGCTGCGCGGCGTGGGCACGGCGCAGCTGCCGGTCGTGCGCGCACGGCTGATCGAGGCCGGGCTGGTGCCTGCCGACGCCGATGCCGATCTCGCGCCGGCGGTGCATTGCACGGCCCTGTACCGGCGCGGTGATGCCACCCATGCGCTGGCGCGGCAGTTGTCGCAGGCCGCGATCGAACACCTGAGCCCGGCGGCGTTGGCGCGTGCCGGCCTGCAGGCGCTGCCCAGCAAATTCGGGCTGCTGGTGGACGATCCGGCGCGGCGCATGCAGAGCATTGGCGCGGACCTTCAGCTCTGGGTGGACCAAGATGCGGGTTACGGCCTGGCGTTGGGCGGTACGGCGCAATGGCATGGCTTTGCGCGCGCCGAAGAGGCCGTGGATGCCGCCGTGCAGCTGGCTCTCTGGTTTGCGCGCGAACGCATGACGACGGCGCCCGCGCCCACGCGCTTGCGCGGATTGCTGGCCCAGCGCACGCCGCAGGTAGGGGCGCCGTTGCACGCGGCGCTGATGCAGCGCGCCGATCCCTTGCTCCCCGGCCCGCATGCCGCCCATGGCCAGGTGCTGGGCGCGCCGCTGGGCCGCATCGATGCCGCGGCCATGCAGGAGCTGGCAAGGCAACTGCCCGCGGATGCCGAACTGCGCGTCACGCCCTGGCGTTCGCTGCTGCTGGCCGATCGCGCCATCACCCCGCTGGATGCTGCGCACTGGATCACCCGTCCCGATGACGCGCGCCTGCGCGTGTCCGCCTGCACCGGCGCGCCGCGCTGCACCCAGGGCCTGGTGGCAGCGCAAACCCTGGCACTGGCGCTTGCCGGCGATGTGCCGCGCCACCGGCATCTGCATGTCAGCGGCTGCGCCAAGTTCTGCGCGCTGCCTGCCGAAGCCTCGGCCGTGCTTTGCGCGGGCCCCGATGCCGGTGGCAAGGCGCTGCTGCATATCAGCCGCGGCAATGCGCCCCGCACCCCGATTTCCTCCGTGGCTGCCGACAGAGCGCCAGCGGAGATAACAAGACTGCTCCATGACCCATACCTATGAAACGCGCGGTGAAGAGATTTACCGGCAATCCTTTCGCATCATCCGCAGCGAGGCCGATCTGGCGCGCTTCACTCCGCTGGAAGAGCGCGTGGCGGTGCGCATGATCCATGCCGCGGGCATGGTGGAGCTGGCCGCGCATATCCATTTCTCGCCCGATTTCGCCGCCGCCGCCGAGGCCGCGCTGCAGCGCGGCGCGCCCATCCTCTGCGATGCGCGCATGGTCAGCGAAGGCATCACGCGCAAGCGCCTGCCGGCCGGCAACGAGGTGGTCTGCACGCTGCAGGACCCGCATGTACCGGCGCTGGCGGCGCTGATCGGCAACACGCGCAGCGCCGCGGCGCTGGAGCTGTGGCGCGACCGGCTCGGTGGCGCGGTGGTGGCCATCGGCAATGCCCCGACGGCGCTGTTCCATCTGCTCAACATGCTCGAGGACCCGGCCTGCCCGCGCCCCGCGGCGATCATCGGCTGCCCGGTGGGTTTCGTCGGCGCGGCGGAGTCCAAGGACGCGTTGCGCGAGTGGGGGCGCATTCCCTTTGCCATCGTGCAGGGGCGCCTGGGCGGCTCGGCCATCACCGTCGCCGCGGTCAATGCGCTGGCCTCGCCGGCCGAGTGAGGAGCAGCGCATGAACCGCGGCAAGATCATCTGCGTCGGGCTGGGCCCGGGCGATCCCGAACTGATGAGCGTGAAGGCCGACCGGCTGCTGCGCAATGCGCGCCAGGTCGCCTATTTCCGCAAGCGCGGCCACCCGGGCAAGGCACGGCAGCTCGTGAACGGCATGCTGCATGCCGAAGTGACGGAGTACCCGATGGAGTACCCGCTCACGACCGAGATTCCGCACGACGACCCGCGCTACATCGCGCAGCTGTCGGATTTCTATCTCGACTGGCAGACGCGGCTGACGCAGCTGGCGCAGGGCGAAGACGTGATCGTGCTGTGCGAGGGTGACCCCTTTCTCTATGGCTCGTTCATGCACCTGTATGTGCGGCTGCGCCAGGCGGGGGCGGAGGTGGAGGTGCTGGCCGGCATTCCGGGCATGGTCGGCTGCTGGCATGCGACGGGCATTCCCGTCACCTGGGGCGACGATGTGCTGAGCGTGCTGCCGGCGACGCTGCCCGACGCGCCGCTGCGCGAGCACATTGCGCGCTCCGACGCGCTGGTCATCATGAAGGTCGGCCGCCACCTGGGGCGCATCCGCGCGCTGCTGGCCGAGCAGGGCAAGCTTGCGCAGGCCTGGCTGGTGATCAACGGCACCATGGCCGACCAGCAGGTCATGCCGCTGCATGCGGCGCCCGAGCGCTGTCCGTATTTCTCCATCGTGATCGTGCACGGCCAGGGCCGGCGCCCGGCCAATGACATGTGAGGCGCGACGCATGACGACTGGACGCCTGACTGTCGTGGGCCTGGGCCCCGGCGATGCCGCGCTGGTCACCGACCAGGTGCGCGCCAGCATTGCCGCGGCCACCGATGCCTTTGGCTATTTTCCCTATGTAGAGCGGCTGGCCGGCATGGATCATTTGCGGCTGCATGCCAGCGACAACCGCGAGGAACTCGGGCGCGCGCGGCAGGCGCTGGATCTGGCGGCCAGCGGGCGCCAGGTGCTGATGCTGTCCTCGGGCGACCCGGGGGTGTTCGCGATGGCCAGCGCGGTATTCGAGGTGCTGGACATGGCCACGCCGGAGCAGCGCCAGCGCTGGGCTGCGGTCGATATCGAGGTGCAGCCCGGCATCACCGCCATGCTGGCCGCGGCCGCGCGCCTGGGCGCGCCGCTGGGGCATGACTTCTGCACCATCAACCTGTCGGACAACCTCAAGCCGGCCGCCGTGATCGAGCGGCGCATCCGCCTGGCGGCGCAGGCGGATTTCGCCATGGCGTTCTACAACCCCTGCTCCAGGTCGCGGCCCGAGGGCTTCGCGCGCGCGCTGCGGGTGCTGCAGCAGGAGTGCGAGCCCGGGCGGCTGGTCTGCTTCGCGCGCAATGTCAGCCGGGCCGACGAGACGCTCGACGTGCTGCCGCTGGCGCAGGTGCAAGCCGATATGGCCGACATGCGCACGGTGGTGATCGTCGGCAGCAGCCTGACGCGCAGGGTGGGGCGCCATGTCTACACGCCGCGCAGCTATCCCGATGCTTGAACCCTCAGCGCTGGCCGGCCAGCCACTGCATGGCCTGCTGCGGCGTTTCGCAGCGCAGGCGCGCGGGCAGCTGCGGGCGGTCCACCATCACGACCGGAACGCCCAGTTCGCGCGCGGCCCCGATCTTGGCGTAGGTGTCGGCGCCGCCGGCGTTCTTGCTGACGATGCAGTCGATCGCATGGCGCTGCAGCAGGGCACGTTCGTCGGCCAGTGCGAACGGCCCGCGCGCGATCAGCAGTTCGTAGCTCGATGCGGGCAGGGGCAGGGGCTCGCCGGTCTTGTCGATGATGCGCAGCACGAAGCGCCGCGGCGCGGCCTGCGGTGCAAATGCCGCCAGCTGCTTGCGGCCGATGGCCAGAAACACACGCTGCATATGCGGGGCCAGTGCCTCGGCCGCGGCCGCCATGTCGGGCACATGCTGCCACTGGTCGCCGGGCTGGGCCTGCCAGGCCGGGCGCTCCATGGCCAGCAGGGGAATGCCCAGCGCTGCGCAGGCGCCGATGGCGTTGCGGCTCATCTGCGCGGCAAAGGGGTGGGTGGCGTCGATCACCTGCGTGATGCGCTGCTCCCGCAGATACTGCACCAACCCCTCGACGCCGCCAAAGCCGCCGACGCGCGTGGGCAGCGCCGGGGTGCGGCGCGTCTGCGTCACGCCCGCATAGGAATAGATGGCGCGCACGCCCGCGGCCTGCAGCAGCGTCGACAGAACATGGGCATCCAGCGTGCCCCCTAAGAGGAGAACCTGTGGCATGGCCGATGCGTGGCTTTCAATCATTGGTATTCATCCATCCGGCCTGGAGGCCCTGAGCGCCGCCGCCCGGCGCGATCTCGATGCGGCCAGCGTGGTGTTCGGCAGCCCGCGCCACCTCGCGCTGGCCGGGGTCGGCGCGCGCGGCCAGGCCTGGCCCGTGCCCTTCAGCGCCGCGCCGGTGCTGCAGCTGCGCCATCAGGCGCGCGTCGCGGTGCTGGTGTCGGGCGATCCCTTTCATTTCGGCGCGGGCACGTCGCTGGCCCGGCATCTTGCGCCCGGCGAGTGGCGCAACCATCCGCAGCCCTCGACATTCTCGTGGATTGCGGGCACCCTGGGCTGGCCGCAGGAGCAAACCCGTTGCCTGGGGCTGCATGCGCGCAGCTTCGAACATCTCACACCGCTGCTGGCGCCGGGGCAGCGCTTTATCTGCCTGCTGCGCGACGGCGCGGCGGCATCGGAGCTGGCCGCGTGGCTGCAGCAGCAGGGCTGGGGCGAGAGCCCGATGTGGCTGGTCTCGCAGGCCGGCAGCGATGCGCAGACGGTGCGCGAAGGCAGGGCGCAGGAGCTTGTGGGCGCTCGGGTAGAAGCCCCCGTGGCCGCGGCCTTCGACGCGCGCGGCGGCCAGGGCTTCGTGCAGGTGCCGGGCCGCTCCATCGACAGCTTTGCGCATGACGGCCAGATCACCAAGAGCCCCGTGCGCGCGATGACGCTGGCGGCGCTCGCGCCGCGCCGCGGCGAGCGGCTGTGGGATCTGGGCGCGGGTTCGGGTTCGGTGGCCGTCGAATGGTGCCTGGCGGGCGGCACGGCAGTGTGCGTGGAGCAGCATGCGGCGCGCGTCGCCAATATCGCGCAGAACGCCGCGCGCCACGCGGTGGATCTGCAGGTGCTGCAGGGCGACTCGCTGGCGCTGCTGCCCCGGCTCGGCCCCGCGCCGCAGGCGGTGTTCGTGGGCGGCGGCTTTGACCGCGCGCTGTTCGATGCGCTGTGCGCGCAACTGCAGGCACCCTGGCGCCTGGTGGTGAATGCCGTGGCGCTGGAAACCCAGGCGCTGCTGATGGCGCTGCACCGCACCTGCGGCGGGCAGCTGCTGCAGCTGCAGTGGAGCGAGGCGGTGCCGCTGGGCAGCATGCAATCGTGGCAGGCGGCACGGCCCGTCGTGCAGTGGGTGTGGCAGCGATGAGGCCGCTTTTCGCCGGCTGGGGCTGGCGCGCCGCGGCGCAGCGGCAATCCTTTGCCAGCTGCTGGGCACAGGCCTGCGCGCAGCCATCGCAGGGCGAATGGCATTTCGCGTTGCTGCAATCCAGGCGCGAGACCCCGGCTTGGCACGAGTTCGAGGCTTGGCGCAGCGCCGCGGTACCCGAGGCCGGTTGCAGTGCCTGGCCCGAAAACGCCATTGCGTCCATCGATACGCCTTCGGCATCGCCCCGCCTGGTGGCGCGCTTTGCCACCGGCAGCGTCTGCGAGGCGCTGGCGCTGCATGCCGCGCGCCAGCAGGGAGCGCAGGCCCATCTGCTGCTGCGACGCATCGTGTCGGCAGACCGGCTAGCCACGCTGGCCATCGCCGGCCTGGCGCTGCCGCAAGAATATTCAGAAACAGGAGTTCATCCGTGACAGTCCACTTCATTGGCGCCGGCCCGGGCGCCGCCGATCTCATCACCGTGCGCGGCCGGGACCTGCTGGCCGCGAGCCCGGTGTGCCTCTATGCCGGTTCGCTGGTGCCCACCGAACTGCTGGCGCACTGCCCGCCGGGCGCGCATCTGGTCGATACCGCGCCGCTGTCGCTCGAGAACATCGTTGCCGAAATGCGTGAAGCCCATGCCAGGGGCCAGGACGTGGCGCGCCTGCATTCGGGCGACCTGAGCATCTGGTCGGCGATGGGCGAGCAGCTGCGCTGCCTGCGCGAGGAGGGCATTCCCTATACCGTGACGCCCGGCGTGCCCTCGTTCAGCGCCGCCGCGGCGGCGCTGGGCGCGGAGCTGACGCTGCCCGGGTCGTGCCAGTCGGTGGTGCTCACGCGCACCTCGGGGCGCGCGTCGAGCATGCCCGGCGGCGAGACCCTGGCGGCCTTTGCCGCCACCGGCGCGGTGCTGGCCATCCACCTGTCGGTGCATGTGGCCGATCAGGTGCAGCGCGAGCTGCTGGACCACTATGGCGCGGACTGCCCGGCGGCCATCGTCTGGCGCGCCTCGTGGCCCGATGAAGTGATCGTGCGCACGCGTGTCGGCGGGATTGCGGCGGCCGCGCAGGGCAATGCACTGCAGCGCAGCGCGCTGATACTGGTCGGCTCCACGCTGAGCCAGGAGGGCTTCGGCCTGAGCCGCCTCTACGCCAACGACTACGACCGGCGCTACCGCCCGCGCGGCGAGGCGCCGCGGTTTCCAACGGCCGGCGAGGGCCTCTGATGCTGGAGCTGTTCCTGGTCGGCATCGGCACCGGCAACCCCGATCACCTCACGCGCGAAGCCGAGAACGCGATCCGCAACGCCGATCTGGTGCTGCTGCCGCACAAGGAGGCGAACAAGGCCGAGCTGGCGCAGGTGCGCCTCACCATGCTGCAGCAGCTGGGCGTGGGCGACGAGCGCATCGCGCATTTCGAGATGCCCCAGCGGCGCCAGCAGGGAGACGACTATGGCCAGCAGGTCGATGAATGGCACGACGCCATCGCCCGGCGCTGGCAGGCCAGCCTGAGCGCGCATCTGCCCGCGGGCACGGGACGCGTGGCGCTGCTGGTCTGGGGCGACCCGGCGCTCTACGACAGCACCCTGCGCATTGCCGCGCGCCTGGGGCTGGCTGCGGCGCAGGTGCGCGTCGTGCCGGGCATCAGCTCGATGCAGGTGCTGTGCAGCGCGCATGGCATCGCGCTCAATGAGATCGGCGCGCCCTTTCTGGTCACGACGGGCCGCCAGCTGCGCGACCAGGGCTGGCCCGAGTGCATCGGCACGCTGGTGGTGATGCTGGACGGGCAGTGCTCCTATGAGCAGGTGCACCTGCCCGATGTGGAAATCTATTGGGGCGCCTATCTGGGCATGCCGCAGCAGATCCTGCTGCACGGCCGGCTGCCGCAGGCGGCGGCCGAGATCAGCGCCCGGCGCGCGCAGGCGCGCCAGGAGCATGGCTGGATCATGGATATCTATCTGTTGCGCCGCCCGGGCACGGGCTGTTGAGCGGCTGTCAATGGGGCCGCTTGGCGCGGGCGCCAAGCCAGCGCAGCGCCACCCAGAACGCCGCGCCCAGCCCGGCGCCGGTGATCAGCACCACCTTGGCGGCGGTGGCGAAGCCCTCGAAATACCAGGCGATGGCGCCGCCCAGCGGCAGCGTCATGGCGCAGGTGATGCCGATCATCAGCAAAATGAAGCCGTTGGCGCCGTCGATGCGGCGCACGATGCCGTTGTATTCGATCCAGGTGGCGGCCGCGATGAGCGCAGCCAAGACACCTGCCCAGAGCGCCCAGTAGATTTGCATGCCTGGATTCTAGGGGGTCCCGCAGCCGCCGTACGCTCGCTTGTGGCCGCCGGCCTTGCTGTAGGCACGGATGCCCTTTGCGCGAGGGCAGTGCACGGGGCAAGCGCTAAGGGTTTACATCCATGGATAATCCGGTTCAATGCCCGCGAGATGTCATGGGACGCGCCGGCCCTTCATGCCCCCCAGGAGTCTGTGCATGTATGAACGTCTGCGCGCCACCGAGCGCGCCCTTGAAGTGATCACCAAGTTCCACGAGGTGGCGATCTACTGCGCGCGCCAGTCCAGCAACCGGCACGATTGCCTGCAGCGCGTGCTCGAGGCCGCCACCACCCTGGCCTATGCCGGCGCCGGCAGCCTGCATGTCTTCGGTGCGCAACGCGACACTCCCGAGTTCCTGGACTGCCAGCTCGACGCCGCTGCCGCCGCGCTGCTGCGCTCGCCGTGTGCCAGGGACGCGGCGGCCCTTGCCGCGGCCGCCCTGCAGCAATCCCACCTGCATACCCCCCGGCTCGACGGCCTGGACGAGGCTCCTGCCGCACATCGGCCATGGCTCGAGCTGCTGCGCGAGGCCGGGCTGCAGTCGGTGGTGTCGCTGCCCCTGCGTACCCGCACGGGCGAACTGCTGGGCATGCTGGCGCTGTTCTATCCCTGGACCGCCATGCCCGGCGAGGCCGAAATCGGCATCCTGCAGCTGCTGGCGCACCAGGCGGGCGACTACCTGGAGCGCCAGGACTACCACAGAGCCGTGGCCGAGAACGAGGAACGCCTGCGGCTCTTTCTCGGGGCCACCTCGGAGGTCGTCTACTGCATGGGCCCGGACTGGAGCGAGATCCGGCACCTGCAGGGGCGCGGCTTCCTGCCCGACGTGCATGCGCCCACCGACCACTGGATGGGCCGGTACATCCCGGATCAGGACCAGCCCGCGGTGCGGCAGGCCATCCGCGAGGCGGTGGAGCAAAAGAGCGTCTTCGAGATGGAGCACCCGGTGATCCGCGTCGACGGCAGCATGGGCTGGGCGCATTCGCGCGCCATGCCGGTGCTCGATGCCGACGGCGAAGTGGTCGAATGGTTCGGCGCGGCCAGCGACATCACGGCGCGCAAGGAGGCCGAACAGGCGTTGCGCCTGAGCCAGCAGCGCTACCACACGCTCTTCGACTCCATCGACGAGGGCTACTGCGTCATCCGCATGGAGTTCGATGCCGAAGGCAAGGGCAGCGACTACATCTTCCTGGAGGTCAACCAGGCATTCGAGCGGCACACCGGCATCCAGGACGCCGTGGGACGCTCGATGCGTGCCATCGCGCCGGAGCACGAAGAATGGTGGTTCGAGGTATATGGCGAGATCGCCAAGACCGGCGAATCGCGCCGCTTCGAGTTCCCCGCCGAGGCGCTCAACCGCTATTACGACGTCTATGCCTTTCGCATCGGCGCGCCCGGGGAGCACCAGGTGGCGGTGCTGTTCAAGGACATCTCGGAGCGCCAGCGCTTCGAGCTCGAGCAGCGCCAGGCGAGCCAGCGCAAGGATGAATTCCTCGCCATCCTCGCGCACGAGCTGCGCAACCCGCTGGCGCCGGTGCGCAGTGGCCTGAACGTGCTGCAGCTGTCGCAGGGGGACCCCGCCACCGTGGCCAGGCTGCTGCCGATGCTGCAGCGCCAGGTCGACCACATGGTGCGCCTGGTCGATGACCTGCTCGAGGTCTCGCGCATCTCCGGCGGCAAGGTCGAGCTGCGGCCCGAACCGGTGGAGCTGGCCGCGGCGCTGCATGGCGCGGTCGATACCTGCAGGCCGCTGCTGGACGCGCGCCACCACCGTCTGGTGCTGGACCTGCCGGGCGAAGTCCTGAGGGTGCATGCCGATCCGGTGCGCCTGTCCCAGATCATCGCCAACCTGCTGAACAACGCCGCCAAATACACCGACCAGGGCGGGCGCATCTGCCTGCGCGCCGAGCGCGACGGCAACGATGCGCTGATCGTCGTCGAGGACAACGGCCGGGGCATTTCCCAGGACATGCTGCCGCGCATCTTCGACCTCTTCGCCCAGGCGGCGCAGACCTCCAACATGGCGCAGGGCGGCATCGGCATCGGCCTGACGCTGGTGCGCGGCCTGGTCGAGATGCAGGGTGGAAGCGTGGAGGCCCAAAGCGCCGGCCCGGGGCAGGGCAGCGTGTTCACCGTGCGCCTGCCGCTGCTGCTGGCGCCCGCGCTGCCCGAGCCGCCAGCCCCGTTCCTGGGGCCGGCTGACGTGCCCGCGCTGGAGCGCAGACGCGTGCTGGTGGTGGACGACAACGTCGATGCCGCCGAGGGCCTGAGCATGTTGCTGGACCTGCTGGGCATGGAGGTGCGCACTGCGCATGACGGCGCTTCGGGCTTGAAGGCCGCTGCCGAATTCACTCCCGGCCTGGTCCTGCTGGACATCGGCATGCCCGACATGGACGGCTACGAGCTGGCACGCCGCCTGCGCGCGGCCCATGGCGCGCAGTGCCCCACCCTGGTGGTGGTCAGCGGCTGGGGCCAGCCCGAGGACCGCCAGCGTTCCATGGACGCCGGCGTGGACGCGCATCTGGTCAAGCCGGTGGGGCTGGAACAGCTGCAGGAGGTGCTCAAGCTGGTGCAGTGAGCCCGCGCCGGGCGCCCTGCACGGGGCCTTCAGCGCAGCTCGAAGGCAAACCGCAGCGTGTCGTTGACCGACTGCGCGGGCACGCTGGCATGCACCTCTTCGGGGTAGCGGCGCAGGCGCACGCGCAGGCCCCAGCCCGACAGGCGCTCGAGCCGGTCTGCCAGCAGCCGCCCCGATTCCGGGTCGCCATCGGCATCGCGGTCGCCCACGACCACCATCAGGCGGCTGGTCCTGGCGATCTTTCCCGCCATCATCCTCTCGGTGAACGCGCGCTCGTCATCGAGGATGTTCTGCGCATTCCACTCCATCGACGGGCTGGCCGCGACGATGGCCTGGAAGGCCTCGGGACGCTCGTAGAGCGCATACAGCGCGAACAGCCCGCCAAAGGAGTGGCCGAACAGCGACTGTCGCTCGGGGTTGACGGGATGGCGCCGCGCGATCTCGGCGCGCAGCGGCCCGGTCATGAAGTCCAGGAACTCCTTGCGCGCGCCGCTCCCGTACTTCGCGAAGGCCCGGGTTTCGGGCGGCGGCGGATCGCGCAGCTGCGCCGTGTAGTCGTTCATGCGGCGCACGTCCCAGGCCTTGTCCCCGGGGTAGCCGACGCCGACCACGATCGCCTTGCCCACCGGCAGGTATTCCTGCACCCAGCGCGCCTGCGCAAAGGAGCCGAAATAGGCGTTGCCGTCCAGCACGTACAGCACCGGATAACCGCCCTTGGGCGGCTCGCCGCCCGATGGGGCGGAGACGAAGATGCGGTACATCTCGCCGCTGGCGGAAGCCATGTCCCAGACCTGGGTCGAGGGCATGACGTAGCCGGGCGCGGCCGGCTGAGGCGTGGCCGGCTGAGGTGCGGCCGGCTGCGCCTCCTGCGCCCAGGCGCCGAAGGTGAGCGCTCCGGCAAGAAGCGCCGCGGCCACGGCCCTGGTGTTCCTCATCATGGCCGCCATCAGAAGTCGTGCCGCAGGCTGGCCGTGAACTTGCGCGGCTCGCCGTAGGGCGCGTACTCGCGGCCGTAGAGATGGCGGTAGCTGCGGTCCGCCAGATTGCTGACCGCCAGGTTCAGCTGTGTCTGCGGCGTGATGCGGTATTTCGCCTGCAGGCCCAGCAGCACCAGCGAGCCCTGCTCGATGGTCCAGGCCGCCGCGCCCGTGCCGCCGCTCTTGTAGCTCCTGCCGGTGGCCGCGACATTGCCGCCCACCGACCATTGCGTGCCGGGCAGCTGGTAATTGGCCGCCACGCGCAAGCTGTGGCGCGGCTGCTCGGTGCGAAAGCGCTGGTCCTTTTGCGGGCCTTCGATATATTCCGCGCTGGTATAGGTGTAGCCGGCGGCGAGGTTGAGCCCGGGGCGGATCTGCCCGTTCACACCCAGGTCCAGCCCCTGGCTCACCACCTTGCCGGCGGCGGTGTAGCAGCGTCCGCCGCAGGCATTGCTGGGGTTGTTCGGCACCGAATCGTCCACCACCGCCAGGCCCGATTGCGCCAGGTGGAACACGGCAGCGGACACATTCAGGCGCTTGTCCAGCAGCTCGCCCTTGACGCCCAGCTCGTAGTTCTTGCCCGTCACGGGCTGCAGCACTTCACCGTCCTTGCTGCGGTTGGCCTGCGGATTCATGATGTCCGAGTAGCTGGCATAGGCCGAGTACTGCGCGTTGATGTCGTAGACCAGCCCCGCATAGGGCGTGACCTCGCCGGTCTCCTGGGGCGACACGGCGCCGGTGACGACGTTGGTGCGCCGGTAGTCGCTCACGCGCACGCCGGTGATCAGCTTGAGCGCGTCCGTCAGGCTCCAGCGCGCCACGCCGTACATGCCCAGGTTCCGGGTCTTGGTATGGGCGCGCGAGGGCGTGCCGCCCCGGATCGGTCCCAGCGCCGCGGGATCGAAGGTGTTGACATTGATGGGCGTCGCGCCGGAGTAGCCGGTGCCGTTGTTCTCGTCGCGCACGCTGGTGCCGTTGAGGCCCACCGTCAGCTCATGCCTGCGTCCCAGCAGCTCGAAGGGGCCGGAGGCATACACGTCCACGACGTTGCTGTGCAGCACCGAGAAATAATCGGTCTGGCGGCTGCCGATGGACAGGCCGGCGCCGGTGGCGGGGTTCAGCCCGCCCGAGAGGCTGCTGAAGTGGTGGATGTCGTTGTCGGTCTTCTGCCAGGAGTAGTTGGCCTTGAGGCTCCACTCGTCGCCCAGCTGCTGCGTCAGGCCCACGGTGTAGATCGTGTAGTCGCGGACCGAGCGGTGGTCGGCATCGCCCCAGAACGACGACCGGGACAATCCCGCATCGCTGCCATTGGCCGCGAACGGCACGCCGAAATGCCCGCGGCTCTCGTCCTTTTGCGTCAGCACGCTGGCGCTGAGCGTGGTGGTGGACGTCAGGTCCGCCTCGACGATGCCGTAGAGCGCCTGCCGGTCGCGGTAGACATAGTCGGTGAAGGAGTCGCTCTTGTCCGCCAGCGCCACCAGGCGGCCGCGCACGTGGCCCGACTCCGTCAGCGGGGTCGACACATCGCCGACCACGCGGCGTTCGTTCCACGATCCCACCTGCACCTCGGCCTGCGCCTGGAAGCTGCTGGTGGGGCGCTTGAGCACCATGTTGACGGTGCCGCCCGGGCTGCCGGCGCCGGTCAGCAGCCCGGCCGCGCCCTGCAGCACCTCGACGCGGTCCACGAAGGCCGTGTCATACAGCGGCGAGCGGTTGCCGCTGTCGATGCCGGCAGGCGTGTTCATGCCGTCGACCTGGGCCTGCAGGCTGAAGCCGCGGCTGTAGAAATTGCTGCCGATGCTGCCGCCGTCCAATGCAAAAACGCCGCTCACCGCGCGCAGCGCGTCGTCCACCGTGGTCAGGCCGGCATCGTCCAGCTGCTCGCGCGTGATCACCGTGAGGGTCTGCGGCGTCTCGCGCTGCGACAGGTTCAGCTTGCTGCTGGTGCTGGAGCTGCGCGCCGCGTAGCTGCCGCTGCCTTCGGTGGTGCCGCTGGGCACTGCCGCGGCGGTGACGGTGACGGCATCCAGCGTGGTGGTGGATGCAACGGGCGTGGCCGAGCGGCGCAGCACATAGCCGGTCTGGCCTTGCCGGACGGCCTCGTAGCCGCTGCCGCGCAGCAGCTGCGCGAAGCCCTCGGCCTCGGTGTAGCGGCCCTGCAGCCCGGCGCTGCGCCGATCGGCGAGCAGGGCCGGCTCGAAGACCAGCTGCACGCCGGTGGCCGCGGCGTATTGCGCCAGCACGTCGGACAGCGGGCCTGCCGCGATGGCATGGTGCTGCGCGCCGGCGGAGGGCTCGGCTGCCAGCGCCGCGGGCGCGGCCAGCGTCATGCCGATGGCGGCGCTGCCCAGTGCGGCGCGCAGGGCGCCGGTGAGGATGGCCAGCGCAAAGCGCTCGCTGGGCCAGGGGCTGCGTTGTTGCAGGGGTCTCATTGCTTCTCGTCCTTGTGATTGGGGATGCCGGCCTTTGCTTTCGAAGTGCCGTTGCCATGTACACCGGACGAGAGCGCAAAAGTGATCACCCCCGGCGCAAATATTCCTACTGGCGCGGCCCCACGCCGATGGCGCCCCCAGCCAGGAACATGATGCGTACCGGCAGCGACTGCGCCAGCAGCGCCAGGCTGGCGTCGGTGTCCTTGAGCGACAGCGCGCCCGACACCCGCAGCCCGGCCACGGCCGGGGCGCAGTGCACGGCGCCGCTGCGAAAGCGCGCCAGCTCGGCCACCACGTCGGCCAGGCGCATGTTCCTGGCCAGCAGCATGCCGCGCTCCCACAGCGCGGCGCTGGGCTCCACCGCCGTGAAGGCGCCGATATCGCCGGCACCGAAGTCCGCGGCCTGGCCTGCGGGAACCATTGCGGCCCCGCCTTGAACCGTCTTGATGGCCACCGCATGCTCGAAGACCGCAACCCGCGTGCTGCGCTGGTCGAGCTGGCGCACGCTGAAGCGCGTGCCCAGCGCCCGCAGCGTGCCCTGGCGGGTCTGCACCAGGAACGGCCGGTGGCTGGGCGATGGGTCCGCATGCGTGGTGACGAGGATCTCGCCCGCCAGAAGCCGCACGCGCCGCGCCTCGCCGGTGAAGCGGATGGCCACCGCGCTGGCCGTGTTCAGCGTCAGCTGCGAGCCGTCCGGCAGGGCGAGCGTGCGCTGCTCGCCGGTGGCCGTGACCTGGTCCGCCATCCAGTCGCGCCAGTACAGCTCCTTCCATGCGAGCCAGCCGGCCGGCGCCGCGACCAGCAGCGCGCCCAGCAGGCCCAGGCTCTTGCGCCGGTCCGGCCGCGGCCGGCTGGCCAGCGCCTTCCTGCAGACTTCCGGCGGCACCTGCGCGAAGGCTCCAAGCATCGCCTGCGCCCGGCTCCAGGCCGCGCCATGCGCGCCGCTTTGCGCGTGCCAGCGGTGAAACGCGGCCATGTCCTGCGCCGAAGGCTTCTCATAGTGCAGGGCGATCAGCCAGTCCGCGGCCTCGCCCAGCAGGATCTGGTCCTTGGCGGCTTCGGCCATCACAGGGCGCTCATGCAGGTGACCAGGGCCTTGTGGATATGGCGGCGTACCGTGATCACCGGCATGGCCATCTGCCCGGCTATCTGCTGCAGCGTCAGGCCATCGAGCTGCGCCAGCAGGAATATTTCGCGTGTGCGCGGCGCCAGCCCTGCCAGCAGCCGGTCGATCTGCAGCAGGGCCTCGACGACCAGCATCTGCGTTTCGGGCGAGGGTGCATGCGCCTGGGGAAGATGGGCGATCGCCTCCAGATACGCGCGCTCGAGCTCGCGCCTGCGCCACAGATCGATCACCAGTCCCTTGGCCACATGGGTGAGGAATGCGCGCGGCTCATCGCCCAGCGCCGCCCCGCGCGAGGACGCCAGCAGCTTCAGGAAGGTGTCATGCGCCAGATCCGCCGCATCGCCCGCATCCCCCAGACGGCGCCTCAGCCAGGACAGCAGCCAGGAGTGGTGATTGTTGTATAGCGCTTCGATCGGTGAAGCGGATCCGGGGAAGGCCATGCGGTCCTGCGCCATTGCGCAGTTGGGTTAATGATTGAGAATCAATCTCAATTATATTCAATTGTAAAGATTCATGAAGTGCATTGCTTCCTTGTGTTGTCCTCGTGCCACCGCCGGTATCTCTTCCCGCGCTGGCATCGCCCTCCTGTGAATCGCGCTAATGCAGTTCCCGCCAGGAAACGCGCCGCGCCGGCTTGACGATGGGCGCGCCGCCCAGGCCCGTGCCGTCCCTGACCTGGGTTGCATTGCCGCTGGTCCGCACCAGGATCTTGGGCGCGCCCTTGGCGTTCGTGGCCAAGCCGAAGCCGACGATCAGCGTGCTGTCGCTGAACAGTTCGCCATGCGTGCCCCTGCCGGACAGGCCAAACGAATACAGCCAGGAGGCGCTGCCGGACACGCATTGGTTTCCGCTGGGCAAGATGGACGCTGCCAGAAGCCGTGGCCCGTCCCACTCCATCGGCGTCGCGATGCGTTCGCCTCCCGTGGGAAGAACACGGCGCTGCATAGTGGCGCAGGCATTCGTCGGCCCGTGCCAGGCATGCAAGGGGGAAAGACAGCCGCCGATCCCTGGAAGAGAGGCGGTGTGCTGCGCGTGCACGGGGATGCGAAACGATGCAGGCGCGTGTGCCTTGCCGCCCGAAGGGATGGTCCGGCTCAGGCGGAGACTGTGTCTGGTGGCAATTGGCCTGGGTGGCAGCCGCTCACTCCGCCAGAATGCTTTGCGCCAGCAGTATCACGGGCTTGTCGACCAGCTTGCCGTCGACCGCAATGGCGCCTGCCTGGCCCTTTTCCAGTGCCTGCAGAACCTTGCGGGCCCACTGGATTTCCTGCTCGCTGGGCGCGAAGCCCTCGTGAACGGCAGTGATCTGGCCCGGGTGGATGCACAGTTTCGCGCCGAATCCCCATTTCCTGGACCGCAGGACATCGGCCCTGAGCCGTTCCTGGTCGTTGATGGCAAGGGACAC
The DNA here is from genome assembly GCF_023634805.2 of Comamonas endophytica. Classification (NCBI taxonomy): domain Bacteria; kingdom Pseudomonadati; phylum Pseudomonadota; class Betaproteobacteria; order Burkholderiales; family Comamonadaceae; genus Comamonas; species Comamonas endophytica. The sequence goes on from NZ_CP106881.1 coordinate 2,681,118, forward strand.
CCCGTCGATGGGCGCCAGCAGGCCCGCGCGCCTGGAATGCAGGACCAGAAGGGTGCGCACGGCATCGAGTTCCGCACCGTCGCCCTGAATGCCGGAATCCGCCATGAAATCCACGGAGCCAAAGGCCAGGCGCTCCACGCAGGGACCTTGGGAGATCGCCTGGATGTTGAACCAGCCTTCCACCGTCTCGATCAGTGGCAGCAGGGTCTGGCCGGGTTGCAGCAGGGAGGCCAGCTGCTGCAGCTGGCCGGGATCCTCGGATTTGGGGAGCATGACGCCGCGGACACTGGCATGCTTCAGAAGCTCGCGATCGGGCATGTGCCATGGCGTGCCGAATGCATTGATGCGCACGTAGACCGGTCTGCCCGCGCCGGCCAGCCATTCGGCCACCTTCTGCCGCGCGGCATCCTTGCGCTCGGGCTGGACCGCATCCTCCAGGTCCAGGATGACGGCGTGCGCTCCCGTGTCCAGGGCTTTTTCAAAGCGATCGGGGCGGTCGCCGGGCACGAATAGGTAGCTGCGGTCTGGCATCTTGTCTCCTTGGATGGCTTGGGGCGTGGGCGTGCCGCCCTTTTCATGGGGTCTGAACCGCTGGCGCCGCGCGGCGCCTCCTGACCAGGCTCAGCGCGCACAGCAGCGTGGGCACGGCCAGCGCCGCATAGGCGGCGCGGTAGCTGCCCGCGATCTCGGCGATGGCGCCGAAGACCGGGGGCCCCAGCACCACGCCCAGGAAGGTGATCGCCAGCGCGCCGCCCGTGGCCACTCCCGCCAGGCCAGCCGGTGCCTGGCGCGCGACCTCGGCCAGGTACACGCCGTTCCAGCCAATGGCCGTCATGCCGAAGACCACCAGCACCAGCAGGATGAGCCAGGAGGGCAGGCTGGGGCCCAGCGCGGCCGTGGCCAGTGCCGCGGCGGCCATGAGGACGGCCAACCCGGCGAGCATCGGCAGGGCGCCCGTCCATCGGTCGGCGACTCCTCCCCAGAGCACGCGGCCGAACATGCCGCCGACCTGTGCGAAGGAGAGCGCGGCGCCTGCCGCCACCAGGCCATAGCCCAGCGTCAGGTTCAGGTAGGTGGCCAGATACGTGGTCAGCGAGAGCTGCACCATCGAGAACATGAAGGAGCAGGCGGCAAGCCTGCGCAGGGCAGGGTGCTGCAAGACCAGGCGGATGGGGTCCGCCAGATTCCCGAAACCCAGGCGCTGGCCCGGGTCCCGGTCGTCATCGAGGCTCTTGCACAGCGGCTGGGCCAGCGCGATGCAGCCCAGGCAGGCTGCCGCCACGCACAGCAATGCGGCCTGCCAGCCGATTTGCACCGCCAGCGACGGCACGACGGCTCCCGCCAGGACGCCGCCCAGCGGCACGCCGGTCTGCTTGACCGAGAACACCAGCGACATGTGCTGCTGGCTGGTGGTTTTCGCCAGCAGGTGGGAGCTGGCCGGAGTGATCGGGCCATACCCCAGGCCGATCAGGAAGGCGCCCACGACCATGGCCGGCAGATGGGGCAGCATGCACAGCGCCAGCCCGGCGGCGCAAAGCAGCAACCCCAGCTGGCTGACCCGGATGGCGCCCCATCGCTTCACGGCAGTGCCCGCAGCCAGGCTGGCCGCCATGGCGCCTATGTAGACGATCGCCACGTAGAGGCCGACCAGGGCGGGCTTGACGTTCAGGGTCTGGGCCACCTCGATCGCCATCACCGGCAGCGTCAGCAGTGCCATCGCCACCATCGCCTGGATGGCAAGGGTAATGGCCAGGGGCAGCCAGCTCTTCATGGCTGCTGGGTGGCTTTGTTGGCTGGAACACCCCACTCGCGGCGCAAGACGGTGGTGTAGCTGAAGCGGTCCGCGGGATGCACGCTGACCGCTGCCTCGACCAGCTTGTTGAGGCGGTTGCGGTAGCGCCGCGTCACCTGCAGGCCGGCGCTTCCCGCTTCGGCGCCCAGGGCGTCGGCCTGTTCCCGGGTCAGAAGCACCGCCTGGATTTCCTGCTGGACCTCGGTGATCACCTCACCGAACTGCTGCTCGATGGCTGCATGCACCGCACCCTTCAAGGGGCCCACGAGCCCTTGCACCGAGCGGAATGCAGGGTGGATCCAGAGCTGGGTGACAGAGATCGGCGGCGATTGCATGTCGGTATGGCGCACGCCCCGCAGGTGCAGCCACATCTCTCCCGGGGTTCCTTCGACCAGTTGCGCCAGCTGGTGATCGATGGCGACCTCGGCATGGCTTTCGATGACCAGGGTGGTTTCGTTGGCGTACTGGTACAGGTCGCTGACCTCGGCCACGCTGTGCCTGTAGCCCGTGACCACCTTGGTCGCCTGGACGATGCTGCCCAGGCGGGGTTGCCTGACCACCAGTCCCAGATCCACCAGCCGCTTCACGGCTTCGCGCGCGGTGGAGCGGCTGACGCCGAATTGTTCGCACAGCTCGAACTCGGTGGGCAACTGCTTGCCCACGGGGTAGCGGCCGCTCTCGATATCGCGCAGCAGCGTCTGCGCAAGCTGCACATAGCGAGGTTGGCTGCGCAGAACGACGGCGGAGCTGGAAATGGATGGCAAGGCGGTGGATGTCATATGACGGAACTGTCGCGCAATCGCGTGATGGCCTGGGCGTCGTAGCCCATCTTCTGCAGGATTTCCTCGGTATCGGCGCCCATGTCGGGAGCCGGTCTCGTGGGGTGTTCGCCAGCGCGCACCGGAGAGGCCACCATGCGGATCGGGCCGCTGCCGTGCTGGAATTCCAGCACGCGCTCCTGCTCCTGCACGAACCCGCTGTCGAGCGCCTGCTGCACGTCATAGACGGGCGCCGCGGGCACCTTGCCGGCAAACACCTTCATCCATTCCTCGGTCGTGCGTTGCTGCAGCGCTTCGTCCAGTTCCCGGGTCAGCTGATCGCGGTTGGCAAGGCGCTCCTTGAAGCCCTTGTACTGCGCGGAGCCGATCCACTCCGGTTTGCCTATGCATTCGGCCAGCACGTCGAAGAATTTCTCCTTGTTGCACATCAGGAAGATCCAGCCGTCCTGCGTCTTGTAGAGCTGGCTCGGAGTCAGCGATGGATGGCTGGAGCGCTGCTCGCGCTGGATGGCGACACCGGCATTGAGGTACCAGGTGGCGACATAGGCCAGATTATGCAGTGCGACGTCGAAGAGGCTCACATCGATGTCGCGCCCGACGCCCGAGGCGCGCGCGCCGACGATGCCGGCCAGCAGGCCCATGGCGGCGGTGGTGCCGGTCATCAGATCGATGATGGACAGGCCCATGCGCGCCGGCGGGCCGTCGGGCTCGCCGGTCAGCGACAGGTAGCCGGCCTCTGCCTGCATCAGGTAGTCATAGCCGGGCCAGGCCGCGCGCGAGCCGGTGCGGCCGTAGGCCGACAGGTGGGCGCAGACCAGCTGCGGGTTGGCGGCCTTCAGGTGCTCGTAGGTCAGGCCCAGTTTCGCCGGCAGGTCGCCGCGCAGGTTGTTGAACACCACGTCCGCATTCGCGGCCAGGCGTTGCAGCACGGCGATGCCCTCGGGCTTCTTCAGGTCGAGCGTGATGCTCTTCTTGTTGCGGTTGAAGGATTGGTAGAAGTGGCTGTCGCCCGGCCCGAAGTAATGCGGGCCGACGCTGCGCCCCACATCGCCGCCATCCTTGGGGTTCTCGATCTTGATGACCTCGGCGCCCAGGTCCGCCAGGTGCTGCGTGCCGAAGGGGCCGGCGCCGTACTGCTCGACGGCAATGATGCGCACCCCGGCCAGCGGGAGGGGGGCGGCATTCTTTTCGGCGGCCGCAGCCGCTTCCTTGAGGGAGGCATCGAAGGCATTCATACGGGGTTCCTCTCGATCAGCTGCTTGGCGATGATGATGCGCTGGAGTTCGTTCGTGCCCTCGCCGATCAGCAGCAAGGGGGCGTCGCGGTACAGGCGCTCGACGTTGTATTCCTTGGAGTATCCATAGCCGCCGAAGATGCGCATGGCTTCCAGGGCGTTCTCCTGGCCGGCCTCGGTGGCGAAGTATTTGGCCATGCCGGCTTCCATGTCGCAGCGTTCGCCACGGTCGAAGGCCTCGGCCGCCGCATACACCAGCAGCCGCGCCGCCTGCGTGCGGGTCGCCATCTCGCCGAGCTTGAGCTGGATCGCCTGGTGCTCCGCGATCGGCTTGCCGAAGGTCTTGCGCACCTGGGCGTAGGCCACCGCCTCGTCCAGTGCGGCTTGCGCGACGCCCAGGCCGCGCGCCGCCACGTTGATGCGGCCCAGCTCCAGGCCGCCCAGCACCTGCTGCAGGCCACGGCCTTCGATGCCGCCCACCAGGCGGTTGGCCGGCACGCGGTAGTTGTCGAAGTTCAGCGCGCAGGTGTCGATGCCGCGGTAGCCGAGCTTGGGCAGCTTCTTGCTGACGATGAAGCCTTCGCCCTTTTCGGCGATCAGCAGGCTCATGCCCTTATGGCGCGGCTGCGCCTGGGTATCGGTCTTGACCAGCAGCGCCAGGCAGTTGCCGTACATGCTGTTGGTGATCCACATCTTGCTGCCGTTGACGACATAGTGGTCGCCTTCGAGCTTCGCGGTGGTGCGGATGGCCTGCAGGTCGGTGCCGGCATCGGGTTCGGTCAGGCCGACGCCGCCGCGCAGCTCGCCGGTCGCGAAGCGCGGCAGGAACTCGCGTTTCTGCTCCTCGGTGCCGAAGCGCTGCACCGCCATCGCCATGATCAGGTGGGAATTGATGATGCCGGAAATCGACATCCAGACCGCGGACATGCGCTCGATGATCTTCGCGTAGGTGGTCGTGGACAACCCCAGGCCGCCGTATTCCGGATCGATGATGCAGCCGAACAGGCCCATTTCCTTCATCTTCTCCACGATCTCCGTGGGGTAGATGTCCTCTTGCTCCAGCCGGTGCACATGGGGTTTGACCTCGGACGCCAGGAAGCGGTCGAGCATTTCCAGGATCAGGGCTTCCTGTTCCAGGTCCTGGCTGATGGGGGGGCGTGCGTTCATTGGATGATCTCCTTATTTGGCCTTCTGGCCGAGCAGGGCGGCCAGGTGGACTGCCGTGGTTTTCTCGATGCCGAGCACCGCGTTGAGCACGTTGTCCGCATGGCTGCGGCTGACGGCGCGTGCCGCGTTCTCGTGGAACTTGGTGACGATGTCTTCGTTGCTGATGGGGCGGCCGGGGGCGCCGCGGTTGATGGGCTCCGCGTGCTGCAGGATGCGTCCGTCGGCGAGTTCGATGATGACCTCGCCGCCGAAATAGCGCGGGAAGTCGGCCTCGGGGTCCGGCACGCACTGCACCAGCGCCGCCAGCGCCAGGGTCTCGGGCTCCTGCCAGGCCTCGGGGTCCAGCGCATCGAGCGAGAAGCGGCCGAAGCGCAGGCCCGTCGCCACGGAATAGGGCACGCTGAACTGGGCCTCGTAGGCGTTGCTGGGGCGCTTCTTCTTCTCGTCGGGCTCGCACACGGCCTTCATGGCGCCTGGCGGCACCTTGGCCACGATGCGGGCGATGGGCGAGCCGTGCCACTGCTTCGACAGGATGCTGGCCGCATCCGCGAAGGCATGGGTGAAATGGCATGCGGGCACGGGTTTGATGGCCACGTTCATGGTTTCCCAGACACTTCCCAAGCCTGCCGTGATCATCGACAGGTCGCAGTTCTGGCTCAGCGCACCCAGATGGCTGGGGTAGAGGCCGAAGCGCCCTTCGTAGGCGGCGCGCGGGCCGACGAAACCGTGCTTGGCCATCGTGGCCGCCGTGATGCCCGAGGCCGCAGCCCAGCCCGGGTGCAGGCGCTTGGTCCAGGCGCCGTCTTCCAGGCACTCCAGGCTGCCCGAGGCCAGCGACAGCGCGACGCCCTGCGCATTCACCAGGGCATTGGCATCGAGGCCCAGCAGATTGGCGGCGCTGAAGGTGCAGCCGAAGGTGCCGATCAAGCCGGTGGGGTGGAAGCCTACCTGGTGGAACCCGCCCTTGGCCGCGGCGCCCATGCGCGTCGCGGTCTCCATGCCCAGCAGGTAGGCCTGCAGCACCGCCCGGCCATCGGCCTTCAGCCGCGTGGCAAGGCCCAGCGCCGAAGGCAGCACGGAGGTGGTCGCATGGATGACGCCGGCAGGGTGCGTGTCGTCGTAGTCGAGGCCGTGGATCAGGATGGCATTCATGACCACGGCGTCGCGCAGCGGCAGGTTCTGCCCGTAGCCGATGACGGGCACGTCGCCGCCATCGCCGGCCAGCTCGCGCAGGCCCGCCAGCGATTGCCGGGCGAAGTCCCACTGGGTGGATGCCAGGGAAATGCCGAAGGCATCGAGCATCAGATGCGTTGCCCGCGTGCGCACTTCACTGGGCACGGCTGCCAGATCGAAGCCCAGGGCGAAGTCCGCCAGGTGCTCCGAGATGCGGATGGTTTCAATCATTTGGGTATCGGATACGGTCATGGCTTCAATCCACCTTTGCACCAGAGACTTTGACGGCAACCGCCCACTTGTCGATTTCGGACTGGATGTACTTCGAGAACTGCTCGGGGGTCATCACGGCAGCTTCCGCGCCCATGCCCGCCAGTTGTTCCTTGATCGCCGGGTTCTTGGCCCAGGAGTTCGCCAGCGCCTGGTTCAGCGTGGCAATGACCTCCTTGGGCGTGCCCTTGGGCACCGCCAGGCCGATCCAGGCCGGCGCGACGAAGTTGCCCATGCCGGCCTCGATCATGGTGGGCACCTCGGGCGCCGCAGCGTTGCGCTCGGCGCTCGCCACCGCCAGCAGCCGCAGCTTGCCGCCGCGCGCATGCGGGATCAGGGCGGCGCCGGTATCGATCATGGCGTTGATCTGCCCGCCGATGAGGTCCGTGATGGCGGCCGGGCTGCCCTTGTAGGGCACATGCGTGATGTCGACGCCCTGCTGGTGCTTGAGCAGCTCCATCGTCAGGTGGCTGGTCACTCCGCTGCCGCCCGAGCCGTAGTTCAGCTTGCCTGGAGACTGCTTCGCCAGCTTCAAAAGATCGCCAGCGGTCTGTGCCGGAACCTTGGGGTTCACGGCCAGGAACAGCGGAACGTTCGCCAGGATGGTGACCGGCTCGAAATCCCGCAGCGGGTGGTAGGGCAGCTTGGTGAACAGGCTGGTGTTGATCGACATCGTGCCGCTGGAGCCGACCAGCAGGGTGTAGCCATCCGCCGGCGCCTTGGCGGCCAACTCGCTGCCGATGATCCCCGAGGCGCCGGGCTTGTTCTCGACGATGACGGGTTGCCCCAGGGCGTCCTGCAGGCTCTTTCCGACCATCCGCGCGATCACGTCGGTCGCCTGGCCCGCAGGGAAGCCGACGATGATGCGGATCGGCTTGTCGGGGTAGGCCGCATATGACGCGCTGGCCATTGCCGCCAGGCCGGCTGCAACCGCTGCCTTCCATACCTTGATGTTTCTCATGCTCTTGTCTCCAGGTTTGTAGTGGTTCGCGCCTCTTCGTGCGCTTGCAGGAAACCGGTGGCGCAGCCTCAGAGGTCGTCGACCCCGTGGCCGCGGCGCGGCACGAGCGACATGCGCACGAACTCCATGATCAGCACGTCGTTCTGGTTGTAGGCCCGGGTGCGTGTCGTCACGATCCCTTGCGTGGGGCGGCTCTTGGAAGGCCGCACCTCCAGCACTTCGGACTCCGCGTACAGGGTGTCTCCGCCAAAGACGGGCGCGGTCAGGCGGATGTCCTTCCAGCCCAGATTGGCGATGGCCTTGCCGCTGACGTCATTCACCGTCATGCCCAGCACCACCGCCAGCGTGAGCCCGCTGTTGACCAGCAGGCGGCCGAATTCGCTCTTGGCCGCGTAGTTGGCATCGCAGTGCATGGGATGCGAATTCATCGTCATCAGCGAGAACTGGATGTTGTCGTTGTCGGTGATCGTGCGGCCCGGACGGTGCTCGTAGATCTCACCGACAGCGAAGTCCTCAAGGTAGCGGCCGTAGGAGGCCCGGATACGCTTCTTGGCAACGTCAACTTGGTCTGGCATGGCTCGTCCTTGAATGAATTGTTCGTTTTGCACATTTGTCATTACAAATGCCTGGGCGTGAATTTATAGATTTTTGGGCTTTTTGCCATGGGGTATTCCCGGGCTGGAGTGGAATGGCTTGCGTGGGGCTTCCTGGCGGAGGCACCAGCCAAGGCTATATCCTGCCCGCCGAGGCTGAGGCAAACTACGACCGGCAACTCACTAGTCAGAACACCGAGGTGGTGGCCTGACTTAAACCAAACAGCCTCGCCAAATCCCGGGGCTGTTCATTGTGTAGGTCAAAAGCTCGACGAGGGGTAGCCCACTGGGGCGCAGCAGTCAACACACTATAGGTAAACGCGTCGCAGCATTGCGGCCTTGACGCAGATATGTAATTAGTCGGCTAAATAGGTAGTGTCATGGACAAAATTCAACCCTTTTCTTCTCAGCAAATTGAAGCCGTTGCTCGAGTACTAGGGGACACGGCCGATGGCCTTACGGGGCAGGAGATTGCCTTCATCTTGGGAGACGCGAGCATTCCCGATGTAGACGCAGCAAACACCAAGTGGAAGCGCCTGTATAACGCGATTGCCTCGGTACAAAACGATAAGGGGATTGGGAACTACCTCATCATGGTGGTCGTCCGGGCGATGGCGCCAGTGCGCTACACCGGAAATCCGCAACTGTTCGATAGTAGGCGGCAGCGCTTGAATGCTGTGCTGTTGTTGACAGGCTATCACGTGCGAGATGATGGCCGTGTAGGCCGTACCCAACCCGCGAAAACCTTGAGCGAGGCCATGCAGCGTGCCAGTAGGCTTTCCGCAGCGCTGGCGGCACGAGGCGTGCATGCGGATGTCCTGCAGTTTTGCCGTGCCGAGCTGTTGGATGAGAACTACTTCCACGCTGTTTTCGAAGCCACCAAGAGCATTGCCGCCAAGGTGCGAAGAATGTCC